>NZ_GL397086.1 GCF_000146345.1 Peptoniphilus duerdenii ATCC BAA-1640 | reverse complement strand
ATTTTACATTTTTTGTCTTAAGTAGGTTAAATATGGGTCAGATCCTTCGACTACAAAGGCTACGCCTTTTCCGCTCAGGATGACAAGTTGGGAGACTTGATGCCCAATATGTGTTAATTATTTGCAAAGTTTACTGTAGCCTCTCGGCTGTGGAAGCAAAATGCTTCCGCTACAAAATAAATAGTCATCAATGTTTGACCTGCAGAGGTTATACCCGTTCGACTCACTTCGTTCGCTCAGGGTGACTGTCTTCCTTTGGGTACTTTTATAGAGAATATTCTCCCAACTACCGTCACCCTGAGCGAGGAAATTTATTTCCGAGTCGAATGGGTATAAGCTGTATTTAACCAAGTCCTTGCAAATGAAATCATCCGTACTTGACCTCATCACAGTTTAAATAATCCCTTAATTTATTTCGTGTAGAGCGTCGAAGCCCTAGCCGAAATCTTTGATTTCGTAGCAGGTCTCGTGCATTTCCAAAGAAGACAAATGAAATGAAGGTTGATTTGCAGAACTCGACTGCCCGGCTATGGAAGCAGATTGATTCCTCTACAAAAATAAATCT
>NZ_GL397085.1 GCF_000146345.1 Peptoniphilus duerdenii ATCC BAA-1640 | reverse complement strand
CATAGTTTGGTCGTAGTAAGGTTTAAAGATTATATTTACTGGAATTTAAATGGTGCTTTATCTATAGATAGATTTTTAATTTTGCATAGAGAAAATTAAAATCAGGCGAAGCCGTACAATAATCTATGCTATTCTTTCTCCCCGTAGCGGAACCTTCCCAACTACAGTCACCCTGAGCGAACGTAGTGAGTCGAACGGGTATAAGCTATATTTAACCTAATATAAACAAATGAAATAATTTTATAAATCTAATTAATAATTATTATCTCTCATGCTATCCGTAGGGCAATTAAAATAATAATCACCAATACATAACCACACCATGGTAGAGATCCTTCGACTCCAAAGGCTAACGCCTTTTCCGCTCAGGATGACCAGGTAGAGGGGTAGACCCACAGAAGTTTATTAAATCAATCATTTATTTCCGTGCAGAGCCTTCGGATATGGAAGCTGGTAGCTTCCGCTACAAAATTCCTCATTCCTAAAGTTCTTTTAATAACAAATTCAGAATCTAACTGCGAAATATCCCATAGAATCCTTAATCAATGTCTATTACAGATTTAAACCTATGCCACCACAGGTGATTTTTGCTTTCGGCGTTAAGAAATTTTCCACTGTCTGAGCGTAGC
>NZ_GL397084.1 GCF_000146345.1 Peptoniphilus duerdenii ATCC BAA-1640 | reverse complement strand
ATCAAAGGTTGCGGTGATGTATAGTAGAGAGGAAAATGTTTTTGCGTTGTGGAGTCAACACGTATGACTACCCGTAGCGAAAGCAATTTGATTCCACAGCCGAGAGGCTACAATAGAATTTGCAAATTATTAACATTTATAGAGCGACGCTAATTCCAATTGGTCATCCTGAGCTAAGACGGTTTACCGTCGAAGTCGAAGGATCTCTACTAAGAAATCCCCTAAGAAAGACAGTCACCCTGAGAGGCAGTCGAGTTCTGCAAATCAGCCTTCATTTCATTCGGCTTCTTTGGAACTCTTTGCACAAGACCTGCTGCGAAATCGAAGATTTCGGCTAGGGCTTCGACGCTACAAAGTCCTACCAACTGTCGTCAACTTGCAATAGCGAACACCCTCCCACTTGGTCATCCTGAGCTAAGACGGTTTACCGTCGAAGTCGAAGGATCTCTACTAAGAAATCCCTAAGGAAGACAGTCACCCTGAGCGGAAAAGGCGTAGCCTTTGGAGTCGAATGGGTATAACCTTGGTGGAGTCTATAATTGATGATTATTATAACCTTAAAAATAAATGTAAATATTAATAAATATCCAACACTTCTTTAAAACCTATTCTTTCTTCTTCAAATCTTTTTTTACGAGGGAGAGGGAGGGAATTAACGTCTCTCGAAAA
>NZ_GL397083.1 GCF_000146345.1 Peptoniphilus duerdenii ATCC BAA-1640 | reverse complement strand
GGTGCTTTTTGTAATTAGAAAACCCCCGGTTAGACCGGGGGTTCCGTTTAGCTTTAGCGATGAAAAACAAATAAAAAGACCTCCATGTTAAAATAAAAAAGTGGTTTACCAAAACACAAAAATAACAGGAGGAATTTTAATGAATTTATCACATACGCATAGTCTATCACACACAAAATGGAATTGTAAATACCATGTAGTATTTGCGCCGAAATATAGGAGAAAAGTATTTTATGGAAGTAAGAGATTAGAAATAGGAGCAATACTAAGAGAATTATGCAATTGGAAAGAAGTAAACATAATAGAAGCAGAAGTATGTCCGGACCATGTGCACATGCTACTAGAGATACCACCAAAACTAAGTGTATCAAGCTTTATGGGATTTTTAAAAGGGAAAAGTAGCATAATGATATACGAAAAATGGGGAAGCTTAAAATACAAATACCGAGGAAGGCAATTTTGGTGCAGAGGATATTATGTAGATACGGCAGGAAAGAATACGCAAGCAATAAAAGAATATATAAAAAACCAACTAAAAGAAGATGAACTAAGTGGACAAATAACAATGGATAATGTAGACCCCTTCAGGGGTTAGCAAGTAGAAATTGCAAGTGGCAAACCACAGGCGTCCTTGAGGCGCAGCTAGTAGAAAAGGTCCTTTGGACCGCATAGGAAAAACCACCGGCTACGCCGGTGGATTTTTATTG
>NZ_GL397082.1 GCF_000146345.1 Peptoniphilus duerdenii ATCC BAA-1640 | reverse complement strand
GATTTGACAGGACAAGATATTGATGAAAAGGACAATAAGATTGATGATTTAACTAAAAACATTAAGGACTTAGAAAATCAGATTAAAGACTTAAATGATAAGAAACAAGAAGACCAATCAAAGATAGATGAATTAAAGGAAAAGTTAGAATCTTGCAAAGATAATGGAGAGAAACTAAAACAAGAAAAGGCTAAGCTAGAAGAAGAGATTAGAGATAAAGATAATAAGATTGCTCAATTGAATAAAGAAATTGAGGATCTTAAAAATTCTAACAATGATGAACTAATAGCAGAAATTACTCAGCTTAAAGATGAACTAAAAAGATTACAAGATGAAAATGCAAAACTAAAAGAAGATTATTCATCTACAAAATGGGAGTTAGAAGCTGAGAAAGAAAAGACCGATAAAAACGAAAATAAAATCAAAGAAATGCAAGAAAAGCTCGAGTTTTTAGAAGGTGAACTAGCAAAGAAGACTAAAGAAATTGAAGATAAAGATAATAAAATTAAAGGTTTGGAAAAAGCTTTTGATGAAAAAGATACTAAGATAAAAGACCTTGAGTCTAAAAAGAAAGAGACAGAAAATTCTAAGTCAGAATGCTGTAAAAAAATTGAAGAGCTTCAAAAGACTATTGATAGTTTAAAAGAATTTTCTGAAAATACAAAAAAAGAATTAGAAGATAAGATTAAAGGACTAGAAGAAAAACAAAAAGCTTCTGAAGAAGAAATTAAAAAGCTAAAAGAAGAATTAGATAAGAAAATCGAAGAAGCAAAGAAGTTAA
>NZ_GL397081.1 GCF_000146345.1 Peptoniphilus duerdenii ATCC BAA-1640 | reverse complement strand
GCGCATTTTGAAAGAAACAAACCACACGTAAACATAGGAACAATAGGACACGTAGACCACGGTAAAACAACACTAACAGCAGCAATAACACTAGTAATGAACAAGAGATACGGATCAGGAGAATACGTAGACTACGCACACATCGACAAAGCACCAGAAGAAAGAGAAAGAGGAATCACAATCTCAACATCACACGTAGAATACGAAACACCAAACAGACACTACGCACACGTAGACTGTCCAGGCCACGCTGACTACGTAAAGAACATGATCACAGGAGCAGCACAAATGGACGGAGCAATCCTAGTAGTAAGTGCAGCAGACGGACCAATGCCACAAACAAGAGAACACATCCTACTAGCAAGACAAGTAGGGGTACCAAAGATAGTAGTATTCCTAAACAAAGAAGACCAAGTAGATGACCCAGAACTAATCGAACTAGTAGAAATGGAAGTAAGAGACCTATTAAGCGAATACGACTTCGACGGAGACAACACACCAATCGTAGTAGGATCAGCATTAAAAGCCCTAGAAGAACCAGAAGGAGAATGGGGAGACAAAATAGTAAAACTAATGGAAGAAGTAGACGCTTACATTCCACAACCAGAAAGAGACACAGACAAACCATTCCTAATGCCAGTAGAAGACATCTTCTCAATCACAGGAAGAGGAACAGTAGCAACAGGAAGAGTAGAAAGAGGAACAGTAAAAGTAGGAGACAACGTAGAAATCGTAGGACTATCCGAAGAAAGAAGAAGCGTAGTAGTAACCGGAGTAGAAATGTTCAAGAAACTACTAGACCAAGCCCAAGCAGGAGATAACATCGGAGCACTACTAAGAGGAGTGCAAAGAAATGAAATCGAAAGAGG
>NZ_GL397080.1 GCF_000146345.1 Peptoniphilus duerdenii ATCC BAA-1640 | reverse complement strand
TTTGAAGAAGACAGCATAGGATTAGGTTAGACATAGGATATTTAATTATATTTATTGTGTTTTTATAATAATCATCCGTACTTATTCATACCATGGTTATACCCATTCGACTCCAGCTCCTTCGTCGCTTATGCTCAGGGTGACTGTATTCCTTTGGAATTTTATAAAGAATACCATCTCAACAACGGGTAAACCTCCGAGGACCCATTTAAGACAAACAAAAAAATAAAACATAAAAATGTTTTATTTTTAATCGTTTCATATTAACTATTAATTCAACAAATATATTTACTAATTTTAATCTTTTAAAATATATTTTTCCATTCGATAACACATGTATATCATTCCTAAAGCCGAAGGTATTATTATAATAAATAAACCAATAAGATAGTCATATAGATTAAAGACTTCTCCTAATATCATTGTAATAAGCGTAATAACTAAGTCTACAATTCCTAACTTAACGCCAGATCTATACCAATAGGCGTTTCCATCTATCCAATTCGATTCACTTTTAACGAGTCTTGGAATAACATAATGAGACATCCCTATATACTTAGATGAAGATAATCTCACCGTTCCACTTTTAAATTCTTTTATAATTTCCTTAGGTGGATATGGCTTTGGATGTTTTAAAAGATTATAATTACAGATAATAATTAAAACATTTACACCTAAAAATACAAAATATAAATTACTACCCATAAAACCTCCTATAATTGGTCCTTTCATTCTTAATTAATATTATATTATAAATTTGCAAATAAATGGCTGCAACCTGTTCTTAAATTTCCACTTCAAACTGTTCAACATCGGTGGAACCAGAAGTCAAACGGGTAAACTTCCGAGTATTTATCCTTTGCTAATGAAATAATTTCAAAAATTATAACATATGTAAATAAATATCTGATATTTATCTAACTCTATTCTTT
>NZ_GL397079.1 GCF_000146345.1 Peptoniphilus duerdenii ATCC BAA-1640 | reverse complement strand
GTTTTTTTTTACGTTTCTATTATTGATTGTTTTTCTTCTTTTTCTGCGGCGTTTTATAGATTAACATAGTTTTTTTATTTTGGCAATGGTTATATAAAAAAAGACTCCATTTTTTTCATGAAGTCTTTTACTTTTTCATTTTCTATCTATTATATTTATGTTTAATTCTATTTTATTTTCTTTACTGAATCTCTTTCGACTATTCTTGCTGGCAAGTATACTTTGTCTTCTGATTCTTCTTTTTTGATTTCTTTTAGAATTCTTCTGATTGCTACTGCTCCTATGTCATAGTATGGCACTTTGACTGAGGTTAGTTTTGGTCTTGTTAGTTCTGTCATTTCTGTTGCGCCATACCCTGTTACGGATACGTCTTCTGGTATTTTGTATCCTCTGTCAAGGAGTGCGTTTTGTAAATGGATTCCTAATTCGTCTTGGGTGGTTACGAAGGCTGTTACTCCGGATTTTATTTTTTCTTCTACTTTATCCATTATTCCTGCTACATCTTTTTCTCTGATGCCTTCTATGCCTATTGTATTTTTTACCAAGCCGTGTTCTTCTAGTGCTTCTAGGTATCCGTCTTCTTTTATTTTTTCTTCTGTTCTGTCGAAGTCTTTTCTTACATATAGTAATCCTATATTTTTATGTCCGTTTTCTACTAGGTAGTTGGTCATTTGGTAGGTGCCGTCTTTGTGGTTTACTCCTACTGTGTAGTGTTCATCTACGTTGTAGAATCTGTTTACGTTTATATATGGTATTTTGGATTCTTCTAGTCTATATAGTAGTTTTGTGTTTAGTGTGTCTGAGATTACTATTATTCCTTCTACTTGTTTTTGTAGTAGTAGTTTTGCAAATTTGACTTCTACTTCTGAGTCTCCATAGGAGCTTGATAGTAGGATGTCGTACTTGTACATTCTTCCTATTTCTTCTACTCCT
>NZ_GL397078.1 GCF_000146345.1 Peptoniphilus duerdenii ATCC BAA-1640 | reverse complement strand
CTTAGAATGGTTTATAAATGCAGAGTTTGTCTTTTCTTCATCTCTGTAATATTCTCTTGCTAACCCTTTGCCACCTATATACAATTCCCCTGCAACTCCAACCGGACAATCTTTTAAATCATAATTTAATACATAATATTCTTGGTTTGCTAAAGGCTTGCCATAAGGAATACTCTTCCAAGAAGTATCTACCTTTTCAATTGGATAATATATTGACCATATTGATGCTTCAGTAGCTCCGCCCAAACTTATTATCTCTGCATTTTCATACTGCTCTTTGATTTTATCTGGTAAACTTACTGGTATCCAATCCCCACTTAATAATACTAATCTTAAACTATCTCCCCATAATTTTACTTCTATGATGTCTTCTGATCCTGTTTCTACATAATTATTCTGTGCATCATTATGAATAATCAGCATATCTATTACCGCAGGAACAGAATTCCAAATTGTTATATCTTCTTTTTCAATAATCTCAGATATATAGTTCATATCATGAATATCTGGTATCTCTACAAGTGTTGCCCCTGTAGACAAACTTCCAAATATATCATATACTGATAAGTCAAAACACATTGAAGATAAACCTATTATATTATCTTCTTTATTGACACCAAACTTTTGATTTATATCTATAACTGTATTCATAGCAGATTCATGTGTTATTGCTACACCTTTTGGTCTCCCTGTGCTTCCTGATGTATAAATAATGTATGCTAATCCTTTTGGATCATATTCAATTTGAGGATTAATGGCTGAATAACTAGAAACTTTATTCTTTCCATAAAAATCTCTATCAATATATAATTTGCTCCTACTATTTTCTAAAATATATTTTTGTCTTTCTAATGGATGTTCTGGATCAATAGCTACATAAGCCGCTCCCGATTTTAGTATTCCAAGAATATTTATTATTGTTTCCTTTTTTCTCTCTCCTAAAACTGCTACTATATCCCCTTGTTTTATTCCTTTCTCAATTAAGAAATTACATATTTGAGCCGACTTTTCATCTAATTCTTTACAAGTGATACTTCCATCTTTATCTTTAACCATTACCTTGTCAGG
>NZ_GL397076.1 GCF_000146345.1 Peptoniphilus duerdenii ATCC BAA-1640 | reverse complement strand
GGTATGTCAACACTTTTTAGGACAATTCAAAATCGAATAAATCATTAGACTGATTTCAAAACATTCTAAAATATATTCCTAAATAGTCAAGGGTTCGGCTACGCCAGAATCTTACGATTCTCCCTTGACTATTTCTCCATATATTTTATTTGTTTGTTGAAATCAGTTCTAATTCTCTGTATTTTCTCGGGCTCATGTATCCTAATGATCCATGTAGTCTTATGTTGTTGTACCAGTAGACATATTCTGCTAGTTCTTGTTGCAGCTGTTTTAGGTTTCTAAATTTTCTTTGGTATATGAATTCTGTTTTCATTGCTTTGTTTATTGTTTCTGCTACTGCATTGTCATACGGACTTCCTTTTTTGCTTAGGGATCTTTCTATTCCGAATGTTTTTAGGATTTCTTCTATTTTCTTGTTGTCATATTCTTTCCCTCTGTCTGTGTGGAATATTTTTATTTTGTTTAATGGTTCTTTTATGTTGTATATTGCTTCTTTTACTAGGTTTGCATCTTTCTTTGATCCTGCTGCATAGCCTATTATTTCTCTGTTGTGCAGGTCTATTATGGTACATATGTAGTTCCAGTTATTTCCTACTTTTACGTATGTTAAGTCACTTACTATTGCTTCTAGTTTTTCTCTTTCATTAAATTGTCTGTCTATTTTGTTTTCTATTTTACTTTCGTTACTTACTGTTTTTTCTACTTTGTATTCTTTTACTGCATAGTTTGATACTAACTTATTTTCTCTCATTATTCTTGAGATTTTTCTTCTGGATACTTGGTATCCTTTATTTTCTAGTTCTACTTTTATTTTTCTTGTTCCGTAGTTGTTTTTGCTTTTTCTAAATATTTCTTTTATTTCTTTTTCTATTTGCTCTTCTTGTTCTAGGGGCTTTTGTTCTTGTTCTTTTTCTTTGTCAAGGTGGTAGTATATGAGGCTTCTTGTTATTCCTAGTATTTTACACATTGCACTAATGCTATATTTTTCTCTGTTTGAGATTATGAGCTTTATCTTTTCCCTAGCAGTAGTGCTGCTTGCTTTAAAATATCATTTTCCATTTCTAGTTGTTTTAGTTGTTTTCTTAGTCTTATTATTTCTTTTTCTTCTTCTGTTCTGTTGTCGTTTATGTCAAATGATTGTGTGTTGTTGTACCTTTTTACCCAGCCTCTTATTGTGGATGGGGCTATTTGATATTCTTCTCCTAGCTTGTTGTATGTATAGTTTCCTTGGTTGTATATTTCTACTATTTGCTTTTTAAAGTTTTCTTCGTAATGTTTTACCATTTCCTTGTCTCCTTTTCTTTGGGTTTTACTATTTTGTTTAGTATATCATGTTCGATTTTATTTTGTCCTATTTAGTGTAGCCTATCC
>NZ_GL397075.1 GCF_000146345.1 Peptoniphilus duerdenii ATCC BAA-1640 | reverse complement strand
GTATTTTTCTACTATCTTTTTAAATTCATCCTGCACTGTAGTAGATGGGATTTCTTCTTTAGTTTCATTATATGTCTTCACTAAATTACTATCGTGCACGCTTAAATCTGGATAAGCAATGTTTTCTCCAGCCAAACTCTCTACCAAAGAAATATACTGATTAAACATTTGATTTATCATAGATTCATCAAATAGTTCTTCTACATAATCCCATGTAATAGACAAGCCTTCCTTAGTTTCCATAACCTGATAATCCAAATAAACTTGCGAAGTTTGACTCACGCCCATCTTTATTTCGCCTAAATCATTTATTGTAGAATTATCATCATTATCCATTGAAAATAATAAGCTTGTGAACACTACTGGCATTATTGCTTGATCTTGCAATCCTTTTTGTTTTTTTATTTCTCGTATAACATTAATTCCATCATAATGCCTATGCTCTAACGCTTCAAACATTTTATCTTGACTATTTTTTGCGAAATCCCAAAAGTTTATTACATCTCTTACATTAGTATCAACTAATATAACCGATGTAAAGTCACCAATTATATTATTAACATTTTCATTAAAAGGATACCTTGTAAATACTGTGACGTTTAAGGTTAATTCTGGTTGATTACTCCAATATCCTAAAATATATGCATATGCTGAATATAGTAAAGAAGATACTGTTATACCTTTACTCTTTGCTATATATTTAATCTTATGCCATAATTCATTGGATATAATATTTTCACATCGTCTAAAGTGTGGTCTATTTATTTCGTCAATACTTCTTTTTAATAGTAATTCTGGTGCAGGGGGCAATAATGAAATTTTATCATACCAATATTTTTTATCATCTAAATATGTTTCACTATTCTTAAAATCTTCTAATGCTTCTACATAATCCTTATAATTAAATAGATTTTTTGATATCTCATCATTATTCTCTAACAAACCTTTAACTAATATTCTCATACTACTTCCATCAGCAATTAATAAATCTATTCCAATAAATAGATAATATTCAGACTCGCTAATTTTAAATGCTTTAAACTCAAAAAGAGGCCATTCACTAACATCAAATACATGATGCGACATTCTCTTTCTTTCATTAATTATTTTTGTTTTCAAAACCTCTTTTGGACAAATTTGAACATCTTCTACAACAATTTTATAATAAGGAATGTCTTTCAAAACTTTTTGTGTGCCTTTTGGCGAAAATAAAGTTCTAAACATAGATTGAGATTTAATTATTTTATTTAATCTATACTCTAATAATGATATGTCCATGTCTGTTAAAATTTCATAATATCCATGTGTAGATACTCCACCTAATGCAAATTTTTCATCTCTGCCTAATAAGTATGCCATCTGAACATCAGTTAGTGGAAACTCTTCATATTCGTTGTCTGAATTATGCTCATAATATTTATAAATTCTTTGTTCAGCAGATTCGGTTTTCTCAGACTTCTCAGATTTTTTTATAATGAATTTAGTTAATTCTTCAATCGTATCATACTTTAAAAAATCTCTGTACGGAATTTTTAAATTGAACCTTTCAGAAATCAATGACATTATCTTAACAATTTTAATA
>NZ_GL397074.1 GCF_000146345.1 Peptoniphilus duerdenii ATCC BAA-1640 | reverse complement strand
AAACAGTGGAAAATTTCTTAACGCCGAAAGCAAAAATCACTTGTAGCAGCTTAGGTTGTGTCTATACCAGGATAGTGATTAAGGATTCTATGGGATAGATCGGAGGAATGTTCTGAAATTGTTATTAAAGGAATTTTAGGAATGAGGTATTTTTGTAGCGGAAGCATTTTGCTTCCATAGCCGAGCAGTCGAGTTCAACAAATCATCCTTCATTTCATTCGGCTTCTTTGGAACTCTTTGCACGAGACCTGCTACGAAATCGGAGATTTCGGCTAGGGCTTCGAATGGGTATAACCCTGGTGAGGACAAACACTGATGACCGAAAACCCCAAAAAAACAAAAAATAAAAAAAAAATAACCGGGAACATCATCTTCCTGGTTATTTTCAATTAATACCATGTTTAATATTTTCAGTCAAATCCTGCAAGGCGTGGGTCAGTGCATCCAGTTTGCCCTCGAGTCTAACGAGGAGGTACACTGCGACCGCCATGGGAAATCCTATGTTTGATACGATTTGTAAAATTTCTTCCATTATTTCAATGCATCTCTAGTAACAGTTACAATTTCTGTACCAACAAATTCTACTACCCTTGAATCATAAGGTCTAAAAACATCTTTATCTACTACATAGGATGTGAATTGATTGACTTCTGAAAGTTTTAGATCCTCTTTTGGATTGTCAATAGAAATCGGAAATACCTTTCCAGTTGAATCCTTGAATCTAAAAACTGCTGTTTTTTTAATTTTCATTTAATCCTCCTTAATATTCTGTTTCTTCGATTTTAACTAAAGTCTTTTCTTCAGTGATAAAGGTCAAAGTTGACTTTAAACCTTTAATAATTTCATCAGTGATTTCCTCAGATAATTTTGGCAAATACTTCTTGTTTACTTTGGTCTTGCCATTTTCAATTACTTTTCTGTCTAATCTTAGTTTCTTCATAAATCCTCCTTAAATTTTCTTTGAAACTGTGCCATTTTTCCCAATTATTACCATACATGTGACCAGGACACCTCTTGCGAGAAGCATCGTAGTGCCTCACAACTCTGGAAATCGGGATGTCGTACCTCAGCATCAGACTTACCACCAAAGCAATAGCTTTGTCATAAGTCTTAGCCATGTTATTTCCACGATTGATACAAAGTTCGACACCGATAGAATTGGAGTTGGTAATACCGAACCTTCCCCTACCATCGCCACAATGCCACGCAGCATATCTGTCAATAACGATCTGCACGATCCTCTTATCATCCACGAAGTAATGTGCCGAAGCCCCTCTGTAACCGCCGTTAAAATAGCGGAAATGATTCATAGCATCAGCAGTAGGACTAGGGTTTCCAGTATCGTGAATGACGATGTAGCGAATTGGAACATTGTACCTCGAACGGAAATTGTTCTTGATGAGCCTCCTCTCAACGGGAGGACACCCTCGGAGTTTTGAGCTCAAAATTTCACCTCCTTTATTTAAAGTAGAAGCATCTTTTTCTTGCTTCTAAATACAAATAGTAAAAAGAGACAAAAAGTGCCAAAGAAATTAAAAGTTTTTTATTTTAACTACAAACAAGGAAGGCAGTCGCCCTGAGAGGTGGGTGGAGGTTTACCGACACCCGTAGTCGAATGGGTATAACCCTGGTGATGTCAAGAATTGATGATTATTATAACCTTAAAAATAAATTTAAATAAATATCCTTTACATAACCTAAACATATTCTTTCTTCTTCAAA
>NZ_GL397073.1 GCF_000146345.1 Peptoniphilus duerdenii ATCC BAA-1640 | reverse complement strand
CCTTCGCTAGACAGCGAAAAGAACCATGAAAACTGCAAAATCAAGATTATGTCAATCAATCAAATTTCAAGAATGAGAAATCAAAGAGAAAAAGAAGAAAGACAAAATCACTGGAAAATTAATAAACAGTAAGTTTAATTAATAAAGGTCAAGTTAATAAGAGCACTAGGCGGATGCCTAGGCACCAAGAGGCGAAGAAGGACGTGACAAGCTGCGAAAAGCTACGGTAAGGCGCAAGTAACCCATAACCCGTAGATCTCCGAATGGGGCAACCCACCGCATAAGCGGAATCCTTACATGAATAAATAGTGTAAGAGAAGCGAACCCAGCGAACTGAAACATCTAAGTAGCTGGAGGAAAAGAAAGAAACATCGATATCCTAAGTAGCGGCGAGCGAACGGGATAGAGCCCAACCGTGCATAAAGCAAAAATAGTTAGTCGAAGGACCTGGGAAGGTCCACCAAAGAAGGTAACAGTCCCGTAGACGAAAACGACGATAGCAGGCACAAAAGAGTACCACGAGGCACGAGAAACCTAGTGGGAACACAGGGGGACCACCCCCTAAGGCTAAATACTACTTGGTGACCGATAGCGAACAAGTACCGTGAGGGAAAGGTGAAAAGAACCCCGGGAGGGGAGTGAAATAGAATCTGAAACCTAGTGTTTACAAGCAGCGAAACTGGTGTTAACCAGGATCGTGTACTTTTTGTAGAACGGGCCAGCGAGTTATGATAAAAAGCAAGGTTAAGAAATTAAGTTTCGAAGCCGTAGAGAAATCGAGTCTTAAAAGGGCGTAAGTTATTTGTCATAGACCCGAAACCGTGTGATCTATCCTTGGGCAGGGTGAAGTTAAAGTAAAATTTAATGGAGGCCCGAACCGGGTAGCGTTTAAAAGCTATCGGATGACCTGAGGATAGGGGTGAAAAGCCAAACGAACACGGAGATAGCTGGTTCTCCTCGAAATAGCTTTAGGGCTAGCCTTTAGTTAAAGTGACGCGGGGGTAGAGCACTGAATAGTCAAGGGGCGTTATACGTTACCGAGACCTATCAAACTCCGAATACCGAATCACAAACTAAGGAGTCAGACTATGTGGGATGAGCTTCATAGTCGAAAGGGAAAGAGCCCAGACCACCAGCTAAGGTCCCAAAATACTGATTAAGTGGAAAAGGATGTGGAGTTACTGAGACAACTAGGATGTTGGCTTAGAAGCAGCCATGCATTCAAAGAGTGCGTAATAGCTCACTAGTCAAGTGACTCTGCGCCGAAGATAACCGGGGCTAAATCAGATACCGAAGCTGTGGAATTACAAACGTAATTGGTAGAGGAGCAATGTATGCAGGACGAAGCAGAAGTCGTAAGGCACTGTGGACAACATACAAGAGAGAATGCTGGCATGAGTAGCGAGAGGTGAGTGAGAATCTCACCCGTCGAAAACCCAAGGATTCCTGAGGAAGGCTCGTCCACTCAGGGTAAGTCGGGACCTAAGGCGAGGCCGAAAGGCGTAGTCGATGGACAACAGGTTGAAATTCCTGTACCGATATCAAGCGACAAAAAGTAAGTGGGGACGCAGGAGGATAAGCGTAGCGCCCAGTTGGTGAGGCGTACAAGCACAAAGTCTGGAAAGTAGGCAAATCCGCTTTCCGTAAGGATGAAGTGTGATGTGGATCGAAAATAAGTAGAGAAGGAGCCGACTCCACACTGCCAAGAAAAGCCACTATCAAGTAAGATATCGCCCGTACCGTAAACCGACACAGGTAGGAGAGGAGAGAATCCTAAGACGCGCGGAAGAACCTTTGTTAAGGAACTCGGCAAAATGACCCCGTAAGTTAGCGAGAAGGGGAGCCTAACCAGAAATGGAAGGCCGCAGTGAAAAGGCCCAAGCGACTGTTTACCAAAAACACAAGTCTCTGCAAAGTCGAAAGACGAAGTATAGGGGCTGACACCTGCCCGGTGCTGGAAGGTTAAGGGAAAGAGTTAGCGCAAGCGAAGCTCAGAACTGAAGCCCCAGTAAACGGCGGCCGTAACTATAACGGTCCTAAGGTAGCGAAATTCCTTGTCGGGTAAGTTCCGACCCGCACGAAAGGTGTAACGATTTGGGCACTGTCTCAACAAAGGATCCGGTGAAATTGTAGTAGCGGTAAAGATGCCGCTTACCCACGACAGGACGGAAAGACCCCGTGGAGCTTTACTGTAGGCTGACATTGGATTTTGGGATTAAATGTACAGAATAGGTGGGAGACTGAGAAACAAGTACGCCAGTATTTGCGGAGTCACCTTTGGGATACCACCCTTTTAATACTAGAATTCTAACCGACTCCCGTGAAACCGGGAGAGGGACACTGTCAGTCGGGCAGTTTGACTGGGGCGGTCGCCTCCTAAAGAGTAACGGAGGCGTTCAAAGGTTCCCTCAGCACGGACGGAAATCGTGCGAAGAGTATAAAGGCAGAAGGGAGCTTAACTGCAAGACCAACAAGTCGAGCAGATAGGAAACTAGGACTTAGTGATCCGGTGGTACCGAGTGGAAGGGCCATCGCTCAACGGATAAAAGCTACCCCGGGGATAACAGGCTTATCTCCCCCAAGAGTCCACATCGACGGGGAGGTTTGGCACCTCGATGTCGGCTCGTCTCATCCTGGGGCTGAAGTAGGTCCCAAGGGTTGGACTGTTCGTCCATTAAAGAGGCACGCGAGCTGGGTTCAGAACGTCGTGAGACAGTTCGGTCCCTATCCGTCGTGGGCGTAGGAAATTTGAGAGGAGCTGTCCTTAGTACGAGAGGACCGGGATGGACAAACCTCTGGTGAACGAGTTGTACCGCCAGGTGCATGGCTCGGCAGCTAAGTTTGGAAGGGATAAGAGCTGAAGGCATCTAAGCACGAAGCCCCCCTCGAGATGAGATTTCCCTCGAAAGATAAGACCCCTTGAAGAAAATGAGGTAGATAGGCTCAAGGTGTAAGAGCAGAAATGTTTTAAGCTAGCGAGTACTAATAGGTCGAAGACTTGACCAAAAAGATTTTGCAGTAATATCCGGTGACAAAAGCAGAAGGGATCCACCTGTACCCATATCGAACACAGAAGTTAAGCCTTCATGCGCTGATGGTACTTGGCTGGTAACGGCCTGGGAGAGTAAGTTATTGCCGG
>NZ_GL397072.1 GCF_000146345.1 Peptoniphilus duerdenii ATCC BAA-1640 | reverse complement strand
AACAATATTAATATTTAGAAAGTCAGATATTAATTAAAAATAACATGATAAATGGAAGGTACTGTATATGATAAATAGAAAAAGTGTATTATTAGTTTTATGTATAATAGTTCAAGGTGTGATTAGTTATTTCGTCCTTAGTCATTTGGGAAATAATAGCATTTATAATATACAACTATTCTCTTTGTGTTTATTTACAGTATACGGATACATAAGCTATAAAATTTTGGTATTAGATAGAGTTAAGGAGACGATTAAAAATTTTATAATAGCTACTTTATGTATTAATATTTTTGTAGTAGTTGACGTTTTTGATTTTTTAAAAAGTAATATGTACACAACATTTAAGCTAATAACGGTGTTTGTAATTACAGCAAATTTACTCAAAGTCGTTAGTGCATATTTAATAGATATAAAAATACTTAATAAGATTATTATATTTTTTACAATTTTAGCTATATTGTTTGAGTCACTTGATTTAGGGTATGCAGAGATAATAAATTATATTTTGTATGTAATTATAACATTTGGTCCTTTTGTTATGGCATACAAGAAACGAAAGATATTATTTGAGTTTGGTGCAAAAATATATGGGGTAACATTTTTATTTATTGCCTCAATATTTATATATATATTTAGCGGAATATTTATAAATAACGCTAAGTTAGAAAAGCTGGAAATATACTTTTTGTTGAATTCAATATATTTGACTACATTATATTTCATACTACTAAAAAAACAAAATTCATCTAAAGTGATAAACAAAAATGAAATGCTCTTGATGATTATAGACTGTATGTTTTTATGTATATTTATAGTATTTGTAAATTTATTTGGACAAGGTCTAAGGAGAGTTATTTATATGGGGATAAGTCTAATAACAATATACAAAGAGAGTATGTTAATGTTTTACTTTTATTTTGAAAAACAGAAAGATCCAAATGGAGTGATAAGAAATAAAATACAGCAATACAATATAGAAAAGAATTATAACAAAAGAATTTCAAACTTTTTACATGATGATATATTACAAGATATAATAGCTATAAAAATGAATATTCTTTTAGGAGAAAAAGAATTTTTAGATGAGTCAATTAAAACAATAGATAAATTAATTGGAATTACAAGGTCCGAGATTGAATTATATAATCCTACAATTATTTATGATTTACCATTAGCAGACAATTACTATAATTTAATAGAATCTTTAAGGAACAGGTTTAACAAAAATGATATATTAATAGACTTAAATTGTGATAAAGAGTTTTTTGTAAATTATCCATACGATATGGTTATTTATAAGATTTTGCATGAATTATGTATAAATATATACAAACATTCAAAAGGAAATTATTCTGAGATTAATATAAAAACGGATAATAGAGAATTATATATTAGCGTAATCAATCATGAAGATGTATTTGATTATGAAAATATAAAGATAGGGAATGGAAGAGGATTAGAGATTATAAAAGATGAAATTGAAAAATTAGATGGGAAAATATTAATTGATCAGTTTTATGACAAAGTTGAACCATTCATTAAAATTAATGTAACTATACCTATAGAGGAGGAAGTGATCTGTGAAAATATTATTAATAGATGACCATACCATGTTTTCTAATAGTTTAAAATATAGTTTAGAGCGTGAAGAAGAAATAGATATTGTTGATTTGATTGATGATATTTTTAATTTGGGATCAATATTAGAAAAAAAAGAATATGATATTATTTTAATGGATATTAATTTGAGTAAAATGAAGGGCAATAAGGATGGATTAGAAGTTTCTAATGAGATATTAATAAAATATCCAAAACAAAAAATCGTTATGCTAACTGGATATGATTTAATAGGCTTTGAAGAGAAAGCGAAGGAAATAGGTACTAAAGGGTTCATATGCAAAGATGAGAATATCAAAGTTTTAGTAAAGAAATTAAATGATGTAGTAAATGGAGAGTTAATATTTAATGTAAACACTAACTTGAATTATGATTTGACAGAAAGAGAAATTGAAATTATTAATTTGTATTGTTCAGGGCTTACAAGAATGGAAGTCGCAAAGGAATGTAATATTTGTAAAAGTTCATTAGCGACAGCGTTAAATCGCATATACGAAAAATTGGGTGTTAGAAATTATCAAGAGATGGTTCATATTGCAATGAAATATGGATATGTAAAACCTGTATATTTTAAATAATAG
>NZ_GL397071.1:2096316-2106333 GCF_000146345.1 Peptoniphilus duerdenii ATCC BAA-1640 | reverse complement strand
AAACTTATAAAATTTAAGAAAACTACTTGAAATTAGCAGCTATATTTATTATAATAATAAAGTGAATTACTTGCGGGTGTAGCTCAGTGGTAGAGCCCCAGCCTTCCAAGCTGGTTGCGAGGGTTCGATTCCCTTCACCCGCTCCAATTATGCAGCTATAGCTCAGTAGGATAGAGCAACGGACTTCTAATCCGTGTGCCGGGGGTTCGAATCCTCCTAGCTGCACCAATTAACAGTGGGGCGTAGCCAAGTCGGTAAGGCACCAGACTTTGACTCTGGCATTTCGTAGGTTCGAGTCCTGCCGCCCCAGCCAACAATTTTATATCGTGATCCATTAGCTCAGTCGGCAGAGCACTTGACTTTTAATCAAGGTGTCCGGAGTTCGAATCTCCGATGGGTCACCATTTTTTTGGAGAGGTACCGAAGCGGTCATAACGGGGCGGTCTTGAAAACCGTTAGGGTGCAAGCCCACGTGGGTTCGAATCCCACCTTCTCCGCCACAGTTCGATTTTTAATTAGATCGAACTTTTTTTATTGTAATTATTTAGAATATATGTCAAATATTGTGGAGGCTCGTTAACTCGAGTCTCTTTCTTTATGTAAAAAAGAACGCATATACGCTAATTAAGATATCAAATCCAAAGTAACTAAAAACCACTAAAAATAAGCATAGCAAATAAAACCCTTAGGGGTTTTGCAAATTTTTCCGGTTTCCTAATCTCTACTTACATGAAAACATAATTCTTTTTCTAAACAAGTCAAAATTTCTCATACCAAAACAATTTCTTTTTAATGTTTTTATCTTTGTATGAATTCCTTCAAGAGGTCCATTTGACCAAGAGTAATCACAGGTTTTGTAATTAAACTCTTACTTCTTTTAAAATATTTCCTAAGCTTTGATGATATATATGCTTTTGTATTTTCTTTCTAACATTTTCTAATGCCCAGGATACTTGTCTTATGAAGTGGTACCTATCTATGATATGTACTGCGTTTTTAAAGAATGCTTTTTTAACTGACTTAAATGTTTTAGACATATCGCTTACAAAGAATTTTACTTCGTTTCTTTCTTTGTTTGGTATCTTTTCAAAGTACTCATACAATGTGTTCTTATCTCTTGATGGTAAGATATCTATGATAGAGTGTTTAGATACATTAAGAAGATGTGTATAGCTCATATTGACCTCTGTGTTAGTTTTGTCGTTATTAACATTTTACACGAAGTTAGTATGAGTTTTTATTTTTATTTGTGTCGCATTTATTTTTACAACTTATCATATTGAATTAGGTTTTGTGATAATTCATATATTGGTAAAATTAAATTTATGACTATTCCTATATTATTTTAAGATAATATTCTGTATACTTTTAGTAAGTTCTAAATACTATTGCAATATCTTATTTGAAACTTTTTATCTATATTTTTATTTAGGAGGAGAAATGTTATTAAAGGAAATCATTGAAATTTATAAGTTGCTTGATAGTTCTCGAATAACTGGTCATGATATAAAAAAATATTTAGTTGGTATAAGAGATGTTGACGTTGACATTTCTATAAATACTTTAAAAACAGAAAAGGGCTCTACTGACTTAGTTAGAATAATGATTCCTGGCACAAACGGAAAAATCAAAGGTGGTAAAGCTCCAACTTTAGGTGTGTTGGGAAGACTTGGTGGTATTGGTGCTAGACCAGAGGTTACAGGTTTTGTTTCTGACGGAGATGGTGCATTGATAGTGCTAGCAGTTGCAGCAAAAATTTTAGATATGAATAATAAAGGTGATTTTTTAAAAGGAGATGTTGTTATTTCAACTCATATATGTCCGGACGCACCAACTATCCCTCATGAACCTGTTCCTTTTATGGATTCACCTATAGATATGTCTACCATGAACAAAGAGGAGGTTAAGGGTGATCTTGACTCCATTTTATCTGTAGATACTACAAAAGGTAATAGAATTATTAGCCATAATGGCTTTGCTATATCCCCTACTGTTAAAGAAGGTTTTATCTTAAGAGTTTCTGAAGATTTGTTAGATATTATGGAGAGAACTACTGGAAGTTCTCCAAAGGTGCTTCCAATTACAAATCAAGATATTACACCTTATGGAAATAATCTATTTCATATTAATAGTATAATGCAACCATCAACGTCTACTACAGCTCCAGTTGTAGGAGTAGCAGTGACTACTGAGTCTATTGTTGCAGGTTGCGCAACTGGCTCCACTCATCCTTTTGATGTCGAACAGTGTGCGAGGTTCGTGTTAGAAGTTTGTAAAGATTTTGGTGAAAATAGAATTTCTTTTTATGATAAAAATGAATGGGAAATTATTAAGCAAAAATATGGTAGTTTAAGAATATTACAAACTCAAGGTAATGAAGGTTTAAAGTAACATTTTACAAAATAAATAATAAATCTTAGATATGGTATATAAGTTATCTCTTATGTAGTTTTATATTTTTCTAATTTATTATTTATCAGAAGTTTTTGTTTTACAAATAATATAAGGAGAATGTATATGGATAAAAATAGTATAAGTTTCTCATCAAAAAGAGTAGCTGATAGCGAGCGAGTTGGTTGGAGAGCTCCATTGTTTAATATTCTTGGAAGTAATGTTGCTATTTCAGAATTAATGGTCGGTGGCGTTCTCGTGCTTGGTATGAGTTTTAAACAATTATTAGTGACCTCCGTAATAGGAAACTTGATGCTTGTTTTAATACTAATACTCCAAGGTAATATTGGAATGAGAGAGGGGCTAGACACTTACTCGCTTGCAGAGAGTACCTTTGGCTCAACAGGTGGAAAGTGGATTATTTCATTAATATTAGCTATTACAAGTTTTGGATGGTTTGGAGTTCAAGCTGGAGTAGCAGGTTTATCACTACTAAGAATTTTTCCAGGCTTAAATTTAACAATGTCTGTTGTTGTTCTTGGTTTGTTAATGATGTGTTTTGCAGTTTTAGGATTCAATGCTATGGCAAAGTTCAATTATTTGGCCGTACCTCCGTTAATTATTATGATGGTTTGGGGAATGTATAAAGCTTTGTCTGTAAATGGAATAGAATCAATTCTATCATACACTCCTGCAACAGAAATGACCATCTTAGAAGGTCTGAATGTAGTTATTGGAGTTGTAATCGTAGGAACAATAATTTCTCCAGACCAATTAAGATATACTAGAAGTATTAAGGATATTGTTATAATTGCTGTGATAGGCTTCGCCTTCATATCAATTTTTCAACAGGTTGCTGCAGGTGTATTAGCAATGGATTCTCCTTCTTGGGATATTACAGAGGTTTTAGAAAATCTTGGTTTTAACTGGATTGCCTTTTTAATTTTACTTCTAGCAGCTTGGTCTACTAACGTTTCAAATGCTTACTCAGGTGGTCTGGCCTTAAAAACAGTTTTTCCAAGCTTAAAAAGAGAAACACTCACAATAATTGCAGGCTTAATAGGAACAGCAATAGCTGCAAGTGGAATTATATTCAAGTTCCAAGAATTTTTAAGTTTATTAAGTATGACTATATCTGGAATAGCTGGAATAATGTGGGTCGATTATTATATTTTAAATAATAGATCATTAAAAAATAGAGAAGGTACTAATACTATCGCCATTATTTGTTGGGTGCTTGCATTTATTGTTTCATTTGTAACAGATAAATATAAGTTTTTTATTCCACCTATAAATGCGATGATTGCTGGAGGTTTATTGTATTATTTGTTAATGCTAAATAAGAAAGGAAGAAATAATGACTAGAAATGTTAATATTGGAATAATTCAATTTGAATCAATTTTAGGCGATGTTGAAGCTAATGTTTCAAAGGCTGTTGATCTTATAAGAGATGCTGCAAATAAAGGAGCAAATATAGTCGTATTGCCAGAATTATTTGCAACTGGATATAATTTAGAAATATTACAAGAAAGAATTGCTGAGTTAAGTATTAAATATTTCAATTATACTTATGACAGAATGGCTGAAGCTGCTAAGGAAAATAAAGTTTACTTGATTGCATCTTTTGGTGAAATCAGAGAAGTCCCAGGTATCGTCTATAATTCTTCTATAGTCTTTGATGATGAAGGTAACAAGATGGGTAGCTTTGCTAAAAGTCACCTATGGTTTAGAGATAGGCTTTATTTTAAAGAAGGAGATGAATATCCAGTCTTTGATAGCAAATATGGAAAGTTTGGAATTGCAATCTGCTATGACATGGGATTCCCAGAGTCATTTAGGTCTTTAATGTTAAAGGGTGCAGAAATGATATTTGTACCTGCAGCATGGAGAATAGAAGATGAGGATATGTGGGATTTGAATATCCCTCAACGATCTCTCGAAAACATACTATTTACTATTGGGGTAAATAGATATGGTATTGAGGAAAATCTTCACATGTTTGGTAGATCTATGGTGGCTAATCCAAGAGGAAAGATTATCCATGAATTACCTAAAGATAAAGAAGCTGTTGAAGTTGTAAAGATTGACTTAGATGAAGTAAACAAATATAGGACTCAAATATCTTATCTCAGAGATAGAAAGCCACATATATACGAAAAAATAACTGAAATTAAATAAATAGATTTTTATTAAAGCTTAACCTTCTAATTAGAAAGTTAAGCTTTTTAAATATTATATTAAACTTTAAATGTATCCTTATAAATAGCTTCTATAGGATATCTGAAATTTCTTTTGATAAAATTAATATCATAAGCTCCTTGCTGTTTTCAAAACAATAGTCTGTTATTTCTTCTATTTTATTTAATCTATATCTTAATGTTTCAGCGTGTATATAAAGCTCTTTTGCGGTGTCCTTCCTACTCATATTGTTAGATATAAATGAACAAAAAGTTGGATATAGTTGTGTGTTATGAGCAAAATCATATTCTTTAATCTTGCCAATTATATCATTGACAATTTCTTTTCCATTCGCTGTATCTACCAAATCAAATATTATTTTTTCCTTAGTGAAATCTTCAATAAAACATATTGTCCTTTTATCAATTTTTGAGATTTTTTCAGCCTCATCTAGTGATAAATTAATTTCTTTAAAATTCTTTTTTAGGTATGATACTCCAATTTGTAGATATTTATTTTCTGAATCTAGTTTTTCTATTAATTCAGAGAGAGTATTTTTTAACTTATTCTTTTCAATATGGCAAAATATTGCCATCCCATCCTTATACGTATTAAATAAGAAATAACTATTCAATTTAAATTCTAAAAATTTCCTTATATCTGAATTAGCTATCTTCTTTGTCACATTTTGCCTAAAATACACACAATAGAATTCTGAGCTTTTCCAATTTAAATTAAAGACAACACTATTTAAAAAGCTTTGGCTATGATTTTGATTTTGTAATAAAATATTTGTAATCACTCTATGATTTTGACTTATGTTATAAAGAAATGTTTGCTCTAGGTATAGCTTATTTTTTATTAACGATAAAGCATAAGTTATACAATTCTTTTGGAATTCATTAAGCTCAACATCATTATCTAAATAGATGTATCCCAAGTTATCAGTTGTTTTTATTGGTATATATAAAATGTTACTTTCATTATTATTCGAAAATCTCGTGTACCCAACTTTTATTCCTATTAAATTAGTCACCTCTTCTAAAATCTTTTCTAATTTTATATTTCTAGAATTTAGGTTTAATAATTTATTGTATGCTAAATTTTGCTCTATAAGGTTATTTGTCTTTATATTAAATAGAAACTCATAGAAGTTTCCAACAATTTTAGAATAAGTTGCCTCTTTTCTCAAAATTATCAAAGGAATACCATATTTATCGGCATCATTTAATAAATTATTGTCTATCTCACCAAAATATCTTCCTATTTTTATACATATTGCAGCTACTTTGTGTTTATATGCATCCCTTATGAATTCTTCTTTATATTTCTTTTCATTTATAAAGGCATAGCCTGCTGTTAAAACTATTTCATTTCCTTGAAACCAGCTAACCCCATCTGGTGTTTCCAATACAACTATATCCTTAGCCTTATTTTTTAAGCCGTTCATACCTGCTACTAAATTGCAGTCACCAAAGCATTCATTCTCTAATAAATCCTTTATTGTAATATAATCTCTCATTTTTTCCTTTCTAATTTTATAAAAATTGTAAGTATTTTTATTATTATACTAAATAATTATCTTACTTTAAATTTTAAGATATTAATACTTGTTATTTTTAGCTTCTAAGTTTGATTAATAATAAATATATTTCTAGCATATCAAATTTTTATTTCATTTTAAATGGTTCTAGGTCAAATGTTGGGAAAGCTCGTTAACTCGAGTCTCTTTCTTTATGTAAATGGGCACATAGACGCTAATTAAAAACTATTAAAAATAAGCATAGCAAATAAAACCCCTAGGGGTTTTGCAAATTTTCCCGGTTTCCTAATCTCTACTTACATGAAAACATAATTCTTTTTCTAAACAAGTCAAAATTTCTCATACCAAAACAATTTCTTTTTAATGTTTTTATCGATGTACTTATATTGAATCTTCCTCTTGTTTCTTTGTTTTTCTAGACTTACCTTTTCTTCTTAATTTTTTATTTGTGTCGCATTTAATCTTACAACCTATCAAAAATAAAAATTAAAACAAAAACCACCTTCGTTTAACTACCAAGGTGGTTTATTTTTCTTCTATTCTGAACTTGTGTCCCATGTATTTATAAAGCTTAACTTCGCTATTTTCCTTTGGGTTTTCGATTTCAAATACAAAGTAATGGTCCATTCTATCTTTTGCGTTCTGTGCATTTAATCTAAAGTAGCTTCTGCCGGTCTTCGCCATCATCTGCACCAAATCGTCTGTTAAGAATGTCAGTGGGATATTCGTCTGTGTATATCGATAGAAGTCATTTTCAAATCTCGTATAATTTTCGCTGTAGTAATCTAGTTGAAAAATATTTTTCTCCAATCTATCCATTCTTATTCTCCCTCCGCCAGTGTGATCTCAACTATTTCCAAAACTCTTATCTTAATTATTTTATCTTCCGTCTTTAAAAGTATTTCTTCTCCATTTATATCATAGATTTGTCCTAGGTAAGGAATTTTTTCATCTCTTATTGCAAGAAAGATTCTACTTCTATTTAAAAATACTTGGGTGAGGAGAAGAGACTTTTCTTCTTTTGAAAATTTGTCCGTGAAGTAGATCCTATCTCCAACTTGTGTCAGAGCTGATGTGTGTTCAGATAGGAAGAATCCCATCCATTTCACCATGCCTCTATCCATGTATTTTCGCGCTGATTCATAGGGCAAGTATGTTCTATCTATCATATTATTCCATCTAAACCTCCGCAGTGACCACCGATAAGTGTGCTTCTCTCTTTTGCACGAGAGCCTTCCATAAGAGAGGTCGCCTTTTGAATTGCCATGTAGCCATACTTATCTCTTATCTTATCGATGGCTTTGTCTAAATTTTCCATTTTTTCTATTTTTTTTACATCTTCAAACAATGTGAATATGCAGTAGTCTTCGTTGGTTAAATTGTCATAGCGAATGCCAATATTTCTAACTGCACCGCCGTCGTATTTTTCTCTAAAGAGGGATAGGACTTCTTTTGTTAAAACTTCTGTACTTTGAGATGGTCTTATCTTCTTCTGTACATTTATGGATCTTTTCTTCTCTTCATAGCTAAATCCGATGTAGATGGCGATGGTGTTTGCCTTCTTTTTTATTCTTCTAAGGCGGATTGCAACCTGCTCTGCCATTTCTGATAGGACGATTTCTATTTCTCTTTGGTCCGTGTAATTTCTCGGTAGGACTTGGGAATTGCCGATGCCTTTTGACTTTGGAATATAGGGTTCTTTTAGATTACTTTCGTCAACTCCGTTTGCATGGAACCAAAGCTGTACTCCCATGATGCCAAATTCTTTTGCCAGGCGATCTGGATCAGATTTCGCGAGATCTCTTACGGTGTATATAAATAATTTGTTTAGTCTCTTTGCGGTTCTACTTCCGATGCCCCAAAAGTCGGTTAGATTTTCTATATTCCACACCTTTTTCTCCACGTCTTCGTAGGACCAGTTAGCCCTCATGGTCGGAGTCTTCTTCGCTTCGTTATCCAGTGCAAGTTTTGCAAGAAGTGGATTTGAATTGCTCATGCCGACGGTGGAGAAGATGCCCGTTTCTTTTCTGATTTCATTTTGAATCTTTGCACAGAGGATATCCAACTTTTCTCGACGACTAAGTCCACTATCTCTTACAAAATAATTTAGAGAAGAGGTGAGATCTAGAAATCCTTCGTCGATGGAGTAGGGATATATTTCATCCACCGATGCAAAATTTTCAAAAACCTTCTGTATTTTTAGATTTTCCTCTATATAAAATGCCATCCTCGGCGGAACTATAAGAGTGTTTTTCGCCCAGGTCTCTATATAATTTACATAATCCTTCGTAATGGGAATATTTTGGTGCCTTGCCTTTTCAAAACTAAATTTTCGAGTTTCTATATCGAAGGGAAGATCCCTGCTTCTTCCCACATTTTCTTTGCCAAAGACCTTTTTAAACACTGGAGAGCTTGCGAGTATAAGGCCGTTTGAATTGTCGGAGCGGCTCATGACGCAGAGGGAAGTCTTGAGTGGATGAAGACCTCTTTCAACACATTCTACACTGGCGTAGAAAGATTTCATATCTACAAAAGCTATATCTGAAGTGGGTTCTCTTGAGTAGTCTATAATTCCCATGGCAACCTCCAATTAATCTAGATCGTTTCTCGGTTTGTACTTCTTTAAAAATCCTGAATCTGGGCTGACAGGGAAGATATTTTTAAGGTCTATGATATTTAACTTCACAAGCTCAGAAATTTTGAGATTAAGCAGATTTATATCCACACCGAGCCCTACCGCTAAATCTCTGTCGCTTTCCGCATACTCCATCATCTTTAAGAGATCATCGTCAGGGATTAGCAGGTGGGCGGCGAAAATATTTGCTTCGATTTCAAAAACATTTACCGGGTTGAAGACTCTGCTCTCGTGAAAGGTAACTCCCTTTAGAGATTCTTCTCTGTGGAGTTGGTCGTGACCAATTTCATGGGCGAGGACAGTGTCTTTTAAACTTCCCAAGTTGTTTGGAATGAAAATATATCTGTTTTTCAAAATAACCTGGTACATTCCAAGAAGAGTCTTGGTTTCATCCATATACTTAATATTTATATCGAGAGCCTTCGCGAGTTCCTCCGGATTTCTCGTCTTGTACTTTTCGACAAGCTCATTTACCTTTTCATAAATCCATCTATTACTCATTGTCATCAGTCTTCTTTGAATATTTTTTATTCTTTAGCTTTGATTCCCAATATGCTTCCGAAATAGCTTTAAACACCACGTCCTTATCTTCCTCTGGCAGTTCACCACCGGCAAAGAGCCCCTTCATAGATTCCACCAGATCCTGTGCATCCTTTGCACCTTTGTATCCATAGGTGTCCCTTGCTTGCATGATGAAGTACTCCTCGTCGGTTAAGAGATAGTTGACATTGACATCGAAGATCTCCGCCAGTTTTTCAAAATTTTTCATGGTGCGAGGGCGGGTCCCCTTCACTTCGTAGTTGCTTATTGTTTTAAGAGAAGTTCCAAGCATATCCGCAAGTTCTTTTTGAGTTAAACCCTTCTCTTCTCTTAGACTTTTGATTTTGTTACCGAAATTCATAATACCTCCTTTAGAACTTAAACTTCCAATAAACGCTTAAAAAAATATAAAAAATAATATTTAAAGTGTATTTTTATATAAATGAGAACTTAAAGTACTTATATTATAAACTTTAAAAATTTTTAAGTCAACGAAATTTAATAGAGTAGGTCAGAATAAATAAAAATGTTTGGTAAGATAAAATTTATTTCGTTTCAAAATAGTTTAAAAATGTAAAACTTAAATTGAAATGAAAATAAGAAGAATTTCTCGGAGAAATAATATATTATAAAGGTAATTTTATTTTAAAAATCTTGGAGTATTTTGAAATAAAAATTCGATAAATAATTCTAAATTTTTTATTTAGACAGATAAAACAATTGAAAATA
>NZ_GL397071.1:1956694-2095843 GCF_000146345.1 Peptoniphilus duerdenii ATCC BAA-1640 | reverse complement strand
AATTAATATATTTTGATATTAAATTTACTTTAAACTGATTTTGTGCTACCATTAAGTTAATAAAAAAGATTTTTGAATTAATCAATTAGGAGTTTTTTATGATAGATGTAGGCGAAATTATATATGAAATGATTCCGGTTTCTTCTCTGAAAAAAGTATTTTTGGATGAAAAGCCCGTTTATGATATTGAAACTTTAAATATTACTGGACTAAAAGGTGAAGTTATCTCTTTTCAAGTTGCATACTCTTCAAACATTCCTTTTAGACAACTTGCGAAGGTAGAGATCAAATCACCTATCAAAGATAATATTAAAGTATATACAGTTGAGTCTGTTCCAGTGACTAGAGCTGCAATGACCATCGTCGATGACAATTATTTGAGGACGACTCCAGGACTTTATCCAGATCTACTTAAACCTCTTCCAAAGGACGGCGTGGTTAAGATTAGATCCGGTCTGTGGTCAAGCCTTTGGATTGACATCGAAGTGGATGATTCTATACTAGCTGGAAAATATCCTATTGAAATAAGCCTTATTTCCCTCGGCGAGAGCATGGGTCAAGCGGAAGCTAACAAGGCTAGGGGAGAAGTGTTTGCCAAATGTAAAACCAGTGTGGAGATTTACGATGTGAAACTTCCAAAGCAAGAGATTATTCATACGGAATGGTTCTATCTCGACTGTTTGGCTGACTACTACAAGGTAAAAGTATTCTCCGATAGACACTGGAAGATTATTTCAAACTTCCTTAATCATTACGCTTCCATGGGTTGCAACATGGTGCTAACACCTATATTTACCTACACCCTTGATACTCAAGTGGGAAAGGAAAGGACCAATGTTCAACTTGTAGAAATTGAAGTTAAGGACGGCAAGTACTATTTTAATTACGACAATTTAAAAAAATGGATAGATTTAGTTAGATCAAAGGGCATCGAATACTTTGAAATATCCCATATCTTTAGCCAATGGGGTGCCAAGTTTGCGCCAAATATCGTGGCTACAGTAGATGGAAAGAAGAAGAAAATATTTGGTTGGGACACTCCATCAGTGGGAGAGTACACCAAGTTCTTGGAAAAGTTCATTCCTGATTTGGTCGCTCATTTAAAAGAATGGGGAGTTCTGGACAAAACCTACTTCCATATTTCAGATGTGCCTAGAGAAGAGCATATTAAGTCCTATAAAGAGGCTTATATGTCTGTGAATGATTTATTTAAGGATCTTAAAACTTTTGAAGCGGTTGCCCACTATGATTTTTTTAAAAAAGGTTTGATAGAACTACCAGTAGCTGCATCGTCTGTCATACATGACTTTTTAGACGATGATTTAGATGAGTTGTGGACCTACTACTGTGTTGGACAATTTACAGAAGTTGCCAATAGATTTATGTCCATGCCTTCTGCTAGAAATAGAATTTTTGGAATTCAAATGTACAAGTTTCACATAAGTGGATTCTTGCACTGGGGATACAATTTCTACAACTCAGTTCTATCTTATAAGAAGATTGACCCTTACAAAGTTACCGACGCTGACGATGGATTCCCTGCAGGGGATGCGTTTTTAGTATATCCGGGCAGAGGAGGAGTTCCAGAGCCTTCCATAAGGTCAAAGGTACTTTCTCAAGCCTTCTATGATGAAAGAGCCCTATCTTATTTGGAAAGACTCACTTCTAAAGAGTATGTGCTAGATATTTTGGAAAGAGACTTAAGAGAACCGATAACTTTCTATGAATATCCAAAGAGTGATGCATATCTAATTAGAACTAGAAACAGAGTAAACTACGAACTTAACAAGATTTTAAATTCGTAAATATTTTCTCGGCAGCTGCATAATGTGGCGATTAATTTTAACCATTTAATTACAAAGTTTAAAAATTTAAAAAATTTTTCATAAAATCCATTTAAAAGCCGGTGCAAAGTCGCCGGTTTTTTCATGGACAAAAAACTGCCAAGGAAGATCTTGACAGTTTTATTATTTTCTTTAGTTTAAAAAATTTTTATTCATAAAACTTTTTTAATTTTGATTAGATCAAAATGCAATCTTATAGTACAGAGCTATAAAACATAGGATCATCGCCATTGGTACATATATAAATTTGCCGAGGTAGTACCAAGTCTTGGTGTAAGTTTTCTTGCTTCCAATATTTATTTCGCCGATAAGAGCATCTCTATCCATGATCCAGAACCAAGAAAAGGCACCGAGGGTCGCTCCCATTGGAATGATGTATATGGACACAAGATCCATCCAAGGTCCCCATCCACCGAGGATCGCACCAGGCACTCCGCCTATTGGCTCCATAAAAATTCCTGGAATAAATGCCACAAGACCGATGAAAACAAGGACAGTCTTTCGATTTAGACTTTTGAAAGTATGAAGGATTGACTCGCAGACAACTTCAAACATATTTTGTAGCGAAGAAATCCCACCGAATAACACTGCAAGGTAGAGGGCGATGGCAAAAATTCTGCCGCCCACCATATTTTGTAAAATCTTTGGAAGTGTCACGAACAAAAGTCCAGGACCGCCTTCAGGATTTTCGCTAAATGAAAATAGTGCAGGAATCATAACAAGTGCAGCAACAGTAGCTGCGATAGTATCAAAGATTGCCGTCTGTTTCGCGCCGCCCATGATGTCCTCGGCCTTGTTTAAATATGCACCGCAGACAATCATCCCACTTCCGGTGATGGATAGGGAGAAGAACGCCTGTCCCATGGCGCTAACGAGCACCTTTGGATCAAGAAGCATCTTCCAATCTGGAGTGAACATAAATTTATATCCAGAAAAAGCATTAGGTAAAAATGCAACTCTAATCGCAAGGATGACGAATAGCACAAAGAATAGTGGCATCATGATTTTGTTTGCCTTTTCAATTGAGTGAGCGCCACTTACACAGGTAAGTAAAGTGATGACTATAACTATGAAATGGAAATGTACCACGCTGAAATTGGTGCTTGAAAAAGATTTAAACCATGTGTCAGCATCGATGGTCATAAGACTTCCAGTCAAACTTTGGAATAGAGATTTCAAAACATAGGAAATTATAACCGCGTAGCCGATGGCTATACAGATAGATCCTAGAAGTGGCAAGATGCCAATAGCTTTTCCAAGTTTTGAAAGTTTCACATGGGACCAAGCCTTTTCGTAAGAACCGAGGGTTCCAGTTTCGGAATATCTTCCCACAGCATACTCAGCAGACAGACCGAAGTAGGCAAAAATTGCTATAAAAAATAGATATACTAATAAAAACGCTCCGCCGCCATTAGCTGCAAGTTTGTATGGAAACCCCCACACGTTCGCCATTCCCACCGCAGAACCTACGGTAGTTAAAATAAAACCCCAGGTTGAGGTAAATTTATTATTTTTCATTGAAATTAATTCTCCTTAAAATACTTTATTGCTTTGACTCGATAAACTTAAATATTATCATAAGCTTTTAAAAAATTATTGTCAAGGCTTAAATAAATTAGTTTTTTAAATCTTAATAGACTAAAATAAAATTTAAAATTACATGCTCTACGTAGAGCGCGGGACATAAATATTATTAACGATACATTATTTTAATATATATTAAATAGAACTCAGATTATTTACCGTAAGATTATTTTGTCGTAATTGTTTCTGGTTAAGCACTTTTACAAAAGAATATAAAAAAGGATGGAATTTTTCCATCCTAATTTTAATTATAATTTTAATTCTTTTTATTTTTTATTTTCATCTCTAACTTTAAAGACAAAGTCTATGTCCCTAAAGACGATGTGTCCGTTTTCGTCAATCTTTAAATCTGGAAGTGAGTCGCTTTTTATGGTTCCGTCTTCTTCTAGCACTGGATTTTCAGATTTTATTTCTTCGTTAAAGGAAGAGGTGAGCTCTCCTGTAAGTGTTCCTTCTTTACGCATCTTTTCTATTTCTTTTTCTCTTTCTTCTTCCGGTACATGTTGCAAATCTGTGTACATTTGTACGAAGATATGGTCCTTGTCAAAGTAGATTAGTCCTCGGTATGATGTGAATAGTGATCCTTCCAGTCTTTCTTCATAGAGGGATTTCTTCTGGCATCCAGTTGAAATTATAAGAACTAGCACCATAGTCAGGGCTAAAATCTTTCTGAAATTTTTCATTATATCCTCCTTAGAATCCGATATTTACTTCGAATAACATTTTGTAGAATTTATAACTTACAAATAGCATAAATGCTGCGAATGGATACATTAACATTCCTACTCCTGATCCTGATCCAAAGATTCCATTAATTAGTAGGGTTGATGCGCATACTGTCGTAAATACTGCTATCGCCATGACAACTTTTGATACTCCTTTTAGAACGATACACTTGGTGGTTCTTGAGCCGTCGTTTAATTTGGTTACTATTAGTCCGATTAGGAAGTATAGGACGCATAGAAATACTATATTTAAAATATATTTACCATCTAGTATGGTGTTTGCGCTATTTACTATTGAATAGATTGGATTTTTTTCCATCATCTTTTCAAAATTATTTAGATCCGAGAAGGTAATTGAGTCTGTATTGAAGAATACTTGGTAGAATCTAAGGTATAGTTCTTGAAGTATTTTTCCTCCAAATGTGATGATGAGCATGCCGAAGAAGCCAACTATATTTCCTGAGACTGTTCCAACTCCAAATGCTCCGAGGAACGCTGCAATCATCTTGAGTATATTCTTACCTAAAACATTACCATTACCGCTAAAGGTTAGGATATTTCCAAAAGGTGTGTTTTTAAGTAGGAGATAGTTGATTCCTAGACTTAGTAAGATATATGCTAATAGACTTACTATTCCAAAGATTACCTTTGCCACGTAGACTCCTTCTCTTTTTACCGGCACTTGGCGCATAAATTTATAGAATGTGGTCATAAATTCTGAACTTAAAAGGAATGCCACTACTACCGCAAGAATTATAAGTGGTAGTAAGTTCATGCTTAGAATTTTGCTTCCTGAGATTAAGCCTTTGTCGTAGTCAAGGACTCTGGCAAGATTATATTCAACTATTGATCCACCATATCTATAGGATTCTGAATTGTTTTCTGCTCTGTCTAAGCCAACTTTTTTCCCGTAGTCTGCTACCATTTTTATATCTTCTTTGGTAAATGGTTTCTTTAGTCTTTCTTGTAGGACTGGATAGTCTACGTAATCATCTTGCTCTTTTACAAAGGTTCCATTATTAAATTTTTCTACCTTTATTACACTTGATGCCAAGTCTTCGCTAATAACTCTATATTCATATTTAACTGTTGAAAATTGTAGAAATATTGTTCCTATAAATATTACTGCGAAGAGTAGGCTGTATTTTTTATATAAAATTTTTAAAACTTTATCTAATCCTTTCATCATCTATCCTCCTTTATGCTTTCATAGTAGAAGACATCTTTGTATTTTACAGGGATGATGTCGTGTTGGATGATTTCTGTCTTTAATTTCTTTTGTACTTCTTCAAAAGAATCTTCTGTGAGAATGGTTATAACTCTTCCGATTTCTCCGGTGATAAATAGTTTTTCTCTGTCTTCTTCCTTTAGTGTTTCCTTTAAAACTATTTGGAATTTATTTAGATTTAGACTTTGGTCCACTGCTTGGAGACTTCCATCTAGAGAGATATATATTGCTGTGTCGGAGATGGATTCTAGTTCATCTAGTGAGTGGGAAGAGATTAGTACTGCTCGTCCTGCTGCTGTTGCGTCTAGTACATATTCGATGACCTTTCTTCTATTTACAACGTCGATTCCGTCTAGGATTTCATCTAGTAGTATATAATCTGCTCCCGTTGCAAGGATGATTACAAGTCCGAGTAGGGCGCTTTGACCTTTTGAGAGATTTCTCACATCCATCTTCGGACTGATTCTTAATTTTGTAAGCTCTGTCTTTACGAATTCTCTATCGAAGTGAGGATAGATAATTTCATAAAATTCCATAATCCTTAGTGCGTTTGAATATTTAAATAGATCGAATCTGTCTGGAAGAAACGCGATGTTTTGTTGAAGAGTTATATCTTCGTCGATTTTTTTGTCGTCAATGGATATAAATCCGCCATCTTGCGAAATTATTCTGGATAGAATCTCAAGCATGGTGGTCTTGCCAGAACCATTTCTTCCTATTAGGGATGTAACTTTTCCTTTTTCTACGGAGAAACTAATGCCGTTTAAAACATGTTTTTCGCCATAGCTTTTGTGAATATCATTTATTTGTAGCATTAGACTCTGCCTCCTTTTCTACATTTCTATAGATTTCTTCTATATCTTCTAAGCTTAATTCGTGGTAGATAGCTTCTTTAAAAACACTTGCTATCTTACGCTTCACATTTTCCTTTTCCAAAAGTTCTCTAGATTTATCGAACTCGATAAATGTTCCTCTGCCTACTATCGTCTTTATGACTCCCATACTTTCCAGCTCTCTATAAGCTCTTTGAACTGTGGATTCATTGACAAGGAGAAGTTTTGCCATCTCTCTAACTGAAGGAAGTTTATCTCCTTCAAGAAACATGCCCTTGACTATGGAATCTCTAATGGAGTCGACTATTTGTTTGTAGATCGGGACTGAACTTTTTAAATTGATATTAAACAAATCTTCTACCTCCTTTTATTTAAGTGTAATTTTTAATAAATTTGGAATGTGTGCACTCACTCCATACACTATCTAAAGTGTACCATGTGATGTCACACATTGCAATCTATTTTTTAAAATTTTTAAAAATATTTTTAATCGCATCTAAAAAATTTTTTATTTTGCTTTAAATTTATATTTTAAAGCTGTATTCAATTATAAAAGTACATAATTAACTAGATTTTTTGGTATAATTAAACTAGAGGTGATTATATGAAAAGGCTACTTACAATATTTTTGATGGCATTAATTATTTTTACAAACGCTTATGCAAAGGATGACATACAAGTATTTTTAGAAACTCCTACCATGCTACAAGCGAAGAGAGGAGACAATTTAAAATACTCAATCAACATAAAAGTTCCAAATGAAGCTAAAAAGGCATACAAATCCTTCGTAGTAACTGTGCTTATAGATGAAAACTTGGACGTGAAATCCAGTTCATTAGTAGGTGCAACTGAAAAGAAGGACTCCATTGAGCTTAAGACCACCAAGGTAAAAAATGACAGCCAATCTCTAATTACACTTGCTGTTATGAATATAGATTCAATTGGAAGTACAGAGCTAATTAAAATTCCACTGGACTGCGTACTTAAATCAGATATTGGAAAGGTGGACGGACTTAAAAATTCTGTAATTCTAACTTCAGTCGGAATGGACGGAAGCGAAAACACAGATCAGCAAAGTTTCGTCGCTCAAACTCCAAGCACCCAGGCAACTCTTTCCGTAAATCCTATTAAGGAAGGAGATGCAAATGCAAATGGTAAGGCAAATCCAAAGGCAAAGATAAACGCTACTTTAAATGGCAAATCCATTGGAGAGGTAGTAGCCGATGACAACGGATCATTCACCATGAAGCTACCAACTATTAAGGCAGCACAAAATATAATATTTAAATCAATCTACACCGTTTCTGGAAAAGAACAAAATGCAGAAGTTGCAATCGTAGTTGAAAAATCTAATATAGTTCCAGATAAAAAGGTGGAAACTAAAGTAGAAAATAATAGAGGAAACTTAAATACCAAGGAAGAACTACAAGACTACTTGAAGTTTGCAGAAACTTTGGAAACTAAAGGGCTTGGAATGGAAAGTTTACTTAAATTCCAAGCGGCTTTAGCCACTGGAAAGTATTTAGAGATAAAGTCAGAAGCAACTCCGGATGAAATTGGAAAAGCTATTAGAGATTTGGATGATGTAATAAAAGAACTTAGAACTCCATACATGACTGGAATTGAAAAAGATATTTTCAAAGTAGAATCCTACATGACAAGAGGTCAAGGAGCATTTATCTTTGCAAAGATCATAAATGGAGAAGCACCTACATCTATCTACTCAACTTTTAAAGATGTTCCTCAAAAGATGTGGTATGCAGAAGCTATAGGTTTTTGCGAAAAAAATGGAGTCATTTCAGGCTACGACGACAAGACCTTCAAACCGGAAAAACAACTTAAAAGAGCAGAGTTTGCCATGATTGTATATCGCTATTTAGGATACAACGAAAATTTCACAAAACAAAGTTTCAGCGATGTTAAGCCTGGTTACTATGCTTTCGATGCAATAAACACCCTTAAAGACAGGGGAATATTGACAGGAAGTCTCGATGGCAAATTCCATCCAGAAGCTAAGATCAAAAGAGGGGAAGCAGCTACTATAATCAACAGAGCACTTAGAAGAAATCCAAATGTAGAATTTTTAAATAAATATGGAAATAATCCATTTAAAGATTTGAAGAAGAAGCATTGGGCATATTATGAAATATTGGAAGCAACTGGAAATTAATTAAATATGAAAGACTTACTATTAAAATACTATGACCTGACGATTATGGTCCTTCTATTTGTAGGACTGTATATAATTTTAAAGATAATTAACTATTTTAAAGAAAAGAATTTTGAAAAATATATAGAAAGTAGAGCTTTTATCGGTCGCAGCGAAAAGCTAGATATCAAGAGGGATTACGACATAGTCATGAAAGCGCAGGAACTTCTAGATTTTGATTTCAAGGTGGACAGCACCACCTTTTATGACTTAAATCTCCTTGACTATATAAAAAGAATCGATTATTCCATGTCCACAATGGGAGCATCGAGCCTCTATGTGAGGACTAGAGAAGCACGCCCTATCTTAAAGGACCTCGACACTTTGAGATATATTAGAGAAAAAGAGGAAGAAACCATAAGTCTTATGGCGAAGTTTCTTTCCTTTGGAGAGATAAAAAACAAGGAACTATTCACACTTTTAAAAAATGGAATCGAAGCGAAATTTAGCTTTGAACTATATGTAAAATTTTATCCGCTTATTGCGGCACTTGTGTTGGGATTATTCTTTGTAAGTAAGATATCTTTTTTGTCAGGAATTACCTTAATACTTGCTACGAATGCCATAATCACCAAGGATATCTCCAAGAAAACCCAAGGTGCATCCAAGATGTTAACCATGCTTGGCAAGTTTTCAAAACTTGGAATGGACGTCCTAAAGACGGACTTGGAACTAGAAAGTATAGAAAGATTAAGAGATTACAAAACTCTCTTGAAGAAAATAAATAGAAAGACTGGATCATTCTACAACAAGGTTGGTCTGGATACGGATATTTTCTATGAACTTATAAGCACTGTAACTCTTCACGAGGCGATGCTATTTTTAAGTATCAAGGATTTGGTAAATGAAAATAAGGAAAATTTGTGCAAATTATACTTTATTTTAGGAGATATAGATAATGAGATTGCACTCTCAAACCTATACTACAATCTTGATTTAGTATGCAAAGCTGATGTTGCAGATAAGACGGAAGATATCTCTATCGAAGGAGAAGAACTTCACAACCCGATTATATATTTGAAAGACCAGGAAGAATCTGTGGGAAATACTTTTAAATTTACAAAGGACATCCTTCTAACAGGGTCCAACGCATCAGGTAAGAGTACATTCTTAAGAACCATTGGAATAAATCACCTAATGGCTAAGACTCTTGGATTTGTGGTGGCGAAGAAATTTAAAACCACGGACACAGATATCTTTACAAGCATCGACATCAAAGATTCCATAGAAGAGAAGACCAGCTACTTTATGGCAGAGGCAAAGACCATAAAGAAGATGATAGATAACCCTGGAAACATATATCTTTTGGATGAGGTATTTAAGGGTACAAATACAATAGATAGAATATCTGCGGCAAGCTCCACCTTGGAATATTTGTCCAAGCAGGGGTTTGTAGTAGCGGCCACCCACGATATAGAACTGACCACCATACTTGAAAAAGATTTCTCTAATTATCATTTTGAAGAAGTAGTTACAAAAGACGAAATAAAATTTGACTACAAACTTAAAGAGGGCAGAGCTGCAACAAGAAATGCCATAAGAATTCTAGAAATGTATGACTATCCAGAAATAATCACTAAAAAGGCTAGAGAAAGATCGGAGGAAAGATGAAAGTAATCATAATTGGAGCGGTAGCAGCAGGAGCATCGACAGCTACTAGACTAAGAAGATTAAATGACGAAGTAGAGATAAAAATATTTGAAAAAGGACCATATCCATCCTATTCAAACTGTGCAATCCCAAACTTTTTAAGTAGAGATGTAAAATCTTACGAAAATTTATTATTAAATAGTCCAGAAAGTTTCAAGACTAGATTTAATATAGATGTAGAAGTAAATAGCGAAGTTACAAAAGTCTTCCCTGAAGAAAAGAAGATTGAAATAAAATCGGATGGCAAGACCTACACAGAAGACTATGACAAATTAGTGGTAGCTACTGGAGCAGAGGCAATCGTGCCTTCATTTATAAAGGGAGTGGACCTACCGCATGTGTTTACCGTTAAGACAGTGCCAGATGTGGTGAAACTAGACAACTTCTTAAGAGAAAATGAAAAGAAAAAAGTAACTGTAATAGGCGGAGGATTTATCGGTCTAGAAGTTATGGAAAATCTAAAGAGAGCTGGCTTTGAAGTGAGCATAGTTGAGGCTACAAACCAAGTGATGGCTCCAGTGGACTATGAAATTGCAACCATTATCCACAAAGAAATTCATGACAACGGAGTAGATCTATATTTAGAAGACCCAGTATCAGAAATCACAGAAAAAGAAGTAATCTTAAAATCTGGAAATAGAATAAAAACCGATGCAGTAGTCCTAGCCATAGGAGTAAGACCTACTTCAAAAATCCTAGAAGTTGCAGGAGCAAAGGTGGATGACAGAGGATACTTAGAAATAAGTGACACCTACGAAACCAGCTTAAAAGATGTGTATGCAGTTGGAGACGTAGTTAAGAAAGAAGACTTCATGCTTGGCGGTCTTACAAACCTCGAACTTGCAGGTCCAGCGCAGAAACAAGCTAGAGCCCTTGCAGATCATCTAGCAGGCAGAAAATCAAAACCGGTTTCAGTAATTGGAAGCAGTGCGGTAAGAGTGTTTGATTTAAACATCGCCTGCACAGGATTAAACGAAAAGAAATTAAAAGATAACAATATAGAATACAAAACTTCCTATGTAATCCCAATGGACAAGGTAGGCATAATAGGAGGAGCAAATCCAATATTTATGAAACTAATCTTCGACGAAGAAGGAAAATTGTTGGGAGCACAAGCAGCTGGAAGAGGAACAGTGGACAAGAGAATAGACGTAGTTGCTGCATATATAAAGATGAATGGAAAATTAGAAGATCTATATGAATATGAACATGCCTACGCCCCATACTTCGCGCCTCCAAAGGATGCTGTACATCTAGCAGCAATGGTTGGACAAAATATTTTAAATGGCGATGTAAGATGCGTAACCATGAAGGACTTAAGATCTCTCTATGAAGAAGGAGCGTATATTGTAGACGTAAGAGAGAAGAATGAATTTGAAAATGGTCATATAAAAGGCGCCCACAATATACCTCTAACAGAGATTAGAGATAGAATCGAAGAAGTGCCTAAAGATGTGCCAGTATATCTTCACTGCAGATCATCACAAAGATCCTACTACGCCTACACATTCTTAAGAGAAAATGGATACAATAATATCTACAATATCCAAGGATCCTACCTATGGTTCTCACTTTATGAATACTTCGACGATTTGAGATTAAAAAGGGAACCGATATTTACAAAGTATAATTTCAAGTAAAATTTAATTTAAAAGACAAAAGCAGAGAGGATAACTTTCTGCTTTTATTTTTTAGGAAAAATTTAATTAAATTATCTTGAATTTTTAAAAGTATAAAAATTATATATGACTTTTATGTTTTTGTTCAATATTCTTTTAAAATTATTTTTGGGCAAACGTTAGAGTATAGCCGTTAAACAGATTTTCACAAAAATATTATAGAGTTTAGTACAATAATGTTTAGAATTTAAGTCCCTTAAATGTTATAATAATACTGAGATACTTTTGTTTAGATCTCAATTCCAATTTAGGATTTATGATAGATGGAGGTGATGGTGTGACAGATAATGCTCTTAGTAAGGTTAAGTCTGCTGAAGAAAACGCTTCAAAAATAATTGAAGAAGCTAACGAAACTGCGGAAAAGATATTAAAAGAAGCCAAAGAGAAGGCAACAGAAGAATATAATAATATACTTAAATCTGCAGATGAAAAGAGAACAGAGATTATGAAAGAGGCTAAATCTTATGCAGAGAAAGAAGCCGAGCCGATTATTAAAAATTCAAGAAAGGCTTGCGAAAAAATAAGGCACACAAATAGAGATGCCTTACAAGATGTAGCTGATCTTATAGCAAAGAGGTTGAGTAATGGCAATAGTTAAAATGAGTAAATTTCATCTATTCATTCTCTCCAAAGACAACAATGAACTTCTAAAGGCATTGCAAAGACAAAATCTTGTAAATTTCAATGACCTTGAAATCAAAGAAGAAGATCAGGACTTTTTAAAGAAGGTTCCTATTCCGCAAGAGCTGGTTGGTCTTGACGAAACCATTACCAACTCCAAATGGGCGATAGATCTTTTGGAAAAATATGAAGTAAAGCCTAGCATGATGGAATCTCTAAAGGAAGGTCAAAAGACCTACACCGTTTCAGAGTTAAAAGAAGAGGCTAGGGAATTTCCGTTCAGAGAAAAATTTTCCGAATTAAAAGCTCTAGATGATAGAAAAAACAAAGTTCTTCAAGAAATAGAAAATATGAAGACTAGAGTAAATGAGCTAAGCCCTTGGTCCGATGTGGAGCTAAGAATAGATGAACTGAAGAAATTCAAAGATGTAAAGATAATCCCTGGAAATATCCCAGAAAAGTTTTTAGAAGATTTTAGAAAAGATATAAGTGAAATTGAGTTTGCCGACTTAAAAGTATATGACCTAAAAGACAAGATGGCATATGGAATAGTTATTTACTACAACGAAGATAAGACGGAAGAGGAAGTAACTGAGCTTATAAGACTTCACGCATTTTCTCAAACAGATATTAAAACTAAGGGAAATGTAAGGGATGAGATTTCAAAATTAAAAGAAGAAATCAAAGTAAAAGAAGATGAGCTTAATGAGGTAGAAAATGGTGTAAAAGCATTCGCAAAAGACTTAGAAGGTTTCAGAGTGCTACACGACTATCTAAGACAAAAAAGAATTAGGCTTATCGCAGAAAACAATTTTGTAAGTACAGAAAAAGTAAATATAATTGAAGGTTATGTACCTACAGAAAGTATTTCTGAATTAGAAGAGCTTCTAAAGAATGTAACCAATGGAGATTACTATTGGACCTACGAAGAAGCTAGTGTAGAAGATAAGAATGTACCTATAAAATTAAAGAACAACAAGGTAGTTCAAAACTTCGAAATGATGACAGAGATGTACTCTATGCCACAGTATGGAGAAATCGACCCAACTCCATTATTCGCACCGTTTTACTTTATATTCAGTGGAATAATGATTGGGGATGCAGGATACGGTCTATTGGTATTTATCATGACCAGACTTGCCCTAAAATTCTTGAAGCTTAACGAAGCAACCAAGAGAATGGTAAGTTTTATCTCCTATATATCAGTAAGTACGATGATATGGGGACTTATATTCGGATCATTCTTCGGAGATGCGGTAAAACTACCGGCACTTATAAATCCGAGTGAGGACTACTACTTGATGATAGGCATGTCACTACTGCTAGGTGGAATACACCTATTCTTCGCACTGGGAATTAAAGCTTATATGAATATTAGAGATAAGAAATTCCTAGATGCAATATATGATGTAGGATTTTGGTACATGGCTGTCATAGGAGCTATCGTATTTATAATAGCAATGGCTCTAAAACTAAGCCCTACAGTTACAAACATCGGTAAATGGTCACTGATTCTAGGACTTATAGGAATAGTATTAACCGGTGGAAGAACTGAAGATTCAGTAGGAGCAAAACTTGGCTGGGGACTTTACTCAGCATATGGAATCACATCCTATATTGGTGATTTCGTTTCATATTTAAGACTTATGGCACTAGCTCTAGCGGGAGCGTTTATAGCCATAGCGGTAAATATGATTGTAAGAATGTTATTTAGTGGAGGAATAATTGGAATAATAGCTGGAATCATAATATTTGTAATCTTCCAACTATTCAATGCTTTTCTTTCATACCTATCTGCATATGTACACACAGCAAGACTAACATATGTAGAGATGTTTAATAAATTTTACGAAGGTGGCGGAAGGCCATTTAAAGAAATGATTGCAAAATCAGAATACTTTAATATTAGGGAGGAATAAAATGTCAGAATTTTTTATAACTAATGGTGGAATGATCCTAGGCGGTATAGCGGTAGCTATAGCAGTATTTGTAAGTGGTATCGGATCAGCTAAAGGTGTAGGAATGGCAGGGGAAGCTGCTGCAGGAGTAGTAATCGAAGAACCAGAAAAGTTTGGTAAGTCACTTGTACTTCAACTTCTTCCAGGTACTCAAGGTCTATATGGATTCGTAATCGGTCTATTTATGATGATGAGACTTACTCCAGATATGAGTTTTTCAAGTGGTCTTCTTTTAATCGCTGCATCACTTCCAGTAGCATTAGTTGGATATCATTCAGCTATTTGCCAAGCAAGAGTAGCAGTAGCAGGTATCAATATCCTTGCTAAAAACGAAGAACAACAAGCAAAAGGTATCATCTACGCAGTAATGGTTGAGATGTATGCTATTATCGCATTTGCTGTTTCATTCCTTATGATGACTCGTATCTAATAAAGGAGTGAGATTTTGTCAAATTTAGATAATATAACTAGTAAGATTATCGAAGATGCAAAATTAAAAGCTGAAGAAATAATAAATGACGCTAAAGACTCTGCAGAAAAAATAGTAGAAGATAAGATCCTTCAAGGAGAAAAGAAGAAGGCTCTTATAATCGAAAACTCAGAGAAAGAAGCGAAAACTCTAATTGACAGAAAACTCTCAAAACAAAATCTTGAAGTAAGGGATGACCTTATTTCTGCAAAACAAGAAGTAGTTAATCGTGTAATAGACATGGTTAAGTACAAGCTAAACAATTTAGATGACAAGACCTATATTAATTTTCTTAAAAAATCACTTTCTTCATTTGAAGGAGATAATTTAGAACTAATAGTTCCAGAAGATAAAAGAGAACTTGTAAAGAAAGAAAATCTAAATATAAGACTATCTGATGATGAAGCTATAAGCTCTGGTTTTGCAGTACGTGCAGAAAATATGTACTATAACAATGATTTTGACGGAGTAGTTGAATCTAAAAGAGATGATCTTACTATAGAGATTATGAATAAATTATTTGAAAGTTAGGTTATTATGAAAAGAGAATCATTTATCCAAGCTTCTGCAACTATAAGAGTAAGAGAAAAGAAGCTACTAAACAAAAGCTACTTAAATAGAATTATAGATGCAGCAAGTCTTGAAGAAACACTTAGATTTCTTCTAGATTCTGATTATCAAACCTACATCAACAGTCTTAAGAGACCGGAGGACTATGAAGTAGCTCTATCCGAAAGAAACGAAGATTTCTTAAAGGAGCTATATACGATAAGTCCAGACAGCATACCTATAGATCTTGTAACTCTTAAGTATCTCTACCACAATCTAAAAGTAGTGGTGAAAGAATACGTACAAGAAGAAGACTATAGCGATATGTATTTAAAAGTTAGAAACTTAAATATCGATGGACTAAAAGAAGATATAAAGGATGAAAAGAGACTTAAATCCGATGAAAATATCTACGAAGAGGTAAGGTCAGCAATAGATATCTATAACAAGACCAAGGACCCACAAGAAATCGATATTTACTTAGATAATATGTACTACAAACATCTTAAAGAGCTCGCAAAAGAATCAGAAGTTGAGCTATTTATAAGATATGTAGAAGATTTAATAGACTTTACAAATATCAAAACTTTTATAAGATGCAGAAACCAAAAAAGAGCTGGAGAATTTCTAAACCATGTTCTAATAGATGGTGGAAACATAGATACAAAAGATTTGGTACTAAATCTTGGAAAAGAATTCGATGAGAACTCATCTTTTTTAAAGAGCTCAAGGGTCTATAAATATCTAAAACTTGGCATCGAAGATTACAGGAAGTCAGGATCTCTATCAATATTTGAAAAATTGATGGACGACTACTTTGTAGAACTTATAAAAGATGTCAAACAGATAATCTTTGGACCGGAGGTAGTATTTGCCTACGCTCTTTCCAACGAAATACAGACTAGAAATCTAAGAATTATTCTAATATCTAAGTTAAACGGTCTTTCTTCAGAATTTATAAGAGAAAGGTTGCGTGAAACCTATGTATAAGATTGCAGTTGTAGGAGATAAGGATTCTGTACTAGCTTTCAAAGCCCTAGGAATAGACGTTAGGGTTGCCTATGAAAAAGAAGATGCAAGAGAAGCAATAGACTCTCTGGCAAATGATGGTTACGGCGTAATCTTCGTAACTGAAGAGCTAGCAGATAAGATAGAAGAAACGATAGAAAGATATAATAACAAAATTATTCCTGCTGTTATACTTATTCCATCCAATAAGGGAACATTAAATATTGGTATGAACAAAATAAGTGAAAATGTTGAAAAGGCAGTAGGTTCTAATATATTGTAAGAAGGAGGAACTTTATTGAAATCAGGACGTGTAATTAAAGTATCCGGACCTCTTGTTGTAGCATCTGGCATGGAAAATGCCAATGTTTACGACGTTGTTGAAGTTTCAAAAAATAAAATAATTGGAGAAATAATCGAGATGAGAGGCGGGGATGCTTCCATCCAGGTATACGAAGAAACGACTGGTATCGGTGTAGGAGATGAAGTAGTAACAACAGGCTCTCCTCTTTCTGTGGAACTTGGACCAGGCCTTTTAGAAACCATGTTTGATGGTATCCAAAGACCTCTTGTTGCACTTAAAGACAAAGCGGGAGACTTCCTACTTAGAGGTTCAGAAGTACATTCTCTAAATAGAGAAAAGAAATGGGATTTCGTACCAGTTGCCAAAGTTGGGGACGAACTTGAAAGCGGAGACGTACTTGGTACCGTTCAAGAAACAGTAGTAGTAAAACACCTTATCATGGTTCCAAATGGAATCGAAGGTAAGCTTGTAGATATTAAGAGTGGAAGTTTTACAGTTGATTCTGTAATCGCCACAATTGAAACAAAAGATGGTAAAAAAGATTTAACCATGATTCAAAAATGGCCAGTTAGACGAGGAAGACCTTACAAGAAAAAGGTTGACCCTAAGACTCCTCTAGTAACTGGACAAAGAGTTATAGATACATTCTTCCCAGTTACCAAGGGCGGAACAGCAGCGATTCCAGGACCATTCGGATCTGGTAAGACAGTAGTTCAACATCAGCTTGCTAAATGGGCAGACGCTGAAATAGTTGTATACGTAGGCTGCGGCGAACGTGGAAACGAAATGACCGACGTAATGATGGAATTCCCAGAGCTAATTGATGCTAAAACAGGCGAATCTATCATGAAGAGAACCGTTCTTATCGCAAACACTTCAAACATGCCGGTAGCAGCGAGAGAAGCATCTATATACACAGGAATAACAATTTCTGAATACTATAGAGACATGGGATATTCTGTAGCTATGATGGCTGACTCTACATCAAGATGGGCAGAAGCCCTTCGTGAAATGAGTGGTCGTCTGGAAGAAATGCCTGGTGACGAAGGTTACCCAGCATATCTAGCATCCAGAGTTGCAGATTTCTACGAAAGAGCAGGAAGAGTAATATGTAATGGACACGATGGAAGGGAAGGAGCACTTACAGCAATAGGTGCGGTAAGCCCTCCAGGAGGAGATATTTCAGAACCAGTTTCTCAAGCAACACTTAGAATCGTAAAAGTATTCTGGAAACTTGACTATGACCTATCATACAAGAGACACTTCCCAGCTATTAACTGGCTAGATTCATATTCACTATATCAAGATAAGATTGATAAGTTTATTGACCATGAAGTAAGCTCAGAATTTTCAAAGAATAGACAAGAAGCAATGAGTCTACTACAAGAAGAAAGTGCATTACAAGAAATTGTAAGACTAGTTGGTCGTGACTCACTATCTGAAGAAGATCAACTTAAACTTGAAGTTACCAAGTCTCTTAGAGAAGACTTCCTTCAACAAAATGCTTTCCACGATGTAGATACCTATTGCTCTCTAAAGAAACAAGATCTTATGATGAAATTAATTCTAGGATTTTATCACAGTGCAAAGGACGCTCTAAAACATGGAGCATATCTATCTGAAATAGAAAATCTACCAGTTAGAGAAAGAATTGCAAGATCTAAGAATATAGAAGAAACAAATTTAGCAGAATTTGATGTAATATTTGATGAAATAAAAGATGAACTTGAAGGACTTAGAAAAGGAGGATCTATAAATGCTTAAAGAATATAAATCAGTCACAGCAGTAGTAGGACCTCTTATGACCGTAGAAGGAGTAGAAGGGGTAACCTATGAAGAACTTGTAGACATAGAACTTCAAACCGGCGAAAGAAGAAGAGGCCGTGTAATCGAAGTAAATGGCGACAAGGCAATGGTTCAAATCTTCGAAGGTTCCCAAGGTATAAACCTACCAGAAACAAAGGTTAGATTCTTAGGAAGACCTCTTGAACTAGGAGTATCTCCTGACATGATCGGTAGAATCTTTGACGGACTTGGTCAACCAATTGACAACGGACCAAAGATCATTCCAAAGATGAAGCTCGACATAAACGGATCAGCAATAAACCCAGCGAGCCGTGACTACCCTTCAGAATTTATTCAAACAGGTATTTCAACCATAGATGGACTTAACACATTGGTAAGAGGACAAAAGCTTCCTATATTCTCAGGAGCAGGACTTCCTCACAACAATGTTGCGGCACAGATTGCAAGACAAGCAAGAGTACTTGGAACCAACGATAAGTTCGCGGTAGTATTTGCTGCAATGGGAATCACATTTGAAGAAGCACAATACTTCATAGATGACTTCACAGAAACAGGAGCAATTGACAGAGCAGTTCTATTTATGAACCTTGCTGACGACCCTGCAATCGAAAGACTTGCAACACCTAAGATGGCTCTAACCTGTGCAGAATATCTAGCATTTGAAATGGGAATGCACGTACTAGTTATCATGACAGACATGACAAACTACGCAGAAGCACTTCGTGAAGTATCTGCAGCTAGAAAAGAGGTACCAGGTAGACGTGGTTATCCAGGATATCTATACACTGACCTTTCAACTATCTATGAAAGAGCAGGAAGAATAAAGGGACGTGACGGATCAATAACACAAATTCCTATACTAACCATGCCAGAAGATGATATCACTCACCCAATCCCAGACCTAACAGGATATATAACAGAAGGACAAATAATCCTTTCAAGAGATCTTTATAAACAAGGAATTGAACCACCTATAAACGCAATTCCTTCACTATCAAGACTAAAAGATAAGGGAATTGGGGAAGGTAAGACTAGAGAAGACCACGCTGACACCATGAACCAAATCTACGCAGCATATACTTCAGGTAAAGATGCAAAGGAACTTTCAGTAATCCTAGGTGAAACAGCACTTTCAACAGCAGATAGAGCATTTGCAAAATTCTCAGATGAATTCGAAGCAAGATATGTAAACCAAGGATACTACACAAATAGAACCATAGAAGAAACTCTAGATCTTGGTTGGGATCTTCTAAAGATCATCCCAAGAACAGAACTTAAGAGAATTAAGGACGCGCTTCTTGATAAATATCTAGATGGAAATAGGTGATTAGATGGCACTTCTTAAAGTAACTCCTACGAGGATGAACCTATCTGCACTTAAGACTAGACTTGCAACATCTACTCGTGGACACAAACTTTTAAAAGATAAACAAGATGAGCTCATGAGAAGATTTATAGAGACGGTAAGACACAATAAAACCCTTAGGGAAGAAGTAGAAGAAGAACTTTCTAAATCATTTAAAGATTTTCTACTAGCTTCAGCTCTAATGAGTCCAGAGATGCTAAAAGAAGCTGTGTCTATGCCAACTCAAGAAACCTTTGTAGATATTACAAAGAAGAATGTTATGAGTGTAGAAATCCCTATAATGGAGTTTGAAACTAAAAAACTCACAGAAGGCGGATCCATTTATCCATACGGATTTACTGAAACTACTGCCGACTTAGACATGGCTGTAGAAAAGTTAAATAGAGTAATGTCAAAACTTTTAGAACTTGCCCAAGTAGAAAAATCTGCCCAACTAATGGCGGACGAAATCGAAAAGACGAGAAGAAGAGTAAACGCTCTTGAATATAGAACCATCCCAGATTTAGAAGAAACGATTAAGTTTATAAGACAGAAACTGGATGAAAACGAAAGAGCAAATATAACAAGACTTATGAAAGTTAAAGATATTATTTCAAAAGAAGAAAATAAACCGCCTAAGATAGAATTTGAAGTAGATGAATTAGAAGTTAAGATGTAATTTATCTATAAAAATCTCAATATAATAGAAGAAAAACAAAATGCCAAAGGGCATAGGAGTGTTTAGAGGTAGGTAGTACCTGCCTCTTTTATTTTTTTGAGGATACAAAATGAACTTAGAAAAATATATCGATCCAAGTTACAGAGAGTTTAACTCAAAACTTATACCAGGAGTGGAAAATGTTTTGGGAATAAGGATTCCGGTTCTTAGAAATATTATAAAAGAAATGAATGAGGATGGGAGGGAGGAATTTTTAAATTCTCTTCCTCATAGATGGCATGAAGAAAATATTATGCACATGATAATTATCACTGAAGAAAAAGATTTTGATAAGGCAAAAGAAATGCTTTTAAACTTTCTACCATATGTGGATAATTGGCAGGTCTCTGATGTAGGAATACCGAAATCTTTTAAAAGTACAAAGGATAGAGAAGGTTTACTTGAATTTGTAAAAAATTTAATTTCTAAGGAAGCTACATATTTTAAGAGGTATGGAATTTTTATTCTTATGAAATTATTTCTAGGTGACTTCTATAATAGTGAAGTCTTAGATATGGTAGCGAACATCAAATCGGAAGAGTACTATGTCAACATGATTAGGGCTTGGTTTTTTCAAGAGGCAATGGTAAAAAGATATGGCGACGCTATAAAATATTTAGAAGATAAAAAGCTTGATAGATTTACCCATTTAAAAACTATATCGAAATGTGTAGACTCTAGAAAAATAGATGAAAAAACAAAACTATATCTTAAGTCTTTGAGATAATACTTGCAAGTTTTAGGCTATAATAATATAATCATAGATGATTATAAAGAGATGGAGGAATTATGAGACTAACAAAGCTTTACATGCCTACTTTGAGAGAGGTACCAACAGATGCTGAAGTGGAATCACATAAGCTTCTTTTAAGAGCAGCGATGATTAGAAGATCCACTACAGGCATTTACTCATACCTGCCACTTGGTTATAGAGTTGTAAGAAAAATTGAACAGATTGTTAGAGAAGAAATGGATAGAGCCGGTTCCCAAGAGATACTTATGAGTGCTATTCAACCTGCAGAAATATGGGAAGAATCAGGCAGATGGGATAAGTTCGGGCCGGAAATGTTTAAATTAGTAGATAGAAATGGAAGAGACTTCTGTCTTGGACCTACTGCTGAAGAATACTTCACCACACTTGTTAAGGATGAAGTAAGTTCATATAAACAACTACCGCTTAATATTTATCAAATACAGACAAAATATCGTGACGAAAAGAGACCAAGATTTGGTATAAATCGTGCGAGGGAATTCTTGATGAAGGACGCTTATTCATTCGATAAGGATGAAGAAGGCCTACAAAAATCTTACGATATGTACTACAAAGCATATCAAAATGTATTCGATAGACTTTCCCTTGATTACAAAATTGTAGAAGGTGACAATGGTGCCATGGGAGGACATATGTCCCATGAATTTATTGCTCTTTCTGAAACAGGTGAAGGAATAATTTTCTACTCTGAAAACAGCGATAAGGCTTATACAGAAGAAAAGGCTCCTGTTCACTATGACTTTGTAGACACGAGCGAACCTTTGGAAAAGGAAGAAGTTGAAACTATCGGAGCTAAGACCATTGCAGATTTGTCAGAACTTTTAAATGTAGAAGAAAAGAGATGTGCAAAGGCTATTGACTTAACCATAGAAGGCAAACCAGTAATAGTATTTATTCCTGGGGATAGAGAACTAAATATGGCAAAGTTAATTTCATACCTTGGAGTACCAGAGCATGAAATTGAATTTATGTCAGATGAGGATATTATAAAGATAGATTCTCATCCAGGTTACACAGGACCTATTGGTCTAAATGAAGAAGTAAGAGTTATATTAGATAAATCAATTACAAAGATAAATAACCTTGTTGTGGGAGCTAATAAAAAGGACTACCATATAAAGAATGTTTGTTACGAAAGAGATTTCACTGGTGAAGTAGTAGAAGATCTACTTATGGCAGTGGAAGGAGACAAGATTCCTGGTACTGACGAGGTTTACAAGACTCGCCGTGGTATAGAAGTAGGAAATATTTTCCAACTTGGAACCAAGTACTCAGAAGCTTTAGATGCTACATTCTTAGATGAAAATGGAAAGAGTCAGTATTTTGTCATGGGATCTTATGGAATTGGAGTTACCAGATCTGTAAGTGCTGTAGTTGAACAGTACCATGACGATCATGGAATTGTTTGGCCTATGGCAATCGCTCCATACCAAATAATAATAACTGTTATGAATCCTAAGAAAGAAGAACAGCTTGAACTTGGAGAAAAGCTTCACGCAGCTCTTGTGAATATGGGTTATGAAGTTCTTCTTGACGATAGAAATGTGGGAGCTGGAGTTAAATTCAACGATAGAGATTTAATAGGAATCCCACTTAGAATTACAGTTGGCAAGAAGGCGCAAGACTCAATAGTGGAATTTTCACGAAGAGACAATAGAGAAAATATTGAAATGACTTCGAAGGAAGCTATAGATAGAGTTGTAAGTGAAATGATAGAAGAAAGTGGAATTGAAGAAGCTTTAGAAGATCTATTAAAATCATTTTAGGAGAATAAAATGGCAGATTTTAAATTTGAAATAATAAAAAATATAGCAGTCCTTTCTGAAAATGCAAAAGGCTGGACCAAAGAATTTAATCTTGTGAGCTGGAACGACAGACCTGCCAAGTACGACATAAGAGAGTGGTCTCCAGATCACAAAGCAATGGGAAAGGGTATAACCTTAACTGAAGAAGAAGTAGGACTTATTATAAAAGGATTAAACGAGAATAAATAGTGGTAAGAATAACTAGGAGGAAAATATGACCGAAATTTTAAAGAGAGAAAACAACAAAGTATATTTTGATATAACACTTCCAAAAGAAGAAGTGAAAAAAGCTGAAGTAGTAGCTTATAACAAATTAAAGAAGACCGTTCAAATTCCAGGATTCAGAAAAGGACACGCTCCTAAGATGATCATTGAAAATGTATATGGAAAGGGAATCTTCTTAGAAGACGCAGTAAACGAACTTCTTCCAAAATATTATGAAGAAGCAATAAAAGAACTTAAGCTAGAAGTTGTAGATCAACCAGATGTTGATTTTGACGAAAACATCTCATCTGATGAAGATGTAGTTTGCCACTTCTCAGTATTTGTAAAACCAGAAATCGAAATCGAAAAGTACAAAGGTCTAGAAGTTGAAGATGCTAAACACGAAGTTACAGATGAAATGCTTGACGAAGATCTAAAGAGACAACAAAAGATGAACGCAAGATCAGTTAATATCGACGATAGAGCTGCTGCAGAACATGACAAGGTAAACATCGACTTCGAAGGATTTATCGATGGCAAAGCATTCCCAGGTGGAAAGGGTGAAAACCAAGACCTAGAACTAGGATCAGGCACATTTATTCCTGGATTTGAAGAACAAATCATTGGTAAAAATATCGGAGATGAGTTTGACGTAGTTACAAAATTCCCAGAAGATTACCATGCAGAAGAATTCAGAGGAAAAGAAGCTACATTCAAAACAAAACTTAACTCTATAACTGTGGAAGAACTTCCAGAAATAGACGATGAATTTATAAAAGATATCTCTGAATTTGACACAGTTGATGAATACAAAGCTGATTTAAGAAAGAAACTTGAAGAAGAAGCTGAAAAGAGAACTAAGTTAGATAGAGAAGGAAATGTTCTTAAAAAGATTGCTGAAAAAGTAGAAGTTGATCTACCAGAAAGAATGGTAGAAGACGAAGTTGATAGAACTATCCAAAGCTACAACCAAAGCATGCAAGGACAAGGAATCACTCTTGAACAATACCTACAAATGCTAGGAACTGATATAAACACATTTAGAGAAGGTCAAAAAGAACAAGCTAAGGCTTCTATTATCAGCAGACTTATCGTTGAAAAAATAGTTGAACTTGAAAATATCGAAGTTACAGACGAAGAAGTTGAAGCTGAAATAGACAAAGTTTTAGGCGAATACTTCAAAGATGATGCAGAAAAGAGAGAAGACATGAAGAAGATGATGCTTGAAACTAATAAAGCTGCAGTTGAAGATGATTTAAAAGCAAGACGCGCTCTAGATATTCTTGTAAACGAAAATAAATTCGTTGAAAAGAAAGAAGAAAAGAAAGCAGCTAAGAAAGAAACTAAAAAAACAGCTAAAAAAGAAGATAAAACTGAAGAAAAGAAGACAAAAAAAGTAAAAAAATCTGAAGAAAAAGAAGAAAAGAAGGAAGACTAATTAAATAGAAAGAAGTGATAATATGGCATTAGTACCTACAGTCATTGAGATGACAAACCGTGGCGAAAGAGCATATGATATTTACTCAAGACTTTTGAAGGAAAGAATCATATTTATTTCAGGAGAGATAAATAATGTTACAGCTGACCTAGTCGTTGCTCAACTTTTATTCCTAGAGTCTGAAGACCCAAATAAAGATATCCAAATATATATCAATTCACCAGGTGGTTCAGTAAGTGCAGGATTTGCTATTTTTGACACTATGAATTATATAAAACCGGATGTTTCAACTATCTGTATAGGCATGGCTGCATCTATGGGAGCATTCCTACTTGCAGCAGGTAAAAAAGGTAAGAGATTTGCACTACCAAACTCTGAAATTATGATTCACCAACCACTTGGTGGAGCACAAGGACAAGCCTCAGATATTATGATTCACGCGGAAAAAATAATAGAAATTAGACAGAGAATAAATAAAATACTTGCAGAAGAAACGGGTCAACCTTTGGAAAAGATTGAACACGATACAGATAGGGACTACTTCCTAAGCGCTGATGAAGCTAAGGAATATGGTCTAATAGATAATGTAATAAGAGAAAGAGATTAAAATGTCAGATGATAAAATAAAATGCTCCTTTTGTGGCAAGACTTCTGACCAAGTAAAGAGACTCATAGCCGGTCCAGATGCATATATCTGCAACGAATGTGTGGAACTATGTGAAAGCATACTGGAAGATGAGCTAAGAGAAAGTGAAGATTTAGATTTTGATTTTGAACTTAAGACACCGAAAGAAATAAAAGAAGTCTTAGATTCATACGTTATAAAACAAGAAGCAGCCAAGAAAGCCTTGGCTGTTGCTGTATATAACCATTACAAAAGAATTCATCACAAGTCAGAAGAAGTTGAACTTCAAAAGAGTAATATCCTTATGATAGGACCTACCGGTTCTGGTAAGACACTTCTTGCACAGACTTTGGCAAAGATAATAAATGTACCATTTGCCATTGCAGATGCAACTTCATTAACTGAAGCAGGCTACGTTGGAGAAGACGTAGAAAATATACTACTAAAACTTATACAAGCCGCAGACTATGATATAGAAAAAGCGGAAATGGGAATTATCTATATTGACGAAATAGATAAGATAGCTAGAAAATCTGAAAATGTTTCAATAACTAGGGATGTAAGTGGCGAAGGAGTTCAACAGGCACTTCTAAAAATAATAGAAGGCACTATTGCAAATGTACCTCCACAGGGAGGAAGAAAGCATCCTGCCCAAGAATTTATCCAATTCAACACAGAAAATGTACTATTTATCTGTGGAGGAGCATTCGATGGACTTGCTCCAATTATTGAACACAGAGTTGGCAAGAACTCCATAGGTTTTGGACAAACAGTCATCTCTGAAACAGAAAGAGATAAAAATATATTGTCCAAACTACACACAGAAGACCTAATTAAATTTGGACTTATTCCAGAATTAATAGGTAGACTTCCGGTTACAGTAACACTTGAAGAATTAGATGAAGAAGCTCTAGTGGAAATCCTAAAGACTCCAAAGAATGCTCTCGTAAAACAGTACAAAGAGCTATTAAAACTAGATGGGGTAGATCTTAAGTTCGAAGAAGAAGCTCTTAAATATATAGCTTCTATGGCGATTAAGAAAAAATCTGGAGCTAGAGGTCTACGCGGAGTAATAGAAGATACTATGATGGATGTTATGTTTGAAATTCCATCACAAGACAATATACAAGAAGTGATCATTACCAAAGAATCAGTAGAAGGAAAAGAACCAGTAAAGATAATTAAGAAGAAATAACTTTGGTGATTAAATGAATATAGAAAAAATGCCGATGATTCCTCTTAGAGGAATCGTTGTTTTTCCAGGCATGGTAACCCATTTTGACTGTGGAAGAGATAGAACCATAGGAGCTATCGAAGAATCTGAAATTAGAAATTCTAAAGTATTTCTAGTTTCGCAAAAAGATGAAGAAGTAGAAGATCCTACCATGGATGAAATCTACACAGTGGGTGCCATCGCCAGCATAAAACAAATTTTAAAAATCCCTGGAGGAATAGTTAGAATACTAATCGAAGGGGAAAAGAGAGGAAGAATAATATCTTCCGAAGAAAAAGAAAAGTACACAGAAGTCGAAGTGGAAGTATTTGAATCTAAAGATATAGAAATGAATTCAAATGTGGAAGCATTGGTGAGACTCTGTGAAAAAGATATACAAGAGTATTCTGAAATGGATCAGAAGATGTTACCAGGGATGCTCGACTCTCTAATAAACAAGGACACTCCGGAAACAATGATGGATACAGCTTGTTGCTACATCGATCTATCCGTTGAGAATGCCCAAGAAATATTAGAGGTAGAAGATTTAGAAGAAAGACTTGAAATATTCCACGAAATCTTCTCAAAAGAAGTTGAACTTTTAAAGATAGAAAGAGAAATCGACACAAGGGTTAAATCCCAACTGGACAAGATGCAAAAGGAATACTATCTAAAAGAACAGCTTGAAGTTATAAAGAAGGAACTGGGAGAAGAGAAAGAATCCGACGAATATACAAAGAAACTTGAAGAGAAAAATCTTCCAGAAGAAATAAGAGCGAGGGCTCAAAAAGAAATTGAAAAGTTAAGCACCATTTCGGTTCAATCTCCGGAATATGCGGTAATTATGAATTACCTCGACTGGATAATGGACCTACCTTGGAATGATAGTGCTGAAGAAAATATAGATATTAAAAACGCTAGAAAGATCTTAGACAAGGAGCATTACGGACTTAAAAAAGTAAAAGAGAGAATTCTAGAATTTATTGCAGTTAGAAAATTAAATAAGGGTGCGAAGGGACCGATTCTATGTTTAGTAGGGCCTCCAGGAGTGGGCAAGACTTCTATTGCAAGTTCAATTGCCCATGCCCTCGACAAAAATTTTGTAAGGATGAGTCTTGGAGGAGTTACAGACGAAGCAGAAATCAGAGGACACAGAAGAACTTATATAGGTGCGATGCCTGGACGAGTTATAAGTCTTATGAAGGAAGCAAAACAGAAAAATCCAGTGTTCCTTATGGATGAAATAGACAAGGTTGGAAATAACTACAGAGGAGATCCAGCATCAGGACTTCTAGAAGTGCTAGACCCTGTGCAAAATAAAACTTTTACCGATCACTATATGGAACTTCCATTTGATCTTTCAGAAGTTTTCTTTGTAACGACAGCCAACACCACATCTACTATCCCTGGACCACTTCTAGATAGAATGGAAATTATAAATCTAGAAGGTTACACACCAAATGAAAAATTCAACATTGCGAAGAGATACTTGGTGCCAAGGCAACTTAAAGAGAGTGGACTAAGCGAAGAAAATGTAACTATTTCCGACGGAGCAATAGAAGATATAATCGCTTATTACACGAGAGAAGCAGGGGTTAGAACTCTAGAGCAAAATATTTCTAAAATAATTAGAAAAGCTGCAATGAACATTGTAGAAGGAGAAAAAGAAAAAATCTCCATCACTAAGAAGAATTTAAATAAATTCCTTGGAGAAAAGATATTTTTATTTGACTTGGTGAATAAAGAAAATCAAGTAGGAGTAGTAAACGGTCTAGCTTGGACTGCTGTGGGAGGTACAACCCTTACCATCGAAGCTACAGTTATGAAGGGCAAGGGAAACCTAACTCTTACAGGTTCGCTTGGAAATGTAATGAAGGAATCTGCAACGGCAGCGGTTTCTTATATAGCTGCAAACGCAGAGAAATTTAATATAAAAGAAGATTTCAGACAGAAAAACGACATCCACATCCATGTTCCAGAAGGAGCAGTGCCAAAGGATGGACCATCTGCAGGTGTGACAATTACAACGGCGCTTGTATCCGCACTTACAAAGCGTCCAGTGAGAAGAGATGTTGCCATGACAGGCGAGATAACTCTTCGTGGAAGAGTCCTTCCAATTGGTGGACTTAAAGAAAAACTTTTGGCTGCACAGAGAATGGGAGTTAAGACTGTTATAATTCCTAAGGAAAATATAAGAGATCTAAACGAAATCGAGGACAATGTAAAGAATCTTCTTGAAATAATTCCGGTAAGTGATGCGGAAAAAGTAATAGAAATAGCATTGGAGCAAAAATGAATCTAAATAACGCAAAATTAGAAAAAGTTTCAGTTCATAGAGACACATACCCAGATGAGAATCTCATGGAGATAGCATTTGCTGGAAGAAGTAATGTGGGCAAGAGTTCATTTATAAATTCTATGCTAGGAAGAAAAAACTTGGCTCGTACAAGTTCAAGCCCAGGTAAGACTAGAACTATTAACTTTTATAATATCGATGAAAAACTTAGACTTGTGGATCTTCCGGGATATGGTTATGCAAAAGTGTCTAAGGAAGAAAAATCTTCATGGGCAAAGATTATAAATGAATATTTAGAATCTAGAGAAAATTTAAAAGAAGTTTTTCTACTTGTAGATATAAGACACGACCCGACAAAACAAGATATAGAGATGTTTAGATTTATAAAAGAAGCAGGTTTTGTAGGAATAGTTGTAGCTACAAAATCTGACAAAATTTCAAAATCCAAAGCAATAACTCAAATTAAAAATATAGCAAAAGTTCTAAAAACTGAAAACACAGACTATATAATCCCTTATTCTTCCGTGGACAAAAACATGGTGGATGAAATGTGGATGGTCATAAAAGATCTTTTAGAATATCATAATGAAGCCGACTAGTTCGGCTTTTTTAAATTTTTTGTAAATTATTTAAACGCATCCAACTTTTTAATTTAAAATTTATAAACTATTTATATAGATATATGATAAAATTTAATAAGAATAAGAGGTAATATTATTTAATAAAAAGGAGAAGCTATGGATAAGGATAACATTTTAAAAGAGATAAGAGAAGATTTAGTGACCTTAGTAGAAAAGATTAGCTACGATAATTATGACGAAATATTAAACAAAATCGAAAAGTATGTAAATTTAATTGAAAATATTAATGAACTACCTATCCTTTCTGATGAAGAATTGTATAGAAATTACTACCAAGAAGAATCTTATGAAAGTGACGAAGCACAAAAGAGAAGGATTAGCTACCACAATAGATCTACCAATGAATGTCTAGGGCAACTAAGACTTAAACTACAAGGTGGAGAGATAGAAGACTTCGGAGTATATGTACCAGAAAAATTTATAAGAATTAACGAACTAGATGAAGGGGATTGGATCAAGGCTACACCGATATTTCAATACAATTTCCAACCTGGAAGAGTTAAATATCGCTACGAAATAGTTGAAAAATTAGACGAACCAGAAGAAACGAACAGACGCGAAGTTAAGTATGCAGAAGTTAAAAACGATAAGATTTTAAATACACTTTATATTGACTCAACCTACAAACAAAATCTTCCGTTAGTCATAACTCTTTCAGATTACGATGTAGAAAAATTCAGCCTTGTGGAAGGAGATATAGTGGATTACAGATATTGGGAACCAAATGTACTCCAAGGCAAAATAGTGTGGAGGTACGAAATAGATAGCGAAGAAGAAGGTCTAAGCCTCGACGAAGATGAAGAAGAAATATAAATAAAAATTTTATAAAAAATAAAAAGTGGTCTAAGCCACTTTTTTTAATGCAAATTTTTATAATTTTTAAAATTATAGGTTTGGAACCATTCCGCCAAGTAGTGAAGGAGTTACATATGCTTCTACAAATGCTGCAACTATTAGTAGTGGAACTACTATGGTTATAAATTTAATCCCTAGTTCCTTTAATGTTTCTACTACACTTATATCTTTTCTTCTAATCTTTTTAATCACTGTCAAACAGAGTTTAACCCCCATTGCTGCAGAAATTACAAGGGCAGGAATTTCAAATATTCCGTGGGGAAGGATTCCTCTTATACATAGTGCAACCACATTAATTCCATTTGAATAGAATAGTTTAAATAGAGAACCAATGATGGCTCCATTTAAAAATATTCCGATAAGTGGTAAGAATATAAAAGGAACTATTCCAGATATAAACATTACAAGAGATGCAGTAACATTGTTCTTTAAAAGCCCAAGGGCTGTTACACGTCCGTCAGGAGCAAGAATATCTGTCTTTCCTTCGAAGAAATTCTTTATCATTTCATTTGCAGCTTCTGGTTTAATGTATAGGAACAAAAGAATCATTCCCAGGATAAAAACCACCAAGGAAACAATTATTTCTTTTCTTAGATTTTTCATAATTCACCTCAAATCTTTTAGTAAAAATTTTATTCATTTATATATTACCCGAATAGTGTTTAGCACACACAAAAAAAGGAAGCCGTAGCCTCCTTTAAATTTTAAAATATTTAGAACTTAATAGAATCTAAAATTTCTTCTAGTTTTGGAATTATCTTTTCCAAAGTTCCTTCCACCATTGGGTTTTCAAGTTTACCAATCTTCATAAGTCCGAAGAATGATTCTGATCCACCAGCTTTACATAGAGTTAAGTATTCATCGAATGCCTTATCTCTATTTTCAAGTGATTTTATTAAGAATTGGAATGCGCAAACTTGTGCAAGGGTGTAGTCGATATAGTAGAATGGAGTGTTGAACACGTGACCTTGTCTAAACCAATAAGTTCCTTTCTTTAGGAATTCATTGTCTGCGTAGTCAACGTTTGGTCTGTACTTCATTTCTATTTCGTGGTATTTTTTCTTTCTTTCTTCTGGAGTTGCTTCAGGATTTTCATAAACGAAGTGTTGGAATTCGTCGATAGTTACTCCGTATGGCAAGAATTCAATAGCTCCAGATAGATGTGAATATTTAAATCTATTTACAGCTTCGCCGAAGAATAGTTCCATCCAAGGCCATGTTAAAAATTCCATAGACATTGAGTGGATTTCGCAAGCTTCATAGGTTGGCCATCTATATTCAGGCACAATCATATTTCTTGAGCTGTAAACTTGGAAAGCATGTCCTGCTTCGTGGGTTACAACTTCTACGTCTCCTTGAGTTCCGTTGAAGTTTGAGAAGATAAATGGAACCTTGTAGTTTGCAATATCTGTGCAGTATCCACCAGCTTGTTTACCTGGTTTTGCAACTAGATCCATAAGTTCCATTCCAGTCATAACATCTATAAATTCACCAGTTTCTTTTGAAAGTTCGTGGTACATTTTTATAGCTTGGTTAACTATAAATTCTGGATCTCCAATTGGATTTGGATTTCCTTCTTTGAATGAGAATCCCCAGTCATAGTACTTGAAGTCATCCTTAAGTCCGATTCTTTCAGCTTGTTTTTCACGAAGTTTCACTGCAAGAGGAGTGAAGTTCTTGTAGATGTATTCTCTATATCTCTTAACATCTTCAGAATTATAATCTGTTCTATATAGGAATTTGTATTGAAGATCTACATAGTTTTTGTATCCTAGAGCGATAGCCATTTCGTTTCTAACTTTTACTAAGTCGTCATAGATTTTGTCAAACTCAGCTTCGTTTTCTTCGAAGAATTTAGTAACTGCTTCGTGAGCTTCTTTTCTAGTCTTTCTATCTGCAACTTGAGTATAAGGACCCATTTGAGCAAGAGTGTTTGTCTTGCCGTCGAAGTCGATCTTTGCAGAAGCGATAAGTTTGTTGTACTTAGAAACCAAAGCATTTTCCTTTTGCATAAATGGAATAGCTTCTTCCTTCATAACAAGTGAGCATTCAAGGATTTCGAAGTAATGTGGTCCAAAATGTTTTTTCAAATCTTCTAGATGTTTTGAAGAAAGAATAGTTTTATTAGCTTCAACAGCTAGGTTAGAAAAAAGTGGTCCTACTTCATCAAAATATTCGTTTTCCTTTTCGTAAAATTCATCTCTTGTGTCAATTGAATGGCGTACTGAACATAGAGTTGCATTGGTAGCAAAGTCGTCAGAAAGCTTGTTCCATTCATTGATAGTAGTAATTTGTTCTTCTAGAGTTTGATCTTTGAAGTTTTTAAAAAGTTCTTCATAGTTCTTCTTAGATTTTTCAAAGTCAGGTCTAGTGTAAGTCATTTCATTAAATTTCATTCGAATACCTCCAATAAATATATTAACATAAATAAAATAAATATTAAATGGAAAGGTTTACAAGAATTTAGCTGAATTTTTAGAAAAATTTTTCAAATTAATTGTTTAAAGTATGAATTATAATGGATAAATAGGGTATAATACTACTATAGTAAAAGGAGGAAGATCATGGATAAAGATTTTAATTTTTTTGAAGCGATTTTAAACACAAATAAACAGATGACAGAAAGCTGGCAAGAAACTATAAACAACTTCACAAAGAATATAAACGCACCATTTAATATTTCAAATCCATTTGAAGGATACCAAAAAATGATGAGTTCAATGTCAAGTAGCCCTTTATTTTCTTTTGATGGATCCACATCAGACATCTTTCAAAAGATGAACCAAGGTGCAGAAATATACTACAACATGTACAAGCTTTACAGCGACATTTATGAAAAAAACCTAGAACCTACAAAGGATAATATAGAAAAAGTAATAAAAGAATATATGAATTCCACAACAGAATATATGAACAAATATATTATGCCTTATCTACCAAAAGAAGTACAAGAAGTGCTTCAAAAGGCAGAAGATATTGGAACTTCATACCAAAGTTCAATGGATGCAATCTATGGACCATGGAAAGATAACGCAAAGGACTTGGCTGATTCATACGCAAAGGGACTTTTCCAAGATCCAGAAGCATTCATAGAATATTTTGACAAATGGAAAGAAAACTATAAAAATACCTTTGGCAAGATGTTAAATATGCCGATGATGGGTATTTCAAGAAATGCTCAACAAGATAAACTTCAAACATTAGATAGATATATCAAGTACTTGACCTACTCTACAGAACTTTCATTCAAACTTCAAACATTGGTAAAAGAAACCACAGAAAATGTAATCAGAGAATCATTTGAAATTATGAAGACCGAAAAGACTCCTAAGACTTTCGAAGAGTTCTACAATTATTGGAGAGATTCTCTATCCAGAAACTTCGACAGACTATTCTACTCAGATGAATTTTCTAAATTCCTAGGCGGATTCGTAGACTCTGTACTAAGTCTTAAGATTCAAATGGATAAGGTAATCATAAACGCACTTAAATATTTACCAATCCCAACAAACAAGGACATGGACTCACTTTATAAGACAGTTCACGATCTAAAGGCAGAAGTTAGAAAACAAAGAAGAGAAATCAGAAACTTAACAGATGAGCTAGAAACTCTTAAAAAAGGGAAAAGCAAATAGGAGGATCAAATGAAAAATTTATTTGACATGGGAGTAGGAGAATCACTATTACAGATAATGGGCTCACAAGAAAAGATGGTTAAGGGAATAGAAACTCTAATGAATGTGGACTATTCTGGATACAACCAAACTCCAAAGGAATTAGTATTCCAAATGGACAAGATGAAGCTCTACCACTACAAACCTAGAGTTGAAAATACAACTAAGACTCCGCTAATCGTAGTGTATGCTCTTGTAAATAAAGAATATATGATGGATATCCAACCTGATAAATCCATGATGAGAAAACTTCTTGAAGGTGGAATAGATGTATATATAATAGATTGGGGATATCCAACAGCTGATGATAGATACCTAACCTTAGGCGACTACATCAATGGATATATAGATGAAGCAGTTGAATTTGTAAGAAGAGATAAGAAAGTAGACAAAGTAAACCTAATGGGTATCTGCCAAGGTGGTACATTCTCATTTATCTACACAGCAACTCACCAAGAAAAGATTAAAAATCTTGTATCACTAGTAACACCAATAGACTTCGATCAAGACGATGGACTTCTATTTAAATGGGGACCACATCTAAATGCAGATAAAATGGTAGAAGCATTTGGAAACGTGCCAGGAGACTTTATGAATGCGGGATTTGTGTTCTTAAAACCATACGATCTTATGATAGATAAGTATATTGGAGTAATAGACACACTAGATGACGAAGAAAAACTTGCAAACTTCTTAAGAATGGAACAATGGATCTTCGATTCACCGGACCAAGCAGGGGAAGCTTATCGTGAATTCCAAAATGAAATGTATCATAAAAATAGCTTGATAAAAGGTGAATTCTATCTAGAAGGAGAAAAAGTTGATCTTAAGAACGTAACTTGCCCAGTGCTTGCGATGCTTGGTACAAAGGATAACCAAGTGCCACCATCAGCAACTAGACCAATTCCAGAAGCGATAGGCTCAAAAGACTGTGAACTGGTAGAAATAAACACAGGACATATAGGACTATTCGTAAGTGGTAGAAGTCAAAGGGAAGTAAGTCCAAAGATAATAGAATTCTTAACTAAGAGAGATAAATAAAAAATTAAAAGGAGGTCTGACCTCCTTTTTTAATGCAAATCTAGAATAGATTTACATAATTATTCTGTTTAGATTAGATTTGTAAAAAAATAAAAATAGTTTTATTTAATCATAGTAAGTATAGCATTTAAACCGTAGCCTTCGCCTTCTTCTCTTGCAGAGTGAATCCTAGGATTTCCAAATGTAAATTCCGGGGATACCTCGATATTTTCTTCTTTTATTCCAAGAGACTTAAGAATGATATAGTTTGCAAGTTTCATATTTAAATAGTATTTATCCTCTTTCGTTTTAGATTTATTAAATGCAGTTAAGATATGAGGGACCTCATCTGAAATTTTTAAAAATTCGTCGTAAACATCGAGACCAACTTCATAATTTTCCTGTCCGATAGAAGGACCGATGTAGGCGTGGATATCTTTTATAGAACTTCCAAGACTCTCCATAGCTTCGATTGTAGATTTTGAAACTCCTCCAACGGTTCCTCTCCAACCAGAATGGCATGAACCTAGGATTTTCATGTTAGAATCATAGAAGACTATTGGTGTGCAGTCGGCAAACTTTATAAGGAGAATTTCATTTCTTCTATTCGTAACGATGCCATCTGAATCCATAAAAATTCTTCCGTATACAAATGGTTTATCTTCATCTTTTCCAATTATTCGCACATTTTTTGAATGGGTTTGAAAACAGGAGTAGACTATTGCATTTAAACTCTCACTTTTAAGAATATTTTTTACATCTAAAGCTACTTTATCACCTACGGTTTTAAATCTAAAATCATAGGGCACCCCATAAACTTTAGAAAATAAATCTCTAAAAGATTTTGAACTTGGACCTATATGCTCAGAAGATTTCTCAGAATTTTCCACTAAAAAATTACTATCTATATCGTTTGATTTTAATATTTTTTCATTTGAATTATCATTTTTCATAATATCACCGAGTTTATTTTATCAAATATTTCATAAGTATTACAATTTAAAAAAATATGTAACATAAACATAATATATATAGACGCCTAGAGTTGATATAATGTATGTAGTTGGAAGTGGTGAGAATATGAAAATGCATAAGAAAATTCTTGTACTACTCCTTTCAGTATGTATTTTAATACCAAACTTTGCAAGCGCCAAAAGTTTTTTGGATACGAGAGATCACTGGTCAAGGGAATATGTGGACAAATTATCGGACATGGGACTTATCTCTGGTTATGATGGTGGTTATTTCAAACCGGATCAAACTATGTCAAGGGTTGAGTTTTATGCTGTCATTAATCAAATGGCAAACCTTAAAAAAACTTATCCGATCTTCTTCACAGATGTAAACCAAAACGACTGGTACTACAAGGAAGTTCAAAAAGCTGTCAAGGCTGGTTATATCGTACCAACTTCAGGACCGCTAAATCCTAATGCTGATATAACTAGAATTGAAGTTGTGAAGGTACTTGGTTATATGTACAATTTAAAGAAGAAAGCTGCACCAGATTTTAAAGACATACAGAATTTAAGTGAATCTGACAAGGGAAGCCTTGGAGCTTTAGTATCTGTAGGAGCGCTTGGTGGATATCCAGATGGAAATTTCAAACCAGGTGGTGCAGTGTCTAGAGCAGAGATTTCGAGAATACTGATAGGTTTAATTGATAAAGCAGGTCTTCCAGCTGAAAGATCAGTACCAGATAGCAAGATCAAATTTGGAGAAAAAGATCTATATGAGTAAGAGTGCCCAGGCACTCTTTTTCATTTTTTTGTAAAAATTTATTATTATTTTTGAAGTAAATAATAGTAAATGATATAATTAATCTGGAGGACGATATGGAATATATCAAAGAGAATAAAAAGAGGGTTTTTATAGGAGCTTCTTTTTTCATTGTTTTAATAACACTACTTATAAATATCGGCAATATTTCAGGATCAAAGATGATGATTAAGGTTAAAACTCCGGGTTTCGTTGAAAATGCTCAAGATTTTCACATAACCTCGTCTACCATTATGATCTTTGATGGAAGCTACCTTTACATTACCGATAAGGATGGAGAACTTCTTAGAAAGATAGACAAATCTCAAGAGACCTATGTATCTTTCTTCGCAGGTAATTTTGGATTTCTCTATGATGAGGATCTAAAGAAACTTTACAAGTACGGAGAAAACGGGGAGTACCTAGGAAGCATAACTACAAATATTGACGTTTACAATATTGAAGAACAGGGTTCAAAGATAGTGCTTCATTTAAAAGAGGGAAATAGAGAAGAGATATCTATTCTAGATGGACTAACTATTAAAAATGTATACAAGACTGACAACTACATAACATCCATGTACGTGGTAAATGAAAAGAATTATGCTGTATCTGAGATAAGCCCTTATGCACAGGGTTACAAGACCATACTTACAATATCTGATGGTCAAGTAAAAAAGACGGACTACAATCAAGAAGTGGGACTATCACTAAATATAAAAGATAGAAAGGTATTTTTTATAACTGACAAAAACATATACAAGATCACACCGGATAAGATAGACAAAAAAGATATTCCTAATATTTCAGATGTTCTCTATAGAAATTCACATATTTACCTACTTCACAGTGGAATTCTATCAAAATATAATTTAAATCTAGATGAAACTGACAAGATGATAGTAGCAGCAAATGTTACAAGACTTAAAGATGTGGGAGGAAGCATCTATGCCTATGGAGAAAGTGACATAGGTGGAGAAATAGGTACATCCCAAGAGTTTTATACCAGACTCGGTTCGGGGATAGAAAGAATGGAAGTTGGCGGTGTTACCGTAGCCACATTAAAAGATGGCAAGGTAAACATCTACAAAATAGTCTCTTCGCGTACTGTTAACAAGAATACGATGAGAGATATTTCGGGAGAAAATGATTAGGAGGTGAACATGCTCTATTATGAACTAGGGGACATAGTAACTTTGAAGAAGCCCCATGCATGCGGAGAAAATGAATGGGAGATTACAAGACTTGGTATAGACATGAAATTAAAATGCCTAAACTGTGAAAGAGTTGTATGGATATCTAGAATCGACTTTGAAAAAAGAGTTAGAAAGATTAAAGTTGACGATAAATTCATAAGTATAGTTCACCACGAAAAAAAAGAGGAGTAAAAATGGACGTTCAAAAAATTTACGATGCAAAAGAAAGACTAAAAGGTCACATCAAAGAAACACCTGTAGTAAAGGCTCCAAACCTAGGAGACGACATTTATCTAAAGGTTGAAGTACTTCAAGACACAGGATCATTTAAACTAAGAGGAGCATATAACAAAATTGCAACCTTGACACCAGAAGAAGCTGCCAAGGGAGTTATAGCGTGCTCAGCAGGAAACCACGCACAAGGTGTAGCTAAATCTGCAACAGAAAAAGGAATCAAATCCATAATCTGTATGCCACTACACGCACCTATTTCAAAGGTTGAAGCAACAGAAAATTACGGAGCAGAAGTAGTTCTAGTTCCAGAAACATTTGACGATGCAAAGGCAAAGGCAGAAGAACTAGTAAGAGAAAAAGGATACACATTCATAGCACCATTTGACGACGAAGAAGTAATCGCTGGACAAGGAACCATTGGACTAGAAATAGCAGAGCAATTACCAGGAGTAGACATAGTAGTAGTTCCAATCGGAGGCGGCGGACTAATCTCAGGGGTAGCACAAGCAATCAAAAAAGAATGCCCACATGTAAAGGTAATAGGAGTTCAAACAAAAGCAATCCCATCAATGTACGAATCTAGAAAAGCTGGCAAGATTACAGAAGTAGCTGGCGGATCAACCATAGCAGATGGAATCGCAGTAAAAGTTCCAGGAAAAATTACCTATGAAATAATAAATGAATTCGTAGATGAAATCGTACTAGTAGACGAACAAGAAATCGCAAGTGCAATCCTAACACTACTTGAAAAAGACAAGATCGTAGCAGAAGGAGCAGGAGCAACACCAGTAGCTGCAGTAATGTATGATAAATTCGAACACGCAGGCAAGAAGGTATGCTGCGTAGTATCCGGAGGAAACATCGACGTAACCAGAATTCAAAAGGTAATCGACAAAGGATTATTCAAATCAGGAAGAGCTGCAGAATACGACGTAGTACTAAACGACACACCAGGAGAAATGTCAAAACTTACAAAGATTCTAGAAGAAGAAAAGGCAAATATCTCTCACATAAGACAAAAGATAGAAGCGCATTCAGATGCAATAGATGCAGTAATAGTAAACGTAGTAGTAAGCACAAGAAACTTTGAACACCAAAAAGAACTAGAAAAAAAGCTTGCTGAACAAGGATACAAATTTACAAAAAAATAAAAATAAATTTAATTAGAGAGAAGATATGAATCACGAGGTTCATATCTTTTTTTTAGGAAAAATAAAGAAGAAATACGGGAATTTATATAATTTTCAATTGATTAAAGAAAGCTATTGTGATAGAATACATATGTTATAGACTAAGATAAAAGATTGGGAGGTCAGTATGCAGACAGTATTATCAATCATCATTCTATTGGTTTCTGTAGTAATAACAATAACAGTAGCATCAATGGAATCTGAACAAGCAGGACTTGGTACTCTAGACGGATCAGTAGAATCCTTATGGGGAGAACACACAGGTCAAAGCAAGAAAGAGAAGTTAAACAAAATCGTAACTTACTCATCAATAGTATTTATAGTATCTTTACTAGTACTACTAGCAATCCAATAATAAAAAACAGGAGGAATCATAATGGATATTCTAGTAATAGCACCTGTTATAGGGGTAGTAGCACTTTTATTTGCATTTATGAAAGCTAGTTTCATTTCTAAGCAAGAACCTGGAAATGACAGAATGAAAGAAATCTCAGGCTACATCCAAGACGGTGCTATGGCATTTCTTACAAGAGAATACAAAGCACTTGTATTCTTTGTATTGGCACTATTTATAGTTCTATTTATCGGACTAAAAGACATCAAAATTGCAATCTGCTTCTTATGTGGAGCACTTTTCTCAATCCTAGCAGGATATGTAGGAATGAAGGTTGCAACTAAAGCTAACGTTAGAACAGCAAACGCAGCATGGAAATCAGGACTTGGAAAAGCCCTTGACATTGCATTCTCCGGTGGAGTTGTAATGGGAATGTGTGTTGTAGGACTTGGTATCATCGGTATCTCATTAGCATACCTACTAACAGGCAAAGATCCTACAATCGTAACAGGATTTTCACTAGGTGCATCATCAATCGCTCTATTCGGAAGAGTTGGTGGTGGTATCTATACAAAAGCTGCAGACGTAGGAGCAGACTTAGTAGGTAAGGTAGAAGCAGGAATTCCAGAAGACGACCCAAGAAACCCAGCAGTAATAGCAGATAACGTTGGAGATAACGTAGGGGACGTAGCAGGAATGGGAGCAGACCTTTTCGAATCATACGTAGGAGCTCTACTATCAGTAATCACCCTTGGAGCAGTAGCATACCAAGAAAAAGGTGTTGAATTTGGACTTATAATAGCAGCAGTAGGTATCGTTGCATGTATCATCGCAGCGTTCTTCGTAAAAGGAGATAAGAACCCACAAAAAGCACTTAACATGGGAACATATATTGCATCCGTAGTTACAATAGCGGCAGCAGCATTCTTCTCAAATAGAATTTTTGGAGAAATGAAACCATTTATACCAGTTATAATCGGTATCGTAGTAGGACTTATCATCTCTAAATTTACAGAATACTACACTGCAGATTCTTATAAACCAGTTAGAACAATAGCTGAAGAATCAACTACAGGTCACGCAACTAACATCATCTCTGGACTATCAGTAGGTATGATGTCAACAGTTGGACCAATCATTATAATCGCAATTGGAATCATTGCATCTTATATAGGAGCAGGTGGACATGGATCAGCAATCCACGGACTTTACGGAATAGCTCTTGCAGCAGTAGGTATGCTTTCAACTGCAGGTATGACAATCGCAGTAGACGCATATGGACCAATCGCTGACAACGCTGGTGGTATCGCAGAAATGTGTGAACTTCCAGAAGACGTAAGAGAAATCACAGACTCACTTGACTCTGTAGGTAATACAACAGCAGCAATAGGTAAAGGATTCGCAATAGGATCAGCAGCTTTAACAGCACTAGCACTATTCGTATCATATATAAACGCAACTGGACTAGAAGGAATTGATATTTCTAAACCAGCAGTTATAGCAGCAACATTTATCGGTGGTATGCTTCCATTTGCATTCTCAGCACTTACAATGGCAGCAGTAGGTAACGCAGCTTCATCAATGATTGACGAAGTTAGAAGACAATTCAAAGAAATTCCAGGAATCATGGAAGGAAAAGCAACTCCAGAATATGCAAGATGTGTAGATATTTCTACAACAGCAGCACTTAGAGAAATGATTATCCCAGGACTTATCGCAGTTATAGTTCCTATTTTAGTAGGAGTATGCCTAGGACCAGAAGCACTAGGTGGACTTCAAGCAGGAGCACTAGTAACTGGAGTTCTAATGGCGATATTCATGTCTAACGCAGGTGGAGCATGGGACAACGCAAAGAAATATATTGAAACAGGAGCTCACGGTGGAAAGGGATCTGATGCTCACAAAGCAGCAGTAACCGGAGATACAGTTGGTGACCCATTCAAAGATACTTCAGGACCATCACTAAACATACTAATAAAACTAATCACAGTAGTTTCACTAGTATTTGCACCACTATTCGTTAAGATAGGCGGACTTTTCCTATAAAATAATAAAATCAAGGACTTCGCAAGAGGTCCTTTTTTATTGCTTAAATAAATTCTTAGAAATATTTTTATGAATAATTATGTTAAAATAAAATAAAGTTATAATATTATTAAAAATTAAAAAATTTAGAACGAAATTCACCCAAATAAAAAATAAAATTTAATTTGACAAAAAATATTAAAAAAATAGTCTAAACACTTGAAACTATGTACTTCATATGATATTATAATTAACTGTAACCGCTCTAAGTAGGTTTTTAAGTAATACACCTGCACAGGCGAGTCTTAAATATTTAAGGAGGTGCTACAATGTACGCAGTAATTGAAACAGGCGGAAAGCAATACCAAGTTAAAGTTGGTGACAAAGTTAAAGTTGAAAAACTAAATGTCGAAGAAGGAGACTTGGTTACTTTCGATAGAGTTCTAGCAATAGGTGGAGAAGAGATTAAAATCGGTACTCCAGTGGTTTCCGGAGCAAAAGTAGAAGCAAAAGTTCTAGCTAACGGAAAAGGAAAAAAAGTAATCACATACAAATACAAAGCTAAGAAAAACGAAAGAACTAAAAAAGGCCATCGTCAACCATTCACATTAGTGGAAATCACTAATATCGCATAATGACAAAGGTCAGTATTTATACGAAAGACAATGTAACTTTCGGATTTGAATCGAAGGATCACGCTACTGGGATAGACGAATACGAAGAAATAGTTTGTAACGGAGTTTCTGCTCTGACACAGACGCTGTATTTTTCCCTATTAGAAGTATGTGGACTTGATGAAAATAAAATATACGACTATCAAGAAGATGGATATTTAAAAGTAATGATAGAGGATGACGCTTACTTAAGAGAAGATGTTAAAACACTATTCTCTTCGATGGAGCTGGGACTTAGGCTCATTAGTAAGCAATTTCCAATTAACCTAGAAGTAATTAAACTGGAGGTGCAAAATGATTAGATTTGATCTTAGACTTTTTTCATCTAAAAAAGGAGCCGGTTCTTCAAAGAACGGTAGAGACTCTGAAGCAAAGAGACTTGGAGTTAAAAAAGGTGACGGACAATTTGTACTAGCTGGAAACATCATAGTTAGACAAAGAGGAACCAAGATTCACCCAGGTCACAATGTTATGAGAGGAAAAGATGACACTTTATTTGCTACAGAAGAAGGAATACTTAGATTCGAAACTCGTGGCAGAGGGATGAAAAAATACGCAAGTGTTTATAAAATAGAAGCATAGTTAAGTCGCACAAGTTGCGACTTTTTTTTAAATTTAGAGATTTTAAAAATTTTTTAAAATTTCATAAAATGATCATGTGATATAATATTTTGGAGGTTAATATGTTTATAGATAAAGCACATATCAATGTCCAAGCCGGCAAAGGTGGAGATGGAGCTGTTGCATGGAGAAGAGAAAAATTCGAACCAGCAGGTGGTCCACATGGCGGAGATGGTGGTAGAGGTGGCAGTGTAATTATAAAGACTGACACAGGTATACACACCTTGATGGACTTTAGATACAAAAGAAAATACAAAGCTCCAAATGGTGAAAATGGCATGAGTAAACTAAAATACGGTGCAAAGGGTGAAGATATCATCCTAAAAGTACCGGTGGGAACTCTTGTTAAGGACGAAGAATCCGGCGGAGTAATAGTCGATTTAAATAAGCCAAATATGGAATATATAATTGCAAAAGGCGGTAGAGGCGGTAGAGGAAATGCAAAGTTCAAAAATTCTACGAGACAGGCGCCATCTTTTGCGGAAGCTGGCAACTTAGGTGAAAATAGAGATATTGTTCTAGAACTTAAGATGCTTGCGGATGTTGGATTAGTTGGTTTTCCAAACGTGGGTAAATCTACGCTTTTATCAGTGGTTTCAAATGCGAGACCAAAGATTGCCAACTATCATTTCACAACCCTTGAACCAAACCTCGGAGTGGTAAGCCTTGGTCCAGAAGAAAGTTTTGTCCTTGCAGACATACCTGGACTTATTGAAGGGGCATCTGAAGGAATTGGACTTGGGGACGAATTTTTACGCCATATTGAAAGAACCAAGGTTTTAATCCATGTTATAGACGCATCAGGATCTGAAGGAAGAGATCCAATCTCTGATTTCTACAAGATAATGGATGAACTAAAAGGCTATAACGAAAAACTTATGGAAAAACCTATGGTAATCTTTATGAACAAAATGGATATTCCTGGTTCTGAAGAAGGTCTTAAAAAGGTGACTGAAGAACTGGGAGATAAGTACGAAATATTTTCAGGTTCTGTTGCAACTACAAAGAATGTAGACAAACTTATGAAGTATGTCTTACACCTTGTAAACACTACAGAACTAGAAGAAGAAACCTATGATATAGAATACATTGAACCGGAAAGAGAAGAAGGAATAAAGGTATATGTAAATAGCTACGGTGAATACACTGTTGATGGACCTTATATAGATAAACTTCTTCGCTCAACCAATTTTGACGACAGAGATTCAGTTAGATATTTCCAAGAAAATCTTTCAAAAAATGGAGTCATCGACAAGCTTCGTGAACTTGGAGCAACCGATGATGACACTGTAATCATAGGCGGATTCGAATTTGAATTTTTTAAGTGAGGTAGTATGATTAATTCAAAACAGAGAGCTTATCTAAAGAGCCTAGCCCACGATTTAAAGCCACTTATCCAGGTGGGCAAGAGTGGGATAACAGAAGGTTTACTTTCCCAAATAGACGCGTCTTTAGAGAGCCATGAACTTATAAAAATAACATTTTTACAAAACTCTCCTGTAGAAGGAAAAGAAGTAGTAGATGAAATAATCGAAGCTACTGGAGCTGATTTTGTAAATCTAATAGGGAAAAAACTAACTCTTTATAGAGAATCAAAGGAAAATAAAAAGATAGAGCTATGAAGATAGGAATTATGGGCGGCACTATGAATCCTATTCACTTGGCACATCTTATGATAGCTGAGCATATTAAGGAGGATTTTAACTTGGATAAAATATATTTTATCCCGACGGGAGATCCTCCTCATAAGAAATTAGAAGTTTCAAGCGAAAAAAGATATGAGATGACAGTAATTGCAACTTTTGACAATAGGGATTTTGAAGTGCTAGATATTGAATCCAAGAGGGAAGGTAAATCTTTTACCGTTGACACGATGACTGAACTTTCCAAAACCAAAGATGAATATTATTTTATAATCGGAACAGATACCTTGTTCCTGCTTAGGTCTTGGAAAAATTTTGAAAAGATTTCAAAACTTACAAGATTTATCGTTGCAATTAGACCTGATTACGATGACGATTTAAAGATTTCTGAAGAAATAGATAGTTTAAAGAAGGAATTTGGGTTAGAAATATATTTAGCAAGCATACCTAGGTACGAAATTTCCTCTACCGATATTAGAAATAGGGTAAAAGAAGGTAGAAGCATAAAGTACCTGGTACCAGATGATGTTATTTCATATATAGAAAAGGAAGGTCTCTATGATTAGTATCGAACTAATTAAGGAAGATTTAAAGAAAAATTTAAAAAAATCTAGGTACGAACACTCTCTACAAGTTGCAAATACAGCAAAGAGGCTTGCTAAGGTCTACAATGTAGATGAGGACAAGGCATATTTAGCAGGACTTATACATGACTGTGCAAAGTATGCAAAGGGAGAGGAATACGCAGCAAAACTATACAATGTTAAGCTACCTAAGAAGTATCTTGAAAATAATAAATTGATCCACACCTATGTGGGACCTATAAAAGCAAGAGTCGATTATAAGATTGAAGACGAAGAGATTCTAGAAGCCATAGCAGCCCATACAACTGGCAGAATTCCTATGACTATGCTCGATATGATTATCTTCATCTCTGACTATATAGAGCCTAGCAGGGCGTTTAAAGGAGTAGATGAAGTAAGACATATGGCTTACGAAGATATAGTGCTTGCATCTATCATGAAACTGGACATGAACATTGAATTTTTGATTAAACAGAGAGCATCTATAGATATTTCCACTATAGAAACTAGAAATTATTTATTGGAGAAGAGAAATGGCTAAATTTTTCAAAGCATTTTTTATAACCCTACTACTAGTCATAATAATAGCAGCAGGAATGCTCGTATTTACAGTTTCAAAACTGGGAGCAGACAATCCTTCAGATATACTAGAAGGACTTAAGGCAAGTAATGACAATATAACATTTTTACTTATGGGTGCAGACAAACTAGATATAAATAGCAAGAAGAGTTCTAGATCTGACACCATGATACTTTTTAACTTTAACTACAAAACTGATAAAATAAGCTTGATATCAATACCAAGAGACTCAAGAGTAAGCATAGATGGAAAGAGAAACAAAGAAAAATTAAACCATTCATTTAACTATGGAGGTCCAGAACTTACCCTTAAGACTGTAAACGAAATGCTTGGAACAAATATTCCGTACTACCTAGCAATTGACTACGACTTCGTAAAAGATTCTGTAGATGCGGTAGGAGGAGTGGAAATAGACGTTCCAATGGATATGCAGTACACCGACGAATGGGACGAGCCACCACTAGTAATAGATCTTAAACAGGGACTTCAAACTCTAGATGGAAATAAAGCCATCGGATTTTTGAGATTTAGACATGGATACAAGGATGCGGACCTAGGAAGAGTAGGCGCACAAAGAGAATTTGTATCAAGTTTTATTCATACACTTAAGACTCCAAGGGGAATCTTAGGAGTACCAAAAATATTAAATTCTTATAAACTTCACACAAAAACGAATATTCCTTTTGAAAACTTGGTTGAAATGGGTAAAAATATAACAAGATGTGATTTAAGCAATATGGAAACCATGACATTGCCAGGAAATCCAAAATACATTAATAGAATTTCCTACTTTATTTACGACAAAGAAAAGAGTAGAGAACTTGTAAGAAGTTTGGGAATTGAATAAGGAGGTACTATGGATACTAATAAGAAGTTAGAAATAATTAAGAAATCTTGCGAAGATAAGCTTGGAATAGATATAAAAATTTTAGATATAAAGAGGCTTTCAAGCGTTGCCGACTACTTTGTAATAGTAAGTGGTAATTCTTCTAACCAAGTGAGAGCTCTTGCCGATGAAATCGAAGATAAAATGGCAGAAGCAAAAGAATTTGTCAATAATAAAGAAGGACAAAACTCCATGAGGTGGATACTTCTTGATTATGGTGATATAATAGTACATGTATTCCACAGAGATGAAAGAGAGTACTATAATTTGGAAAGACTTTGGGATGATGAAAATCAAAAGGAGGAAAAATAATGGAAGTACTACACACTGACAAAGCTCCAGCAGCAGTTGGACCTTATTCACAAGCAATTAAAGCAAACGGAATGATTTTTACATCAGGACAAATACCACTATGCCCTGCAACAGGAGAGTTAGTTACAGAAACTATTGAAAAAGCTGCAGAAAGATCACTTGAAAACAACAAAGCAATTCTTGAAAATGCAGGTTCATCACTAGATAAAGTAATTAAAGTTGCAATATTTCTAGCAGATATCAACGATTTTGCAAAGGTAAATGAAGTATACGGAAGATACTTCTCAGATCATAAACCAGCAAGATCATGCGTTCAAGTGGCTGCACTACCAAAGGGAGCACCAATTGAAATAGAAATGATAGCATTAGCTTAAAAAATTGTCCCGAGATTATCTCGGGATTTTTTTATAATATTTAAAATTCTTGACAAATTTGCAAAAAAAGTATAAAATATTATAGCGCTTTTGAGGTGATAATATGATTTTAAATGTAAAGAATTTCCTTGAATCGCCGGATAAAACCTGGGAAATTAAAGGATTTCTTGAAGAAAATGAAAGCGACTATGTACTTGACGGAATAGATATAGAGTTTCCAATAGAGTATAAGGGAGTATTATATAACTTAAATCCAGAAATTAAACTTGATTTATACATGAAATATAAGTATAATACTTCTTGTGACAGATGTCTAAAGAAATTGCAAAAGGACGTAGAGTCATTCGTATGTTGCTATTTTATAAAAGATTTAGGTAACTTAGAAGATTACGACGATGCAATGACTGAATATTTTGAACTAAAAGCAGATGGGATCGATCTTTCAGACATAATCATATCCCAAGTCATCTCAGATACAAATAATAAACATCTTTGTAGTGAGAACTGTAAAGGACTATGTCCAAAATGTGGAAAGGATCTAAACGAAGGTCCTTGTGATTGTGAACATGAAAGGGAAATTGACCCTAGATTTGAGGGATTACTAAATCTCTTTAATGAGGAGGTGTAAGAATGGCTGTACCAAAGAGGAAAACATCAAAACAAAGAAGAAATAAGAGAAGAGCTTCAAGCTATAGATTAAACAAAGCTACAGTTGTAGAATGCCCTAACTGCCATGAGGCTAAGCTTCCACACAGAGTGTGCCCAAGCTGCGGATTTTACAATGGAAAAGAAGTTATTGCAATGGACTAAGTGCCACAGCTTATAAAATAAGCGCATGTGGCGCTTTTTTTATTTTTAATTACATAGAAATGATTTAAAAACAGTTGATTTTAAGATAAAAATTTAGAGATAAAATATAAAATAAGAATGCATTTTAAAGGCCATTCTGATATATTATATTTAAAGAAAACTATAAAAAATATTTGATATATATTTGAGAAATTTTTAGATTTTAAAGAAAAAATTTAAATTTTTCTAACAAAAGGAGATAAAAATGTTTGGTGCACATGTTGTTTTAGTAAATGATTCATCATTTAATAGTGATGAAAAAGATATGACTGGACCAAAGGTCATAGAAATTTTAGAAAAAAACGGATTTAACGTAATAGGTAAATCAAAAGTAAGCGATGAGAGATACAAAATTGAAGACGAACTCATAAGACTTGCTGCAGAAAAAGAAATAAAACTTATAGTAACAGCAGGAGGAACAGGCTGTGCTATTAGAGATAACACCCCAGAGGCTACATTAAATGTCTGCGAAAGAATAGTGCCAGGACTATCAGAAGAGATGAGAAGATGCTCCGCTTTAAAAGTTAGAAATGCAATTCTATCAAGAGGAGTATGCGGAATTAGACACGGAACACTAATTATAAATCTTCCAGGCAATCCAGATGCAGCAGAGGAAAATCTTGAGTTTATCATTGATCTACTACCATATGCTTTAGAAATAATGTCTGAAGAAAAGATAGATTGTTCAAAAACAGGAACTCAAAGACACAGAAGATAATTAATAATTGATTAAGTTGGTGATATTATGAAGTCCATGACTGGCTACGGAATGGCGCTTGTAAAGAGCGAGAATTATATGACAAAGGTGGAAGTGAAATCTGTAAACTCCAGGTACTTAGAATTAAACTTAAGAGTTCCAAAGGATTTTATGTCCATTGAAGACAAGATTAGACAGGAAGTAAAATCAAAATTAAAAAGAGGGAAAGTAGACCTATATCTAAGCTATGATGTTCAAAACCCAGATCTTCAAGAGTTATCTATAAACAAAGATCTCGCTAAGGCTTACTATCGAGATATGGAAGACCTTAGAAATACTTTGGAAATCGAAGAAAAGATAACTTTAAAAGATATAGTATTTTTAGAAGGAGTCTTGAAGAAATCTAGCACAAACGAAACTGACAAAGAACTTTTAAACCAGGTACTACAAACTGTAAGAGTTGCAGTAGAAAATCTGGATGAGATGAGAATAGCTGAAGGAGAAAATCTAAAAGAAGATCTAAAAACAAAAGTTGTAAATATAGAAGAAATCGTAGAAGAAATAAAACTTCTCTCTCCAAAAGTTATAGAAGAAAACGAAAAAAAATTAACTGAAAATATATATGAGAGATTAAAAGAGGAAGATTTAGACCTTCCAAGGCTTACCACAGAGCTTGCAATTATGGCAGATAAACTATCAATTGATGAAGAAATTACGCGTCTAACCTCCCACATTTCTCAATTTAATGATATAATAAAGGATACAGATTCAGTAGGAAGAAAAATAGATTTCTTACTACAAGAATTTAATAGAGAAGCAAATACAATTGGTTCAAAGACCACAAGTAGTGAAATTTTGAAACTTGTGGTGAATCTTAAAAGCGAAATCGAAAAACTAAGAGAACAGATTCAAAATATTGAATAGGAGGCAACATGTCAAAAGGCTTTTTAATGGTGCTAAGTGGACCTTCCGGAAGTGGAAAGGGAACAGTAAGTGCCGCACTTATGAAAAAAAATAAAGAAATTGTATTTTCCACATCGGTAACCACTAGGACACCTAGACCAGGAGAAGTAAATGGTGAGAACTATTTCTTTGTATCGGTGGATGAATTTGAAAACATGGTGCAAAACGATGGCCTTTTGGAATATGCTTTTGTTCATACGAATTATTATGGAACACCAAAGGAATTTGTCTTTAACGAAATAGAAAAAGGCGAGATAGTCCTTTTGGAAATAGATGTTCAAGGAGCGCTCCAAATTAAGAAGCGCTATAAAGAAGCTGTATTTATATTCCTTCTACCACCATCCATGTCAGAACTTAAACAGAGACTTATAAATAGAGATACAGAAACCGAAGAAGAGATAAATACCAGATTTTCAAACGCCTACAAGGAGCTTGACTTCGTTGGCGAATATGACTTCTTCGTGGTAAATAATACGGTGGATCAAGCGGTGCAAGATATAGAACATATAATTTCAGCAGAAAAACTTAGAACAAAGAGATTTAAAAGTATAAAAGCAGAAGTGTTAGAAAGAGGTAATGACGATGATAATACCATCCTTTGAAGAAATAAAAAAAGTAACAGACTCTAGATATAAACTAGTTATGCTTGTTTCAAAGCGCGCTAGAAAGATCGTAGACGGAAACGAACCACTTGAAGAAACAGAACTACAAAAACCTGTAAGTATCGCACTTGATGAAGTTGTAAAAGGTGATATAGTTTACGGACCAACTATGACTGACGATCAATACGACGAATATATCGAAGAACAAAAAAATGAAAAGCTAAATATACTAAAAGCAGAAATGTTAAAAGAAATCAAGCTAGATACAGTAGAAGAGACTGAAGCTATAGAAGACGTAGAGGAAGAATAATAAAATATTTTCTAATTGGATTTAAAGTAGGATTGTTCCTACTTTTTTTATAGGGAGAAACAATGTATATCAAGGTATTTATCGATAAGAGTGCATCCAGTTTCGATACACTTTACACATATAGAACAAATGAATATGTAGAACCTGGATGTAGGGTAGTAGTTCCCTTTGGAAGAGGAAATAGAACGGCGATAGGACTTGTACTCTATAATTTAGAAGAGAGTGACGTAGAAAAGACCAAGGACATCTTAGAGGTAATAGATGAAGAACCGATCATCGACGAAAAATTAATCGAGCTTGGATTATTCTTAAAGAAAAGGTACCTAAGAGGATATTTTAAATCATTTCAACCGATACTCCCGCCGGGAGATATTAAGAGCATAGAAGTATACGCAGAAAGTGACTCAGATGAAGTCCCAAAAGAAATATTAAATAAAGACATAAAGACTCTAAGAGAAGAAGACAGAAAAGTTTTAAAAGCATATAAAGAAAAAGGTCTAGTAAACTTAAAATACAAAGTAAGAAGCGATGTAAAAGAAAAGTTTGTAACTATTTACAGATTAAGTGACGACTACCTGGACCTGCTTTTTAACAAGAAAATATCCACCCAAGGAAAATATGTAATAGAATATCTTTCAAAAAATGGGGATAGCGAACTAAAAGATATTTTAGAAGCTCTATCCATCTCCAACTCTCCCGTTAACACCCTAGTAAAACAAAAAATAGTCACAACCTATGAAAAGAAAGAAACTAGAGATCCTTACGGAGAAGAATATAAAACTATAAGGCATCCTTTAAATGAAGAACAACTAAATGCCCTTAACGGAATTTTAAATTCCAAGAAGACAGTCAACCTACTCCATGGAAAGACCGGTTCTGGTAAGACAGAAGTGTATCTAAAACTTGCAGAAGATGTAATCGAAAAGGGTGGACAGGTATGCATGCTAGTTCCTGAAATTGGGCTCACACCACAGATGATTGAGAGATTTAGAGGAAGATTTCCTGGCAGAGTTTCCATTTTGCATTCTAGATTATCCCTTGGAGAGAGATTTGACCAGTACCTAAAGATAAAGAATGATGAAGTAGACATAGTAGTGGGAGCGAGGTCTGCAGTCTTTGCGCCATTTAAAAATTTGAAGATGGTAATCATTGACGAAGAACATGATAATTCCTATAATTTTACCAGTCAAAACGCCTACGACACATTAGAAGTTGCAAAATTTAGAATGGAAGGCATAGGAAAAGTAGTCCTTGGATCTGCAACTCCAAAGGTAAACTCCTACTATAAGGCAGAAAAAGGTGAATACGGCCTGTTTAAACTTAAAAATAGAGCGGTAAAGGGAGCTCTACTTCCTAAGGTTCACATTGCAGATATGAGATCTGAACTAATTAGAGGAAACACCAGCATCTTCAGTGGAATATTGAAAGAAAAATTAGATGAAACCATAAAAAATAAAAATCAAGCAATTCTATTTTTAAATAGAAGAGGATTTTCAAACTTTGTAAGCTGCAGATCCTGTGGAGAAGTTATAAAATGCGACAATTGCGACATCTCCATGACCTACCACAAGGACATGAATATACTTCGTTGCCATTACTGCGGGGCGACGAAAAAAATGGTGACCACATGTCCAAACTGTGGCTCCAGTTTTATAAAGAGATTCGGAGTAGGCACTCAACAGGTCGAAGCAGAAGTGAAAAAATACTATCCAGAAGCAAAAGTCTTTAGGATGGACAGGGATACCATGGGTAGAAAAGATTCCTACGACAAGATGTATGAAAACATGAAGTCTGGAAATATTGACATCTTAATCGGAACCCAGATGATTTCAAAAGGTTTTGACTTTGAAAATGTGACCTTGGTAGGAATTATTGCAGCGGATATGAGCCTTTACGTTTCAGACTACAGGGCAAATGAAACCACATTCCAACTCATCACCCAGGTAAGTGGAAGGGCAGGTAGAGGATCCATAGAAGGAAGCTGCGTAATACAGACCTACACTCCAGATAATTACAGCATAACCCATGCGGCTAGAAGTGACTATGAAGGATTTTACAAAGACGAACTCTATGTAAGAGAAAAGATGGAGTACCCACCATTTGAAGAATTAATTTCTGTGGTTTTTACATCCAATAAAGAAGAAGGGCTCAAGAGTTTTGCAGAAGACTTTTTAGAAGTTTTAACTTATAAATGTCAAGACATGATTAAATATTCTCAAGTAACCACCATGCCAAAGATAAAAAATGTATATAAGGTGAGATTTATGTTAAAAGTCATGCCACAGAGAAGAAATGAGTTATTAACTGTGTTAGAATGGGTAAAAGAGAATATGAAGAATAATAGAATAGAAGTATTTATAGAATTTTGAGGTGAATATGGCAATTAGAAATATAAGGACAGATGAAGATCCGATACTTAGAAAAATTTCAAAAGAAGTTAATGATATAAATGACAGAATGAAGACCCTAATCAGTGACATGTTTGAAACTATGGACTACTCTAACGGAGTAGGTCTTGCGGCTCCACAGGTAGGGATTCTTAGAAGAATAATAACTTTAGACGACCAAGACGGACTTAGAGGAGCATTTATAAATCCTAAAATTATCGAAAAAGATGGGGAACAAGTAGGTCCAGAAGGATGTCTTAGTGTTCCTGGAAAACAGGGAACTGTAAATAGGGCAAACCATATTGTAGTGACCTACATGGACGAAAATGGAGAAGAAAAAACTTTGGAAGCTGAAGGATTCACTGCAAGAATTTTTCAACACGAGATTGATCATTTAAATGGAATACTCTACACCGATCTTGCTACAGAAATCCATAATATTCAAGATGAAGATGATGAGGTGGAAGAGTGAGAATAATTTACATGGGAACACCTGAATTTGCGGTTAAACCATTTGAAAAACTTGCGGACAATTTTGAAGTAGTCTTAGCGGTTACCAATGAGGATAAAAGTTCAGGAAGAGGCAAAAAAATTACCATGCCTCCAGTTAAAAAGGCTGCTTTAGAAAGAAATATCGAAGTCTTTCAACCCAAAAATGTAAATTCTTCCGACTCAATAGAATATTTAAAATCATTTAACGCAGATCTAGTAGTAGTATGCGCCTATGGAAAGATTTTAAGAGATGGAATTTTAAATTTAACAGGAGATAATCCTGTGAACATTCACGCTTCTATCCTTCCAAAACTAAGAGGGGCAGCTCCAATTAACTTCGCAATCATAAATGGTGATAAGGAAGCGGGAGTATCCATAATGAAAGTGGAAGAAGGACTAGATACTGGAGATTATTCTCTAGTTGGAAAGACTGAAATCGGAAAGAAGAATGTGGAAGAACTAGAAGAGGAACTTTCAGAGATGGGAGCAGATTTAATAGTTGAATTTGTAAATAGATATTCAAAAGGAAATCTAAATTGGACTAAACAAAATGACGAAGAGTCAACCTACGCTCCAAAGATTTCAAAAGATTTCGGATACCTAGATTTTACATCTATGGATAAAAATTACATCGAAAGACTCTCAAGAGGGCTTACAAAGAAAAATGGAATATCAATCCTATATGATGGAAATAGAATAAAACTCGATGAAATAGAAGTCTCTGAGGGAAAAGGAGAGCCGGGAGAAGTTTTAGAATCTAGTAAATATTTAGAAATAGCTACAAAGGACGGCTCTATAAAGGCACATAGACTTCAATGGCCAGGCAAGAAAATGATGGATGCAGAAGATTTTTTCAGAGGTAGAAAGATAGAAAAAGGAAGTATAATAGGAGGCTAAAAATGTTTGGACAAACAGGTGGAGCATATTTAGGATATTATTCCTACATGGTATACGTACTACCAGGACTTATACTTGCTCTTTACGCCCAATCTAAGATAACTAGAAATTACGCGAAATATTCTAAAATTAGAAATTCACGTTCACTAACTGGGGCAGAAGTAGCAAGAATAATCTTAGATAGAAACGGACTTAGCGATGTGACCATAAGAAGAATTAACGGAACACTTACGGACCACTATGATCCTAGGGACAAATCACTTTCTCTTTCACAGAATGTTTATGACGGTGAGTCCATCGCATCTGCAGCAGTTGCAGCCCACGAAGTAGGTCATGCGATTCAAGATAAGGAAAGTTATAGACCGCTTGTTTTAAGACAGACATTGGCTCCAGCAGCACAGATAGGTTCAAACTTTGCAATAACACTAGTAATACTTGGAATGTTTGTGAGTGAAATACTTATAAATGTTGGGATAGCTATGTTTATAGTTGCGGTTTTATTTACAATCATCACACTTCCAGTAGAAGTGGATGCATCAAGGAGAGCGAAACTTCAGCTTGCAGATAATATAATGACAGAGCAGGAACTAGATGGGGCAAGGGACGTGCTATCAGCGGCAGCTCTAACCTATTTAGCATCTATGATAACTGCAATAGGTAACCTACTTAGGATACTTTCAATTGCAAGATCAAGAAGGGATTAGTATGTCAGTTAGAAGAGAAGCACTGCAGATACTCAAAAATGTATCTAGCGGTGCATTTTTATCAGAAGAATTAAATAAAAGTAGGAGCGAAAATATTGCTCTACTTAGAAATATAACCACAGGAAGTCTTAGAAATAAAACTTATCTTGACTATCTTATAAAAAAGAACTCCAAGATTAGGTTCAAGAAGATTCACGAAGATATTAGAATAATACTTGAAATGAGTCTATATCAATATATATTTTTAGATGGAATACCGGATTATACAATAGTAGATGAGGCGGTTAAACTTACAAAGAAGGTTTCCCACAAGGGAAGTGTCGGATTTGTAAATGGACTTCTTAGAAATTTTATGAGAACAAAAGATTTTGAAGTGGATTTAAAGGGAAAAGACTACTACTTGACCAGGTACTCTGTCCCAGAAAAATACTTTGACTACTTAGAAAAAAATTATTCAAAAGATAAATTAGAAGAGATACTCAAACTAAATAATACAGATGACAACTTCACCATAAGGGCAAACTTCACAAAATTAACAAGAGACGAACTTATAAAATCTCTAGGTGTAAAATATAATGTAAGAAAAGATATGCTGACAAAATCTGGGATTATTGTTGAAGATCCGAAGGATATCTTTAAAACAGATGAATTTAAAAATGGAAAATTCTATGTGCAAGATTCCGGGTCAATTTTAATTTCTGAACTTCTAAATCCAAAAGAGGACAGTTTGGTTTTGGATATGTGCGCAAATCCCGGCGGCAAGACCACTCATCTCTTAGAAATATTAAATAAAACTGGAAGGGTAGTAGCCTGGGACATAAAGGACATGGTGGAGCTTAGAGAAAACGCAAAGAGGTTAGGGCTTTCTAATTTAGAAATTGAAACTAGAGATGCTACCATTTACGATGAAAAGTATAATGAAAAGTTTGACTATGTGCTTTTGGATGCACCATGTTCAGCCATTGGACTTATTAGAAGGCATCCAGAAATCAGGTACAAAGAAGTAGATTTAGAAAGCATAACTTGTGTTCAAGAAAAACTATTAGATAACGCAGGCAAATATTTAAAACCAGGCGGACTTCTCATGTATTCAACCTGTTCAGTATTAGAAGAAGAAAACGAAAATATAGTAGATAAATTTTTAGAAAAAAATAGAGATTTTGAAAAGATAAAGACCTTTGGAAAGGATACCTTTAAGACTGATGCTACAATGGAAGCAGATGGATTTTCCATAAGTCTTTTGAGGAGGATTTAATGTTTATAAACGATTTGACTTTTGAAGAAATGAAGTCCTATATCGAAGAAATTGGAGAGAAAAAGTTCAGAGCACAACAACTTTTTACCTTCTTCAACAAAAATAAAAAATGGGATTTGAATAGTTCTTCAAACCTTCCAAAAGATTTAAAAAGTCTTCCTGTAAGAGAGATAAAGATATTCGAGGAGTACCATTCCAAAATCGATGAGACGGTTAAATTTTTATTTGAGTTAAACGATGGCAATTTAATCGAAGGGGTACTTCTTAAGTATGAACATGGATACTCTCAGTGTATCTCAACACAGGTTGGATGCAGGATGGGCTGTTCATTTTGCGCGTCTACAAAAGGTGGACGTATAAGAAATCTAACTCCATCGGAAATGGCAGGACAGATTTATTTAGTTGAAAATAAACTTGGAATAAATATTTCAAATATTGTACTTATGGGAAGTGGAGAACCTCTGGATAATTATGAAAATGTAATTAAATTCTTTGACATCATCCACGATGAAAATGGAAAAAATCTAAGTAATAGATCCATCACCATCTCTAGTTGTGGAATAGTTCCAAGGATATATGATTTAGAAAAGTTAAAGAAACCGATAAATCTAGCAATCTCACTTCACAGTCCTTTTGACGAGGATAGAAAAAAGATAATGCCGATTACGAATAGATATTCCATAGAAGAAGTGCTTGCAGCTTCAAAATATTATAGCGAAGGGACAGGCACGAGAATAACCCTTGAATATACTCTTATAAAAGATGTAAACGATAGAGAAATCGATGCAGATGAACTAATAAGAATTACAAAAGATATAAAAGTACACGTGAATCTTATTCCACTAAATCCAATTAAAGAGTATAATAAAGGAAAGACATCACCAAAAGGTGCAAAGAAATTTCAAAATATGCTTTTAAAAGGTGGTATTAATGCTACAATAAGAAGAGAGCTTGGATCAGATATTTCTGCATCTTGTGGCCAGCTTAGAAGAAAGAGGTTGGAAAATGAAAATAGCAAAGCGAACTGATAAGGGATTGGTAAGGGCAAACAACGAAGACTACTTATATGCGAACTCTGAACTTAACCTCTTCATCTTATGCGATGGGATGGGAGGTCATTTAGCAGGAGAAACTGCAAGCAAGACTGCCGTCCTAGAAATAAGCGAATATTTTAAAGATTTAAAAATAGAAAGTAGTGAGGAAATTGAGAAGGCTATGATAGAAGCAATAGAAAAAGCCAACTCAAAAATACTAAAATTATCTTCGGAAAATGAAAAATACTCAGGTATGGGCACCACCCTATCACTGGGCCTTGTTTATGAAGATAATCTCTACTACGCAAATATAGGTGACTCCAGAATTTACGAAATGGACAAGGAAGGTTTAAGACTTTTGACAAGAGATGACACCTATGTAAACTACCTTCTCGATATGGGAGAAATATCGGAAGAAGAAGCAAAAAATCATCCAAACAAAAACGTATTGACTCAAGCGTTAGGCACAGAATCAAAACTTAAAAAGAAGAATGTTTTTGTAAGTCCAACGAAGGACAAAATATTTCTTATGACTTCTGATGGACTAACCAACATGGTTACAAATAACAAAATAGAAGAGATATTAAAGAATGAAGATCTCGAAGCTGCCGCAGACGAACTTTTAAAAGAAGCACTGGATAATGGCGGAGTCGATAATATAACCTTTATAATATTTACAAGTAGGTGTTAAGAATGATAGGAAAAGTTTTAGGAACTAGATACGAAATTTTAGAAAAAATTGGCACCGGTGGTATGGGCGACGTTTATAAAGCTCATGATAGAAGACTCGACAGAATAGTCGCAATCAAAATATTAAAAGCACAGTACAATGACGAAACCGGTTTTATAAAGAAATTTAAGAGAGAATCACTTGCTGCTGCATCAATTTCACATCCAAGCATAGTAAGTATTTACGATGTTGGAACAGAAGATCTAGCAGGTTTAAAAGTACATTACATCGTAATGGAATATATAGAAGGCAGAACATTAAAAGAAGTTATCAAAGAAGAAGGTCGTATCCCAGAAAAGAGAGCGCTTAACTACGCAATTCAAATCTTGGATGCACTTAAGGTTGCCCATTCAAAGGGAATAGTTCACAGAGATATCAAAAGCCCGAACATCATGATTACCCACGACGACAGGGTAAAGGTAACCGACTTTGGAATCGCAAGAATCGCCGACAACACAACTGTGACTGCAACCAATGCAATTATGGGATCTGTTCACTACTTCTCACCAGAACAAGCAAGGGGAGTAAAGGTAGACAATAGATCAGATATCTATTCTTTGGGGATAGTTCTATATGAAATGCTTACTGGCAAACTTCCATTCGATGCGGAAAATCCTGTTTCAGTTGCACTGATGCAAGTTCAATCCAAGATGCCAAAACCATCAGATAGTTACTCTGACATAAGTGAAGACGCAGATATATTGGTAGAAAAACTTACCATGAAAAATCCTGATGACAGATTCAAAGATGCATCTGCTGCAATAAAAGCGATTAAGGGAATACTCTTAGGTAGAGGTATTAGTATTACAGAAAAGGAAGTAGATCCTCCTGTAAGCAGAAATAAAAAAGTAATAAGAAGAGATGATTCAGATCATTCTCCTTATAGCAATATAGCTTTAAATAACGAAGAAAACTTCAAGAAAAAAAGACAAAAGCCAAAGAAGAATTCGACTGGACCACTTCTACTAGGAGTGCTTGCAGCTCTACTAACCGTCGCACTACTCGTATTTATAGTTCCAAAAGTTATGTCAAGTAGAAGTGACGACAAGCCAAAGGTACAAGAACCAGAAGTTACAGAATTTGAAGCACCAGACCTACTTGGAAAATCTGAAGCTGAAGTAAGATCAATTTTAAAGACCCTTGGACTTAAACTTGAAATAGAATACGACGAAGAAGACAACAGACCTAATGGAGTTGTACTTTCTCAAGAACCAGTAATGGGAACTAAATTAAAGACTGGAGATACTATTAAGGTATTTTTAAATAAACTAGACGAAGTAGTAACCATTCCAAATGTTATCAATAGAACTAGAGCAGAAGCAGAAGATCTATTCACTTCAAGCTCAATTAATATTGGTGAAGTAAAAGAAGAATATTCAAATGAAATCGAAGCAGGTAAGATCATCTCCACAGAACCGAAAGCAGGATTTGAAATTAAGAGAGGTCAATCTGTAGATTTAGTAATTTCAAAGGGAATAGACAACAATCCTGTAAATGCAATCAACTTCAGAGGTGAAAAACTAACCGTTGCACAAAAATATTTGGAAGATAGCGGACTTAAGGTTGAAGTTGAATACCAAGAATCAAACGAAGTTGGCAAGGATGAAGTCGTAAGACAAGATCCAATCGGAGAAGTTGCTAAAAACTCTACTGTTCATCTAATAGTTTCTAGTGGACCTGTTACTCAAAGTACTGAACCTAGCGAAAATGAAAGTGATAGCTCAGAAGTAAGTCAAGTATTTAAAACAAAAGTAAACGATGACGGTCAAAGACATAGAGTCGTAGTTACTAGGTATAGAGATGGAGAAAGCATGGTATTTTACGACTACCATAAAACTTTTGAAGATGGAGATATTTCAATAGAAATAAAAGGAAAATCTGGAGACAAATTCGTACTTTCAATAGATGGCGAAGAAGTCGATTCAACGGTGCTTAAATGATTGGTAAGATTATTAAATTAACCGGCGGATTTTATTATGTAAAAGATGACAAAGTCTACGAGACAAGAGCTCGTGGACTTTTTCGCCATAAAGATGAAAAACCTGTAGTTGGAGATATCGTTGATTTCGAAGTTGAAAAGGAAATGCTTGGATACATAACTAATGTTCATCCTAGAAAAAACATGCTAAAGAGACCTCCCGTTGCCAACGTGGACTTAGCACTTGTGATAATTCCTACGAAGAATCCCAACCCAAATATATTTTTAATCGACAAAGTCCTTGCTGAATATGAAAAAGAAGATATGACTGTTAAGATTGTCATATCTAAAGCAGACTTGGACAAAGATTATGCAAACAAGCTTAAAAATATTTATGAAAAAGCCGGATACGAAACCTACATTTACAGTGCGATTACTGGAGAAGGAAAAGAAAGTATAAAAAATCTTTTAGAAGGTAAAACCACAGCCTTATCGGGAGTATCAGCAGCTGGAAAATCAACCTTGATTTCAAATATTTTAAATATAAATCTTGAAACGGGAACAGTTTCTTCAAAGCTAAATAGAGGTAAACACACCACTAGACATGTGGAAATATTTCCTGGAGAAAATAATACATTTATCTTTGATACGCCAGGATTTTCTAGCTACGAAGTAGATGTTGAAGCAGAAGATCTGAAATATTATTTTAGAGAGTTTAATAAATATTCTTGTAAATTTAACGACTGTCACCATGTAAATGAACCCGGATGTGGAGTTAAAGCTGCATTAGAAAATGGAGAAGTCGAAGAGACCAGGTACGAAAGTTATATAAGACTATATGAAGAATTAAAAAATAGGAGGAAGTACTAATGATTTCACCGTCAATGCTTTCATGTGACTTTGCAGATTTAAAAGGAGAACTTGAAAAATTAAATATTGGAGGAGCAGATTTCGTTCATCTAGATGTAATGGATGGAAACTACGTTCCAAATATAACCTTTGGAGCTCCAATTATAAAAGCTATGAGACCTCACACAGAGATTCCATTCGATGTGCATCTAATGATTGAAAGACCGGAAAATTTTATAGAAGATTTTGTAAATGCTGGTGCAAATATTATAACCGTACATCCTTCTACAACGAAACACTTGGATAGGACACTTTCTCTAATTAAGTCCTATGGAGTTAAAGCTGGCGTGGCACTAAATCCTTCCGATGATATTTCAATATTAAATTGGATCTTGGACAAGGTTGACCTTGTACTTGTAATGAGTGTTAACCCTGGATTTGGCGGACAAAAGATGATTGAGTCATCCTTCGAAAAGATAAAAGAAATAAAAAAACTTATCGAAGAAAAAAACTTGGACATAAAGATTGAAGTCGATGGCGGAGTAAAATTAGATAACGCAATGAAATTTTATGAAGCTGGAGCAGATATGTTGGTATCCGGCTCTGGAATATTCACCGGAGATGCAGTAGAAAATATAAAGAGGTTTAAGGCACTAAGATGAAGGGACTTTTAATAAGCGGAGGAACCAAGGTCAGTGAAAAAACTCTTCTTGAAAATATAGATGGCAGGTACATCATAGTTGCTGATGGCGGAATAAAAAATTTGATTGGAACAGATATAATTCCCGACGAAGTGCTTGGAGATTTTGATTCCATAGATGATGTGGGAAGAGAATTTATCGAAAAAAATAATATTAAGATAAAAAAATATCCTACAAAAAAAGATTTCACCGATACAGAACTATGCCTTGAAGTGCTACTTGAAAAGGATGCAGATGATATTGTGATCCTTGCTGCAACGGGGACGAGACTTGATCATATGTTTTCTTCCATGTTTCTTCTAGAGAGACTGAAAAAAGAAAATGTGGCTGGAAGATTTATCGATGACCACAATGAAGTTAGATTTATTTCTAACGAAGAAGTTGAAATTTTAAAAAATAATTACAAATATTTTTCCATAGTTCCTGTTTCAAAAGAGGTCACACTTTCAATAAAAGGAGCCCACTACGATGTGGAAGATTTTAAATTTAACAGGTACACAATTCGTGCAACTTCAAATCAAATTAAGGATGATGCTGCGAAGATAAAGATAGATGGAGAAGGATTTTTAATTCTTTCCAAGGATTGATTTTAATTTAAATTATTTTCAATTAGTTTAAGTTAATTTTAATTCATCAAAAAATAAAATTTAATAATATTAATTTAAAACAAATTTAGAGTCTTCTTAGAAATTTTGTAAAACATTCCTGGTACTATAATTAGGAGGTGTATTATGAGATTTTTAAGAAGGCTTTTTTCATTTTTATTTAGAATAATTATTTTGATATTTTTCCTAGGAATTTTAATATTTATCGTCCCAAGGATTGCAAGAAATGTAAAAAATATAAAACTATTTACTCCAAAACCGCAAATCGTAAAGAATATAGAAAAGGATGTGGAAGAATTTTTAATTGAAAATTACAGAGGATACTACGATATAGAAAATTTCAAAATCACATCAACAGAAGAAACGGATAGAGGACTGGAATTTACCACAGAATTTAATATGACTCTAACGAAATCTCCCCATGATCTACCATTTATAAAAAGTTTTAGAGAAAATGCAAGTACAGATGAAGCAAAAGATTATGCCAATTACTTAGAAAACTATGCAAATAATTTCTATAAAAATAAATCAAAGACGAGTCTAGTTTTTCTCATGCCTAATGGCAAAAGTAGTTTCAGTGATTTAAAATTTCCTCTCCATGAAAAAACATTAGAACTTTCTGCAATTAAGATAGACGAAGATAGACTTAGTAATCTTGGAAAATCTGCAGCAATAAATTACGAAAAAATAATCGGCGAAGGAAATTATGATAGAAAAGAAGCTTGCACCTACGCACTAGAACATTATAAAGACGAACCAGAGTATGAAAACAACTGTGCCAATTTCGTATCCACCTGCATAAACAAAGGCGGAATATCTGAAAAGGGAAGTTTCTATCCAGGAGCAATAAACTGGATTACAACAGGATTTAAAAATGATGGTTCAGGACTTGTCCCATACCTTACTCGCCACGGATTTTTCTATCAAGAAAAATTTCGAGGAAAGGTTGAGCCCGGGTCAATAGTCTATTGGACTGATGCGTCCCATGTTGCTCTTATAACCTACCAAGATACTGTAACCATGAAGTATACAGCCCACACAAAACCAAGGCGAAATGAAATTTTACCCCTTGGCAGCAAAACAATTTATTTTACTCCCACTTCTCATTAAGTGGGATTTTTTTATGAAAATTAATGGTATAATAAAATAAGGAGGGATTTATGGGTGTTTATTTTGTACTCGCAATTATAATTATCATACTCTTTACAATCCAACTTACGCTTAATAAGATTTATTTAGAATTAAAAGAAATAAATTCGAGGAGAAAAAATGAAGAATAAGACTAAAAAAATACTTTTTTCGGAAGAAGATATAAGAAATAGAATTGAAAAATTAGGTGCAGAGCTGACACAAGATTATAAGGACAAGAATCTACTAGTGGTATCACTACTTAGAGGTTCATTTATTTTCTGTGCAGACCTAATTAGAAATATGGATTTGGAACTGGAAGTTGATTTCTTAACCACAGCGTCCTATGGTCACGAAGAAAAGAGCAGTGGCGAAGTTAAAATTATCTCTGATCTTAGATCACAAGTGGAAGGAAGAGACGTACTTATAGTCGATGATATAATCGACTCCGGTCATACTTTGAAATCTGTAATCGAACATATAAATAGCAAAAATCCAAAATCTTTAAAGACCTGCGTACTTCTAGATAAACCTTCTAGAAGAGAAGTGGATGTGGAAGCAGACTACATTGGATTTAAGATAGAAGATGTGTTCATAGTTGGATACGGATTAAATTATGGGGATTATATGAGAAATATCCCTTATATATTCACCTATGAGAACTAGAAATTATTACAAAAAAAATATAAATATCTTTACCGTCAATATTTTCTGCCTTATCTTTGGAATACTATTTCTAACCATTGGCAATACCATCCAAGAAAAGAATTTCTTCCTAGGCACATTTATTACAGAAGTATTTTTACTTCTCATACCTGCCATTATAATTCTATTCTTTTCTGGAAATGTTAAGAGACTTTTGTCGGTAAATAAAATTTCATTTATAAATATAGTCCTTGTAATATTTGTAACGATCCTATCATATCCGATAATACTTCTATTAAACGGACTATTTCTAAATGCAATTTCAAAAGTTGTAGAGTTTAACAACTTTTCACAGGACATATTTACAAAATCATCTTTCTCGATATACCTAGTATTCGCCTGTCTAATACCTTCAATCTGTGAAGAAGTATTCTTCAGGGGGATGATTTTAAATGCCTATGATATCTATGGAAGAAAGTTTGCAATACTTCTTAGCAGTTTTATCTTTGCTATGAGCCATTTCGATATACAAAATTTCGTGGCACCATTTCTTCTAGGAATTTTGTTTGCAAATCTTATGGAACTAACTGGTTCTATCTATGCTCCAATCATAAGCCATTTTACCAATAATATTATAGCAATCCTTGTGGCGAAGTTTTTTAACGACAATTTCATCGGTATCTTTTCAAATTCAAACCTAGCTAAATCCATTGGTTCTACAGAAGCTTTTACAGTGGTGGTATTAACAGTTCTCTCTGTAATAAGTGTAGTGCTTTTAGTAATCATATTTAAATATATGAGCAAAAAGAGAACCATAAGACAAAATAGCGAAGTTTTGAAGACGCCGAGACGTTCCATAGATGATTTTGAGTGGTTTAGTTTTATTCCAGTGTTCGCAGAGTTTATTCTCTACATTATTTACAACTTATCTATTTTTAGGAGGTAGTCATGAGTATTAAAGAAGCGGCAAAACTTATTAAAAATTCAAATGGAGTATTTGCACTTACCGGTGCAGGAATATCTACTGATTCTGGAATCCCAGACTTTAGATCAAGCACAGGCTACTATCAAAAGTTTGATCCAGTTACCGCCCTATCTAGAGAAGTTTTAATGTATGAACCAGAGAGATTCTACAGCGAAGGATATGTAATTCTAAAAGATCTCTTCGATAGAAAGCCTAATAAGGGGCATCTCGCTCTTGCAAAGATGGAAGAATTAGGATACTTAGATGGAATTATAACTCAAAACATAGACAATCTTCATTTTAAAGCAGGATCTAAAAATATTTTTGAAGTTCATGGGGAAACTAGAGACGTCCACTGCATCAAATGCGGTGCTGTATATCCTTTTGAGTACTTGGTTTCAAAGGTAGAGGAGAAAGAAATACCACCAAAATGTGAAAAATGCGGTGGGACAGTAAGGCCAAATGTAGTCATGTTTGGAGATAGTATGCCTCTCGATTTTCAAAAGGCATACACTGCTGCAAGTGGAAAGGATACGCTTATAGTAGTGGGTTCATCTCTAACGGTAAGTCCTGTCAATTTCTTTCCAGAGATGTTTCCTCATTTAATAATAATAAATAACGATAGGACTCCATTCGATTATAGAGCGGACTTTGTATTCCACGAAAATTCATCGAAGGTACTTTCTGAGATTGTAGAGGAACTAAAAATTGTATAAGGGTTTTGCATATATTTACGATGAACTCATGTATGACTTAGACTACGAAGGTTTTGCAGAGTTTATAAAAGAAAAACTAAATGGGAAAGAATCGGTTCTAGACATGGGATGTGGCACAGGAACTATGATGAAGCTCCTAGAAGATGATTTTGAAATAGATGGTTTTGATCTTTCGCCGGATATGCTTGCAATGGCAAGAAATAAGGTGAAAGGCAATCTCTACTGTCTCGATATGAGAAGTTTCGATATGCATAAGTCCTATGATGCAATCATATCTTCTGGAGATAGTTTAAGCTATATCTTGGATACTGAAGAATTAAAAGATATTTTTAAGAATGTAGCCAATAATTTAAATGAAGGCGGAATATTTATTTTTGATTTAAATACATTTTATAAGTTTCAAAACATGGAAGAGGTCTATATAGATGAAACGGAAAATGTATTTTATGTTTGGGAAAATTTCTTCGACGAAGAGGAAAGGCTCAACTACTACGATATCAATTTCTTTGTAAAAGAAGAAAATGGTACATACAGAAGATTTATAGAAAATCATGTGGAATGTGCCCACGATATTAAAACTGTTAAGAATTACTTAGAAGAATGTGGTTTTAGAGTAGAACTATATAATAATTACAGCGATGAAGGAGGTATAGACACAGCTAAACGTGTCACGTTTGTTTGTTATGGGGAAAATTTATAGTACAATTTCAAAAGACAAGACGATTAAGATGAGGTTTGCAGACACAACAGATGTGGTAAATGATGCAAGACTTGCTCATGGTCTTTCAAAGACTGCTGCATGTGCGCTGGGAAGGACACTTACCGCGACATCTATAATGGCGTCAACTCTTAAGAACGAAAATGATACCATTACAGCTATCATTGCAGGGGATGGACCTGGTGGAAGGATAGTTGTAACAGGAAAAAATGATGGAAAGATAAAGGGATATGTAGATAACAATGTGGATCTGCCTGCGAGAGAGTCTGATGGCAAGATTGATGTCAGCGGATACATAGGCAAAGGAACATTAAATATCACAATGGACCTTGGAATGAAAGAGCCTTACTCCGGCTCGGTACCACTTTTAACATCAGAGATAGGAGATGATTTTGCATACTATCTCTTAAATTCCAACCAAGTAAAATCAGCGGTTGGTCTTGGAGTGCTTGTGGATGTGGACTTAAGCATAAAAGAAGCGGGAGGATTTATCCTAGAACTTATGCCCGACTGTCCAGAAGAAAATATAGAAATAATTGAAAAAAATCTGGCACCGATCAAATCCATAACGGATTTATTTCTTGAATATACTCCAGAAGAAATAATAAAAAAGATCTATGGAGAAATGGAATATGAAATTCTAGAAGTAAAAGATATAGAATTTGGATGCGACTGTAGCAGAGAAAAGGTAGAGGATTCCATAGCATCAATAGGGGTCCACGAAATAGAAAAGATCATAGAAGAAGATGGTCATGCCCACGTGGTTTGCCATTTCTGTTCAAAGGAATATGATTTTAACAAAGAAGATTTAGAAGAAATACTTAAAAAGGCGGCGAAATAAATGAAAAGTACAAAAAATATAACTATCACAGCTCTATCAGCAGCACTAATTTTCCTATTTACATGGCTAAAAGTTCCAGGACCAATTGCAGGAGGCTTAGTTCACCTGGGTAACGTTCCATTCTTCGTGGCATCCATCGTCTATGGACCATATGTGGGAGCCATAGCAGGAGCGCTTGGAATGGGAATGTTCGATATATTCTCTGGATACTTAGCATGGGCACCAATTACAGTAATCACATGTCTAATCATGGGATACGTACTAGGAAATGTGACCAAAAAATTTAACATGCAAAATCTTTTAATAGGATTTGTACTAATGGTAGTGATAAAGGTACTAGGATATTACTTCGGCGAAGCAATTATGTATCATTCATTCGTAGCACCATTCGCATCAATACCTGGAAATGTTGTACAGATACTTGTAAGTGCAGTGGTGGTATTTATTATAATATCTCCAATCAAGAAAGGACTTAAAAATATATAATGCATCAATACAAAGGTAAATTAATCATGCACACAGGCTCCATGTTTTCTGGTAAAACATCTAGTTTGGAAAGAGAAATGAAGAGATTTGCCATTGCAGGATACAAAACCTGTGCATTTAAACCTGCAATGGATACAAGGGATAAGAAGGACAGAATCACCACCCACGACAAGACCTATATAGAAGCAGTGATGGTTGATTCTGTAAAAGATATTGTAAAATTTGTAGAAGAAAATCCCGTTGACGTGGTGGGAATAGATGAGATTCAATTCCTCGGCGGTGAAAGAAAAGAGATTTTAGAAGATATAAATAGTCTATTATACGATGGCAAGACTGTCGTAGTGGCAGGGCTTGACATGGACTTCGAAGCCCATCCATTTGAAATTGTAAAAGATCTTATGCCAATCTGCGACTACATCACCAAGCATCACGCAGTATGCGTAAAATGCGGCAGCGACGCATGGGTTTCCCACAGAAAATCAGACGACACCCAAAGGGTCGTAATCGGAGCACAAAACGAATACGAACCAATCTGCAGAAATTGCTACAATCTTATGAAAAAGAATAAAGACGAACAGAAGAGATAGTGGAGACACTATCTTTTTTATTGGAAGTTTTTTATTTAAAAGTAACAAAATAAAAATTAAATAAATTTTTAAATTTTAAATTTATAGATAATATAAACTTCACATAAATTCTATTGAAAAAGACTAGACTTATGATTATAATATAAACAAAAGTCGAGGTGATTATATGACTCCAAGAGAAGAAGAAATACTAGCTCTTATTAAAAAAAATCCATCCATCTCACAGAATGAAATGGCGGATTTGCTTAATATATCTAGAAGTTCTGTAGCCACATATATTTCAGCTCTTTCAGAGAAGGGATATATAGAAGGCAGAGGATATATTCTTGGAAAGCGAAAAAAGATAATGGTAGTAGGCGGCGCCAATGCAGATATTCTCTCAGTGCCGTTTAAAAAACTTATTATGAGAGATTCAAATCCTGGTCACATCACCACTTCTCCTGGAGGAGTAGGCAGAAATATTGCAGAAAACTTGGCAAGGCTCGGTTCAACAGTTTCCTTTATAGGAGTTATAGGTTCCGATGCGGAGGCTCAAATAATTGAAAAGTCTCTTACAAATGTAAACTGTGATACCAAGGATATGATGAGGATCCATGGCAAGAATTCTTCTAAGTACTTGGCGATTCACGATGAAAACCACGACATGATCTATGCCGTCGCAGATATGGACATTATGGACTCTTTAAACGTAGAATTTTTGAAAACAAAAGCTAGCATTATAAAGAGTTTTGACATGTTAGTCATCGATACAAATCTAAGGGAAGATGCTATAGAATACCTGCTTAGCTTGGGAGTTGAGACCATGGTTGAAGCTGTGTCTGTAAATAAAGCAATAAAACTTAGAGACCATGTTTCGAAGATTTCAATCCTAAAGGCAAACAAATATGAAATAGAAGAGATATCTGGAATCGAAGTTAAGGATGAAAAATCTCTAAAAGAGGCACTTAAATCTCTAATAGATAAGGGAATAAAAGAAATCGTCCTAACTATGGGAGAGGAAGGAGCAATCTACTATTCAGAAGGAAATTACGTTAAACAAGGTGCTCTTAAGGCGGATATAGTGAATGTTTCCGGAGCAGGAGATGCATTCTGTGCTGGGTATGCCCACGCATACTTAAATGATATGGATATCAAAGACAGACTTAAGTTTGCTTCAAAATGTTCCAAAATTACATTGGAATCAGAAGGAGCAGTATCAGATAAATTAAATATAGAAAGTGTGAGGTAAAAATGAACAAAGAAGTTTTAAAAAAATACGTTGATTACAGTGACGAAGTTAAGAAAGCAATGGAAGAAGGTCGCCCAATAGTTGCCCTTGAATCCACAATTATTTCTCATGGGATGCCATATCCAATGAATTTAGAAACTGCAAAAGCAGTTGAAGAAATCATCAGAAAAGAAGGAGCAACACCAGCTACAACAGCAATTATAAACGGAAGAATAAAGGTAGGTCTTTCAGAAGAAGAACTTAAATTTATGGCTACTTCAAAAGATATTATCAAATGTTCTAGAAGAGACTACCCATACATCGTTGCAAATAAATTAAACGGAGGCACCACAGTTGCATCTACCATCATCACCTGTGCAATCGCAGGAATAAAAGTATTTGTAACAGGAGGAATCGGTGGAGTTCACAGAGGAGCAGAAAAGACTTTCGATATTTCTAGAGACTTACAAGAACTTGCAAATAACGAAGTATTAGTAGTTTGCGCCGGAGCAAAATCAATTCTAGACATTGGACTTACACTAGAATACCTAGAAACATTTGGCGTACCTGTACTTGGAATGAGAACAGAAGAAATGCCAGCCTTCTTCACAAGAAGATCAGGATTTAAACTAGACTATGAAGTTAAATCAGAAGAAGAAGCAGCAAATATCGCAAGTACAAAATGGGAACTTGGACTAAACGGCGGAATCGTAGTTGCAAATCCAATTCCAGAAGAATCACAAATGGACGAAGATAAAATAAATACTGCAATTAAAGAAGCCCTAGTTGAAGCGGAAGAAAAGGGAATCCACGGCAAGGAAACCACACCATTCTTACTACAAAAAGTTTTGGAAGCAACAGAAGGTAAATCACTAGAAGCAAACATCGCCCTAGTAAAACATAATGCAGAAGTAGGAGCTAAGATAGCAGTAGCTATGAATAAATAAATATAAAAAAATTAACCATAGATAGAAATATCCATGGTTTTTTTAAATTATGGAAAATTTTTATTTGGACATAAAAAAAGACAGGTAAGACCTGTCTTTAAAATCATTATTTTACTGTTACAGTTGCTCCAGCTTCTTCAAGTTTAGCTTTTAGTTCTTCTGCTTGGTCTGCTGGGATTCCTTCTTTGATAGCTTTTGGAGCTTCGTCTACAAGAGCTTTAGCTTCTTTTAGTCCTAGTCCAGTGATATCTTTAACAACTTTGATAACCTTAACTTTTTCTCCACCTGCTGATTCAAGAATTACATCAACGTCTGTTTTTGCTTCTTCTGCTGCTGGGCCTGCTGCTGCTGGACCTGCTACTGCAACTGCTGCTGGAGCTGCTGCTGATACTCCGAATTCTTCTTCAAGAGCTTTAACTACTTCTGAAAGCTCGATAACTGTAAGTGTTTTGATTTCTTCAATAAGTGCTTGTACTTTTTCTGACATTATATTTCCTCCTAAATGTTTTTAAAATATTTTTTAATCTTTTTTATTTGAAGCATTAAGCTGCTTCTTGTTCTTTCTTTTCAGCAATAGCATTTAATACCACTGCTAGTCCTCTTATTGTACCGCTTAGTACATTTGCTAATCCTTGGATTGGTGCGTTTAATCCACCAAGTACTTGTGCAATAAGAACTTCTCTTGATGGAAGTTTTGCTAGAGATTCAATCATATCAGTTGATATAACTTTACCATCTAGTATACCTGATTTAATTTCTAAAGCTTCATGGTCTTTTGCAAATTCAGATGCGATCTTAGCAGCTGGTACTGCGTCTGCCATTGAGAATGCAATAGAAGATGGTCCTTTTAAAATTTCGTCTAATCCTTCGTATCCAAGCTCAGTAAATGCTCTCTTCATCAAAGTATTCTTGTATACTTTGTAATCAACTTGTTCTGCTCTGAATTTATCTCTTAACTCAGTAACTTCTCCTACGTTAAGTCCGTGGTAGTTCATAAGAACGATACTCTTAGCAGCTTCAATTTTTTCTTTAATTTCATCTACTTGGGCTTGTTTTTGGCTTAGTACTTGTTCTCTCACTCTTTCACCCCCAAAATAAAAAAATCTCACTAAAGCCGTGAGACGTAAATCCGATCATTAAAAAAATAATGTTTTTCGAACCTCGGCAGGATATTTAAGCTGTTGCACCTGCTGTCTTTGGCTTTAACATAGATATTATATATTGTGAAAATAGTAATGTCAAGATATTTTTAAGATTTTATGTAAAAAGACCCTAGTTTAAAACTTAGGGTCCAAAATTTTATTTTTATTTATTATGTTTTTGTTTGATTAAATATTCTGCAGCAATACCTGGTTTAGTCATTGCTTGTGGATCGAATATTTCATTTATTTCTTCTTCTGTCAAAAGCTTTCTTTCCAAAATAAGTTGTCTAATTGGAGTTCCAGTTCTTAGAGATTCTTTTGCAATATCTGCTGATACTTGGTATCCAATATGTGGAACGAATGCTGTTATTGTTCCTACAGAAGTTTCAAGATCCTTCTTAAGCACTTCTAGGTTTGGTTTTATATCTACTATACAATTGTCAACTAGAGTTTCTACTCCGTGAGTTATAAATTCTATAGATTCATATAGTGAATAGAAAAGCACTGGTTCAAATGCGTTTAGTTCAAGTTGTCCACCTTCAGCACACATTGAAATAGTAACGTCGTTTCCGATTACTTTGAATGCTACTTGGTTTACAACTTCTGGGATTACAGGGTTTACCTTACCAGGCATGATGGAAGATCCATTTTGCTTTGGAGGTAGAATAATATCTGCAATCATGGTCTTTGGACCTGATCCCATAAGTCTTAAGTCGTTTGAAATTTTTGAAAGGTTCACTGCACAGGTCTTAAGGGCTGAAGAAAGTTCTACAAGTCCATCTAGGTTGTGAGTTCCGTCGATTAGGTCTGGAGCTTGTTCTAGATCGTATCCTGTAAGTTTTGCAATTTCTGGTACGATCATATCGAAGTAGTTTCTATCTACGTTGATACCGGTACCTATTGCAGATCCACCCATGTTAAGTACTTTGATTGCGTGGGAAGCGTGTTCAATTCTATTGATGTCACGTCTTATTACTGATGCGTAAGCGTGGAATTCTTGTCCAAGAGTCATAGGAACTGCGTCTTGAAGTTGAGTTCTACCCATCTTTAAGATGGTTGAGAATTCATCAGATTTATTCATAAGTGCATTATAAAGTCTATTTAGTTCCTTCATTGCATCTTGAATTAAATCTAGAGCTCCTAATTTACCTGCTGATGGATATACGTCGTTTGTACTTTGTCCCATGTTTACATGGTCGTTTGGATGTACGTGTTCGTAAGTTCCAAGTCCGCCGCCTAAGTATTCGTTACTAATATTTGCGATAACTTCGTTTGCATTCATGTTTGCAGAAGTTCCTGCACCACCTTGAACCATATCTGTTAAGAATTCTTCTAAATATTTACCAGCTAGGATTTCGTCGCATGCATAAACTATTGCCTTGCAAACATCATCACTTAGGATTCCGCATTTATTATTTACAATTGCACAGGCTTTCTTAACTAGAGCAAGGTTTTTAACCATTGCTGGATGTAGAGTTTTACCAGATATTTTAAAGTTTTCAGCTCCTCTTAGAGATTGAACTCCGTAGTAAGCTTCAACTGGTACTTGTTTGTCTCCGACACTGTCGTGTTCTATTCTATATTTCATTTTTTCACCTCAAGTAAATTATAGCATAATATTTTTTTTTAGGATAAAGTTTTCATAAATATTAAAAAAAATATTTTTGAAATTATAATTGACAAAATTTCATTAACTGGTATCATTAAATTAGAACTAAATATATTTTATGTCTTCAGGGCGGGGCGCAATTCCCCACCGGCGGTAAAGTCCGCGAGCGCAAGCTGAATTGGTGAAATTCCAATACCGACAGTATAGTCTGGATGAAAGAAGAGATTTTTTTGTGTACTAGAACCCTGAAATGGGTTCTTTTTTATTTTAGGAGAAGAAATGAAAAACTTAGACGATAGATATTTCATGAGTAGGGCGATAGAGCTTGCAAAAAATGGTATCGGTGCCACAAAGACAAACCCCCTTGTCGGATGTGTCATCGTAAGGAATGAAAAAATAATTGGTGAGGGTTATCACAAAGTCTTTGGATCTTGTCACGCAGAGGTAAATGCGATAAATGATGCAAAGGCAAAAGGAGAAAATTTAGATGGTGCTACCCTCTATGTAAATCTAGAGCCCTGCTCCCACTATGGAAAGACTCCACCCTGTGCAGACAGAATCATAGAGGAGAGGATCACAAGAGTTGTCATTGGAAACTGTGATCCATTTGAAAAAGTATCTGGAAGAGGAATAGAAAGATTAAAAAATGCAGGTATCGAAGTTGAAGTAGGAGTTCTAAAAGAGGAATGCGAAAAACTAAACGAAAGATACTTTACCTATATAAAAAATAATAGACCATTCGTAGTTTTAAAATCTGGAATGACAATTGACGGAAAGATTGCTACAAAAACTTATGAGTCCCAGTGGATAACTTCAGAAGAATCTAGAAAATTCTCCCACGAACTAAGGGGAATGTGCGACGGTATTATGGTTGGAATAAACACTGTTTTAAAGGATGATCCCACATTAAATGTAAGAGCGGGAAGGTATCCACATAGTCCAGCTAGAATAATCGTCGACTCAAAACTTAGGATTTTTCCATCGGCAAAAGTTCTCTCAAAGGATCTTGAAAATATAGCAATAATTGCCACCACAGAAAATTGCGACAAAGAAAAATTTGAAATCCTATCCAAGATGGAAAATGTAAATGTAGTAATCGTAAAAGAAAAAGATAAAATGGTTGATCTAAGAGATCTTATGGAGAAATTAAAAACATTTAACATTTCTTCCATACTTTTGGAAGGTGGAGGAAGCTTAAATGCATCGATGCTAAGAGAAAAACTAGTAGATAAATTTTATTTCTTCATCGCTCCCAAGATCATCGGATCAGACGGAGTCTCTGCAATCGGAAGTATGGGAATCGAAAAATTAGACGAAGCAATAGATATAAAAGATGTGGAAGTTATTAAAATTGCAACTGACATATTCATAAAAGGAAGGGTGTGATCGTATTTTTACAGGAATAATAGAAGAGCAAGGAAGATTAAATAGCATAAAAAAAGAAAAAGATCTCTATACTTTAAATATTTCGGCGAAGGTTGTACTTGAAGGAACAAAACTTGGGGATTCAATAGCAACTGACGGGGTTTGCCTCACCGTTACAAAACTTGGAGAAGATTATTTTGAAGCAGAAGCCATGCTTGAAACCATAAATAACACCACATTCAAAGAATTAAAAGACGGAGAGATTTTGAATTTGGAAAGGGCGTTAAGTCCAACTAAAAGGCTCGACGGTCACATAGTTCAAGGCCATGTGGACGGAGTGGGAAAAATTATAAATACTACCCACAACTCAAACGAAATAGTCTATAAAATTTCCGCAAATCCCGATGTACTTAAGTATGTGGTCAACAAAGGTTCGATAGCCTTAGACGGCATTAGTCTCACAGTTTCAAATGTAGATAGGAATTCTCTAGAAGTTTCCATAATCCCAACCACAATAAGAGAGACCAACCTAAAGGATAAAAAACTTGGAGACAGTATAAATATCGAAACGGATATCATCGGAAGGTATGTCTATAAATTTTTAAATAAAGAAGAAAAAAATAGCATTGATTTGGAATTTTTAAGAGAAAACGGATTTTAAGGAGAAGAAAATGAAAGTTAACACCATCGAAGAAATCGTAGAAGCACTAAAGAATAAGGAAATAATCATCGTTACAGATGATCCTTCAAGAGAAAACGAAGGGGACATGATTATGGCGGCTCAGTTTGCCACAGGAGAAGCGATAAATACCATGGCATCTCTTGCAAAGGGTTTAATCTGCATGCCAATGTCAAAAGAATATGCAACGAAACTTGACTTGCCACAGATGGTTGTGGAAAATACTGACAATCACGAAACGGCATTTACAGTTTCTGTGGACCATGTGGACACCACTACAGGAATATCTGCCTACGAAAGAGCCCTAACTGCAGTTAAACTCACAGAAGAAGATGCAAAGCCGGAAGATTTTAGACGTCCTGGTCATATGTTTCCATTAGTTGCAAAAGAAAATGGGATTTTCGTAAGAGAGGGACACACAGAAGCTACAGTGGACCTTCTAAAGATTGCAGGGCTTAAAGAAGTGGGAATCTGCTGCGAAATCATGGCTGACGATGGACACATGATGCGCGGAGAAGAAATATTTGCACTTGCAAAAAAATTAAATATGAAGATTACAACCACAGAAGAACTTATAAAGTATAGAAAGAGACATGAAAAGATAGTTAAAGAGATTGCAGTGGCAAACCTACCAACCAAGTTTGGAAAATTTAGAGCCCACGCATATATAGACACTGTAACTGGAGAACATCACATAGCCCTAGTAAAAGGCGAAATCGGAGATGGAATGGATGTGCTCTGCAGAGTCCATTCAGAATGTTTGACTGGAGACTGCTTCGGTTCATCCCGTTGCGACTGTGGAAACCAACTTCACATGGCAATGAAGAGAATCGACGAAGAGGGAAGAGGAATCCTTCTCTACATGAGACAGGAAGGAAGAGGAATCGGTCTTGTAAATAAGATTCGCGCCTACGCCCTTCAAGATCAAGGAATGGATACTGTTGAAGCGAACCTTGCCCTAGGATTTCCAGAAGATGCGAGGGACTATGCAACTGGAGCACAAATCCTAGAAGATTTAGGAGTAAAAGAGTTAAGACTTCTAACCAACAATCCGGACAAAATCTATTCACTAAAAGAATTTGGAATGAAGATAAAGGAAAGAGTTCCAATAGAAATTCATTCTACTAAGGATGATGAGTTCTACTTAAAAACCAAGGCGGAAAAGATGAACCACATGCTTTCAGAATTCATTAAGTAGTCATTATATTAAATAAATTAAGGATAATAAAAGGAGATAAAAATGAAAATTCACAACGCAAATTTAAGTTCACAAGGCAAAAGATACGCCATAGTAATGGGAAGATTTAACGAATTTATCGTTTCAAAACTCTTCGATGGTTGCATCGACGGACTAAAAAGACATGGAGTTAAAGAAGATGAAATAGAAGTGTTCTGGGTGCCAGGATCATTTGAAATTCCAATCACTTGCAAGATGCTTGCAAAAACTGGCAAGTTCGACGCAGTAATAGCCCTTGGAGCAGTCATAAGAGGAGCGACAACCCACTATGAACTCGTATCCACAGAAGCGGTGAAGGGAATCGCACAAGCATCACTTCAAACAGAAGTGCCAGTTATATTTGGAATAATAACTACAGAAAATATAGAACAAGCAATCGAAAGAGCAGGCACAAAGATGGGCAACAAAGGTTTCGACGCTGCTGTAACTGCTATTGAAATGGCAAACCTCTTGGAAGATATAAGAGGATAAGTTTAATTTATAGGATTAAAGCAAAATTAGATTGACAAAGAAAAAATATTAATATAAAATGAAAGAAACTTAATAAGAAATCTGTGAAGGTGACCCAGTAGAGAAATCGAATTACAACACCGGAGATTTCAGTGATTTTTAGAACAAGGCCCTAGGCAAAGAATGGTGGTAACACGAATGCGTCCATTCAAGCTTAGGGCGTATTTTTTTGTAGGAGGAAAAATGAACGTAATTGATATTTTAGAAGAACGTGGTTTTATTGACCAAATGACACATGAAGAAGAGTTAAGGGATCTGCTTGGAAAAGAAAAAGTAAAATTCTATATAGGATTTGATGCAACAGCAGATTCACTAACCCTTGGACATTTTCTTCAAATAAGAGTAATGCAACACATGCAAAATGCAGGTCATATACCTGTTGCTCTACTAGGTGGAGGAACTACAATGATAGGTGACCCATCTGGTAAGAACGACATGAGAAAGGTAATGACAGAAGATTTTATAAATCACAATGCGGAATGTTTTAGAAAACAAATCTCACACTTTTTAGATTTCAGCGAAGGAAAAGGAATCATAGAAAACAACAAAGACTGGCTACTAGATTTAAAATTCCTTCCATTTATGAGAGAAATAGGAGTTCACTTCTCAGTAAATAGAATGTTAAACTTCGACTGCTACAAGAACAGAATGGAAAATGGACTTACATTCTTTGAATTTGGATACATGCTTATGCAATCCTACGACTTCCTATATCTTTACAGAAAACATGGAGTTAAACTTGAATTAGGTGGATCAGACCAATGGTCAAATATTATTGGTGGATATGAACTCGTTAGAAAACTTGAAAGTGACCTAGTATTTGGTATGACATTTAAACTTCTAACCACAGCATCTGGACAAAAGATGGGTAAATCAGAAAAGGGAGCAATCTGGCTAGATAGAGAAAAGACATCTCCATACGAAATGTTCCAATACCTAAGAAACAGTGACGATAGAGACGTAATCAAATTCTTAAAACTTCTAACCATGCTACCACTAGAAAAGATTGCTGAATATGAAAAGCTAGAAGGACAAGAATTAAATAAGGCAAAAGAAGTTCTAGCATTTGAAGTTGTAAAGGATGTCCATGGAGAAGAAGCTGCAAAAGAAGCACTAGAAGCATCTAAGGCACTATTCCAAGGTGGAGCTGATTCTGAAAATATTCCAAATGAAGATATGGATAGAAAAATCTTTGAAGAAGGAATAGGAATCCTAGACCTTATGACAAAGTTAAATCTAACTAAATCCAACTCAGAAGCTAGAAGACTTATCCAAGGTGGCGGAGTTTCAATAGATGGAGAAAAAGTTCAAGATCCTAACCTAGTTGTAAAGGCGGATATGTTTAAAGACGACAAAATCATAATTCAAAAAGGAAAGAAAGTTCATCAAAGGATAACCCTAGTATGATTTTTAAAAATATAAGACTCATAGATCCATTAAACGATAGAGATATAGTAACCGATGTGGAAATCGCAGATGGAAAGATTATCTCCATCGACAAAACTGACAAACCTGGCATAGACATGACTGGTAAAATCATAGCCCCAGGATTTATAGATGCCCATGTTCACTTCAGAGATCCCGGTCAAACAGAAAAAGAAGATATAGAAACAGGTTCCATGGCAGCAGCTAGAGGAGGATTCACCTCTGTAATATGCATGGCAAACACAAGACCAACTATGGACTCAAAAGAACTTATAGAAGATTTTGTAAAAAGAGCAGAAGATTTAAAGATAAATGTCTACACAGTTTCTGCTTTGACGAAAGGATTTAAAGGAATTGATATCGTAGACATGGAAGAGCATTTAAAAGCAGGCGCAGTTGCCTTTACCGACGATGGAATTCCAGATATGAGAACTGACATCGTAAAACTTGCCATGGAAAAGGCAAAAGAGCTTGACGCTGTCATATCTTTTCATGAAGAAGATCCAAGCCTTATAAAAGAAAATGGGGTGAACCACGGCAAAGTTTCCTGCGCTTTAAATATCTACGGAAGTCCTAGGGCTGCAGAAGATGTTATGGTAGCAAGAGATGGAGCCCTATCTCTATACACTGGGGCGAAGGTTGTAATACAACATATTTCTTCTGGTGTCAGTGTGGACCTTGTGAGATTTTATAAATCTTTGGGAGCAAACCTATATGCAGAAGTAACTCCTCACCATTTCACTCTAACAGAAGATGCAGTGCTAGAACATGGAACGAGAGCAAAGATGAATCCGCCACTTAGAACCTCTTGTGATAGAGAAAAAATCTTAAAGGCAATCGCCGATGGCACAATTGATATGGTAGCAACTGACCATGCACCTCACACCAAGGAGGAAAAGGACAGAGAACTTATCAAGGCTCCAAGTGGAATAACTGGACTTGAAACATCATTCTCACTTGCGAATATGCATCTTTTGAAGGCAGGTCTTATAGATTTAAAAAAACTCGTTGAACTTATGAGTGTCAATGCGGCAAAACTCTACAATCTTCCGGGAGGAGAGATAAAGGTTGGAGAAGTATCTGACTTTGTAATCTTCGACACAAGTACTAAATGGAAATTTGAAGAGAGCCTATCCAAATCAAAGAACACACCATTCTTAAATGAAGAAATGGAAGGAAAAATTTGGATGACTTTTGCAAAGGGAAATATTGCATATATTGACAAGGATTTAAAAATAAATTAAAAACTATTAAATAAACAAATTTCAAAAAAATATAAAAGGAAGGATGTTTTCATACACCCTTCCTATTTTTATGAGCTTACTATATTTTCCAAGACGTCCATCTTCCTGATGAGGATATTGCCCTTTGGAAGAAGTCTTACGATCTTTGCCTTTTCAAATTGATTTAACTTTCTAGAGATGGTTTCTCTCGTTACTCCTGAATAGAATCCAAGTTCCTCTCTATTTATATTTAAGTCGAGAAGGATTCCGTCCTTGGTAACCTTGCCGTAGAGATTTGCAAAATTTATAAGAAGTTTTGCAACCTTCATATCCGCATTTATACCAGATAGAATATCCACAAGGGATTCGGACTTTCTAATTCTTTCGTAACATTGCTCAATTAAGATCATCAAGAAATCATAATTTTTAAGAAGTACATTTCTAAAATCATCTGAAGAAATTTTAATTATAAGAGAGTCGGCGAGGCACACAGCATTGTATACATACTTATCTCCGGATAAAATATTTAATCCTCCAACAAAATCGCCTGCGGTGAACAGGTACATAATCTGCTCTCTACCATCAGTAAGGGGCATCGAAAGTTTGAAAACTCCTTCATGAAGAATGAACATTACATCTGCAGGATGACCTGAAGTGAATATGGTCTCACCCCTTTTTACATATTGAGCCTCAAGGGATGAAGTCATCATAGAAAGTTCTTCCTCTGAGAGCATGGAAAGCATAGGGATATCTTTGCTATCTATTTTTATATTGTTAAGTAGTATATCCATAAAAATCTCCTTTGTATTTCTAAATACTTTTTTATTTCGATAACCTCATTTTGTTCTAGCTTATCACCTAAATAAAATATCTTCAAGGTTGAAAAATAAAAAATCGTAAATTATAATTATTTTAGAGGTGAATAAATGACAAAAAATTCAGAACATGCACTGATTTGGTTCGGAGCAGGTGTGTCTATTGCAGAAATGTTAACTGGAACCTACTACGCATCTCTTGGACTAAAAAATGGGGCATATGCAATCTTACTTGGCCATTTAATTGGCTTTATTTTTATGTACTTAGCAGGATATATTTCAGAGCGAAGTGAAAAATCTTCAATGGAAACCGTAAAGATTACCTTCGGTAAGAAGGGAGGAATCCTGTTTGCAGTATTAAATGTCGTTCAACTTGCAGGATGGACTGCCATCATGATTTATGACGGAGCACTATCAGCAGGTGAAATCTTAAAGTATGGTAGTGGAGTATGGGCAGTGGTTATAGGAGCACTTATAGTACTCTGGATAGTAGTTGGAATTACATCACTTAAATGGATAAATACCCTTGCTATGACACTACTATTTGTACTTACTATTATTCTAAGTCGTCATGTATTCTCAGGTGAAGCAGCAGGACCAATGGGCGATGCAATGAGTTTCGGAGCAGCAGTGGAACTTGGAGCAGCGATGCCACTATCTTGGATACCAGTCGTAGGTGATTACACCATGAACTCAGAAAAGAAAAAGATAGGCGCATTTGTTGCAGCAGGAGTCTACACCATAGTAAGTATATGGATGCAATTTATCGGACTTGGAGCAGCGTTATATGCAGGAGAAACGGATATTTCACTTGTGATGATCAAGGCGGGAATAGGAACAATCGGACTTTTAATAGTCGTACTATCTACAGTTACCACCACTTTCCTCGATGCATATTCAGCAGGGATATCTTCTAAAAGTATTTTTAAAAGGCTTAATGCGAAGACCGTCGGAGTTGTAGTAACAATACTTGGAACAGTACTCGCAATGGTCTACAATATGGATGACATTACAGGATTTTTATATCTTATAGGTTCAGTCTTTGCACCTATGACAGCAGTATTGATAGCAGACCAATTAATTCTCAAATCAAAATATATTAGAAAAGAATTTGAAATCAGTCACTTACTATCCTGGGCAATTGGATTTATAATTTATAGAAAGCTTCTAACTAAGGACTTTTATCTAGGAGTAACATTTGTAAATATTCTTATCACCATCGCAATCACGGTTATCCTAAATAGAATAGGACTGATAATAAAAAAATCTAACAAGAAAATAGAAGGAAAGTAATTTTAAATAGAGCCGCAAGGTTCTATTTTTTTATAAATTTTTAAAATGCTGATTAAATTTAATTCAATACAAAAAAACAGGCTTATTTTTATGTAAGCCTGCTTAATTTTAAATTTAAATTCTAATAATTTCATCCGCTTTTTTCGTAAAGTCTTCTCTGTGGGTGATGGATACGATGGTGATATTTTCTTCCTTTGCAAAATCTACAAGATCACTTACGAAGTTTTCGCTGGTAGCTTCGTCAAGAGCACTGGTAGGCTCGTCAAGAAGTAGAAGATCTGGTTTTCTTATAAGCATCCTTGCAATTGAAATTCTCTGTTTTTCTCCACCACTTACATTTTCTCCTCTTTCATCGATTACAAAATCTAATCCCTTCTCCTTTACCAAGTTTTTAAGTTGGCAAACTTCGATAACTTTATTTAGTTCTTCATTACTAAATTTATCCCCAAGGATTATATTTTCTTTAATGGATTTATTGATAGTGAAAGGTTTTTGGTCCACCTGCATGATATTGTCATAGATGGCAGCTGATGAAATCTCGGAAATATCCTTTCCATTTATCAAAACTTTTACATCTTTATTATCCACGAACTTAGAAATAATATTGTAAATAGTAGATTTGCCCTTACCGCTTTCTCCAACGATGGCGTAGACTCTTCCCTTATTTAAAGTAAAATCAACATCTTCTAGGATAGTTCTCTCTCCAAAGGAATAGCCAGATGATTTAAAATCTAGACTTTCAAATGAGCTGCCTGTGTTTAGCATAGGTTTCTTAGTATCTACACTAGGAAGTTCCAATAGATTTTCATTCTTCTTTAGAAGTTCGTCAGCAACTTTTTTCTTGCTTATAAGATCTCCAAGGAATGTGATCGGTTCGGTAAGGGCTCCTGCGATAGAAAGAATTGCAACAAGTTGTCCAATGGTCATAGTTCCTCTAAGTACAAATATTAATGAAATAACAACGGTTGCAAAAGGCATAATATTATTTGCAAATACATACACGTCAGAGTAGAGAGCTATTTGTACGGCAAGCTTTTTAGAGACCTTGTACTTATCATCTAGTATATTTTTATATTCATCGAAGAAATACTCTTCTTTTTTCAGTTGTTTAACAGTCCTTGCACCCTCAATGGTCTCTATGATTTGGGAATTTTCTTTTCCAGAGATAGCTTGAAGCTCTACGCTATATTCCGCGATTTTCTTAGAAGTTATCTTAGAAACAAACATACCGATTAAGACACAGACTAGAGCAAATATACTTACAAAGTAGTTGTAGTAGGTAATAAGGCTTATGGTTATTATAAATTGGGTCGCCATCATAAAAGTTGTAACTGTGGATAGAGAATACATTTCAGAAATACGTTCAGTATCGCTGGTAATGGATGTTAATATATCTCCAGATTTAAACTTAGAAATATCTATGTAGTCCAGTTTAAAAAGATTGGAAAATAAATTCTTTCTAATTTGAAAAGAACCGGTTTGAATAATAATCCTTAAATAGTATTGAAAAGCGAAACTAACTATTAAAAATGCTACTAAAAGTATAACGAATTTGATGGACAGATCCTTTATTAGATGCACTTCGTTAGAAGTAACTGCGTCCACGATTTTTTGAATCATAAAAGCACTTAGAACAGCACCGATAGAATTCATCATTCCAGTTATGATTGCAATTAATTGAGTTTTTTTAATTTCTGAAAAATGTTTATTAAACATATTCTCCTCCTGAATTTTTAAAATAGTCTCTAAATATGATTTTACCATATATATTGTCATAAAAATTTTTATTAAACAAAAATCACTTCAAGTAATTTTCAAAACTAAAAATAATTATATTTTTGTAACAAATTGCATATTATTTTGAATTATTGTAACAAATGTTAGACTATGATAAAATTTCAAATAGGAGGTATTTATGAAAAAATTATTTAAAAAATTATCTATTTTATTATTATTTACATTAATTCTTACATCTTGTGGCAAAAAGGATGATGGAAATCAAGCCGCAAACGATAAGAACAATGTAGAGACAGAAAGTTTAGCTAACAAGGATGAGCTTGTGCTAGGTTTTGGTTCTGAACCGGACAAGGGTTGGGACCCTATACATGGCTCTGGGCACTACGGAACTTCTATTTTCCAATCAGCTCTACTTAAAAGAGACCTGGATTTAAATATAGTTCCTGATCTTGCAAAATCTTATGAACTTTCAGAAGACAAAAAAACTATTAAAGTTGAACTTAAAGAAGACTTAAAATTCTCAGATGGTTCAGATTTAACTGCAAGTGACGTGGCTTTTACATACAATCTTGCTAAAAAGGAAGGTACTCCAGGAGTTAATCTAACTAGACTTGTAGATGCTGTTGCAACTGATGATAAACACATTGAGATTCATCTAAATGAACCAGATATTTCTTTTACATCATCCATGTGTTCACTTGCAATCGTGCCAGAAAAATCTTATGGTCCTGACTATGGAAAGAATCCTATTGGCTCCGGTCCATTTAAGCTAGTTGAATGGAAGGTTGGTCAACAACTTATAGTTGAGCCAAACGAATACTATATCGGAGAAAAAGTTCCTTTTAAGAAAATTACATTTTTATTCTTTAAGGATCAAGACCAAGCTCTTGCTACAGCAAAAGCTGGTGATTGCGATGTAATTAGAATTCCTATTACTGCAAAGCACACAGATTTCCCAGGATTTCACATTGAATCTATAAAGACTGTAGACAACAGAGGGATATCTCTTCCAACTGTTCCATCTACAGGAAAGGTGACGGATGATAAATCAATCATGCCTGGTTCACCTATCGGAAACAATGTTACTTCCGATATAAATATCAGACGCGCTCTTGATATCGCTATGGATAGAAAAGAAATGATCGAAACTATCCTAGATGGAGAAGGTACTCCTGCATATTCTATCGCTGATGGACTTCCATGGTTTAACGATAAAACTGTAGAAGAAAATGACGGAGACATAGAAAAAGCTAAGAAGATCCTAGAGGATGCAGGTTGGGTAGAAGGAACTGATGGAATTAGAGAAAAAGACGGCGTAAAAGCTAAGTTTGACCTCTACTACGCATACCAAGATCGTGAAGACATAGCGGTTTATTTCTGCGACCAAGCGAAAAAAATCGGTATCGAAATTAATCCTCTATTCGGAGACTGGGACTTCGTAACTCCACATATGTATTCAGACGCAGTTCTATTCGGTTGGGGAGGTTACGATCCACTTGAAATGTTCTACAGTTATTCATCTTTGTACAGAGGAGTTGAATACTACAACTCAAACTTCTATTCAAATAAAAAAGTTGACGAATATTTTGAAAAAGGATTATCTTCAGATACTGTTGAAGAGTTAAATGAAAACTTCAAGCTTGCTCAATGGGATGGAGAAACAGGACTTTCTGCTAAGGGAGACTGCCCATGGGTATGGCTTGTAAATGAAAATCATGTGTACCTAGTAAGAGATGGTCTCGATATAGGTAGACAAAAAATTCAACCACACGGTGGTGGATGGCCAATGTTAGACAACATTTCTAATTGGAAATGGACTAAATAAATAGGAGGGGAAGATGGCTAAAAAAGTACTAAAACAAATAACTTACTTCATTTGTTTACTAATCTTTGTAACATTTATATCTTTTCTTTTGATGGACATCTCCCCTATTGATCCCGTCTCTGCCTTTGCGAGGAGCAGAGGCGTGGGTCTTACACCTGAGATGAGAGAGAAACTTATAAGAGAGTGGGGACTTGACCTTCCATTTATAAAAAGATACTGGATTTGGATTTGCCATCTTGTAAGAGGAAATCTTGGGATTTCAAACATCTATGGAAGACCTGTTCTGGAAATAATAAAAAGAGGTTTCAAATCATCAATAATGCTTATGAGTTTTGCCTGGATTATTCAAGGAATATTCGGGCTATTTTTAGGAATTGTCGCAGGTTCAAACGAAAATAGTTTAAGAGATAGATCTATAAAATTATACGCAATAGTTTTGGCATCTACACCACAATTTTGGGTGGGAATGCTTATGATTATAATATTTTCCATTAAGCTAGGACTATTTCCTGCATCCATGGGAAGTCCAATAGGAATGCTTGAAAAAGATATTTCCATAGCAAGTAGGCTTCACCACATGATACTGCCGGGAATAACTCTTGCCATAGTTGGAATTTCAAATATTGCCCTTCACACCAGGCAGAAGGTCATAGACGTTATGAATTCAGAATATGTGCTCTACGCCTATTCAAGAGGAATAAAAAAGAACAGGATCGTAAATAGTTACGCCTTAAAAAATATGATCCTACCAGGACTCACCATACAATTTACATACTTTAGCGAATTATTTTCTGGAGCAGTCCTTGCAGAAAATGTATTTAACTATCCGGGACTTGGAAGTCTAACTGTAGAAGCTGGTCTAAGAGGAGACGTACCTCTACTACTTGGTCTCGTTCTTTTCAGTATGATATTTGTCTATGTTGGAAATAGAATGTGCGACCTTATGTATGTAATTCTAGATCCGAGAATGAGGTGGCAAGATGAAGATTGATTCAAGTACCATAAGAGAAAGTCTGCTTAAGGAAAGGCAAGTTGAATACAAGGAAGAACTTAGCAGAAAAAGAATTTGGATGATGATCATCATGATCTTAACCGCATCATTTATTCTCTATGTATATATTCATGGATCACTTATAAATGAAGAAGCACTATCTTCAAACTTCAGAGAAAAACTTATGGCTCCGTCTAGAGATCATATCTTTGGCACAGATCATGCAGGAAGAGATATGTATCTTAGAACGATTAAAGGTCTCGCAACTTCCATTAAAGTTGGATTTATCGGAACCATTGCCAGTTTTTTAATCTCAATAATATTTTGTATTTTACTTGTAGTTGGAAAAGAAAAGACGGATACAGTTGTAAATTTCTTAATCGACGGATTCTTATCCATACCACATATGATGTTTTTAATACTCATTTCCGTTGCTGTTGGAAGGGGAATAAGAGGAGTTATAATCGGACTTGCCCTCACACATTGGACTGGACTTACGAGGATTCTTCGATCAGAAATTCTAGAACTTCTGGATGAGAACTATATAAAAATTTCAAAAGCCATGGGAAAAAGCAATTTCTATATCTTTAAGAATCATATTTTGCCGCACCTACTTCCACAGATATTGGTAGGGCTTGTACTATTATTTCCACACGCGATTTTACACGAAGCGGGGATAACATTTCTTGGATTTGGACTTTCACTTTCCACTCCGGCAATAGGAATCATTCTTCAAGAGAGTATGAAGTATATAACCACAGGACATATTTATCTTGCACTATTTCCTGGGCTTATGCTCGTATTCTTGGTGTTATGTGTAAATAGGTTGGGAGAAAATCTAAAAAGTTTCCTAGATCCAAATGAAATTCACAGGTGATGTTATGTTACTCACAGTTAAAAATTTAAATATATCATTTGAACAATATACAAGCTTCTTTAGAAAGAGGATCGTCCACGTGGTTCACGATTTGGATTTGGAAGTAAGGGATGGAGAAATCCTAGCTATTTTCGGCGCATCAGGCTCAGGGAAGAGTCTACTTGCTCACGCGATTTTGGACCTTCTTCCATATAACGCATTAGTTTCTGGAGAAATAAAGTATAAGGGAGAAGATTTAACCAAGGAGAGATTAAATAAACTCTATGGAAGAGAAATTTCTTTTATACCACAGACAGTAAACTCACTAAATCCCCTTTTAAAAGTTGGAAGACAGAGCGAATACACTGCAGATAAAAGAGATGTGGAAAGAGTTTACCAAGAATTCGGTTTAGAAAAAGATGTTTTAAATCTATATCCCCACGAACTTTCTGGTGGAATGTTAAGAAGAATTCTAGTTTCAGATTCAATTCTTGCGGATGCAAATCTCATCATAGCAGACGAACCAACGCCGGGAATGGATACGAAAAGCACTGACACCATCATAAATTATTTTAAATCTGTGAAAGCTAAAGGGAAATCTGCGGTGGTAATCACCCACGACATCGAAATGGCGATGAAATGTGCAGATAGAATTGCATTTTTCTATGACGGAACTATTATAGAAACTACAGAAATAGAAAAGATAGGCGAAGATGGAAGTGGACTTGCCCATCCATATTCTAGGGCATTATTTAGAGCTCTTCCAGAAAATGGATTCCATTCAATAGAAGCAGGTGACCTATGCTAGAAGTTAAAAATGTTTCGTTTTCATATGGAAATAAAGAAGTTTTAAAAAATATAAATTTGAGTCTTTCACCGGGAGGACTGACGATTATAACCGCACCATCCGGATATGGAAAATCAACCTTAGGCAAATTAATCGGAGGATATTTAAAACCAAGTAGAGGAGAAGTCTTGGTCGACGGCAAAAACATTCTAGACTACAAAGGATATCTTCCTGTGCAGATGGCATTTCAACATCCGGAAAAATCTGTAAACAGAAGATGGAAGATCGGCAAGATTTTAAATGAGGGTTGGAATGTAAATCGAGATGTGGCAGAAAAATTCGGAATAAAGGACTACTGGCTGGAGAAATTTCCACAGGAATTATCTGGAGGAGAGCTCCAAAGAATTTGCCTTGCAAGAATAATGTCTGGTGAGACGAAGTACCTGGTTCTTGACGAAATAACCACCATGGTAGATGCAATAACTCAGGTGCAACTCTTCGAAGTGCTAAAACATTTTAGAATAGAACACAATATGGGAATGATTTTAATCTCCCACAATAAGAGACTTATAGAAAGACTTGACGGAGAGGTCATAGATCTTACAAAATTTTAAAATAACCACCTTTAGATTAATATCGAAGGTGGTTTTTTTATGAGATGAATTGCAAATAAAATTTAATTGTAAAGATTCTTTACATAAACTAGGATTAATCTTTATATTGCCTTTACACTAACCACCTATAATGAAAGTCAAGAGGTGATAATAATGAAAAATTTTATGAAAGGATTAGTTATCGTCCTAGCATTTGCCCTACTAGTGGCTTGCGGAAAAGATACAGCTAAGAAAAATAGTACAAACGAAAAGACAAACACAAACACAAAGACTGAAGAAAAGTCAGATAAGTTAGAAGGATCCATCACAGCATCTGGATCATCTGCACTACTTCCACTTGCACAAGACGCTGCAGACAAATTCAAAGAAGTTGAACCAAATATTTCCATCACAGTTAATGGTGGAGGATCTGGAACTGGACTTAAACAAGTATTTGACGGTTCAGTAGATATTGGATCTTCTGACGTATTTGCAGAAGATAAACTAGATGCAGAAAAAGCAAAAGAATTGGTGGACCACAAAGTATGTGTAGTTACAATGGCTGCAATAGTTAATAACGATATTGGAGAAAAAGTAAACGACCTAACAAAAGATCAGCTTAAGAAAATCTTTACAGGTGAAATTAAAAACTGGAGCGAAGTTGGCGGCCCTGATGAAAAGATTCTATTAGTAACAAGACCTGACTCTTCAGGAACTAGAGCACTATTTACAGAATATGCCCTTGATGGAGATAAGACTCAAGGTGAATCTTATCTAGAAACAGATAACTCTGGAGAACTTCTAGAAACTATAAAATCAAACAAAGGTGCAATTGGATATGTAGCTCTACCATATATTATAAATAACAGTGACGTTACCCCTGTTGCCATAGATGGTGTTAAACCTAGTCTTGAAACAACTTACGACGGAAGTTATCCTGTTTGGGGATATGAACACATGTATACAAAAGGCGAACCTAATGAAGTGGTAAAAGCATTTATCGACTACATCATGTCCGATGAGTATGCATCTCATATTGAAGAACAAGGTTACGGCGCAACTTCCAATATGAAAGTAGAAAGATGATAAGAGAGAGAACAAGAAAAATATCTAGCCAGGACACAATGTTCAGAGGGATAGTATATGGGATTTCATTTTCTACCATCCTTATAACTATCTTTATAGGAGTATTCTTAATGTACAAGGGACAGTATACATTTACTGCCCTTGGACATTCTCTAAAAGAATTTCTATTCTCATCTGATTTTAATCCTGCGGATTCTGTGGGAGCCAAGGGCACTGTTGGATCAGTACCATTTATACTTGGCTCTTTTTACACATGTGGACTAGCGCTTCTATTTGCAACTCCGTTTGCGGCAATATCTTCAATATTTATAACTGAAGTGTCTCCTAAATTGGGAGAGAAATTTTTAAGACCAACCATAGAAATATTCGTTGCGATTCCATCCATCGTCTATGGATGGACGGGACTGGTGGTGCTTGTACCATTTATAAGAAATCTATTTAATCTAAGCTATGGAAATAATATCTTCACTGCTGCAATAGTTCTATCTGTCATGATTTTTCCGACCATTGCATCTGTCATGATCGACTCTCTAAAAGGAGTTCCAAAAGCTTACAAAGATGCATCCTATGCACTGGGCACAACGAGATGGCAAATGATTTACAAAGTTCTAGTTCCTGCGGGAAAATCTGGAATGATTACGGGAATTATTCTTGGACTTACAAGAGCCATGGGAGAAGCACTTGCAGTATCCATGGTAATTGGAAAGACTAGAAATGTACCAAAATCCATCTTTGAATCTGCCTCAACTCTAACTTCTGTAATTGCATCGAACATGGGAAATACTTTTGACAAGACGGAGTACAATTCAGTTCTATGGTCCATGTCAGCGCTACTATTTATAATTTCCATTCTTTTAATATTTTTAATTCACAAGGTAGGAGATAGAAATGAACAAAATAAATAGGGCAAGAAAGATAGATAAATGCATCACAGTTTTATTTACCACTGTTGCGGCGATGATCATACTTCTGCTTATGGCATTTGTAAGTTATGTGGTTTTAAAGGGGATAAGATCATTCGATTTAGAATTTTTAACCTTTACCAGAAAGGGAATAATGAACCAGGTCCTAAACACCATCTATATGGTATTTCTATCCTTGGTATTTTCTGCCCCCATTGGAATCTTAACGGGGATCTACATCGTTGAGTTTGCAAAGGAAGGAAGGATGAAGAAATTTATTAAGCTTTCAATAGAAACTCTAAGTTCGCTTCCTTCTATCATCGTTGGACTCTTTGGATACTTGGTTTTTATATTAATGACAGGAGCAAAGTGGAACATGCTCGCAGGAGCTCTTACACTTTCAATTCTCTCAGTACCACTTATTGCAACTACAACCATCGATGCACTAAACGGAGTTAAACAAGAAGTAAGACTTGGAGCCTACGCCCTTGGAGCAACATCTAAGATTACAATCTTACAAGTTTTGCTTCCAGCTTGTATCTCAAGAATCTTCACGGGAGTACTACTTGCAGCGGGAAGATCATTTGGAGAAGCAGCGGCACTTCTATATACGGCGGGAATGAGTACGGACATAGTTTGGTCAAACTTAGATATTACATCTAGGACCAACTTCTTAAATCCATTTAGACCAGCAGAGACATTGTCCCTTCATATATGGGCGCAGTTCACAGAATCAACGGCAGTAAACGCAAAAGATATAGCAAACTTTTCTTCTGCGGTGCTTATAATAATAGTTCTTCTTTTCAATATATTTGTAAGGAAGTATTCAAAATCATTGGATAGAAAATTGGGAGGAAAAGTTGAGTAAATTTAAAATAGAGAACCTGGATTTTTATTATGGAAATTTCAAAGCTCTAAAAGATATAAACGTGGAGATGGAGGAGAAGGAAGTGACGGCACTTATCGGACCTTCTGGATGCGGAAAGAGTACATTTTTAAAAATCTTAAATAGAATGAGCGACTTAAATGACAATTCAAAAGTAGATGGCAAAATTCTACTTGATGGCAAAGATATTTTTACAGAGATGGACCCAATTGAACTGAGATGGAGGGTTGGAATGGTATTTCAAAATCCAAACCCATTTCCAAAATCCATCTATGACAATGTAGCCTTCGGTCCAAGAGTTCAAGGAATAAAAAATAAAAAGGAGTTAAACGAAATAGTTGAGAGGTCTCTCTATGATGCAGCTCTTTTAGACGAAGTTAAAGACAGACTTAAGAGCTCAGCTCTTGGATTATCTGGTGGGCAACAACAAAGACTTTGCATCGCAAGAGCCTTGGCAACGAAGCCAGAAGTGCTACTTATGGATGAGCCAACCTCTGCACTAGATCCTATATCCACTTCAAAGATTGAAGAATTGGTGGACAGATTAAAGAAGGACTACACAATAATAATTGTCACCCATAATATGAGTCAAGCTTTAAGAATATCTGACAAAACAGTATTTTTCTTACTTGGAGAAATAATCGAAGAGGGTCCGACCCTAGAATTATTTGAAAGACCAAAGAAGAAGAAAACAGAAGAATATATAACAGGAAGGTTCGGTTAATGAATAGATTAGATAATAAATTATTGGATTTAAATACCACTATGCTCGAAATGAGTAGACTTGTGGAAAGAGCAATTGAAGAACTTTTAAAAGCGATAAAAGAAGAGGAAGATATAAGCCTCGAACATTTCAACTCTGTATATGAAGAGCTCGACTCTCTAGACAAACAGGTGCAAAACACATGTCTTAGAATGCTTCTTGAGTTTCAACCGGTAGCAGGAGACTTTAGAAAGATAAGTTCCGCCCTAAAAATGGTCACAGATATAAATAGAATCGGAAACCAATGTATAAATATTGCAAGAATAATCGCCGACATGGATCCTGTGGTGGAGAAAGATCTCTACCTTGAAATATTTAATATAGCCACCTATTCAAAAGATGTAGTGAAAAGTGCAATCTATTCCTTTATCAAAAATAGCTACGAAGATGCGGAAGAAGTGACGAAAAAAGATGATTCGGTGGACGAAGAATTTATAAATATAAAGAATAGAATGATTAAAAGAATACAGAACGGAGATCTAGATGCATCTATGATAGTTGATATAATAATTATAGCTAAATATTTCGAAAGAATTGCTGATCACGGTAGTAATATTGCAAAATGGGTAAAATATTCTACAGGGGGAACAATTGAAAATAGCAATAATTGAAGATGAAGAGGATATAAGAAAATTAATTGAATATGCACTTTCAACCCAGGGATTTGAAGTAAGTACCTTCGAAAAAGGTCCAGATTTTTTCAAAACGGAGATTCTACCAGATATAATTCTACTAGACATAATGCTTCCAGGTATGAGCGGACAGGAAATATTAAAAAAGATTAGAGAAAATAGAAAGTTCGACAACACACTTGTAATCATGTTAACCGCAAAATCAGCAGAGATGGATGTGGTAAGCTGCCTTGAAGCGGGAGCGGACGACTATATCAAAAAACCGTTTGGAGTAATGGAACTGATTTCTAGGGTCAAAGCTCACATCAGAAGGATTGGAAGAGAAGCAGAAGAAATCGAAGTAAGAGATATTATGATCGACACCAAGAGAAGAACCGTTAAAAAGGACGGAGAAGAAATAAATCTCACCTACAAAGAGTTTGAACTTTTAAAATACTTGGCGGAAAATAAATCCATAGTCTTAACTAGAGAAAATATCATCGAAAAGATATGGGGCTTCGACTATATTGGAGAGACGAGAACGGTGGATATGCATATTGCCAGTCTAAGACAAAAAATCGGTGAAGACTATATAGCAACTATTCGTGGCGTAGGCTACAAGATGGAGTAATATGAGAAAGAAAATATTTAATTCCATGGTTTTGATATCCGTCTACTGTTTACTATTTACAGCATTTTTCTCTGGACTTGTATTCTATAGAATATATAGACAAAACGTAGAGAAAAATCTTAAAACCACAACTAGGCTCATAGTAAGTCAGTATGAAATGGATAAGACCAGCCTGGAAAGATTAAAAGCACAGGGTTTAAGAATAAATTTAATAGATAGTGATGGCAAGGTTTTATACGATAGTGAGAAAGATTCTTCCACCTTTGAAAATCACAGAGAAAGACCGGAGATAAAAGATGCACTGGCAAAAGGCGAAGGCAAGTCCATAAGGTATTCAAAGACATTAAACAGGGACACCATCTACCACGCTATGAAATCGGATGACAAAATAATCAGGGTTGCCAAAGAAGTAAACTCGGTATTTTCCATATTTAGAATAATATTTCCAGTGGAAATACTAATAGTCGTAGCGTTATTTCTACTTTCACTTTTTATTTCCAAAAGAATTACAGAAAATATAACGGAACCGATAAAACTAGGAGTTTACAAGCATCAAAACCTATATCCAGAACTAGATCCATATCTAAGAGAGATAGACGAAAAAAATCTAGAACTTGAAAAACTCTATTCCATTGAAAAGAGTCAAAACGATACTGTGGAAGCAATCTTAACGAAAATGAAAGAAGGACTTGTCATATTTGACAGATCACTAAGGCTAGTTCTGATAAATGATTCTGCCATAAATATATTAAAGCCAATCAACTCAAAGAAGGGCTCCCATATATTGGAACTTACCAACGAATCTAAAATTCTAGATGCGGTAAATGAAGGTTTCAAAGGAAAATATATAAAGGGCGAGATTGAAATAGATAATAAAATCTATGAATACTTCATCTCACCAGAATCAGAATCTCTAGGAGGAGTAGCACTTCTTCTTACAGATAAAACCTATGAAGCGGGCCTAAAATTAAAGAGAGAAGAGTTCACAAGCAATGTAACCCACGAACTAAAAACTCCTCTTACCATCATCTCAGGATTTGCAGAACTTCTAAAATCTGGAAATGTTGAAGAAGAAAAGATAAAGGAATTCGGTGGAATAATCTACAAACAATCCACCAATTTACAAAGACTAATAGATGATCTTTTAAAGATATCTAAACTAGAAGCAAATGATGCTGTAATAATCGAAGAGTTGAGCTTAGACGAACTTGGAGACGAAGTCTGTGACGACCTTGCAATCGAAATAAAAAATAAAAATCTAAACCTAGTAAAAGATTTTGACAGGGTAAAGGCAAAGGTAAACGGAGAAATGATAAAAGAGGCTATGATGAACCTCTTAACCAATGCGATCAAGTACAATAGAGACGGTGGCGAAATCGAGTTCAAAATAGCAAAAGAAGATGGATTTGCTTTAGTGCAGATATCCGACAATGGAATAGGAATAGAAGAAGAATTGTTAGACAGAATCTTCGAAAGATTCTATGTAGTGGATAACTCCAGATCTAAAAAAATATCCTCCACAGGACTTGGACTATCCATAGTAAAACATATAGTAGAAGCCCACGGAGGAAGGATTGAAGTAACATCAGAAATTGGAAAGGGCAGCACCTTTACCATCTATCTTCCACTTGAAAAATAAAAAAATAAAATTTTCCATAAAAATACCCGGACATTAGATTAAAAGTCCGGGTTAATTTTTTTATTATTTATTAACTTTGTCTAAAAGGTTCTTTATAGTTGGATCTCCAAGTAGGCTGTCTTTAGTTTCATTGTATTTTTTTATAGCTTCATCAGGATTGTAAGGAATACCTTCCGCATTTGATTTAAGTGCTTTCAAATGTTCTGCAATTCTGATGTTAAAAACTGTAAGATCTTCTACAACTTTCGTAGCAGCCTTTTGATCCTTCTTGATAAGAGAATCGTCAAATCCATTTATAACATTCTTTAGAGTTTCCATAGATTTTAGTAGGAAATTGTGAGATTCTTTAAACTTATCAGGCACCTTTAGATCTTCAATCTTCTTTATGATATCAGTAGCTTCAGCCTTTTTAGCTTCGTAGATTTCTTTAAGCTCAGTTTCGTTATACTTGCTTGCATTTTCGAATAGATATGACTTCATTTCGTCAAATTTTATTTTTAATTCTTCTTCTAAACTCTTAGCCATATCGTAGTATTCTTTTTCTTCTGCAGTTAAATTAAGTCCGTCAGCAGATTTAGTTTCAAGGATAACTTTGTAAGTTTTTGCATCCCAAGAAGTCTTAACTCCGAAGTTTTCAGAGATAAATCTAAGTGGTACAAAGGTTCTGTTATCCTTTAAAAGTGGAGCAACATCAATCATAGCAGCTTTGCCATCTACTTTTGCTTCCTTATTACCGATGGTAAGTTCGATTTTTTTATTATTGTTTGTAATAATAACAAGTTGTGCTTTTTCGTTCCAGTCAACCTTGAAACCAAGTTTTTCAGAAATAAATCTAACTGGTACAAAGGTTCTGTTATCCTTTAGAAATGGCTCTACATCTGTAGCAACTACTTCGTTATTTAAAACGATGGATATTTTATTTGCACCGCTTGCAAGTACAAAACTTGGTACAAGTAGTAGAGCTAGTATAATTGTAAATATTTTATTTTTCATTTTGACCTCAATTCTTGTCGTTTGTAGTATCTTCTATAGTTGTTTCTGCTTGTTTTTCTTCTCTCTTGTATCTATTTTCTACATAGTTTAGACTCTTGTCTTCGCTTGACATGATTTCGATGAAAGAATCTTCTGATCTAGCAGGTACAATCTTGCCGTTTTCGTCGTCTTTGTAGAAGATGATGTATTCTCTTCCGGATTTAAGAGTCTTTGGAATGGTCATCTCAACTTGAGAAAGATCACCCTTGTAGTCTACGACGAAGCTTGCAGTATATCCTTCAGCTGAATCTTGATTAACTCTTATACGAGAAATATAAGAAGAGTCATCGCAAAGGCTCTTTAAAAATTCTTTGTTATAAGCTTTTGGAGTAGCTTCTGGAGCAGTACCTTCTTCGCCTTCAGTATTTTCTGAATCTGTACCATCAGGATTTTCTCCGTTTTCAGTGTTTGTAGTTCCTTCTTGATCCGTTTTATCTTCGCCTTCTTTGTTATTTGTAACTTCAGTAGTCTTTGTGTTTTGATTTTCTACTGGAAGTTTAGTAGTTTTATTCTTCTTGCAACCTACTAAAAGAAGAGGAAGTATTAGAAGTATAATAAATAATTTTCTTTTCATAAAAACCTCCTATTATGTATATTGTATCATAAATATTTTACTTTTAAAATTTATAAAACAAGATATAATTATGTTAAGAATTAATGGAGTCAAAACAACATAAACTTGTATATCTTTGTATAAAGTGTTATAATTTATTTACCGAAAGCCTTATTCGTTAAGGACAAGGTACTCATAAGAGGAAAGAGCCTTATTCGTTAAGGACATTGTAGGCAGGCTTTAAGCCTGCTTAATTTTTTTTAGGAGATAATAGTGAAATTTCAATTATTTGATGTTTATTTAATAGATTTTAAAAACAACATTGGTGGTGAACTAAAAGGGAAACATTACGCAGTTATACTTTCAGATTTTTCTTATGGAGATAGTACAATTTTAGTTGCACCAATTACAAGTAAAAAATCAGGGAAAAAATATCGTGGAGGATTTACAATAAATTGTAGAGACTATCAGCAGAATCCATCATATGAGAAAGCTTTTGTACGTATAAATAAATTAAGGGAAGTTTCTACAGAAAGAATATTAGGAAATAAAATTTACAATTTGAATGATTCAGATATTGAAAAGTTAAAAAAATCATTTAGAAACATATTTAAGTTTATAGAATAATTTTTAGCACACTTCATTTCAGTGTGTTTTTTATTGCAAAATTTTAAATTAAAAGAATTTTATAATTATTTTTTGCTTCTTATTCTCATTACTTTTATAAATTAACTAGTGATAATCATTGTGTTATAATATAATCATGGAAAATATAATTTCTGATGAACTTATGAATCTTTTTAATATTTTAAATAGTCACTATGAATCCTACTTCGTTGGTGGGGCGGTTAGGGATATGATTCTCGGATACAGTATCCATGATTATGACATCACAACCTTGGCAACTCCAGATGAAATAAGGAAGACTCTTAAGATGTACACCACCATTGATATAGGTGGATCTCTTGGAACGGTGCTTGCTCTTACAGAAAATTATTCTGTGGACATTACTCCTTTTAGACTCGATGGTGAATATAAAAATTTTAGAAAGCCGGAGGAAGTTATTTTTTCTAAGGATGTAAAAGAAGATTTAAAGAGAAGAGATTTTACTATAAACGCTATACTCTACAACGGAGAATTTATCGACTACGTTGGCGGACTTCGAGATTTAAAAAATAAAATTATTCGTCCAATAGGAGATGCGAATATAAGGATAAAAGAGGATGCCTTAAGAATTCTTCGGGCAGTGAGATTTGCCACAAAGTATGATTTTGAAATTGAGGCAAGTTTAGAATCTGCTATAATTTCAAATGTAAATCTACTTAAAAATATATCTTTCGAAAGAATTCGCGATGAATTTGTAAAGATTTTACTTGATAAAAATGTAAAAAAGGGTATGAATCTTTTAAGGAAGCTACATATTTTTGATATTATACTTCCGGAAATCCTACAAACCTACGATTACGATCAGAATTCTAAGTATCACGAGAACAATCTCTATGATCATATTTTAAATGTGGTTGGATATTCTCCAGAGGTTTTAGAGGTTAGACTTGCAGCACTTTTACACGATATTGGTAAGCCTGCTACATTTTCTATGGGAGATGATGGAGTGGCTCACTACTTCGGCCATGAAATAGAGAGCAGCAAAATTGCAAAAGAAGTGCTTAGAAGATTTAAGTTTTCAAATGAAATTATAAAAAAGGTAGTCATACTTATTGAAAATCACATGACTTTTCAAAGTGTCATGACAGATAGGGCGCTTAGAAGACAGATCAGAAAAGTAGGAAACGAAAATATTTTAGATCTCTACGACCTTATGGTTGCTGATAGACTTGGCACTATGAAATCTCGTTCTGCTGATGATATTTACACGAGAAGAGATAGGGTAGAAGAGCTTCTAAAGGAGCCGACTTCGAAACCAAAATTTTTAAACATCAGTGGGTCAGATTTAATTGAAATGGGTTTTACACCGGGACCAGAATTTAAAAAGATTTTAAATGATTTGACAGAAATGGTGCTCGATGACCCTGAAATAAATACAAACGAAAAACTAAGACAGATAGTAGAAAGGAATTACAATGGCTAGACTATTTGGAACAGACGGAGTAAGAGGTATTGCAAATGAATACCTAACTCCAGAATTGGCATATGATATAGGAAAAGCAGCGGGATATGTGCTTGGAAATGAAAGTACATTTAGAAGAGTTATAATCGGAAGGGACACTAGACTTTCTGGAAATCTTTTGGAATGTGCGGTTGCGTCTGCTCTTATGAGCATAGGTTACGATGTTGAACTTGTAGGAGTTGAACCTACACCGGCAATAGCCTATTTAACTAGAAATGGAGATTATGATTTCGGTATAGTTATATCCGCATCTCACAATCCATTTGAATACAATGGAATTAAATTTTTCAGTCACGAAGGCTACAAACTAAGTGATGAAGTTGAAGATAGAATCGAAGAGCTTATACATTCAGACGTAGCTCTTTACAAAACTCTTCCTTTCGACGAAATCGGAAAGGTAATCCACACAGATGCTAGAGAAAAATACAAAGAATACTTAAAATCTTGTCATGATTTCGATCTAAAGGGACTAAGAATTGGAATCGATGCTGGAAATGGAGCCCTATACAAAATTGCAAAAGAAGTGCTAGAAGATTTAAATGCAGAAGTTATAATTATAAATGACAGTCCGGATGGAACCAATATAAATAAATCTTGCGGCTCAACCAATCCTGAACTTATAAAAAATCTGGTAAAAGAAAATGGACTTGACGTTGGATTTTCTTTCGACGGAGATGCGGACAGAATAATCGCTGTCGATGAGCTCGGTCGTGAAATCGACGGAGACCATATCCTTGCAATCTGTGCAACCTATCTTAAAAATACAAAGGGACTTAAAAATAATATTGTAGTTGGAACAGTAATGACAAACATCGGACTTGCAAGATACTTAGAAACCATAGGTGCACAGCTAATAACCACCAAGGTTGGAGATAGATATATCTTAGAAGAACTCAGAAAAAGAGATGGAGTCCTAGGTGGAGAACAATCTGGTCACGTAATATTTTTAGATTACAACACCACAGGAGATGGACTTGGCACAGGATTATTCCTACTTGAAGCTATGAAAAATATGAACATGAAACTATCAGAGTTAAACGACCTTATGGTTTCATATCCACAAGTTTTAGAAAATGCAAGAGTTAGAAATGAACTCAAGTACAAGTACGAAGAAGATTCTGAAATCGTAGCAAAGATTAAAGAAATCGAAGAAAAATTAGAAGGGGAAGGAAGAGTAGTCATAAGGACCTCTGGTACAGAACCTGTAATAAGAGTTATGATTGAAGGAAAAGACACAGAAGTAATAGGAGAGTATGCGAGAGATTTGAAAAAGCTTATTGAAAGCAAACTCAGTTAGGAGGAAATATGGTAGGAATAGTAGTAGATTCATGTTGCGACCTTACAAGAGAAATTATTGAAAAATATAATGTTGCAGTCGTACCATTTAAAATGACTATAGAATCAAAAGAATATGTAGACGATGAAAATCTTGATTTAGAATCATTCTTGACTAATATGCAAGCATCTAAAAAAGGAGTCGTTACATCCTGTCCATCGCCTCTTGAATATAAAGAAGCAATCCTTTCAAGAAATACAGACGAGGTATTTGTAATCACAATTACAAGCAAACTATCTGGATCTTATAACTCAGCGATGGTTGCAAAACAAATGGTAGAAGAAGAGAATAAAAATATAAAAGTACATGTTATTGATTCTTTAGCAGCTGGAGCAGGAGAGATTGCACTATTTTTAAAACTAGTAGAACTTAGAGAAGGATTAACATTTGAAGAAATTGTTGAGAAGATAGAAAATCTAAGAGATAGCATGAAAACATTCTTTATACTAGATAAGTTTGATAACTTAGTTAAGAATGGAAGAATGGGAAAAGTTACAGGCATCATGGCAGGCGCACTAAACATTAGACCAATTATGCACGGAGTAAATGGTGAAATCGAAGTTTTTCAAATCAATAGAGGATTTAAAAAATCTCTTGTAAATTTAGCTAAAAATATTGGAGAAATGTTCGATGATTTAGGAGAAAGACTGATCATCACAGTAGGAGTTGGATCAGAAGATAGATCCGAATTTTTAAGAGAAAAACTAGAAGAAATGTATAATTTTAAAAACTATCATTACTTCACAGCAAATGGACTTACATCCACCTATGCAAATGTTGGCGGAGTAATAGTAGCTGTAATTTAATATAAAAATAAAAGCGGCTTAGACCGCTTTTTTTGATGTTAAAATTTATCTCAAAAAAGGCGACCTCCAGCCGCCTTTAAAATATAAAAGATTAATCAAATTTATTTTTTAAAATTCTATGTTCCACAGAATATTCATTGTCTAAAATCTCAACTTCATATTCCTCGTTAAACATAGGTGAAGATAAAATATAGTCGCCAGTAGTAGGAGAAGTTGCCATAGCGATGTTATATAGGGTTGCAATTCTAAGGAGAGCCTTGACATCTGGGTCATGAGGTTGCGCCTCAAGTGGATCCCAGAAGAAAACTAAAATATCAATTTCCAAATCAGAAATTTTTGCTCCAAGCTGCAAATCGCCACCAAGAGGACCAGAGACAAGCTTCTTTACATCCAGGGAAGTCTCGCGAGAGATTAGTGTAGCAGTTGTGCCAGTTCCAATAAAATTGTGACCTCTCAGTTTTTCTTCATGCTTTTTTACCCAATCCAAAAGTTCTTTTTTCTTGTGGTCATGGGCAACAAGGGCAATATTTTTCTTTTTATTCACTTTAATTTTTTTAACTTCCATAAGTACCTCGAATTCTAAAAATCATGACTTAGTTCTTTCTTTCAAGTATATGTTATCAAAGATTAAAATTCTTGCATAGCTTTTTAAAATATGGCGAATGTCAAAAGTATGTAATTTTTACGAATATAAATTTGAGATATGAAAATATAATACTTTTAAATAATCTATCCAAATGACAATAAAATTTTTACATAAAAATATCTGTTGGTGTTTTACTCCCCAACAGATATTATAGCCAATAAAAACTAATTTATATTTTTAAATTTTGTATATATACAATTCTTTACCTACTTGTTTAAAACCAGCAGCTTCAAACATCTTTTTACTTTGTGTATTAAAAGAAAATATGGTTGCTTTTAATTCTTTTATACCTTTTGCTTTGGCTAGTAATATCATTTGATTAATACATTTTCTACCAATGTGCTGATTTTGAAATTCTTTTGAGATAACAATAGCAATTTCATTATCATTAAAAATAGACACATCGCCTACTAGGGTATTATTAAATTCAATGTAGTAACAATCGCCATTAGAAGAAAGATAGTCATACATCGCATCTAATCTTTCTATTGTATAAGGAATATCTATGTTATCAACTTGTTTGCAAACATCTAAATCTTGATACCATTTCAGAGTAATTTCTTGATTTGGAAAATATGAAATGAGTTTTAGATTATTTTCAATTATTATTTCTTCCATAATATTTAATTTTTTTTGTAAAAGTCGGCAGAGGGAAATCCTTCTGCCGATAATTTTTGATTTATTTAATTAATAATTCTTTACAAATTCGTAAAGTGATTTAACTGGTACTCCTGTTGCTCCTTTTGGTAGGTAGCCTTTTTGTGAGTCGCCAAATGCTGGACCTGCTATGTCTAGGTGAACCCATGGTCTTTCTTCTACGAAGTTTTCTAAGAATAATCCTGCGGTGATTGATCCGCCGCCACCTGAAACAGAGTTTAATAGGTCAGAAATAGTTCCCTTTACTGCTTCTCTATGAACTTCAAAGGTTGGCCATCTCCATACTAATTCTCCGGATTTTTCGAAAGCTTTAGCAATCTTATTATAGTTTTCGTCACAGTTTGAAACTGATCCTGTGGTGTACATTCCTAGTCCAACGATACATGCTCCTGTAAGTGTAGCTAAATCAACTATAACTTTTCCGTCGTACTTAGTAGCTGCATAGTAAAGTGCGTCTGCAAGGGTTAGTCTTCCTTCTGCATCAGTGTTTACAACTTCGATTGTTAGACCTTTCATTGAACCGATGATATCTCCGTTTTTATATGCGTCACCAGAGATTAGGTTTTCGCAAGCTGCAACAATTCCAACTACGTTTTTCTTAACTTTATTTTTTGCTAGGGCATGGATAGCTCCTATTACTGCTGCTGATCCACCCATGTCTGATTTCATACTTGCCATTGAGCCTGCAGGTTTAATTGCGTATCCACCTGCGTCATAGGTAAGTCCTTTTCCTACTAGCATGATTGGTTTTTCATCTGCAACTGGAAGGTATTCCATAATTATAAATTTAGGTTCTTTGTCTGATCCTCTTGCAACTTGTAGGAATGCTTCCATGTTTAGTGCTTCAATTTCAGATTTTCCTAGAACTTTTACATTTACTCCTAGATTTCCTAGATCTTCTTTTGCGAAGTTTGCAAGTACTTCTGGGTACATGTCGTTTGCTGGTGTGTTTACAAGGTCTCTAGTTACGAATACGCCTTCTAGTACATTTTTATATTCTTCGACTAAATTTTCAAGTCCTTCAGCACCTTCTATAAATACTGTAGTTTCTCTTTCGTCTTCATCTTTCTTTAGATATTTATCGAATTTGTAAGTGGCTTGTAGAGCGCCTTCAACTAGCACTTTAAGCACATCTTCCTTTTCAAAAGATGAAACTTTTTTAAGAGAAAACTTCATATCTTTTTTGATTTCGATAATTTTTTTGGTTCCTGCGAAGATTGCGCGCCTTAGGTGGTCAAGATTACTTTCTTTTCCAATTCCTACGAATACTCTTTCTCTTTTGCCAGGTCCTAGGATGGTTAAAATATTTCCAAGTTTTGGACTAAAAGATTCCTTTAGGTATCCGAGAGTTTCGTCGCATACGTTTAAACCTTCAAAATTTTCTGGAACTAGGACTAATTCTACTCCTTTTCCACTTTCAATTTTAAAATTCATTTGTCTCCTTCTTTCTTTAAATAATATTTATCATCAATAATAGTATATCAAAAAAATATTTTCTATTCTATCTTTTCTAGTTATTCTAGGAATTAAACTTTTCTTTATATTACAAATAAAAAATGGTAGTCGGATTTTCCAACTACCATCATTTTTTAAATTTGATTTTCTATCTTTTCTACCACATCTTTAAGAGCATCTATGATTTCAATGTGTTGAGGACAGACTGATTCGCAGTGACCGCATTCTATACATTCAGATGCTTTGCCATTTGTTCTCGTCGCCAAGTCATAATTATGTTCGAAGTTTGCTGTTTCATACATCTTCTTTTGGTTTAGAATGGAAATCATACTTGGAATACGAATGTTTTGAGGACATCCTTCGAGACAGTATTCGCAAGTTGTACAAGGAATTAAATCGATAGAATTTAAAATTTCTACAACTCTATCTATTGCTTTTCTCTCTTTATCATTTATTTTTTTGAAATCCTTCATGTAGGATAAGTTGTCCTTCATTTCATCGAGGCTTGACATGCCGGAGAGAACCATCTTTACTCCTTCGAAGGAAGCTGCAAATCTAATTGCATAGCTTGCCATAGAACCACCGTTTAGATCTTCTAATATTTTTCTAGCGTCTTTAGGTAGGTTTGCGAGTTTTCCGCCTTTGACAGGCTCCATAATAATTATTTCCTTATTATGTTTTCTGCACACATCGTAGCAAGCCTTGGACTGTACGATTTTGTCGTCAAAGTCTATATAGTTAAATTGAATTTGCACCATCTCGATCTCTTCATGTTCACTTAAAATCTTATCAAGAAGTTCTGCACTATCGTGAAAGGACATTCCAATATGTTTTATAAATCCTCTTTCCTTTAGGGATTTAACCACTTCAAAGGCTTCACAGTCCATATATTTTCCGTAATTATTTTTGCTCACAGAGTGGATTAAATAATTGTCGAAATATTCCACACCGCAAGCTTCAAGTTGATTCATAAATAAAGGCTCTATGTCTTCCTTCTTTTCGAAGTACATAGCAGTAAGTTTATTGGTCAGAATATATTTATCCCTGCTATGTCTAGATGAAAGACATTTCTTCACAGCAACTTCTGAAAAAGTTTTGTGGTATCCGTGGGCTGTGTCGAAGTAGTTAAATCCATTTTCTAAGAAATAATCCACCATTTCACAAACCTTGTCGTATAAAATTTCTTCTTTTTCTCCTGTTACTATCTTTGGAAGTCTCATCATACCAAAGCCAAGTAGTTTGTTTCCAAAATTAACACTCATATTACACCTCTTCATCTTATTTATACCTTTTATAAATTGTAACATGTATAATATTTAATTCCAAAAGAGATAGAAAATAATTTTTATAAATTCCTTTAAGATTTTTAAAAAATCTATTGACAGAAGGGGAATAAAAATAGATAATGTATATATAAATACATGAACAAGTATTCATATAATATTACTTACGAGGAGGACTTATGAAGACGAAATTTTATTTAAAGGGATTAAATTGCCCTAACTGTAGCGCAAAGATCGTCGACGATATAAAAAAGTACGACGGCATCAATGATGTTAATTACGATCTTATAAATGAGATGCTCTATGTAGAGCATGAAAAAATAGAAGATTTGCATAAAAAGATAGAGGACTCTGTAAATAAATTCGAAGATGGAATTGAAGTTTTACTAGCAGATAATAATTCTCAAAAAAATGATGAAGAAGACGATGAAAAAGAAGACTTCAAAAAAAATATAATTATTTACAGTTTTGTTCTACTGATGTTAATCGTAAATCATTTTGTAGATTACAATTTAAATGTTAAAAAGATTGTCTACTTAGCCCTATATGTAGCAGTGGGATATGAAGTAGTATTCTCTGCCTTTAAAAATATTTTAAAGGGACAGATTTTCGACGAACAATTTCTAATGATGATTGCGACATTTTCAGCGATAGCCATTGGAGAATATCCAGAAGCAGTAGCGGTTATGTTATTCTATTCAGTTGGAGAACTTCTACAAGATATCGCCCTTGATAATTCTAGAAAAAATATTAAATCCGCATTGGAAATCAAACCAGAATTTGCAAATGTTTTGGACGACAAGGGAATTTTAATTACCTACAAACCAGAAGATGTAAAGGTTGGTCAAATAATTCTAGTTAAGCCGGGAGAAAAAGTGCCCCTTGATGGTGAAATTATAGAAGGAGAATCCTACTTAGATACTTCTATCTTAACTGGTGAATCTGTGCCGATTAAAGCAGTGGTGGGAGAAGAACTAAAGAGTGGATCTATTAATAAATCCCACGCAATAAAGCTTAGAGTTACTAAGGAATACTCCGATGGAGCAATTGCAAAGATCATAGACATGGTAGAAAACGCCAGTCAAAGAAAGGCAAATGTTGAAAGAAAGATTACAAAATTTGCAAAGGTCTACACTCCAGTGGTATGTGCAATCGCGCTACTTTTAGTTGTATTTGGACCGAGCCTATTTAAGATTGAACTTAGAGAAGCTGTGTATAGAGCCTGCGTATTTCTAGTTATTTCATGCCCATGTGCCTTTATAATTTCTGTTCCTCTTGGAATATTTGGAGGAATCGGTGCTGCATCCAAAAACGGTGTCTTTGTAAAAGGCGGAAACTATTTGGAAGCTCTTAAAGATGTAGGAATATTCGTATTTGATAAGACAGGCACCATCACAAAAGGTGTGTTTGAAGTTTCAAATATAAAATCCTATGAAGGATTTAGTGAAGAAGATGTGCTAGAGATTGCTGCAGCTGGTGAAATGTCAAGTAACCATCCAATCGCAAAGGCAATTGTAAGAAAGAGTAAAAATAAAATAAATATTAACGACGTGGTTGATTTTGAAGAAGTGCCTGGAAAGGGAATAAAGTACATCCTTCATGGCAAAGAAGTGTTAGTAGGAAATAGTAAGATCGTCGATGCAGAAGAAGTAGAAGGCACAAATATTTTTGTAAGCTATGACAAAAAATTAATCGGCGAAATTACAGTTTCAGATATTATAAAACCAGAAGCAAAAGATTTTATAAACTCTCTAAAGAAGAATAATATCAAAACCTACATGTTATCTGGAGATGAAGTGACAGTGACAGAAAATGTTGCAAAAGAAGTGGGAATCGACCATGCAGTTGGAGGATTACTTCCGGAAGATAAGGTAGCAGAACTTATAAAGATCAAGGAAAGAGAAAAGAAACTTATCTCCTTCGTTGGCGACGGAGTAAATGACAGTCCTGTTATCGCAGTGTCAGACATTGGGATTTCGATGGGAATGAGCGGTTCAGATATAGCTGTTGAAGCTTCAGACATAGTTATCTTAAAAGATAATTTAAATAAGATAATAGACGGAATTAAGATTTCTAGAAACACTGTAAATATTGTAAATCAAAATATAATTTTGGCATTTGCAGTCAAGGTTCTAGTACTTGGACTTGCAGGACTTGGTCATGCATCCATCTGGCTTGGAGTCTTCGCCGATGTTGGGGTAGCACTACTTGCGGTACTAAACGCCCTTAGAGCATTAAAACCAAAATTAAACTAAACAAAAAAATTATCATTAAAAAATTTATAAGAGCACCTGCCTAGGCGGGTGTTTTCTTTTGTGTCAAAAGATTGATATAATAAACCGAAACTATTGTCAAATCATAGTTTTTAAAATAAAACTAAACAAAATCGGCAATTTACTATATAATGTTTAGTGAGGAGAATTTATGATAGTATTTGAAAATGTATTTAAAGAGTATCCGAATGGATCATTAGCCCTACAAAATATAAACTTGAATATACCTGAGGGAGACTTTGTATTCTTAGTTGGATCTTCCGGAGCAGGAAAATCCACCATGATCAAGCTTCTTATCAGAGAACTTCAAGCGTCAAGAGGGAAAATTTTAATAGATGGAAAAGATATAACTAAGCTTAGAAAATCTAAAATTCCTGAATTACGCAGGGGAATTTCTGTAGTTTTCCAAGACTTTAGACTTATTCCTAATAAGACAGTGTACGAAAATGTTGCCTATGCTTTAGAGATAAGGGGATATTCAAAGAAAAATATCAAAGAAAAAGTAACAAGAGCGGTTGAATTAGTCGGTCTTTCTGGCAAAGAACATTCAAAACCAGACGAACTATCTGGTGGAGAATCCCAAAGAGTTTCAATAGCAAGAGCGATTGTAAACGAAGCTCCAATCCTTGTTTGTGACGAACCTACAGGAAACTTGGACATTGAAACAGCCTTTGAAATTATGAAGACCCTTGAAAATATAAATAAACAAGGCACCACTATAATAATGGCGACCCACGCTCAACAAATCGTAGACAGTATGAAGAAGCGTGTAATCACACTTAACGAAGGTAGAGTAATCTCAGATATAGAAAGTGGAGGTTACTATGAAGAAGTTTAGACAATTTATAAACGTACTAAAGGACGCATTCAAAGGAATGTGGAGAAATAAAGCCATGGCTATAGCTTCTACCGTATCCATAGCGGCGATGCTAATCCTATTTGGAATGGTATTTCTTTCTGTGTTAAATGTAAACTCATTGGTATACCAAACCACAGGCAAGATAGACAAGGTTATATTTTATTTAAATGATGATATTAAAGAAGACAGAATAAATGAACTGATTTCAGAAATAGCTGAACATGAAAATGTAAAGAATATTTCCTATGTTTCTAAGGAAGAAGCAAAGGAACAGTACAGGGAATCATTAGAAGGTAAGGGCTATGTCCTTGACTCTCTAAAGAGAAATGTATTCCCTGCATCCCTTGTGGTAGTCATGGATTCATTAGAAGAATCTGAAACCATAATAGATGATATAAAGGATGAAGATGGAATAGAATCCTACAATTTCCACGGAGACATCATAAATAAGATGCTAAGTGTGGAAAGAGGAATCAAAATCCTAGGTCTTGGAATAGTATCCATCCTAGTATTTGTATCTGTGGTAATTATAAACAACACCATTAAAATTGCAGTATCCAATAGAAAAAGAGAAATCTCCATCATGAAGTACCTTGGAGCAACCAACTCATATATAAGAGGACCATTCCTAATAGAAGGATGTCTCTTTGGAGTATTTGGAGCTTGCATATCCTACTTTGCAATCTACAAGGGATATGGAATAATTTACGATAAGTTTATGATTGAACTGATGAAAATGGACCTATTTATACTAAATCCTAAATTTATAAACATAGACATATTTATTATGTTCTTGGCAATAGGAGTATGTGTAGGCTACCTAGGTTCACTTTTCTCAACTAAGAAATTCTTGGACGTGTAAAATGAAATTTAAAAGATTTACAGTATTTTTTCTTTCTTTTAGCTTGCTTGTAACATCGGTTTTTGCAAGCACAAAAGAATTAAAGAAGAAGCGAGACAGCAAAATAGATCAAAAGACTAAAATTGAACAGAAATTAAAAGAAACCAAAGAAAAAGTTAAGAAGAAAAATGCAGAAGCTTCAAATGTTGAAAAAGAAATTGAAAAGCTAGATGCGGAAATTTCAAAATACGATAATTCAATCTTCGATTTAAATCAAAAGATGGATGTTTTAAACGTAGAAATCGCAAAAAATGAAAAGAAACTTGACGAAGCTAACAAAAACCTGGATGCTGTACAGGATGAATTTGGTGAAAGGATGAGAGCCTCCTATATGAACGGCAGAGTCGGATACTTAGAAGTTGTCATGAACTCTAAATCCATAGAAGATCTGCTAAACAATATAGAAATGGCGAAGAGAATTGCAGAATCTGACAAAAAGATGATTGACTATGTAGATTTTCAAATAACCCAAATCAAAGAAGCCAAAGAAAAACTATTAGTTGCTCACCAAGAGTTGGATAACAGCAAGAGAGCATTGGAAGTGCAAAGGGGCAAACTTGCGATTGCTTCTGAAAACAAAAGCAGGTACATGAAATCATTATTAAAAGATGTTGAAAAGTACAAACAAGAGTATGAAGCATCCGAAGCACTTTGGGCAAGCCTAGATAAAGAAATAGCAAACCTAAAAAAAGAAATACAATCTGCTGAAGCAAGAGAAAGTACATCTCAAAGGATGAACATCACCACTAGAGCAGGAGCATCACTTGGATGGCCTGTACCAGGTCACACTAGACTTTCTCGTGGATTTGGAATGATGAAGCATCCAATCCTAGGATATATGAAGATGCACACCGGTATCGATATACCAGCTCCAACTGGAACACCTGCACTTTCTGCAGCTAAGGGAACAGTATTAATGGCTAGGACCCTTGGATCCTATGGAAATGTAGTAATGGTAGATCATGGAAGCACAGTAACAGTATACGCCCATCTATCTGTAATAAAAGTTAGACAAGGAGATAGGGTTGACAAGGGACAAGTGGTTGGATTAGTTGGCTCCACGGGACTTTCAACAGGTCCTCACCTACATTTTGAAGTAAGAGTGAATGGAACTCCACAAAATCCACTTAACTTTGTATAGGAGAAAATATGAAAAAATTTCTAAAATTTGTACTAGTAGTTCTACTAATAATAGGAACCAATATTATAACCTTTGGATTTGTCACCAAGAACTTCCTCGGAGCGGAAGATCAAGAAAAATTCTTGAAGCTAAAACTAGTGGAAAACAAAATAAAGAAGGACTATCTCTATGAAGTAAAGGACGAAGACTTAAGGGATGGCGAACTAAAAGGAATGGTTGCAGCTCTAAAAGATCCATATTCAGAATACTTAACAGAAGAAGATCTAAAGGAGATGAATCAAGAAACAACAGGCTCCTTCTACGGAATAGGATTCACAGTATTTAAGAATGAAAACAATCAAATAGAAGTAGTAAGTCCGATTAAAGGAACTCCTGCAGATAAAGCGGGAATAAAACCAAAGGATATAGTCGTAAAAGTAAATGGCAAACCATTTACAGGCGACGAAATGAAGGACGCAATAAAGATAATAAAGGGAGAAAAGGGAAGCAAGGTTCACCTAACTATTTACAGACCATCTACAAAGAAGACCTTGGAGATGGATGTAGAAAGAGATGAAATCAAAATAGAAACCGTAATCTCTCACAAAATAGAAAATCTAGGATACATTGGAATCATACAATTTAATGATCACACAGACGAAGAATTCAAGACCCACCTAGATAAATTAAAAAAAGAAAATGTAAAGGGACTAATCCTTGACTTAAGAGGAAATCCAGGAGGAACAGTGTCCTCAGTAGTAAAGGTAGCGGACATGCTCCTACCAGAAGGAACCATAGTCTCAGCAAAGGATAAAAATCACAAAATAGTATTTGAATACAAATCAGATAAAGATCAATACAACAAACCAATCGTAGTCCTTATAAATGAAGGATCAGCCTCAGCATCAGAGATACTTTCTGGAGCGATAAAAGATTTCAAGAGAGGAAAACTTGTAGGAGCTAAGAGTTTTGGTAAAGGAATCGTGCAAACAGTATTTCCATTCCAAGACGGCACAGGAGTTAAACTTACCACATCAGAATACTTCACACCATCTGGAGAAAATATCCATAAAATAGGAATAAAACCAGACATAGAAGTAAAATTAAAAGAAAATGTAAAAGGAATCGGCTACGAATTCTTGAAGCAAGACACACAACTTCAAAAAGCCATAGAAGTTTTAAAGAAAGAAGTGTAGTATGAGATCTTTTTTAATATTTCTCGCGATGATGATAGTATCAAATGCTCTTGAATCTGGAATAAATAGGGCGAAGAACAATAAAAAAAATTCAACTGGCAAAGAAAAAAACAAAACTTCCATCGATAAAATAAAGAAAGATCAAGAAGAGAGAAAAAACTCTTTTAAAGATATTCTAAAAGAAATAACTAAGGAGATAGAAGAAGAATCCAACAAACACGCTGAGATCAAGACGAACTATCAAAGGGAATCTTTCAATTCCTTGGGAGAAGCAATAGGACTTAAAAATAAAAAGAAAAAAAGTATTGCAAAGAAAGACACTGACTTAGAAGTAAAATCTAAGGATAATATGAAACCTGAAGATCTAAAACCACAGGATCTTACCAGTAGTGTGGTCGACTACGAAAAAAACTACAAGGGTTCATTAAATGAAGATATAAAAGACTATAAGACCATAGAAGAAGACAGTTTTTATGGTGACTTGATGGAAGAATCAGATGAAGATATAAGACTAGAACATCTAAGAGAAGCTGTGGTCATGAAAGAAATATTAGATAAACCAGTTTCGATGAGATGAAAATAAAAATATTGCAGGGGAGACCCTGCTTTTTTTGTTATAGTCAAATAGATTGCATTATGACTTCATAAATTGTGGTAGGTCTTAATATACAAAAGTTTGCTGTGTTTAAGCCTTTGCGTATTAAGCAAATATTTGATACCTATAATATTAAATTAAGGTCTTGATTTATTACATCCAACAGTATAAAATGTACTTATACATTAAGTACATTATGCACACTAATCAGTTACTTATTCCACCAAGTTATTACTAAACATAATTAAAATAAATATAAGAAAGGTAAAATCTATGAAAAAAACATTAATTTATACGAGTCTAAAAATTAATTAAATGTATAAGCATTTTATTTTTTTATTTATACGGAGGTAGAGTTTGGAAATACTTATAAGTTATCAGTCTAAAGACCCTATATATATTCAAATTGTATCGCAAATTAAAAAACTTGTATTAGACGGAAAATTAAAACATGGTGATAGTATTCCTGCAATGAGATCTTTAGCCAAAGATTTAAATGTCAGTGTTATTACTGTTCAGAAAGCATATGAAATCTTACGAGATGAAGGCTTTTTAAACACTGTTGTAGGAAAAGGTACTTTTGTAGAAATGCCAGAGATGCACGATTTAAAAATTAATCAAAAAGCAAATCTTATTACAAAAATCGATGAAACAATTAAATTTGCTTATATTAATGGCTTTAATTCTGATGAGTTCTTAGACTTGGTAAATTTACAAGTTAAGCTTTTTGACGATATGAGAAAGGAGAAATAATGGAAAATATATTAGAAGTTAAAAATATAGAAAAAACATATCCAAATGATGGATTTAAACTAAATAAAATAAACTTTGATGTCCCTAAGGGATCTATAGTAGGAATCATAGGAGAAAACGGCTCTGGGAAAACTACTACTTTGAATTTAATTTTAGGATTAAAATCCAAAGATGGTGGTACTGTTAAAATATTTGGTAGAGAATTTAATATAGATGATGTAGATATAAAAGAAAAAATCGGTGTATCTTTTGATGAAATTTACCTGCCATCTAATCTAAATGCCAAAGAAATTTCAAAAATATATAAAAGTATATATCATGGATGGGATGAAAAATATTTTTTTAGTAGTTTAAGTAATTTTGGAATTGATAATGGGAAAAAAATTGGAGATTATTCAAAAGGAATGCAAAAAATGTTATCCATAGTAATAGCAATGTCACATTCACCTGAATTATTAATCTTAGATGAACCTACAAGTTCACTTGATCCTGTAAAAAGAAGTGAAGTATTAGAAAAGTTTCAAGAATTTATAGAAAATGGAGATCGTTCAATAGTTTTTTCTAGTCATATTACCACCGATATTGAGCACATTTGTGACTATGTAGTTTTTATAAACAAGGGAAACTTAATATTCGCAAGGCCTACAATTGAGCTATTGTATGAAAATTGTATTGCTAGATGTACATCGGAAAGTTTTAATAAACTTGATAAATCAAATATGATAGGATATTTACAAAAAAATAACCAAGTAGTCGTTTTATTAAAATCTAGGGATGACTTAGACCAATCAATTGATAATATTATAATAGAAAATCCGACGCTTGAAGAAATTATGAATATATATTCTAGAGGTACAATATTATGATGGGACTAATAAAAAAAGATTTAATTGTTTCTGGACTTAAGTTAAAGTACATCTTTGTATTTTTAATGCTTATTCTAGGACTGTTCTTTCTTGAAATAACAAGAGATTATATCTCGCTTATCGCTTATGGCATTATGTTGTTTGCTCCTCTTATTTTCTTTTTAAGTATATCGAATTATATGGAAAATGATGATTACAAAACTGAAATTCTTTTTCCTATAAGAAAAAGAACAATAGTAAGTGCGAGATTTCTGGAATATTTCCTTATATCTTTAACTTGCATTACATTAATATATATAATGGTTTATGTAAAACAGGTATTTGATAAAACGCAGCTTGAAAGCCATCAAATAAATTTATTAGCAACAGGTATAGGAATGACTCTCATATATGGTGGGTTAGTACTGTGTATGATGTTTGTAGTCGGACAAGATCGTATTAAGGAAATAGGGATTGCAGCTTTCATATTTACCTTAATTCCTGTAAGACTATTTATGGAAATAGTAAAAAAAGTTCTGGGTTTAACCAATGTTTTTGATTTTTATAGCTACACAAATATAATATTAGCTTTTATAGGTTTTTCTATAGTATTTTTCGTAATATCATATTTAGTGTCTATACTAATTTTTATGAAAAAAGAATATTAAATAAGGAGGATGCATGAGAGGATTGTTTTCATATTACATTAATCTTTCAAAAGGAAGATTTCTCTTATTTATGTCTTTACTAATAATAGTAATTTTAATCAGTATATTTGAATCTGCTCATGAGTTGGTATTATTGTATTTAGGCTTTTTACCTACTATATTGCTTGCATATAGCTATGATCAAAAATATAAAAAGTTTATATTTGAAAGATTAATTCCTGTAAATGTTAGAAATATAATAAGAACTCAGTATTTAGTTATAATATTTTATTCTTCGATTGGATGTTTATTTTCCTTAATTTATTTACTAATTTTAAAGAAAATAGATGTCAACCTAAATTTTAACGAACAAATAACTAATATTAAGTTAATAATGTTGTTTTCAATAAGTCTAAATATATCAATATTAATTAGTTCATTAATTAAGAAAAAAATGTATAAAATATTTGCTTATGGAATACCTGTGATTCAAGCATTAATTACATTTAAAGATAATATAGAAATCTTAAATATTTATGATAAAATAAAGTTTTTTTCTCAACAAAATATAGAATTTGGAAGTATTATTGTAACCATACTATTTATTTTAATATCTTTGCCTATATCATATAGGTTATACAAGAATTATTGTTAAAAGTTAATATAGAATACCATAAATTTTATTATAATTTGTAACCCCTGGTCTAACCAGGGATTTTTAGCTTTAGCTATGAAAAACAAAGATAGTATAACAAGCCTAATCTAATTTAAAAAAAGTTACAAAATATTGAAAATAAAATTTCTATCTGATAAAATTTTAAGAGTAAATCCATCGATCGCAGGAAACTGAGGAAAGTCTGCGCTCCACAGAGCAAGGGTGCCGGTGAGAGACCGGTGGAGGCGACTCTAAGGCTAGTGCAACAGAGATATACCGCCACACACGTGGTAAGGGTGGAAAGGTGAGGTAAGAGCTCACCAGAGGTATAGAGATATACCTGCTATGTAAACCCCACTCGGAGCAAGACCAAGTAGGAGTAAAAAGCGTTGCTCGCGCTTTCCGGGAATGGTAGGTCGCTTGAACCAATTGGTAACAGTTGGTCTAGATAGATGATCGAATAAACAGAACGCAGCTTATAGATTTACTTGACAGATGATTCTGTCAATACATATTTACTTAATAGTTAAGAGATTATTAAAATTTCTTAACTATTTTGTAACTTTTTATTGATTTTTTGTTACCGCTTTGTTATACTATGGACAGTGAAATAATTTAAGGAGTGAATATATTAAGTTATGAATAAAAAAACAACTGTCGCAGCATTGACATTATGCTTGGCAGCAGCTCTTGGAGCACGCGATACTGGAGTTTTCATAAATGAACATGTTCAGACTACCTATTCAGGTAATAAAATATACTTTGAACTAGAAGAAAAGGCAGAAATCTTACAAGAAGTTGAAGGTGGATACCTAGTTAAAAAAGGACCAGCTAGAGTAACTGTTCCAAAGGACAAAGTATTAATAACTGAAAAAGATATAACTACATATACAGTTAAAAATCCGACTACACTTAAGGACGCTTCTGGTAATATCTTAAGAAATCTATTCGTTGGCGAAGTTGTAACTGTAATTTCAACTGACGAAAACACTGTGCTTGTACAAACACAAGACAATTTTAGAGGCAGTGTTTCTAAATCAGCGCTTACATTAAAAGAAGAAACTTCTAAAGAAAACGTAACTGTAGCTACTTTAAAGACAAAAGCTAAGGCTACATCAAAAGATGGAAGTATCGATTTAAAAGCTGGAGATAAAGTAAATCTTGTAGATTATAGAAATAAATTCTTTGCTATAAATGTAAATGGTAAACTTTACAATCTAAGCCCTGCAGTTATAGATATCAAAACAGGTGAAACTATAAACTTCACTGAAGAAAGTATCCAAGAAGATGAAGCAGAATTAGAAGAAATAGCTAAGAAAGGAAGCACAAACCAATTTGACGGTATAGTAACTTTCAAAGATGGTAAGGCATCTGACATGGCTAACAAGGCTGTAGCAATAGCTCTAACTAAGCTTGATACTCCATATGTATATGGTACAGCTGGAAACGGATCATATGACTGTTCAGGTCTTATGTATGACATTTACAAGAATACATTTGGAATAAATATGCCAAGAAGTTCTCGTGAACTTTCAGGATTTGGTACACAAATTGCAAAAGAAGATTTAGTTGCAGGAGACTTAGTATTCTTTGCTACCACTTCTTCAAATCAAGTTTCCCATGTGGGAATGTACATTGGTGAAGGTAAATTTGTGCATGCTTCATCAGGTCAGAAAAAAGTTGTAATTAGTTCACTTAACGAAAAGTACTACGGAACTCGTTATGTAAACGCAACTAGAATAGCAAAATAACATAGACAAATTAAATCCTAGAAATCTAGGATTTTTTTTATTTTTAGGGTATAATTTACTTATAAAAGGAGGAAAATTATGAACTTACACAGATCATCAACAGACAGAGTATTCGCAGGAGTATGCGGGGGTATCGCTGAAACATTTAATCTAGATTCCTCTACAGTTAGACTTATAACCGTACTTTTAATTTTATTTGGCGGCATGAGCCTATGGATATACATTGTAGCAGCATTACTTTTACCATTAGAATAAGGAGCTAGGCTCCTTTTTTTATGAAAAGATAAGGAGTAATATGAAACTAATACACACTGGGGATTTACATTTAAAAAAATCCTTTAATAATATAAATTTTGATAAGAAACTAAGACAAGAAGATCTTTGGATCACTTTTGAAAATATTGTAAAGGCTTCAAACGATGTGGATTTTCTGCTTCTTTGTGGAGATCTATACGAAAGGGAGTTCTTTACTCTTTCTGACTTAAAGAGATTCTTCCAAACATTGGCAAGCACAAGTGCAAGAGTCTTACTCTGCTTTGGAAACCACGACTTTATCGTAGATAGAGAAGTTCTAGACATAGTAGATATTCCAGAAAACGTATATATTTTTGGAAATAGTCTAGATTATTTTGAATTTGAAGATACGAGGTTCTACGGATTTTCCTGGGACAGAGACTCTGATCCAAAAATCGATTTAAATATTAATTTAGACCATAATTTTACGAATATACTTATGATTCATGGTTCCTATGAAGACATGGATAAATATTTTAGTTTCACAAAGGAAGACATATCAAGGTACGATTTCGTTTTCTTGGGCCATATTCACAAGAGCTGTGAACCTGCAAAAAATGTCTACTATTCAGGAAGTCCAGAAGGTCTTAGCTTTTCTGAAACAGGAGATAAAACTTATAATCTCGTAAATATTGTGGATAAAAACATAATTCTTGAAAAGATAAAATCAAATCGTAGAAATGTTGTAAATGAAAAGATAGATGTGACGGGTGTTGAACTTTATAAACTTATAGATAGAATTTCTAAGTTTAGTGATGAAGATGTAGTTCGCATCGAACTTATGGGCAAGGCGGAAAATCCTAAGTATTTCTTCGAAACTCTAAATGAAAGATTTCCAAGTATAGTATTTGAAAATAAAATGGAGATGAAGGTGAACCTAGAAGAGATTATAGACAGGAATCAAGATAATTTCTTAGGTAAATACTTGGAAAAGCTAAGCCTTGATAAACCATTGGAAAGAAGGGCAATAGAAATCGGATTGGAACTTCTGGGTGATTATAATGAAATTTAAAAAGATTGAACTTAAATCATTTGGAAAATTTAATAACAAGACCTTAGATTTTGAAGATGGATTTAACTTCATCTATGGAGAAAACGAAGCGGGTAAATCCACTATGGAATCAGCAATCTATGGACTTTTCTATGGATTTTCAAAAGATTCTATTAAGAGAAGGCTCTATGACGATAAATTTGAAAATTATAGACCTCTTTTAAGAGGAGAATATCATGCGAACATAGAATTTGCCGATGAAAAAGATTTTAGAATCGAAAGAGATTTTGCCTCAGAAAATGTAAAGGTACTAAATTTAACAGATTCAGAAGATATCTCAGACGATATTGAATTTAACAAGTACTCCAGAATCAAACAACCGGGAGCCAAGTTCATTGGCATGAGCTCATCCATATTCAAATCCACATTTTTCGTAGAATCAGATGCCATCGCACTAGTTGAGAGTCTTAGAACAGAGTTAAGAGACCTTATTCTTGAAGTAAGTAGCACTATGGACATATCTAGATCCACTTCAGTTGCATTAAAGGAGATGGATTCCAGAATAAAATCTCTTGGAAATGAGGGTTTAAAAAGCTCTAAACTTGGTGCTATTCAAGTAAAGGTGGATAGACTTTTAAAAGAGAAACTAGAGCTTGATGAAAAGTCTGAAAAGTATAATTCCTACCTAAAAGACCTAGAAGATCTCTACAAAAGAAATAAATCATTGGATGAAGAGTTAGTTCTTTGCAACCAAAAATCTGAATATGAAACCTACAAGGAAGTTGAAAGACTAAAAAAAGAAATCGAAAGGATTAGAGAACTTAAAAATCTAGACATCCATCGTTACGAAAAACTTTTGGATTTAAATGATAGACTTAAGAGAGTATTTAGCGAGATTGATGAAGTAAATCTAGAACTGAAACAGAAAAAAGTCGAAACTCTTACCAGTAGCGTCAAGAGGGACTACGAAAATCTCCGCAAGAGTCTAAATAGATTACAGGAGTTAAACAGCAGGAACTACTCTAGAGAGATTGCAAATATAGCCCATGACGTAGAAAATTTAAAAATAAAGGAAAAATTCCTCTACCTACTATTTGTAATTCTAGGGGTTATATCTATTGGAATTGCTGTAGCTTCTTTTAAATTTAAAATTTACTATCTATTAATTTTACTTCTGCCAATAGCCTTCTATTTTCATTTGAGGATAGTTAAATTTAGGGTAAACCATGGGCTCATTCGTTCCCTTATCTCTAGAATGGATGCTTTGAGAAGACTATCTCAAGATAAAACTATTGAAAAAAGAGAGATGGATACTCTTTTCTCAGCCCTATCTTCAAAATACTCTGTGAAAACATCAGAGCTTGAAGATACTTTAATAAATCTAATGAGAGACGAAAGCATCAATGATTATAAAAAATCTCTAAGGGACAAAAATTATGAAGACAATCTAGAAAAATTAAATAGACTTAAAGAATTAAGGGATAAACTCCAATCAGAACTAGATAATAGCCTTAGGATGGAAGAGGTTTCAAACCTTGATGAACTTCGTGAAAAGTTCAAAAACTCAGCCACAGAAGAATCTGTAAATAATAGAATAAGAGAACTTAACAGAGCAATAGAATTTCATCTAAATGGAAAGAAATTTGAAGATTTAAATAGAGAAGTGGTAAGTACAGACTTTGATTTCGAAACATTGAGAAAAGAAAAGAGAGAAGTTGAACTAAATATCTCCAAAAACGAAATAAATATTCAAAACTTGGATCTAAATTTAAACAGAATCCAAGAGATTGAAGGAGAGATCGAAGACCTTCGAGGCTCCATGGAAGATTTAAATTTCGAAAGAGAAGCACTGGAACTTTCAAAATCAACACTTCTTAGGGTTATGCTTGAAAACAAAGAGGACAACCTACCTAAGATAATCGAAAAGACTTCTCTATATTTTAGAGAAATAACAGAAGATAAGTACGAATACGTAATGATAGATGACGATTTGAAACTTTCAGTAAAATCAAGAGATCTAGGCATTACAATCGATGAGAAAAACCTAAGCACAGGCACCATCGGTCAGCTCTACCTTTCATTTAGACTTGCTCTAATTGAAATCATAAGCGAAGAAAAGATTCCTCTTATCATGGATGATGCGTTACTTACTTTCGATGATAGAAGGGCTAGAACCACCATGAAACTTCTTAGAAAAATCTCAGAAGATCGCCAGGTGCTTTACTTCACATCCTCAACAAGGGACCTAAAAGTTGCGGATGAAATGAAAATAAATATATTGAGGCTAGAAAAATGATCTACGCAATAGCAGACCTACACTTAGACTCCAGTGGCGAAAAACCGATGGATATCTTCGGTGAAAATTGGATAGGCCACGATAAAAAAATATTTGACTCATGGAATAAGAATATAAAAGAAGATGACTTAGTCTTGTTGCCGGGAGATATTTCCTGGGGACTTAAACTAGAAGATGCAAGGCGTGATTTAGAAATAATCGACTCTTTGCCTGGGACCAAGATCATCACCAAGGGAAATCACGACTATTGGTGGAGCTCCATGAGCAAATTAAATGCACTACAACTTAAGAAAACAATATTTTTAAATAACACTTCCTACGAATATAATGGCATAGGAATATGCGGAACTAGGGGTTGGATGGACAAATCCAGCTCCGAATACAAATCCGATATGGAAAATATATATTTAAGAGAGATGGGAAGGCTTAGAAACTCAATAGAAAGTTCAAAAGCAGAGAGAAAAATCGTCCTTCTTCACTATCCGCCATTTGATGGAAATAAAAATCTAAATGATTTTGGTAAGATTGCATTGGAATATAAGGCGGAGGTTCTTCTCTACGGGCATCTTCACGGCGAAGGACATAGGGAAGTTGTGGAAGGTAATTTCGATGGAATGGAAGTCATCTGCGTTTCATCTGACTTTATAAATTTCGAGGTAAAGAAGATATGGGACTAGAGCAAGAAGTAAAAATAATTGGGGCAGATTTAGAAAATATTGAAACATATTTGAAAAATAATGGTGGCATATATCTCGGCGAAGAAGATCAAGTAAATATACTTATAAATTCAAAATCCCATCCAATTAAAAGTAGCACAGGATACTTTAGAATTAGGAAAACCCACTTTGTAGAAAGAAATGAAGATGAGATTGAACTGACCTTTAAAGAGAGGATAAAAGATAATAATCTTAGAAAAAGCATTGAGCATACAGTCGTAATAAATGAACTTGAACCTATGATTGAAACGCTTAAACTGCTTGGTTACGACAGTTTTGATAGTACTAAGAAAAATAGAAGATCTTACACTTACAAAGGGGCGAGATTTGATTTTGATACCCATGAAAAATCTGTGCTTCCATATCCATACTTAGAAATTGAAGTAGAAGATAAAAATAAATTAGATGAACTTTTAAAAGAACTAAACATAAAGGATGAATTTGTATCCACACTTTCCATCAAGGAGTTAATCGAAAAAATAAAAGACTAGTGCAATAGATTTTTTTTGTGTTATAATAATATTGAAAGAGGAGGCTGAGGATGTCTTACAAATATATTAAATTTTTTAACGAGATCAAAAAAGATGATCTACCAGTAGTAGGTGGAAAGGGAGCAAACCTAGGCGAAATGACTGGAAATGGATTGCCAGTTCCTCCAGGATTTTGCGTAACCGCAGGAGCCTACAAAGATTTTATACATTATGCTGAACTTGACGAAGTAGTTACATTTTTAATCGAATCACTAAATGTGGACGATGTAGAACAGCTAAACGACGTATCTAAAGAAATTAGACAAAAGATTATGGAAGCCCCAATACTTCCAGAACTTGAAGAAGAAATTAAAAAATCATATTTAGATTTTTCAAAATCTATAAATATGACAGATCCAGAAGTAGCTGTTAGAAGTTCAGCAACCGCTGAAGATCTACCAGATGCATCCTTTGCTGGTCAACAAGATACCTACCTACACATCAGAGGAGAAAAAGAACTCGTAAATCATGTTAAGATGTGTTGGGCATCACTATGGACCGGTAGAGCAATTTATTACAGAGAAAAACAACATTTCGATCATTTTGACGTGCTACTTTCTGCAGTAGTTCAAAAGATGGTAAATGCTAAAAAAGCTGGTGTAATGTTCACAGCAAATCCAATCAACAAGAGTACAGATGAGATGATGATCAACTCATCCTGGGGACTTGGTGAAGCGGTGGTAAGCGGAACAGTAACTCCAGACGAATATATAATCGACAAAGAAACAAAAGAAATCAAAGAAAAACACGTCGCTTCTAAACTATCAATGGTAGTTAAGAAGGAAGTTGGTGTTGGAACAGAAGTAGTAAATGTTGAAGACTATCTTGGAAAAGATGCAGTTGAAGCTGAATCTCTAACTAGAGAAGAACTAAACAAACTCATCGAAATGGGACTAAAAATAGAAAATATTTACGGTTCAGTTCAAGACACTGAATGGGCGTTTGACAAAGATACAGGAGATTTTTACTTCCTACAATCAAGACCAATAACAACCATTGGTGGAGAAGAAAAAGAAGAAAAATTAATTCCACTTTGTAAAGGACTTCCAGCAAGCCCTGGAATCGGACGTGGAATAGTTAAAAATATTAAGAATTTAACAGAAATCTCTCAAGTTGAAGAAGGAGATATCCTTGTAACTGAAATGACAAATCCTGACATGGTACCAGCTATGAAGAAGGCTAGAGCAGTAGTTACAGACGAAGGTGGAAGGACTTGCCACGCAGCAATCGTATCTCGTGAACTACAAATTCCATGTATAGTTGGAGCAAAGAATGCAACACAGGTTCTTAAAGATGGAATAGAAGTTACAGTCGATGCAACTAGAGGAATAGTATATAAAGGAAATGTTTTAAACGAAGAAGTAAAAGTAGAAGAAAAATCTACTGAAAAAACTCAAACTGTTACAGCATACAATCCACCAATCACAGCAACAAAGATTTACATGAACCTTGGTGAACCAGATCTTGCGAATAAGTACAAAGATCTATCCTTTGACGGAATCGGTTTAATGAGAACTGAATTTATATTCACAAATATGATTGGTGAACATCCAATGTACCTACTCAAAACTGGTCGTGGAAATCTTATGATAGACAAACTTTCTGAAGGAATTTCAAAAGTAGCAACAGCTATCTTCCCAAGAAATGTGGTAGTTAGAATGAGCGACTTCAGGACCAACGAATTCAGAGGATTAAAAGGCGGAGACGAAGTAGAACCGATAGAACAAAATCCTATGATTGGTTGGAGAGGAGTATCCAGATATATTTCTCCAGAATACGAAGAAGGATTTAGACTAGAATGTAAAGCTATAAAGAGAGTGCGTGAAGAATACGGACTACACAATGTAATAGTTATGCTTCCATTCGTAAGAACTCCAGATGAACTTAGAACAGTTAAAGCAATCATGGCTGAAGAAGGACTAAGACAATCAGATGGACTTAAGATTTGGATCATGGCAGAAGTACCTGCAGTAGTATTTAGAGCAGAAGAATTTGCAGAATTAGTAGACGGATTCTCAATAGGATCAAATGACTTAACTCAACTTATAATGGGAGCAGACAGGGACAACGGAGTACTAAATAATATGGGTTACTTCGATGAAAGAAATCCATCTGTAAAGGCAGCCCTTAAGACACTTATTGAAGCTTGCAACAAAAAAGGCAAGACCTGCTCAATCTGTGGACAAGGTCCATCTCAATATCCGGAACTTGCAGAATTCTTAGTGGAATGTGGAATCACATCTATCTCTGTAAACCCAGATACGGTTGAATACACAAGAAGACTAATAGCCTCAGTAGAACAAAAACTTATTTTAAACAAAATAAGATCACTATAATAAAAAAGTTAAAGAGTTCGGCGACGAACTCTTTTTTAATTTAATTTTAATACTTGTTACTAATAAAATAAAAAAATGGGTACAATAAAAATATAGTATTACTGAAAATTACAGTAAGATATTCCTTGTATATATTATTTTTTAGGAGTATATTATTATAGGAAAGAGGGAATGGCATGAAAGATACTATTAACAGCATCTTAGACATAGAAGAGAGAACCAAGAATGTCATGGAAGAAACCGACGCAAAGATAAATTCCATGAAAGAAGATCTTCAAAAGAAACTCTCTCAAATGGAAAGTGAAGTTACAAAGGAAGCAAAAGATGAAGCTTCTCTTAAATTTTCTGAAATCATGGCATCTGCTGAAGAAGAAGTAAAGAAGAGAAAAGACGAAATTCAAAATGAACTTTCAAAGATTGATGAAAATTTTAAACTTCAAAAAGATGAACTGGTAGAAGAAGCATTTAAAAAATTTATATTGAAGGGATAGAAATGGGAGATTTCAATGCAGTATCAGCTAAAATGAGCAAGATGACTTCTGAATTTTTAACTGATAGGGACTATATAAGCATGTCTAGATTTCAAACCGTTTCTGAAATAATCACCTATCTAAAAGAAAACACAAAGCTATCCTCCTACTTCGACGGATATGAAGATTCCTACGAAGCAGAAAGAAAGCTGGATCTTTACAAGCTAGATCTTTTGACTAAGCTAAGACATTACTACAAAGGAAATTACTTAAACTTTGTAAATGCAGCTATTTCTGAATTTGAAATAGATGATATAAAAAGAGTCCTTAGGTATTTAAAGACAAAGGATGGCAGAAGAAGTTTAAAAGATAGACTGATAGTTCTAAATTCCGATAATTTAATAGAAGAAAATGACACGATAAAGACTTTTGTTGAAAAGCTAAAAGGCACCAAGTACTACAAAGTTCTGCGCCAATACGTAGACGATGCGGAGGATGTAGTGCTTTTTTATATGGAGATGAACCTGGACAAGCTCTACTATCAACAGCTAGTTGAAATTTCAAATACATTTTCAAAAGCTGAGAAACAAAAGGTGGATGAAGTTCTAGGAGTTAAGATCGATCTCTTAAATATAACTTGGATATATCGTGGAATTAAGTACTATGGGCTAATGCCTGAGGAACTATTAAATTTTGCGGTAATCGGAGGAAAAGTTTTTAACTTCGATAGACTTAGAGAAATGGTATACATGGATATAGAAAAAGAGTTTGTTCCATATATTTTAAATTCCCATTATGAATTTCTATTCCAGGGTGAATCTCAGGATATCTACCTGGACAGAAGAAGTTCAAGATTTCTCTACTACACATGTAGAGAGGTATTTAAGAGAGACTTCTTTGATTTTTCAAAGTTCGCAGCATTTATGTACATCCTGGACTTTGAAGTTAAAGATATAAGAGGAATTATGGAGGCAACTAGATTTAATCTATCTCCAGGAGAAACTCTAAACTACTTGGTAAGAAGCTATAAAGGAAGTGAATTGACTTGGCTGTAGAAAAAATGAGAATAATGAATGTGGTCGCTCCACTGGAAGTAATGGAGAGTGTGGTCGTAGATATTCTAAAGACTGGTGCAGTAAGCATCATAAACTCACAAAATCAAATCGACAACAACGCCTTTACTTTCAATCTTGAAAATGAAAACAACCTAGAGCGAGCTATAGAACTAAATCATATAGCGCCTTTTGAAAGGGACTCAATGCTAAATGTAACCATAGAAAAGGCAAAAGAGATGGAAGAGTTCTTTGGTATAAAGGATCTAAAGGTTGACTACGACAGGATAGATATGGGAGTGGACTACGAAGCCTTCTATGATGAAATCAAGTACAAATCCAAAAGATTAAAAGAAATCAGAGAGGATTTGAAAGTCATAGATGGAATAGAAGAAAACTACGACTATTTTAAAAATGTAAACATAGATCTATCCAAACTTTCAGATTTAAAATATTTTAAGGTAAGGTTTGGAATCCTTGATAAGGAAGCTAGATTTAGATTAAAGAAAAACTATGGAAATATTCTTGCGATGATATTTCACACCGCAACCATTGATGAAGGTGAAGTATATCTTGCAATCTTTCCAAAGGAAGTTGAAAAGGAAATAGACAGAATCTTAAAGAGTCTAAATTGGGAAGATGTAGAAATCCTAGGAAGGTACAAAGGGACCGCAAAAGAAATCCTAGAAAATTTCGAATCTGAAAAGGAAGCTTTAAGAAAAGAAGAAAAAGAAATCCTGGAATACAGAGACAGTTTCTTAAAGAGCAATAGAGAAAAAGTAGAAACCGCCATAACCTCCATGCTGATTTCAGAAAACATAGAAGATGTAAAGAGATTTATGGCAAAATCAAATAAGTATTTCTACCTATCAGGTTGGGTGAGTCTAAGGGATAAGGAGAGCATCGAAAAGATCTTATCCAAGTACGATGGACTACTTATAAGTTTTAAAGATCCTATAGAACAGGGCATCAAACCACCGACTAAACTTAGAAACTCAAATTTTTTTAAGCCCTTTGAACTTTTAGTAAACATGTATGGGGTTCCAAGCTATACGGAAAAAGACCCGACCCCATTATTTGCAATTACCTACATGCTACTTTATGGAGCGATGTTTGGTGATTTTGGACAAGGGGCAGTATTTTTCTTAGGGGGAATATTTTTATCTAAGAAGAACAAAGGCTTTGGAGGACTTTTAAAACGCCTGGGACTTAGCTCAGCAATCTTCGGTCTTCTATACGGATCCGTATTTGGAATGGAAGACTTAATAAAGCCAATTCTAATAAGGCCATTTGAAAATATAAACACCACCCTTGGAGCAGCCATAGGTGTGGGGATCGTATTTTTAATAATATCTTATGCCCTTGGATTCATAAATAAAATAACGAATAAAGAGTATGAAGAAGCCTTCTTAGGCAAGGAAGGTCTAGCAGGATTTCTCGTATTCTTAAGTTTTGTAAATTTAGCAGCATCAAAAGTTTTAAATGTAAACATCGTTCCGACAAAACTATGTATCGCAATCATTGGAGTCTCACTACTTGCAATGATACTTTCAAAAGTAATCATGTCAGCTATAACAAAGAAAAAGATTGAGACAGAAGATGGATACTATATAGGAGCTGTATTTGGACTACTTGAAACCATACTTAGTGTAGTTTCAAATATAATTTCATTCATAAGGGTTGGGGCATTTGCCATAAACCACGTCGGACTATTTATCGCATTTAAAACCATTGGACAGATGATAGGCACCACCAGTGCGAATGTCATCTCACTTATAGTAGGAAATATAATAATAATCGGTCTAGAAGGACTTATAGTATTCATTCAAAGTCTAAGACTTGAATACTACGAAATGTTTAGTAAATATTACACAGGAGACGGATATGAATTCGTCCCAACAACAATACGTTTGGAGGATAAATAATGGAAAAAATAATAATCATAGCACTTGTATTTGTGCTTTCAACTATCGCAACAGGAGTTTACTACATGTACAAAGGAACTTCTGTAGATGAAAAGAAACTTCGTATGTTTTTAAAATTCAACATGGTATTTTTCTTACCACTTATGTTTATGACAGTATTCACCCTTGTACCAGGATTTGTAAGCGCACAAACTGAAGGCGGATCATCACAAGGACTTGGATTTATAGCAGCTGGACTTTCAACAGGACTTGCATCCCTAGGAGCAGGCGTTGCAGTTGCAAACGTAGGTTCATCTGCCATCGGAGCAGTATCAGAAGACTCTAAAATACTTGGTAAAACTATGATTTTCCTAGGCCTTGCAGAAGGTATCGCCATCTACGGACTTATCATCTCAATTATGATTCTAGGTAGACTATAATGAAATCTCTTGTGATTTCTAGAAATAGAGATGTGACCACAGGACTTAGGTTGTCTGGAATAGACGGCAAATTTTGCAAAGATGTAGAAGAGCTACGCACAAATTTCAAAAAATATAAAGATGATGATTCCATTGGAATAATAATTCTAACGGAGAGAGACTTCAATGAAATTAAAGAAGAAGTCATAGCAAAGAAATTAAGCGGAACTCTTCCTCTTGTAGTAACTATCCCTGGACCTAAGGGAATCGAAGACAAGGACTTTATCCTAAGGTATATCAAAGAATCCGTAGGAATAAAGCTCTAAAGGGGGAAATATGATTTTACTTGAAAATAAAATTGCGATCTTTAATAAAATCGTGTATTTGGAAAGAGAAAAAGATTGTGAAGCGAGGATCGAAGCCACCAAAGAAGAGATAGAATCCACCCTACAAAAAAAGAAAAAAGAACTTCAAGATATGAAGAAAGAACTCATAGATAGAAGAATCTACCTTGCCAATGAAAAGAAGTATGAGATGATTGGTAAAGCTAACGAAATGAAGAGAATCAAGAAGCTTGAAAAAGCTGATGAACTCGTAGGTCTTCTAATCGATGGAGTCTATGAAAAGATAAAATCTTATGTAAAGGAAGATTCCTACAACGATGAACAGATAAATAGATTTAAAAAACTTTTAGACAATCTACAAGAAGGCAGATACATCGTTCATGTTTTAGATGTGGATGTAGAGCTCAAAAAATCTATGGAAAATTTGGCAAAGGAAAAGGGAATCAGTCTAGAATTTGTATCCCTAGATCCAAAGAAACTCGGTGGATTTATAATTCTTGACGAAGAAATGACATATAGCATCGACAAATCCCTTTACAAAATTCTCGAAGATAATAGATACGAAATAGGCAAGATGCTTCACTTTGCACTCAAAGGTTAGGTGATATTTTGAAAGAAGGATTAATTAAATCAATAAATGGTCCGGTAGTAGTTGGAAAGAATATGGCGGATTTCAAAATGAGAGAAATGGTAGTAGTCGGCGAAAAGAAACTTATCGGCGAAGTCATAACCATCGAAAAAGATTTGGGAACCGTGCAAGTCTACGAAGAAACCTCCGGACTTAAAAGAGATGAAAAGATAATACCTACTGGAGCACCACTTTCAGTTAAGCTAGGACCTGGACTTATCTCAAATATGTTTGACGGTATCGAAAGACCTCTACAAAAGATAAAAGATGAACACGGCAACTTCATGCCAGAAGGAATCGGTCTTATATCCCTAGACGAAGAAAAACTTTGGGATGTAAAATTTGAAGTTAAGGTAGGAGACACGGTAGAAGGCGGAATGATTTTCGGAACTGTAAAAGAAACTGAAATCATCACCCATAGACTACTAATACCAATAGATGTAAAAGGTAAGATTACCTCAATAGTTCCAGAAGGAAAATATAATATAGAAACAGAACTTTTGGAAGTGGAAGACGAAGACGGCGTAGTACATGGAGTTAAGATGTACCAAGAATGGCCGGTTAGAATTCCAAGACCTGTTAAAAATAGACTACCAATCGATAGACTACTTGTAACTGGACAAAGGGTATTCGATGTATTCTTCCCAATTGCAAAGGGAGGAACCACAGCAGTACCAGGCGGATTCGGTACAGGCAAGACCATGACCCAACACCAAATCGCTAAGTATTGCGACGCGGACATCATCGTCTACATCGGCTGCGGCGAACGTGGAAACGAAATGACAGAAGTACTAGAAGACTTCCCAAAACTAATCGACCCACACACTAATAAACCGCTAATGGATAGGACAATCCTTATTGCAAACACATCCAACATGCCGGTAGCAGCGAGGGAAGCATCCATCTACACAGGAGTAACCATTGCAGAATACTTCAGAGACCAAGGCTACCACGTTGCACTAATGGGAGATTCCACATCAAGATGGGCAGAAGCTCTTCGTGAAATCTCAGGAAGACTTGAAGAAATGCCAGCAGAAGAAGGATATCCAGCCTACCTACCATCTAGAATTGCAGAATTCTATGAAAGGGCAGGATACGCGGAAACTCTTTCAAATAATGAAGGCTCAGTTACACTTATAGGAGCAGTAAGCCCTGCAGGAGGGGACTTCTCCGAACCAGTAACAGAAAATACCAAGAGATTCGTAAATGTATTCTTGGCACTTGATAAAGAACTTGCTTACTCAAGACACTATCCAGCCATAAACTGGATGAACTCTTACTCAGGCTATGTAAAGATGCTTAAGAATTACTACGATATGAACCTGGACGGAGATCTACCAGCACTTAGAGCAAAATTCTTAGACTTACTTCACAAAGAAGCAAAACTAAATGAAATAGTAATGCTCGTTGGAGAAGACGTGCTTCCAGATGATCAAAGGCTCGTGCTGGAAATCTGTAGAGTAATCAAAGTTGGATTCTTGCAACAAAACGCATTCAACCCAACGGACACCTATGTGCCACTTGAAAAACAGTTTGAAATGCTAAAGACCATAGATCTACTTTTTGAACTTGGAAATGAAGCAGTAGAAAAACAGATTCCAATCTCACAAATTAAAAACGACGCCCTCTACGGCAAGGTTATAAACATGAAGTACGACGTACCAAACGACGACCTATCAAAAATCGTAGAAATAAATAACGAAATCAAAGAATTTTATAGAAAATTAATAGATGAAAATGTAGGTGAATAGATGAAAAAGAATTATTTATTACTAGATAAAATAGAAGGCTCACTAATTGAACTTTCGAACCTTCATCATGTCTCCTACGATGAAGTAGTTGAAATAAAGACTAGGGATGGCAAGAAATCCATGGTGGGAACTGTAGTAAAAGTAGATGAAGACAAGGCGACCATCCAAGTCTTCGGTGACCTACTAGGAAGTTCTACAAAGAACATGGAAGTAACCTTTGAAGCTAGACCATTTGAAATACCACTAACAGATGAAGTCCTAGGCAGAGTTTTCGACGGACTTGGAAGACCGATAGATAAAGGTGGAGAAATCTACGCAGATAAGTTCTACAACGTAAACGGAAGACCGATAAACCCAGTTGCAAGACTATATCCAAGAAACTTTATTCAAACGGGAATCTCAGCCATAGATGCACTAATGACACTTATCCGTGGACAAAAGTTACCGATATTTTCTGGTTCAGGACTACCACATAATGAACTTGCAGCACAAATCGTAAGACAGGCAAAAATATCAAATGCAAGTGGAGAAGATAACTTCGCCATAGTATTTGCAGCCATAGGAGTAAAACACGATGAAGCAGATTACTTCCGCGAAGAATTCAACAACGCAGGAGTATCAGAAAATGTAGTCATGTATGTAAACTACGCAGACGATCCAATAATGGAAAGACTTATCGTGCCTAAATGTGCCCTAACCTGTGCAGAATACTTGGCGTACGAATGTAATAAGCACGTGCTAGTAATCATGACAGATATAACATCCTACGGAGAAGCCCTAAGAGAAGTATCATCATCTAGAGAAGAAGTTCCATCTAGAAAAGGATACCCAGGCCATCTCTATTCAGACCTTGCAATGTTATACGAAAGAGCGGGAATGATAAAGGGAATAGATGGATCAGTAACACTTATACCGATACTAACCATGCCAAATGATGATATCACCCATCCAATCCCAGACCTTACAGGATATATAACAGAAGGACAGATCGTACTATCAAGAGATCTTCACGGCTCAGGAATATATCCTCCTATCAACGTCTTGCCTTCACTATCAAGACTAATGAAGGACGGAATCGGAGAAGGCTACACGAGAGAAGATCATGCGGACTTATCCTCACAACTCTTTGCATCCTACTCAAAGGTGCAAGAAGTAAGAGCTCTTTCACAAATAATCGGTAGAGAAGATCTATCCGATTCAGATAAGAAGATTCTAGACTTTGGAGATGAATTTGAAAAGAAATTCCTACGCCAAAGATTCGATGAAAATAGAAATATAGAAGAAACATTGGACCTAGGATGGGAACTTTTAAAGATATTGCCAGAAGAAAGCCTAGACAGAATAGACCCAGAACTAAAGAAGAAATATTTAAATAGAAAAGTAGAAGATAATAAAGAAACTCACGAAGAAGTAGAGACACAAAGTAAAGACAATAAATAGTAGAAGGTAGGATAAAATGGCAACCAAAGTAATACCTACAAAAGCAAATCTTTTACAGACAAAAGCGTCCTTGGAATTTGCGAAAAAAGGCTACGACCTACTGGATAAAAAACGGACCGTCCTTATAAAAGAGATGATGGACCTAAACAAAAAGGCAGCGGAAATACAGAATAAAATCGTAGTAGAATTTGCCAAGACCTATAGAGCACTAGAAGATGCAACCATCACCATGGGAACAGAATCCATCTTTGAAGTATCAAAAGCAGTGCCAATAGAAGACGACTACGAAGTAAAATTCAGATCCGTCATGGGAGTAGAACTTCCAAAGGTGAAGTACGAAGAAAAAGAAAGACGAGCAGAATATTCTTTCCATAGAACTACATCTGCCTTCGACGAAGCAAGCATCGACCTTCACGGAGTTAAGTACTTGATCTACGAACTAGCAGAAGTAGAAAACTCAGTATTTAAACTTGCCCAAGAAATAAAAAAGACTCAAAAGAGAGCCAATGCCTTGGATAAAATACAGATTCCGAAGTACACAAAGATAGTAAAAGAAATCGAAAATATCTTGCAAGAAAAGGAAAGAGAAGATTTCTTTAGACTAAAAAAAGTAAAAGATAAGAAGAATAGAAAATAAAAGAAAAAAATAAAAACTTAAAGATATGAAACTTAGAGCCAGATGGCTCTATTTTTTTTATGCAAAACTACATATAGTACAACCAGATATTATTTTGACTACAAATTTCTCCTAACAAAATTTATTTTAAGTAGAAAATTTTTTCTAATAGAACATTATCATTTATTAAAAATCATTAAATAAATAGTAACTATTATCGTTTAACTCATTAAATCGCAAAATTTAACAAAATTACAAAACTTTTTTTGAATTATTTTTTTGCATTCATTTTTAGGAATGCGATATCAATCGCTTACTATACATATTTTTCGCGAGAAATAGCCGTTTGATTGTTTACTTTTTAACGCTTGCAATTTACCAAGTTAAAGTATATAATACATAACTATATTAGGAGGTTAATATGATAAAGTACATTTTTAAAAGAATATTACAGGCAATTGGGGTTATTCTTCTCGTAAGTATTATCACTTTTGTTCTTATGGACTTAGCTCCAGGGAGCCCTTTTGCCAGTGAAAAATCCCAATCACCGGAAGTTCTGGCTGCTCTAAATAAAAAGTACGGGCTAGATCAACCTAAGATGGTTCAGCTCAAAAATTTTATATTAAATGCTCTTAAAGGAGATTTTGGAGTTTCTTTAAAAATGCAAAAGAATAGGCCAGTTATTGACATCATAAAAGAGATGTTTCCAACCAGTGCCAAACTCGGACTTCTTGCACTTACATGGGCAACATTAGTTGGGGTTCCTCTAGGTTGCCTTGCAGCATATAACAGAGGTAAACCTGTTGATTCAATCCTGCGGGTGTTGACCACCATTGGTATTTCTGCTCCTGGATTCGTAGTTGCGACGCTTCTACTTCTACTATTTGGAGTTAAGCTGAAGCTGCTTCCAACTATGGGGCTTGTAGGAATCAAATCCTACTTTATGCCGGTGTTCGCTCTAGGGTTTTACTCTATGTGTTATATCGCTAGGCTGTCTAGGTCTTCCATGCTTGATGCCATCGGTCAAGACTATATCAGGACGGCCCGTTCAAAGGGTGTTTCCGAGTCTAAGATTCTTTTTAAACACGCTCTTAAGAATGCTTTTATACCTGTACTTACCTACTTAGGACCACTTACTGCTGGTATTATTACAGGCTCTATGGTTGTTGAATCTGTATTTTCAGTACAAGGTATGGGCAGATATTTTGTAAACTCAGTTTTGAATAGAGATTATCCGATTATTATGGCTACCACATTATTATTTGCGACCTTGGTTGTTTTTATGAACATGGTAGTTGACATTCTATATAGATTTATAGATCCAAGAATTGACTTAACGAAAGGGGCTTAGAATGGAAAATTTTTTCAATCTTAACAAAAAACTAAATCTTGATGAATATAACTTCACTGAAAACGACTTTGATCTTGCGTCAGTTGAACAAAAGGAAAATTTCATGACTAAAGCTCCTTCTACCTCCTATTTTAAGGATGCGATGAGAAGGTTAAAAGCAAACAAGATTGCCATGGTGGCTCTTATGTTCATCGTGGTGGTTGTCATATTTGCCTTCATCGGACCACTATTTGTGGAAGGGGATTACACCACTCAATTTAGAGGAGACGAAAATTTATTTCCATGTGCTAGGTATCCTTTTGGAACAGACAAGCTAGGAAGAGATATCATGGTAAGAACTATGTATGGTACCAGGGTTTCTCTTATAGTTGGAGTTTTCGCTTCACTTATCGTACTTTTCATAGGTTCTATATATGGAGCGGTTTCTGGATACTTCGGTGGAAAAGTCGATGCTCTTATGATGAGATTTCTAGATCTTATCTACTCAATTCCTGATGTACTTGTAGTAATTCTACTTTCAATCGGAATATCAACTCCTTTAAAGGACTTTGTAAACAGTTCCAATTCAGAGTTTGCCAAGAAGATTGCAGTCCTTGGTCCTGCGCTTATATCTATATTTATAGCCTTTGGACTTCTATACTGGGTCGGAATGGCGAGGATGATAAGAGGTCAGGTTCTTATGCTTAAGAAACAAGAGTTTATCACTGCAGTGGAAGCTCTAGGTGGATCTAGAAAGAGAATTATCTGGAGACACTTGTTCCCGAACTGTATAGGACAGATAATCGTAATGACAGCCATGCAAATTCCATCAGCGATATTTCTAGAATCATTCCTATCCTTCTTAGGAATAGGGGTTTCAGCTCCGATGACGTCTCTTGGTGCTATGGCAGCAGATGCTCTAGGAGGTATATATTCCTACGCATATAGGCTCATCATTCCATCATTAATCCTAAGTCTTATGATACTATCACTTAACCTATTTTCAGACGGCTTACGTGATGCACTGGACCCAAGACTTAAAAAGTAGAGTAGGTGAACAATGAATACAGAAATGAACACAGAATTAAATAAAGAATTAAAGATAGAAGATAGAAAAGAAATATTAAAGGTTGAAGACCTGCAAGTATCTTTCTACACACCAGTAGGAGAGGTACAAGCGGTGGACAAGATTAGCTACACCTTACACGAAAATGAAATCATGGGCATCGTTGGAGAGTCAGGCTCAGGTAAATCCGTTGAATCATATGCGATTATGGGACTTCTACAAAGTCCGGGCAAGGTAAAGGGTGGAAAAATCCTCTACAAAGGAGAAAATGTCCTAGACTATGACAAAAAACAGATGAGAAATTTCAGAGGAGCTAAGTGCTCCATGATCTTCCAAAATCCTATGACCTGTCTAAATCCAGTATATACAATTGGAAACCAACTTATGGAAGCTGTCCTAGTTCATAGTAATATTTCTAAAAAAGAAGCCTATGACAAGGCGGTTAACATACTTGAACTAGTCGGAATTTCAAACCCAGAAAGGCGTATGAAACAGTACCCTCACGAATTATCAGGTGGTATGCGTCAAAGGGTCATGATAGGTATGGGACTTATTTGTGAACCAGACATACTTATTGCTGATGAACCGACTACTGCGCTGGATGTAACCATTCAAGCACAAATCCTTGAACTTATCAAAAAGATTCAAGAAAAGACCAAGATGAGTGTAATCTTTATCACCCACAACTTGGCGGTAGTTGCACAAATTTGTGATACGGTATGCGTAATGTATGCAGGTAAGATCGTTGAAAAGGGAACTGTAGAAGAAATATTCTACAACCCACAACATCCATATACAAAGGGTCTACTTGGCTCAATGCCAAGAATTGACTCAAAGGAAAATGAAAGATTAAAATCCATCGAAGGAACTCCGGTGGACATGTTAAATCCACCGGAAGGATGTGGATTCTCAAATAGATGCGACCATTGTATGAACATCTGCTTGAGAAAAGAACCACCGATGATAAATATATCAGAAGATCACAAATCAAAATGTTTCTTACACGTAAAGGAGGCAGTACATGGAAGATAAAAAACTAGTAGAAATAGATCGCTTAGTAAAACATTTCGATGTAAACTCAGCCTTTAGTGGAAAAGCAAAAGTAAAAGCTGTAGACGATGTATCCCTATTTATAAAAAAGGGAGAGACATTGGGACTAGTTGGAGAATCTGGATGTGGAAAGACCACACTTGGAAGAACAATACTAAGACTTCATGAACCGACTAGTGGAAGAATAGTCTATGACGGCGAAGTGATCTATGACAGTGAAAAAAATATAAAAAAGGACATGTATCCATATAGAAGAAAGATGCAAATCATCTTCCAAGATCCATCCGCATCCCTAGATCCAAGGATGACTGTAAGGGAAATCATAGGAGAAGCACTGGATATACATGGACTTTGCCAAAAAAATAGAAATGAAAGAATAAAAGAACTGATTAAAAAAGTAGGACTTAATGAGGAACATTCAAATAGATATCCACATGAGTTTTCTGGAGGACAACAACAGAGAATTGGGATAGCAAGAGCACTGGCAGTAGAGCCAGAGTTCATAGTATGTGATGAGCCGATTTCAGCACTTGACGTATCCATCCAAGCCCAAATAGTAAACATGCTTGAGGATATGCAAAATGAACTAGGTCTAACCTATCTATTTATAGCTCACGACCTTTCAGTAGTAAAACATATCTCCGACAGAATAGGAGTTATGTATCTTGGAAAATTAGTCGAGCTAGTAGATGCACAAAGACTCTATGAAAATCCGCTACATCCATATACAAAATCTTTGCTATCAGCAATCCCAGTACCAGACCCAGAAGTAACTAGACAGAAATCCAGGATAAAACTACAAGGAGAGATACCATCTCCTATAAATCCGCCGACTGGATGTAGGTTCCATGAAAGATGCCAGTACGCGACGGAAAAATGCAGTCAAGTAGAACCACAAATAAGAGAATTAGAAGATGGTCACTTTGTAAGTTGCCACAACGTTTAGGAGGAAAAAAATGTTAAAAAAATCAAAACTATTAATCTTAGCATTAGCATTTACCATGCTTTTAACAGCATGTGGTGGAGGCAGTAAGCCTGCAAACAAAAACGCAGAAAAAGGAAATGGAGATACAGCCGTATCAGAATTTGAACCAGGAAAAGTAGACGGAGTTCTAGATTTAAATATAGCATCAGAACCAGAAACCATAGACCCACAACTAAATACATCAGTTGATGGAGCTATCATAGAATCACACCTATTTGAATCACTAATTAGATGGGATGACGACGGACAAGGAAACGCAGTACTTAAACCAGGTATAGCAGAATCTTGGGACGTAAGTGACGATGGATTAACATGGACATTCCACCTAAGAGACGCAAAATGGTCAGACGGAAAACCAATGACTGCAGGCGACTTTGTATATACATGGAACAGATTAGTTAACCCAGAAACAGGAGCAGACTACGAATACATGTTAGACATGGTAAAAGGATATGACAGCGAAGACAAGAAACTAGACATATCAGCACCAGACGACAAGACATTTGTAGTTAATCTAAGTGTAAAATGCCCATACTTCGAAGAAATCTGTGCATTCCCAGCAGTAATGCCAGTAAGAGAAGACGTAGTATCTAATAAAACATGGACAACTAGCGCAGATACACTAGTAAGTAATGGACCTTACAAACTAGAAAAATGGGACCACAACTCTCAACTAATACTAACTAAGAACGAAGAATACTATGATGCATCATCAGTAACAGCAGAAAAATTAAACTTCCACTTACAAGACGATCAAAACGCAATCTACGCATCATATAGATCAGGAGATTTGGACTTTATAAACTCAGTACCACAAGAAGAAATACAAAAACTTCTAGAAACAAAAGAACTAAAAGTACTACCACAAGTAGGAACTTACTTCGTATGTTTCAACACAGAAAAACCACCATTTGATGATGCAAGAGTAAGAAAAGCATTCTCACTAGTAATAGATAGAGACTTCATCGTTAAACAAGTTACAGGAAAAGGAGAACAACCAGCATCAGCATATGTACCAGCAGGAGTATATGATGCAGACGGAGCAGAAGGAAAAGACTTCAGAACTACAGGCGGAGACTACTACTCAGTTAAACCTGAAGACTACGATAAGAATGTAGAAGAAGCTAAGAAATTAATGGAAGAAGCAGGATATCCAAACGGAGAAGGCTTCCCACAAATAGAATATCTATACAACACAATGGAAAGTCATAAAGCGATAGCAGAAGCACTACAAAATATGTGGCAAGAAAAACTTGGCGTACAAGTAACACTTCAAAATCAAGACTGGAACGTATTCTTAACAGAAAGAAAACAAGGAAACTTCAACATAGCAAGACATGGCTGGATAGCAGACTATAACGATCCAATGTCATTTATAGATATGTGGATGACCGGTGGTGGAAACAACGACGCACAATACAAGAATCCAAAATTCGACGAATTAGTAAAAGCAGCAAAAGCAACATCAGATCAAAAGTTAAGAATGGAAAACATGCATAAAGCAGAAGACATCCTAATAGGAGAAGACTCAGTAGTAGCACCAATCTACTTCTACACCAACTCTTATATGGCTAAGCCAAACATCAAGGGAATCTACTACACACCACTAGGATACTTCTTCTTTAAATCAGCAACAGGATTCTAAAAAATAGAAGTAAAAAATATTAAAGAAAGAGACTGTAACAAGTCTCTTTTTTTGTGTAATTTATTATATAGGTTCACCCATCAAAACTGCTTTGTAGCGGAAGCAATCTGCTTCCATCAACATCGGTATTAAACTCTCTTAACTCAGGCGTAAGGCGTACGACAACCATTCCTATTATTTATCTCTGTAGCGGAAGCATTTTGCTTCCACAGCCGGGCAGTCGAGTTCAACAAATCAGCCTTCATTACATTCGGCTTCTTAGGAACTATGCATAAGACCTGCTACGAAATCAAAGATTTCGGCTAGGGCTTCGACGCTACAATATCCTCCCAACTACAGTCACCCTGAGCGAACGAAGTGAGTCGAACGGGTATAACTTCCGACGGTCAAGTCTTTGCAAATGAAATAATTTCAAAAATTATAATAAATTTAAATAAATATCCTATACATAACCTAAACCAAATCTTTCTTCTTCAA
>NZ_GL397071.1:1943503-1956192 GCF_000146345.1 Peptoniphilus duerdenii ATCC BAA-1640 | reverse complement strand
ACCTGTGTTGGTGAAGGTTTTCTCAGTAATGGGATTGTGAATAAGGATTCTATGTGATAGGTTGGAGAAAGGTTTTGCATCTACTAATATAAAAAATATAGGAATGGATAGTCTTTTTTATTGGAATCTAGTAACTTATATAGCGGAGCATTGCGAATGCTGATTTGTAGAACTCGACTGCCTTTAAGTGCGAATGTATTAATTTTTAATTCTATGTTAATATCTTTTTCGATTACAACACCTATTACCTAAAAAATAATTTTTTATTTAAAACCCATTTCTAAAAAAATAATAACGCTTAAATCTAATTACTTTTAAGAAATTTTTATTTTTTCTAAAATTCAACTTAAAAATACCTGTACTTCATCTTTATAACATATTGACGCGAACTAAGTTTAAATTATATAATATACTCTAGTTTAAAAATTTTTTACAGGAGGCTATTATGGAAAATAAAAAACTTAAACCAACTACTTTACAAGCGGTATCACCACTAGCTGTAATGATTATTCTTCTTACAGTAGGAGTGGGTATCTTCAAGCTAAGAGCGGAACCTATTATTCTAATCTGTGCTAGTTTTGCAGCGATAATCGCAATGAGACTCGGCTACACTTGGGAAGAATTACAAAAAGGGATCATCGAGAAGATTGCATCAGCACTTCCAGCTACACTTATCTTGTGGTCAGTAGGTTTACTTATCGGATCTTGGATGTTTTCAGGTACAGTACCTATGATAATCTACTACGGAGTTGATCTAATCAATCCAAGATTTATTTATATTTCTGCATTTTTAATTACCGCAGTTCTATCCACTGTTACAGGTACATCTTGGGGATCTGCAGGTACTATCGGTGTTGCAATCATGGGTATTGCTCAAGGACTTGGCATGAGCCTTCCTATTACAGCAGGAGCTGTAGTAGCAGGATCATACTTTGGAGATAAATTATCACCATTTTCTGACACCACTAACTTGGCACCACTTGCAGCAGGTTCAGAACTATATGAACATATAAAACACATGCTCTACACCACTGTTCCAGCAGCAATAGTTTCCCTTGCAGTTTACTTAATCGTAGGTCTATCTACTAAATCATCAACAGTGACTACAGAATCAGTAAATATAATTCAAGGACAACTATCAGGAATATATCACTGGAGTATTCTATTACTACTTCCTGTAGTTATCATGCTTGTTGGATCAGTTTTAAAATTTCCAACTCTTCCAACCATGGTTGTGAACTCACTAGTATCTGTAGTTATAGGAGTATTTGTTCAAGGATTTACACTTAAGAATGGATTTATCTCCATGATCAACGGCTTCAATGTAACTATGACAAACTTTGACGGAGAAATTTTAAAAGATATAACCACATTAATAAATAGAGGTGGAGCAGTATCTATGACTACCACCACTGTACTTGTATTCTGTTCTATGGGATTTGCAGGGATCATGTCCACATCAGGCATGCTTGATGTAGTTCTAGAAGCAATTCTAAAGAGAGTGAAGACCACATTTGGAGTTATCATCTCAACTATCGCATCTTGCTTCACAGTTGCCTTTGTAACAGGTAACTCATACCTTTCAATCCTAATTCCAGGAGAACTATTTAGCAAGATTTATCTAGAAAGAAATCTACATCCTAAGAACCTTTCAAGAACCCTTGAAGACTCAGGTACAGTACTAGTTCCACTTATCCCTTGGTCAGCAGCAGGAGAGCATACATGGCAGCGACTTTAGGCGTAGAAACTTTGTCATACTTACCATGGGCAGTGCTTAACTATATGGGAATCGTATTTGCTATAATTTTAGCATTAACGGGTATAGGAATTACTAAGATAACAGAAGAAGAAAAAGAAAAGTTTTTACAAGAAATGGGAGAAAAATAATGTTTTTAATAGAAAATGCTAAGATTGTCGGCGAAGAAGGTCTTAAAAATATATTAGTAGCCGGCGGAAAGATCGAAAAAATATTCGAAGGAAGCTGTGACTATCCAGTTGATGAAAAATACGATGCAGCTGGCAAGACCATCATCCCTGGACTTATTGACCAACACATTCACATCACTGGCGGTGGTGGAGAAGGCGGATTTAACACGAGAGTTCCAGAACTTGGACTTTCAAAATTAATCGAAGCAGGAATCACAACAGTAGTTGGACTTCTTGGAACCGATTCAGAAACTAGAAGCGTAGAAAATCTAGTGGCAAAATCACTTGCCCTTACCAAAGAAGGGATAAAAACCTACTCACTTACAGGTTCTTACGCATATCCAAGTCCAACAATCACCGGATCAGTTAAGACCGACATCGTATTTATAGATCAACTAATCGGGGTTAAGATTGCTGCAAACGACCATAGAGATTCATGTCTTGACTACAAAGAACTTCAAAGAATTGGAGCAGAAGCAAGAGTAGCAGGGATGATTTCTGGCAAGAGCGGTCATGTAACCATCCACATGGGCGGAGGAAAATTCCTATTTGGTCAAATAAATGACGCACTAGAACATTCCAACCTACCAATTACAATCTTTAGACCAACCCACGTAAATAGGGACGACAAACTATTTGAAGAAGCACTTGATTTTGCAGAAAGAGGCGGATACATCGATATAACATCTGGCATGAGTAGAAAATTAACCGATGCAAAAGCATATCAAAAGGCAAAAGAAAGAAATGTGCTAGATAGAATCACATACTCATCAGACGGATTCGGATCTTGGTCAAACTATGACAAAGAAGGAAATCTTGTAGAAATTGGATATTCACCAGTTGATACAGGTATCAAAGCTATAAAAGAAATAGTAGAGTCAGGAGAAAAACTAGAAGACGCAATCAAACCATTCACATCAAATGTAGCAAAAGTTTTGAAACTCGATAGAGAAGTGGGATATGTAAAAGAAGGATATCTTGCAAATCTAGTTGCATTAAATGATGATTTGGAAATCGAAACAGTAATCTCCGAAGGTCAAGTGATGATGAAGGACAAAAAGATATTAAAAAAAGGAACCTACGAATAAAATTAATTAAAGATAAAGGCGGCAGAGATGTCGTCTTTTTTGTTTGTTTATTAAATTATTATAATTTTGAAATTTTATAAAATAATTTTGTAGATTTATAAGAGACCAATAAAAAAGGAATGGTCTCCCATTCCATTTTTATTCAATCGATTTTCTATCCGCCACTTCATCGATCTTATCCATTATCTCAAATGCGGCTTTCATATGTGAAGGATAGATATACTTATCTTCCATCTTCTCAATTCTTTTCCTAATCTTTTTCCCATCTTTTCCTTCCAGAATCCTATTTCTTGCATAGTTTAGGATTTCTACATGGAGCACGTATTTATTTTTTAAATACTTCTTTAAGCTCTTATCTTTCAATAACTCTTCTGCCCGCTCCACACTTCCTTCAATTAAATAGATGGTGGTAAGAGTTGTTTTGACCATAAATTCAAAGGTCATATTCATTTTTGCTTTTCCGAGAAGTTTTTCGTCGATGAATTTTGCCTCTTCAAACTCCATTTTATAGAATCTATCTTCCATCCTATTTATAAATATCCCTTGGATAAATGTCTTGGAAAGATCTGCTTCGTCGATATTCAAGCTAGTCTCTTCGACTTCCTTGCAATTTATTATATCCTCTTCGTCGTTTAAAATTTTATGGAGAGCTATTCTTTCTTCTAAATCATTTTTCAAGTAAAAGATATTTGCTCCATCGTTACTTATAACTTTAAGTGGAACTAGGTTTCCTATTCCAATGTAGATTCCTACTATTGCAAATATTTCTAAAAGTCCTGTTATAGCTGGGTTTAGGTTATAGGTTTTAAAGATTATTATCGAAATAAATGAAACTATTAAATTTAAAAGTCCGCCACCGAGGTTATAGATTACCACAGGATAATCTCCGTCTTTCATCTCTGGTGGAACCATAATGCACTGTCCACCTGTGCCTGGGACTGTTAACTTTCTAATCTTAAATCCGTTATCTGTTCTTACAAGGGTAGTAGAGCCTATTCGAAAGTATAAAAATCTATAGCCAGTTATAAATCCTCCGATCATGTGACCAGCTTCGTGGAATATTATGTGGATCATGACTACTAAGTAGATTGATAAAAATACCACCGCAAACCAAAAGATATTGTTGAGAAGTACACTTTCTAAAACTATAAATTCCTTTGCGTAGCTTACTATCTGCCCGGAGGCGAATCCTATAAAAAATGCTGCAACTAAAAATGCTACTATTGTAAATATATTTTCTAATGTTTTTCTATTCATATTTCTCCTTTTATGTAAAAACGATTAAATAATTTTTCCATGGGTATGTATCTAAAGATAAATTAAATTATAATATTAGGAGGTCCCATGAAACTATATTATACGCCGAAGAGTTGCTCCATCGCAAGTTGGATTGCTTTAGAATGGGTAGGTGCAGATTACGAAGTTGAGAAGGCAGACACAAAATCTGAAGAATATAGAAAGATAAACCCAGCTGGAACTGTACCTGCTTTATACATTGGAGACGGAAAGATATTAACAGAAAACACTGCTATTTTAAAATATATAGCAGATACCCATAGAGAAAAGAACCTAGGCGCCGACGAAGGTTTATTAGAGGAGTTTAAATACAACAAACTTTCTTCGTTTTTAAATGGATTCCATTCAGCGTTTGGTCCATACTACGTACCGGAAAGATTCACCGTTGCAACAGATGAGATCTCGATAGGAAATGTTTTAAAAGCAGCATACATTTCGATAGACAATGTGATGAAAAGTCTGGATAATATGCTTGAAGGGAAGGATTATCTCTATAATAATAAGAGAAGCGTACTTGATGCGTATGCCTATGTAATGGTGAGATGGACCGACGATTTTGAAAAGTCCTGGAAAGATTATCCAAATGTGAAAAGATTTGTAGAAAATTTGGAAAAGGATGAAGCGGTTAAGACCGCTTATAGGGGATAGATAAAGAATTTTCTAAAAAGCCTAACGGCATGGAAGCTGGTAGCTTCCGCTACAATGTAGTTATGTGGGTATTCTAATAGTTTTCTCGATGAAGACTGTCACCCTGAGCGAGGAAATTTATTTCCGAGTCGAATGGGTATAACCCTGGTGAGGTTAAGAATGGGTGAAATATTTGACAAGACTAGATTAGATATATCTTATACCCATTCGACTTCAGAGCCTAGCGGCTCTTCCGCTCAGGGTGACTGTAGTTGGGAAGTTAGTATAGACCTCGGTTGTGGAAGTAAAATGCTTCCGCTACAATGCAGTTATGTGGGTATTCTAATAGTTTTCTCGATGAAGACTGTCACCCTGAGCGAGGAAATTTATTTCCGAGTCGAACGGGTATAACCCTGGTGAGGTTAAGAATGGGGGAATTATTTGACAAGACTAGGTTAAATAGAGCTTATACCCATTCGACTTCAGAGCCTAGCGGCTCTTCCGCTCAGGGTGACTGTAGTTGGGAGGATATTTATATTAAACATAACTTTACATATTAAAAGAGCAACACAACTTTTAAAATTATAATAAAACAAAGGAGATTGTTTTGAACATTAAGAGTCAAGAAGAAATTCTAAATATCATTAAAAATATCGAAAAAAGACCGATAATAATCGGTGTGACTGGACGAGTTTCCATAGGCAAGAGCACCTTTGCAGGAGAGCTTCACGATCTATTAAAAGAAAATGGATACTCTTCAAATATTCTATCCACAGATCATTTTCTCTACAGCAACAGGGATTTAGAATCGAAAAAGATCGAAGATCCTCGCGGCTTTCCAAAGAGTTATGATTCGGATAAGTTTAAAGATGCTCTTTTAAATATTAAAAATAATAAGAATGTAGAGCATCCCGTATATTCCCACACCACCTACGATATTTTAGATGAGGTTCAAACCTACACTGTGTGCGATATAAATATTGTGGAGGGTGTAAATATTTTTTATAACAATAGGGACGAGGTTTCATTCCAAGACTTTTACGATTTAGTTTTCTTTCTTGATACGGACAAGGAAAATACTTGGAACTGGTACTTAAAGCGAGTTCATTTTCACATCGATGAGTGCCATGACGAGGATAATTTTTTCTATCCTTTTAAGAGCATGAGTGATGAAGATATTGAAAGGGAATCTAAGAAATACTGGGATGGTATCAATGATTTAAATGATGTGAAATTTATAGAGCCGACGAAATCTCTATCCGATTATGTGGTAAATTTCGACTCTAATCATGAGATTATAAGTATTGAAAAGGTAAAAAAATAAGAGGTCAGTTGACCTCTTTTATTTTTATATTAGAAATGATCTGGTTAAGAAATCCACCAATAGAAATAGTATCTTCATGAGCATTTCAAATAGTATAAATGGCACTAGGTACCAGCCGATGAAATCTATCTTATCTTTTCCTATTCTATCTTTGTAGAGACTTGTAGCTATAAATGTGGTTGCAAGGAATAGGATAATGGTTGGTAGTATTCCCGGTGTGATGGATTCGAGGATTGTGAAGTGGAATATTCCGCCGATTGGGTTTATTATATAGAGCACAAACACAAGCACTTGGCATACTGCCCAGTTGACGAATGATTTTTGATTCACTTCTTCCTGATCCGTTACAAAAGAAACCTTATTTGTTGCAATATCTAGTGGATAGTAGTGTTCTGCAAGGGTTAGAAGAATTCTAAGAAGTGGTAGTACAAAGATTGCGATGGATACCTTGCGCACAGCAAGCATAACCGCAAGTACATTTAGTAGATAAACTATACCTATGATTCCATTTCTTAGTCCTTTGTCGTTGAAGTTTAGTCTATTTTCAAGTTTAAATAGAAATCCCTTAGCCTTGTCATCTATATTTTCGATGGCTTCCTTTGCTTCTTCTTTATTAATAGGAAGTTCTTTCTTAGAAGCATCCTTTTTTATAGGTTTAACCTTTTTTACCTTAGGCTTATCTTTTTTATCTGATTTAAAAGATTTGAAGAAGGAGAATAGAGATTTTTCTTTCTTTTCATCTTCTACATAAATGTCTGGATTTTCCTTTAAGGCGCGGTTAACTTCGTTGAAAAATTCCTTTGAAGAGATATGTTTTAGATCTTTCTCTTCGATTTTTTCTTCTTTAGTTTCTTGTGATTCTTTTTTAGATTTTTCTTCAATTTCAGATCTCTTTATTTCTCTGAAATCTCTAGTGTCTTTTTGAACCTTTGAATCTTTTTTATCTATCTTTTCTGTTTTTTCTATTTTTTCAGTTTTTTCAGACTTTGGCTCAGTCTTGGATTCTTTCTTAACAGATTCAGCTTTATTGAAATTATCTTTATTATCCTTAGTAGAATCTTCTGATTTTTCCGCTTCTTTAAGTCTAGCTTCTATCTCAGCCTTTGGTATGGACATAGTATCTTCGATATTAACCGGTGGGATATCAGTCAAAGTCATATTGATGTCTTCTTTGTTTGGAGATTTTTCAAATATAGAAAATTCATCTTCTTCGTTGATAAAATCCATAAATCTTTCTTTTAGAGATTTGGATTTTTTCTTAGGTTCATTTTCTAAATCTTTATTTAATTCTTTTGGCTTAGATTTTTTAGAACTTTTAGATTTTGCAGTTTCTTCGATTCTTTCATCTTTTTTAGCCTTTTCAGATTCTGCTTTTTTCCTAGCTTCCTCTTCTGAAGCTTTAAGCTTTCTGTCTATCTCTTCGCGAAGTTTCTTTTCTTCAGCCAAGGTCTTTTCAGAAGCCTTTGTAAAGTTTTCGATATTATTTTTTACAGTCTCATCGACCTGTTTAATAATTTCTTTAAGCTCTTTTGTATTTTCAATGGAATCTATATTTTTAATGGGCTTAAAAACGATTGTTTTGTCTTTAGAATCCCCAATATTATCTATGCCATTGTCCTCAGATACGATTTTTACTTTTACATTTTTCAGATTTTTTCCGCAAATCTTACAGTAATTGTCCTTCGGATCTACTTTATTTCCGCAGTTTGGGCAAAACAAATTATCACACCCCTTTTAAAATATTATAACACAAAGTCACATTTATTCACTAAAATAAAATGAAGAGTGTGGAATTTTTAATTAAATCTTATATAATTTCAAAAAAAAGAATAGGCGAACCTATTCTTAAAAATAATTTTAAAATTTTAGCCTATTGCACCCCAGAATATTCCGATTAAGTAAACCGCTAGGGAGATGCCCACATAGACATACTTAATCCATGTGTAGATAAGCTCGTTTTCTCCAACTTTTCTGCCTGTGCCTTTAAATATTTCTCTAATTGCAAATTCCTTATCGAGTACCCATCCAAAGATGATGGCTGCAAGAAGTGCGCCTAGTGGTATGACATAGATTGATACAGCATCCATCCATGCACCTAGCACATCGCCGTTTTCGATTCCAATTCCAACTACAAAACCTATAATTAATATAATCATGGTTGCGGTCTTTCTACCAATGCCAAATCTTTCTTCTAGCATTTCAACGGGAGTTTCATATAGGTTTATAAGAGAACTTATTCCTGCAAATAGTACTGCGATGAAGAATATCACTGAGAATATTCTGCCTCCTACCATGGATTTAAAAATGGATGGCATGATTATAAACATAAGTGGTGGTCCACCTGCAGCTTCCACTTGAAATGCGTAGATTGCAGGGATGATTACAATTGCTGCAAGCATTGCCGCGATGGTGTCGAAAGTCGCAGTCCATTTTGCAGAGTATGGAATATTATCTTCGTCACTTAGGTATGAACCGTAGACTACAGTTCCAGATCCTGCTAGTGATAGAGAAAAGAATGCTTGTCCCAGTCCGTAGATCCAAATTTGCGGATCTTTAAGTTCAGAAAAATCTGGAGAGAATAAAAATCTATATCCTTCTTGTGATCCGGAAAGCATAGCAACTTTTATGGCGAGGATTATGAAGAATAGAAAAAATGCCGGCATCATTACCTTGTTTACTTTTTCTATTCCAGAGCCGATTCCGTAGGACATGATGACTATGCAGATAATGATTGCAACTGCATGCCAAATAAGTGAACCATATGGACCTGCAATGGCACCGAAGTATGCACCTGAGTCCGATGCGTCTATCATGGATCCAGTAATTGATCCTACTAAAAATCTGATGATCCATCCTACTACAACTGTGTATCCAATTGCAATTGCAAAGGAACCTACAACGGGGATAAGTCCTATGTATTTACCAATCTTAGAGCCACGCATCTGTGTTGCTTTTAAGAATGCACCCCTGGGACCGGATTTAAGTCCACGACCGAGAGCCATCTCTTCTATTATTCCTGAATATCCAATTACGATTACAAAAAATATATATGGAATTAAAAATGTAAATCCGCCGAACTTGTGAACTCTAATTGGAAACATCCAAATATTTCCCATGCCCACAGCCGAGCCGATACATGCGAGGATGAATCCCCATTGACTTCTAAATGAATCTCTCTTCTTATTTTTTTCTGTCATGTTTTTAGGTTGGGCTAACCCTTCCTCTTTCACCCCTTTTATTAGTTAATGAATTAAAATAATTTAAAGACTATTATACCACCTAAATAACCTCTATTCAAATGATATTATTCTGGGTATATTTAAGGTGAAAAATATTTTAAATAAATTTCATAGCATATAAAGGTAAAATAAGGTAAAATATAATAAATACTAAATGAGGTGATATTATCAAAAAAGACAACAGAGTAAACAAGTTTAAACTTGCTTACTATATAATCGCGGTGGTAGCAATACTTGCCGTACCTCTCTTTATAAGACCATACTTCAATGGTCCACAAGAGGAGAAGATAAACAATGTAGACTACGTTACATTTGCGAGATACTTAAAAGATGAAAAGGTAAAGGAAGTTGAAGTCAAAGATAGAGAAATCAACTTCACCCTTAAGACAGATGGGAAAAATGTAATCAACAAAACCATCAGAATGGAAGATCCATTCCTAGCAAACAGACTTATAGAATCTGGAGCTAAGACGGACAGAGTATTCCCAGCGCAACTAAATCCTATCCTTGGAAATATCATCTACATGGTTTCCATGGTGGTGCTATTTGTAGTCATGGGACAGCTCCTATCTCGAACTCTATTTAAAAAATTCGGAGATGGTGGAGTAGGTCCGATGAGTTTCGGCAAGAGCAATGCAAAAATATATGTAAAGAGTACAGACGGAATAACCTTCGACAATGTGGAAGGACAAGATGAAGCCAAGGAAGCCTTGAAAGAATTGGTAGACTTCCTACACTCTCCAAAGAAATATACAGATATCGGAGCGAAACTTCCAAAGGGAGCTCTACTAGTAGGACCTCCTGGAACAGGTAAGACACTCCTTGCTCAAGCGGTGGCAGGAGAGGCGAATGTGCCATTCTTCTCCATATCAGGTTCTGAATTCGTAGAGATGTTCGTAGGACTTGGTGCTGCAAAGGTAAGAGATCTATTTAAACAAGCTCAAGAAAAAGCACCTTGTATCGTGTTTATCGACGAAATAGACACCATCGGTAAGAAGAGGGATGGAGCAGGATTCTCTGGCAACGACGAAAGGGAACAAACATTAAACCAACTTCTATCAGAGATGGATGGATTCGATTCCAAGCTTGGAGTAGTAATCCTTGCGGCGACAAATAGACCAGACTCATTAGATCCAGCGTTACTAAGACCAGGTAGATTTGACAGAAGAATACCAGTGGAACTTCCAGACTTAGTGGGAAGAGAAAAAATCTTAAAACTTCACGCCAAGAAGGTGAGAAGAGAAGCAAGCATTGACTACAAACAAATTGCCCTTGCAACAGCAGGCGCATCTGGGGCAGACCTTGCAAACATGATTAACGAAGCGGCACTAAGAGCCGTAAGACAAGGCAGAACTGCCATGACTCAAAAGGATATAGAAGAATCTGTTGAAGTTGTACTAGCAGGTTACGAAAGAAAGAATGCGGTAATCTCTTCAAAGGAAAAGGAAATTATTTCATATCACGAAGTTGGCCACGCACTAGTGGCAGCAAAACAAAGCAGCTCCGCACCAGTACACAAGATAACCATAGTTCCGCGTACATCAGGAGCATTGGGATACACCATGCAGGTTGACGAAGAAGAGAAATTCCTAATGTCAAAAGAAGAACTCTTCAACAAGATCGTAACCTTGACAGGAGGACGCTCAGCAGAAGAACTCATCTTTGGAGTAGCAACCACAGGAGCAAGTAACGACATCGAACAGGCAACCAAGATCGCAAAATCCATGATCACAAGATTTGGAATGAGCGAAGAATTTGGATTTGTAGCAATGGCAGAAGTAAACAACAGATACCTCGGTGGAGATGCAACTATGACCGTAAGCGACAAGACTGCCTACGACATAGACCTAGCGGTTAAGAAACTCATAGAAGCAGCCCACATGAAGGCGATAGACATATTAAAAGAAAATATAAACGCACTTCACGAAATAGCAAACTATCTATTGACAAGAGAAACCATAACCGGCGAAGAATTTATGGAGATTTTGAAAAAGTATGAGTGATTATATATCCTACGAATCTAATGGTGAGAAGAGCTTCGGCATACTGGATGGAGAATATATCTATGATTTAGGCGGACTCTACGGACAGGACAGTCTCATTAAATTTATAGAAATGGACGAACTTCAAAGAAGCAAAATAGACAAAATAGAAACCATCTATAGAATAGAGAGAAAATCTATAAACGAAGTAAAAGTATTGCCACCGATAGAAAATCCGAGAAGGGGAATATTCTGCGTCGCCAAAAATTACTTGGACCATGCAGTAGAAATAAAAGAACTTGGAGATGAAATTCCAAAGTCACCGATATTTTTTACCAAGAATATAGACAGGATCATCGGAACAGGAGATACTCTAAACATAGAAGAAGCACCGACTGACTGTGCTGACTACGAAGGGGAACTGGCGCTGATAATAAAGAATAAGTGCAAAGACTTAAAACCCTACGAAGTATGGGAAAATATCTTGGGATTCACAGTAGCAAATGACTTCTCCGCAAGAGAATTACAGACGAAATTCGGACAATGGACCAAGGGCAAGAGCCTCGATAGATTCCTAGCAATGGGACCAATCGTAAAAGAACTCTCCAAGAGAGAAGTGGAAAATCTATCCCTAAAGACCTGGGTCAACGGAGAACTAAGACAGGATTCAAACACCAGTAGATTCATCTTCAACATAGAAAAGATCCTCGTAGATCTATCCATGGGCATGACACTATTCCCAGGAGATATAATACTCACAGGTACACCATCAGGAGTAGGCGCAGGATTTAACCCGCCAAAATATTTAAAATCGGGAGATAAAGTAGAGATAGAAATAGAAAAGATAGGTAGATTAGTGAATTATATAAAATAGAAAAATGAATTTAAAAGAACCTTGATTGAATGAAACCAAGGTTCTTTTTTTGTGACTTGATTCGATTTTTGTAGCGGAACCTACCAGCTTCCACAGCCGAAGGCTACATTATCCTCCCAACTGCAGTCACCCTGAGCGAGGAAATTTATTTCCGAGTCGAACGGGTAGTTGCTGTATTTAACCAAGTCTAGGCAAGTGAAATCATCCGCACATAATCCCACCAGGGTTATACCCATTCGACTCCAATGACTCAGCCTTTGGCTTCGTCATTTCCGCTCAGGGTGACTGTCTTCCTTGAGGATTATAAAGAGAATACCTTCCCAACTGCAGTCG
>NZ_GL397071.1:1910577-1942633 GCF_000146345.1 Peptoniphilus duerdenii ATCC BAA-1640 | reverse complement strand
GTCTATTCCAAAAAATATTACAAAATTAAATATACTTGTACAAAAAACATACTGCACAACATTCAACATACCAACCATAACGGCACAAATAATTAAAAAAATAAATACATATTTATATAAAATCATTGTTAAAAAAATGATATTTACTTGCACTATATGTATATTTGGTGTAAAATAAATATAGAAAATTACTGAGAATAACAGCATTACACGATAACGATTTACTAAGTTATTGCAAGATAAATTTTCAAAAATGAAATTGTACGATTTTACAGCTTTTAATTAGACTAAATTCATATAGTACAATAATAGAGAGGTGATATTACAAAGAAATTAAAGAAATATCTTACATGTATAATAGCCAAATAATATTGACTAAATTTTTATATGTAAGATTAGCAGACCAGAAACAACATTCGTGGTCTTTTTGTTTATTCAGAAATAATACTTATAAAAAAAGGAGGAAAGAATGGATAACAATCAAAGAAGCAAAAGATATCTATCTCTAATCTTAGCACTAGTTATGATTATCGGAGTGCTACCTACAGATATCTTCGCTGATGAAGTTCAATATGTCTACGATATCAAGAACAAAACACCATTAGAAAAATTAGAACGAAATAGTGTTTTCAAAAAAGTAAGTGGACAATATTCAAATCGAGGAGCTGCAGACCCAAGTATTTTGTCAAATCCAGTAGCAAATCCAGTAAATGAATCAGCTCCAGGTAAGACAAGCAGCCGTTCAGTAGACGCGGAAGGTAAACCACCAGTTGAGTGGGACAAGACACACGGCAAAGGCCGTGACGATGGCTCTGCATACTGGTCACTACCAGCAGGCGTTTCTGTTGTCAATGCTCACAATGGTCCAGACCCACTAAACACATTTGGTTTTACCTACTTAGGTAAGTACCTAGATGACCAAGGACGTATTGTACTTAAATTTGACGTAGGTCACAGACCTACAGCAAACTCTTCAGTTTGGGCTAGGTACGTAATGCGTTTCCCTAGGGAACTTTACCAAGCGGTAGACCCTGAAGCTTCTTTCGTACTATGGAAGCAATCCGAAGTATATAAAATCGATAATTTTGATAGGCTATATACTACAGACGTTACTGATCAACAAGCCTTTACTTATCAGTTCCCTTTTAGGAACTCCGGCGCCCAATATCAACACCGTGAGATAAATGTTGTATTGAAGAAAGATGTTAATTGGGAAAAGGACTTTGAAGGTAAATCACAAGTAATACAACTTCGTCTTTATAATGGAGACAACGACAATCTAAAGATTTTCTCTACATCTGCTTGGGGTTCAAATTATAACTTTACATCTTTTGGTTACAACACTCACACTAAGACAGCAGTAGTTGGTGACCTATCCAAACGTCCTGGAGACCTTATAGAATCAACAACTATATCGATGCAAGACATCTACAACGATGTATTCCATACAGCAGACTCCACACTACAACTAGATAAAGAAAATAAAAAGGTAAGAATTATCTACAATATTGCAAAGATTAATACCAATGCACCTGTAGGAACACCAAACTCTGAATATAAGGTTCTTGGAGAAGACCTTGCTCTTCGTCAATCACTTGACCCTGAGTTTGTTAGATTCTTAGATTTAACAGATAAAGACGCAAAGATCGGTACTTTTAGGTTATATCATGAGGACGAAAAACCCTCCAAGGACGGTCCTGGTCTGACAGCTCAAACAATCGACATCTATGCCAGAGACCTAAACGGTGTTAAGAAGACTCCTCAAGGACAAATTGCCAAAGATGAGAATGGCAATCCAATCTATACTCGTACTGACAAGTCTGTATTTATCCAATTCGGTACAAAGGATTTCGTTGATAAGGAAAACCCTGATCCAACAGATCCAAACTATATATTCACAAAGCGTACAGCTGGTGTTAACATCTACAACCCTACTAACAACGGTAACGGTATACTTGGTGTATTTGAATACAACATCGACCCTACACTAATTAACGCGACTATGATTAAGAATAAAGAGTTCTCTAAGAACTTCATGTTCGACACTCGTTACCTAACATCTAACAATGAAGGTATGCGTAAGTATACAGGCGTTGTTCAAAAGGATATCGTCTACGGACCAAATACAAAAAACTTCTATAGCATCCGTATGCAAAACTATACATCGCTAAATACTAGCGTTGTAGGAAGCAATACAGCTGTAGACTTTGTTTTAAATATTGGCGGTCCAAATGGAATCTGGAAGTCTTGGAAACGTGAGGGTGCTGCCTGGTTCGATGATGGCTCAAAAGCTTATGCTATTTCAACCTATGGTAAGCAGTTCTACATGACAAATCACCCAATAAGAATAGGTGGTACGATAAAAGCCGGAACTCCTATTACAGTCTATATACCAGAAAGCAAATCAAAGAATGTAAGTAAAGTTTATTTTGACCTAGTAACCGGAAGCCAAAAGGGTACTTCTCCTACAGCTCTTAAGGATCAAGTGTCACTAACAGGTAAAAACAGTGTTACACTAAATAAGGAAACTAAGAAAAATGGTTCTGACGTCTTCCACGATCCAATGTATATTAAAAATACAGTGTCAACAATTGGTGGTTCTGCTATCAGAGAACAATACACACCTATCGTAGATGAAATCTTTACAGACTCAAAAGAATTCACAGGTATCATGAGAACTGAAGGTGGTGTCCTAGCATCACTTTACAAACCAGAAGCAACTGAAACTAAAGAACACTTTGGAGAAAACTGGTTAGTTTCTGAATCTGATAAAGATGGAAACATCATCAACTACGAAAGAACTGATGGTAAACTTAAAGAAGGGGATAAACCAGAATCCATTTCTCCAAACAAGATTCAAGAAGAAAGAACTGTAAAAGGCAAAAACGAAAAAGATCAAGTAGTAGACAAAACTTTTAAAGGTTTTAGATTTACTATTAAAAAACTATACAGCGGCGGAGAGCAATTTAAAGACTCTGATAATGAGACTTTAATATCAGGCTTCAAGCTAATAAAGGACCAACCAGTTATGTTTAATGCATTTAGACATACATCACTACAATCCGCTCCTGTAACCTAAAGAATGAAGGCACTGAAAATCTTTGGCAAGAAGAAATGCAAAAAGATGAACCGAATTTTGACGAGTCTAATTTAACAAGTTCATCTCTAGCACTTAGCCTAACTAAAGATCAAGTAACATCTGGCGGAATCGACTACAAACTTACATCAACTTACGATGTTATAAACGGTGGTACTGTTACTATCAAGAGACAAAAGGACGTAGTAACACCAAAAGATCCTCACAACCCAGGCAATAAACCTGAAGGATACGCAAGAATCAATCTTTCCGCCGATGCACTTGGCGGTGGCCCTGCAGGGACCTTTACGAAAGACAACCCAGGCGACACTCAAAGAGTAGTTGATGTAAGAGCTGGCAAGCCTTATACAGTAGCCAAAGCTGAAATTGATAAACAAGGTAAGCCATTCCCATTAACAGGTGAAAACAAAGTCGATACTGGAAAAACATTTAAGGCATGGGCACCAGAATTATCTACTCTTGGTACTGCTGCAGATAAAGATACTAAAACTTTAAATGCAACCTACGAATCAAGTAAGGTAGAAATAATTCCATACCTACCAACTGAACCAGTTCCAACACATGATAAAGATAATCTTCCAATACCAACTGATTATGTAACAGTTACTTTCAAATCAGAAGATGCAACAAAGGGTAATGTTAAGATCGGCGACAAGGAAGGTGCAACTGTACTTGCAAAAGTAAAACCAGGCATCGACCTATCTCAAAAAACGGAAATCAAGACCGTACCTGCTGAACACTACGGATTTACCCAATGGAAACCAGTATTAGGCAAGGCAGCAGCAGACCAAACTTACACAGCATACTTCGTAAAATCAGGTGAAGAAATCGGCGAAAAGGATCCAATACCAGAAGGTTGGTTTAAAGTAACCGTAAGTCAAGACGACGATTCCATCGTAGCCAACACCGTTAAAAAAGCAGTTTATCCGGTAGAACCAAACGGGAAACTAGCATCTGATAAATTTACAGACTTGACAAACAAGGCGAAAGATGGCTACAAAGACCCAGCATGGTATGTTGGTTCAGATAAAGTTGAAAAACCATACGAAGTAGCAATCAATTCTTCCATGGACTTTGTCGCAAGAGCAACTGAACTTGAATCTCACAAGATTACAAAAGACAATGGTTTAAAACCAGTCGATTTCACAGTCTATAAAGGCGATGAAATGGGTGAAGGCTTCTGGAAGAAGGGTGTTGAGCTTAAAACTGCAGACGAAAACCTACAAAAACTATTAGATGCAGCAAAAGTTACTGACGATACAACCCCTGCAAGAACAACGGAAAAAGCCGGCGAACAAACAGGTACACTAAAAGTTACTTTTAAAGACGGTTCTACAATAGATGTACCAAACCAAACACTTACAGTTATCGACACAACAGTAAAAATAGACTACAACAAAGATGCCAATGCACCTCGTCACAAAGACGAAGTTGTAAAAGGCAAAATTGATAGTAAAGAAATACTTGAAGGCGCAAAAGTTGAAATCCTTGACAAGGACAACAAAGTAATTGGTATCACACTTGCCAAAGCAGATGGTTCATTCATCGCAGGTACAAGAGAACTTCAAGCCGGCGAAACAATCAAGGTAAGAGTAACACTACCAAAGGCTGGAAAAGCATCTGAACCGGTTGAAAAGACAGTTAAGCTAAACGCTGACAGATTAAAAGACCTACTACCAATTGCTAAGACACAAAAGGAAAACTTTAGTAAAAAGCAAAATGCTATTATTAAACAAAAACTAGATGATCTTAACACTGCAATCACAGAAGCTGAAAAGCTTGTTGACGAAAAAGGTAAGGCAAAAGGCGATGATACTGCTGATAATCAAACAACAATTGACAATGCAGTTAAAGCTTTAGAAGAAGCTCTTAAGGCACTAACAGCTAATATCCCACCTACTATTTCAGGTCCAAAGACTCACGATATATTTGTAGGCGAAGCACTAGATCTAAAAGCTTTAGTTGACGTAATAGACGGCGACGGAGCAGACGACCTAGTAGTTGAAAATGGCTCAAATGTTAAGATAGCAGCTGAAAAAGTAGATGGACAAAATAAAACACCAGTTACAGATCTTTCTAAGATTAATGAAACTGTAGGAACTTACAAAGTAACTTACACTGCAGAAGATAAAGCAGGAGTAAAAGTTACTCACGAAATGACACTTACAGTTAAGCCAAGAACTACTTCAGCAATCGAAGTAACTTCAGACCCAACTAATATGTCTTACCTTATCACTGAAAAGAATGGCAAGGCAAAACTTGACCTTACAGGTATGACACTAAACTTAGTTGATAATCTTGGTAAAAAGACTAAGGTCGAACTAACAGATAAGAATGTAACTTTCAAAGTTAATGGTAAAGAAATCAAAGACGGTGGAGACCTTACACTTGAAGATGATGTTCACTTCATCGAAGTTGAGTACAAAGATGGAGATAATACACTTACAGCTAAGACAGACGGCGTTCTTCGTGTAGGCCCAGATTATGATAAGGATGGAACAGACGACAGAACTCAAAACTTTGATCCAAAGAACATTGAAAAACTTGAAGTAATCAAACAACCACAACTTGACTATATTGCTAAGGATGCAGAAGAAGGCAAGACCAAATTCAAGCTAAACCTTGAAGGCATGATTGTAAGAATGACTGACAAGGCAGGCAAGGAAAAACTTGCAGTATTTAATGAAGGCAAGTTTGTAGACTACGACAATATTACAAAAGAAATAGCAGGACTTACTGCAACACCAGCTCATGGTGCAAAATTAACACCACAAACTAGTGATACTGATAAGGGTCATAATGGAAGTAAGGTTGCTATAACTGGACCAAATAATTCTAAAGCAGAAACAGAACCATTAAAAGTATTCTACGATGCTAACAAGGATGGTGAGCCAGACTACGGTCAAGAACAAAAAACTCCAGCACCATCAGCAATGGCTAGAAACGTTGGAAAAGATCCTAAAGTTACAACAGTAGAAGGTATGGCAACACCAGGCGCAGTAATTAAGATTACTGACAAGGACGGAACAGCATTAACAACTGAACCAAAAGAAGTTAAGGCTGGACCAGACGGAAAATACACTGCAACTATTCCACTACAAGCTGATGGAACAGAAATCAAAGTTACAGCAAAACTTGGTGAAATGGGCGAATCAGACCAAACACCAGCAACTGTATTTGACGACAAGAACAACAACAAGCAACCAGATAGGGACGAAGGCTTCAACATTGCAAAAGCAACAGATATTAAATTCGTTGACCAACCAGACCTAACTTACCTAGTTAAAACTAAAGAAACAGAAGTAACATTTAATGGTAAGGATGGAAAAGGCAAGCCAATTTACCTTGAACTATCTTACAAGAACGGCGACAAAAAAGAATCCAAAATCATGACTCTAGAAGACTTGATGAAGGATACTGAAAACATCGCTGTAACACCAGCAAAGAGCACAAAAGATAAGATAGGAAATGACCCAGCAAACCTAGTTGGCAAAGCAATTGAAGTAAAACTTGTAAATGTTAAACCAGAAACTACTACTTCAAAAGCAACATCAACAAGCAAATTTGCTATCGAAATCGATGCAGATGGAAATGGAAAAGCTGACAAAGACGAAACAACAGCAACACCAACAGTAACTGCAAGAAACATTGGTAAAGATCCACAAAAGACAACAGTAGAAGGAACAGCACCAAAGGGATCAACAGTTACAATCAAGTATACTCCTGAAGGTGGACAAGAAACTACTAAGACTGTTACTGCAAATGAACAAGGAAAATATACAGCAGATATAACACCTAAGTTAGATGCTGGTAAAGAAGTAAAAGTAACAGCTAAAGACGGAGAAAAGAAAGTATCTCCAGAAGTGAAAACTCAAGTCTTTGAAGACAAAGATAACGACGGTAAAGACGACAAGTCACAAAACTTCGATATCACAAAAGCAGATAAGATTGAGATGGTTTACGACCCAGCTAAGATGGACTACCTAGTAACATCTAAAGATGGTAAAGTAACTCTTGAAACAAAGGGTATGGTAGTTAAAGTAACAGACAAAGCTGGAGTAGAAAAGAAATTCACAGCAGAAGAAATTAAAGACGATAAAAACTTCACAGTAGAACCTGCAGAAGGGTCAGACCTAGGATTAACAGATAGCGGCAAACCAGTAAAGGTAACTCTAAATGTTCAAGGTGCAAGTGTAACAGTTGCACAAACATCAAGAAACCTTTCTGTTAAACTTGATGCAAATGGCAACGGCGTTGATGATGAAAAAGAAAAACTAGATCTTACAAAAGTAACAGGCATCAAGATCATCAAACAACCACAACTTAACTATCCAATCACAACAGTAGGTGGAAAGACAAATATCAACCTAAGTGATATGGTTGTCGAGTTGACAGATGGAGTAAACAAAGCCAACTATACAGCTCAAGAATTACTAGATGCTAAAGTTGGTGAAGGACAAGCAGAAAAAGCAGCTTTTAAACTTGAATTAGTTCAAGGAAGTGCAACAGCTGCTCCTACAACAACAGCAATTGAAGCTGTAAACAAATTAGAATTAACGACTGCAAATGACGGCAATAAAGTTCAAATTGCTCTAGCTGCTAAAGCAGATGTTAAGACTGAAACAGAAGCTTTACAAGTATTTGAAGATCTTGATGGCGACGGCAAGAGAGATAGCAAACAAACTCCTGCACCAAAAGACCTAAAGGCTTTGAATAAAGGCAATGATACCTTTACAACTATTACAGGTAAGGCAACGAAGGGTGATACACTTAAAGTCTATGGCGAAGATAAGAAGGAAATTCCAGTTGACCAATCCAATATTACGATTGATGAAAACGGAAACTTCACTATAAAAGTATCTAAAGACAACAAGGCCCTAGATCCAAACACAACTGTATTTGTTACAGCTAAAGCTGAAAACAAAGACGAATCTGCAAGGATACCTGTAATCGTTCAAGTTGACAAGGACGGAAATGGCACAGCTGACAAGGATGAAACAACAACTATCACATCAGTTATCGCTAGAAATATTGGTACTGGCGACACAACACCTAAGACTCCAGCAACATTTACAACTATTGAAGGATATGCAGAACCAGGATCTAAAGTAACAATCACCTTTACTGAAAAAGGTAAACAAGAGGCAACAACCAAGAATGTTGACGCGAATGCCCAAACTGGTGAATACAAACTTGAACTAAAAGGTGATACAGAAGCAGAAAACATTCTACTTCCAGCAGACACAGTTATTAAGGCTCAAGCTAAATTCGGTGATAAAAAAGATTCACCAACAATCGAAACCAAAGTATTCGAAGATTTAAACGCAGATGGTAAAGATGACAATGCTACTAACCAAAAAACAGACAGACCAACAGCAAAAGCACTTAATGTTGGTACAGATCCTAAGGTAACTACTATTACAGGGAAAGCTGAACCTAATGCAAAGATTGTAGCAAAAGCAACTATAAATAATGTAGAAGTAGTTGTAGGAACAGCAACAGCAGATGCAACAACTGGTGAATACACTATCGAAGCAACCAAGAATGGTAAGACTGGCGAAGAAAGTACAGGAGCACTTGAAAAAGACACTCCAGTACAAGTAACAGCTCAAGCAACAGGCAAACTTGTATCTGATCCAACGGCAACAGTTGTTAAGATTGATAAAGATGGCAACGGCGTAGACGACGAAAAAGAAAAATTCAACATCAAGAAGGCTACAAAAGTTGAAATAATCAAAAATCCAGACAAGATGGATTACTTGGTTAATACAACTAACGGCAAAGCTAAGTTTGAAACTAAGGGTCTAGTAGTTAAATTTACCGACGACTCTGGAAAATCTGCAACATACACAGCAGAAGAATTAGCTAAGATGCAAGATGTAACAATCAAACCAGCTAACAATGATGAAATTGGCTTGACACCTGACGGCAAGACCAATAAAATGGACTTAACAGTTACAGTTACAGGAGCAGAAGCTGCTGATAAACCAACTGCTAAGGCAGATAAACAAGTAGTGGTTCAACTTGACGCTGATGGAAACAATAAAGCTGATGAAGACGAACAAACACCTGAACCAACAGTTACAGCACGTAATATTGGAACAGATGGACCAGACGGCAAAAAAGTTCCAGCAACAAAGACAACTGTTGAAATTAAGACGGAACCAAAAGCTAAAGTTACTATTGAATACAAAGATGCTAACAATGAAGACAAAAAAATTGAAACCACAGCAGGTGAAGATGGAAAGTTAACTCAAGAAATCACACCAAAGCTTAAAGATGGTACTGATGTAAAAGTTACTGTTCAAGACGGAGAAAAGAAACCGACAGATAAAACTGTTAAAGTATTCGACGACTTAGACGGCGACAAGATTCCAGATACTAAAGCAGGTCAAACAGAAAGACCAGCAGCTCTTGCATCTAACATTGGTAAGAAACCAGAATTCACAACAATTACTGGTGAAGCTGAAAAGGGTGCAACAGTTACAGCTAAGGTAGGTAATGAAGTAGTAGGAACTGCAACAGCAGACAAAGAAACTGGTAAGTACACTATCGAAGCTAAACAAAATAACGCTCCTATCAAAGAAGGAGTTAAGATTGATGTAACAGCAACATTAGCACCAAAGGCTGAATCAGAAAAACAAACTGTAGTAGTATTTAAAGATACTGATGGAACTGGACAACCAGACTCAGCAAAAGATTTCGATGTTAAGAAAACAACAGGAATGCAAGTAGTAGCATCTCCAGATAAGATGGTTTACTCTGATGGAGACAAACTAAATCTTGACGGACTAAAAGTTCTTCTTACAGATGTAAATGGAAATCAAAAGATTTTCACTTATAAAAATGCTGACAACTCTGAGTTCACAAACGCAGGTCTATCAGTTGACTTAAAACAAGAAACTGTGCTTTCATCTAAAGACTACGATGCACAAACTGCAAAAGATGGTCACAATGGTAGAAAGCTTGTAGTAACACTTGATACAACTGGTAACACATCTGCAGAAAAAGCAATAACAGGCCAAACACCAACAGCACTAACTGTAAACAAAAACCAATCAGCACAACCTACAGATGTCGTAGCAGCTAACCAAGGTGACGCTACAGTTACTAAGGTAAAAGGTAAGGCAACTAAGGATGCTGAAATCAAGATTACAGATGCTAATGGACAGAGCCTACTTCCAGAAGGAACAACAATTAAAGCAGATGCTAACGGAGACTTTACTGCAGATCTTAACAAATTGTTAAATCCAGGAACAAAAGTATTTGTTACAGCAACAGAACCAGGTAAGTCTGAATCTCCAAAGGCAGAAACAACTGTTATAAGAGATAAAGATGGAAACTGGAAACCAGACACAGGAGCAAAACTTTCAACACCAGTAATCGATCCAATAAGAGAAAAAGATGAAAAAGTTGTAGTAGCAGCTCCAAAGGTTGATGACAAGATTCAAACAATCGAAGTTTCAGACCAAAATGGAAAAACTGTAAGGCTTACAAAAGATCCTGCTGATACAACAGGTAAGACTTGGATTGTTGAAGGATCAGACCCAGCAGAAAAAGTTACTGAAAATAACGAAGGCAAGCTAGAAATTCCTGTAAAGGATAAGCTTCCACTAAACGACAGAGACCAAATTAAAGTAACATTTAAAGATGGCGAAAACCCAGCTAATGAAGCTTTCGATAAGGCACCTGTTCAAAAATCAAGTCAAACACCAAAAGTTGACCAAGTTTACACAGGCGACAAGAATGTTAAGATTGCAGATCCAACAGTAGCAGACCCAACAGCTAAGACTATTAAAGTTAAAGTTGGCGACAACGATTCAATGACTGTTGAAAAACAACCAGATGGTAGCTGGAAAGTTAAAGAAGATCCAAACAAGGAAGTTAAAGTTGAAGACGGTAAGATTGTAGTACCACTTGACCCATCAGCTAAAAAAGGTGACGTTATTAAGGTATCAACAATCAACGATTCAGGTAAAGCTTCACAAGAAGCAAAAGTTACAGTTGAAGATAAGGCTGCAACTAAGAAACCTACAATCAACAGAGCTAACAAAGATGAAAACTCTGTATCTGGTACTGCAGCACCAAACGCTGAAGTTACAGTAACAGTAACACCTAAGGGTGGAGAACCAAAGACATTTACAGGTAAGGCTGATGGAGATGGAAACTACAAGGTAACAACAGATCCATTAGTAGATGGGGATACAGTTGTAGTCAAAGCTTCCGAACCAGGTAAAGCTGACAACACATCTGATCCTAAGGTAGTAGGAGTTGATACATCTAAGCTAAAAGACTCAATTGATAAGGCTGAAGAAATCGGTGGAAAAGACGGAGCAAATCTTAAACCTGACGAAAATCCAGTTGATAAGGCATTAAAAGATGCTTTAGATAATGGTAAAAAAGTTAAGGAAAAAGGTGATAACGGAGATCCTAATACAGATCAAAAAGCAGTTGATAAAGCTAAGGAAGATTTAGATAAAGCAATTGCACAAAAAGAAGCCGACACAGCAGTTGATAAAGCTAAGGACAATCCAACACCTGAAAACATTAAGGATGCACAAGATAAAATCGATGCAATCCCAGGAAGTAAAGATCCAAATGCAAATGACTATAATCCTATCAAGAAAGAACTTCAAGATAAACTTGATTTAATTAAGATTATTAAAGAAGCAGAAAAAGAAACTCAAAAAGAAGGTTATAAGGATAAGCCAAAACAAGATAAAACAGCTTTAGAAAAAGCTATAGCAGATGGTAAAGAAAACCTAAAGAACAATACTAAGATTGTTGAATCAACTAATACTATTCAAGAAAAGCTGGATATTATAAGGATGGAAAGAATCAAAGTTGGAGTTGAAAGCTTGGGCGTAGGCCTAGAAACATTGAAAATCCGAACTTCCGTACCGGGTGCAAAAGTAATAATTAAGATTAACAACGTTGTAATTGATACCATAACGACAGACTCATTCGGCACCTTCTCAAAGGGATTAAAAGAAGGATTGAAATCAGGTCAAAGGGTAATCTTGGAAGCAAGCAAATCTGGATATAATGATGGAAGATACAGGGAAACTGTAGAATAAAAGAGCAAAGGAGAAGATTTTATGAATATGAAGAAAATAGTCTCTCTACTACTCGCTCTTGCAATGGTTTTTGGGATGGTTACACCACCATCCCAAGTCCATGCAAATGGAGACGATGAATTTGTAGAGGCAGACTATAAGGTAGAAAATGTAGATGGTACATCATACAAGGTCTATAAATTTACAGACATAGTTGGGACGCCAGAATCTAACAAACAATTTGAAATTGATGGTTTGGATGTATCCGAGCCTAAGGTTATGCCGGCTGTAAGAGGATCCAATCCTGCTCTTGGAGAGGAACTTTCATATTCAGTTGAAGTTCAATGGACAACCTACGATATAGAACCAAAGGATGTGGGTATACCTATCTTTTTCCAAATTCGTGATACGACTACAGGAAAATTTATTGCTCAGACTGAAAATATCACTGGTAAAATTGCTAGTAAAGTATATAAATTTTATAAATTACCAGCTTGGGACGAGTCAGGGGTAAGTCATAATGCAGAGGATTGGGATATGCGCGTTCCTGTTGATTATAAGTTTGATGTACGACTACAGACAGGAGCTGAAGGAGCTTTTGAGAGTGAGGATATAGTAGCTAAAGTAGCACAACGCGCCAATCCTATTTATAGGGCAGAATACTACACGAATAAAGATATACCAAAAATAGTTGTTGAACGTACCGATGTAGATAATAATACAAGCGAAGTTCCTATTAATGATAAAAATTTAAGTACAAAACAGTTTTACTCTTGGGCGAAAAACCCTAAAGTAAGGCAAACTTACAGAGGTATTTTTTTAGAAATTCTACAATTTGGACAAACATCCTTAGATGATTTGAAAATATCTGATGATATTACTTCAGGGCGTACTAGAATGAAGATGAAGGCTCCAGGAAAGACTGAATTTGACCGTGGACCTGGTACATTTGAAGACAATGGAACTCCTTACCATTACGAAGTTACAGGCGACCACATCAAAGCTCACATCTTTACAATTCGTCAAGATTTAAAGGTTAAATTTGATCCTAACGGTGGTACTTGGAAAAACTCTGCTTCAGCTGATCAAACTATAGGTCACTCAATGAAGCTTGCTGATTCTTGGGCAGGTTTAGGACCTATCAATGTTCCAGGTGCGGGTGATTTAACTCCACCAGCAGCTAAGCCAGGTGAGAAGGAAAAGAAATTTATCGGTTGGAATACAGATGCAAATGCAACCACTGCACTTTTTACGGATAACACCTACGACACTCCTATTACTAAAGATGAAACCTTCTATGCGATCTATGCAGAAAAGCCACAAGGTAAAGTTGCTATTCAATATGTAGATGAAAAAGGTACTGCTATTAAGGACATATATAAGGTTCAAGGTGTAGATTATCCAAAATTTGCTGAAGGAAACAAGGGTGAAAATGTTGATGCGAAATCAATTCCTCAACCAGCATTTATCGGATATGAGAGAAGCGGAGATATCGTTGTAACTGATAAAAAGTATGACGAAAATGGTAGATACACAGTAGAAGTTCCTTACAAAAAACTTGATTCAATTATTCCAGCAAAAGATGGTAATGGAGAAGAAAATCCTAAGGTAACAGAAGATGTTAAAAAGCATTATGCAAAAGTAACTTATCAAGTTGATACTAAGGATGCTGAAAAAGCTAAGCTACAACTTGATAATGCAGATGCAAAGTCACCACTTGTTTACTATGTAAACCCAGTTGAAGGAATAGCTATAAAAGATGTAGCTAACGTAGCTGCTGTTTCAAATGACGCAAATCTTTACAAAGTTGACGTTAATGATATGTGGACATATGATCCAAATACTATAACTGGAACAGATTATAAAATTGTTCAAGCAAAAGACACTCAAAATAAAGTAGTTAAAACAGAAATTACTTTAACAGCAAAGGTTGCTGACAAAACAGCAGTTAAGTTTAAAGACAAGTTAAAACCTGTTGATATTAAGGTATGGGAAGACAAAACCGATACAGATGGTTCAAAAATCGACTGGAAGAAGGGTGTTGAACTTAAAGAAGCTAACGCAGATCTTAAAAATATTTTAGATAAAGCTGAAACTAAAGTTACTGATGAAAGCAACAGAAATTCATCTAATGCAAATCTTCCAAATGGACAAAAAGGCAACTTAAAAGTTACGTTTGAAGATGGTTCTTCTTTAGAAGTTAAGGACCAAACACTTTATGTAGCACCTCATAAGAATGACGACAACACTAATCTACCTAAGGATGCTGTAAAGGTTGAATTTAAGATTGGTGAAGGTGTAAAAGGTACAGCAAAGACTGAATATGTTAAACCAGGAACTGATGTTAAAGCAGATGCACCTGCAGTAACTTTAAAAGAAGGATTTAAAGACGCTAAGTGGTACAAGGGCGAAGCAACAACAGAAGCAACCGCCAATGACTACAAAGTAACAGAAAATGCAGTATTTACTGCAAAGGCTACTGGAAAAGACAAAGTTGTAAAACTTGACGATCCAGTAAACCCAACAAACTTCCCTAAGGATCCTACAGATAACAACAAGAAAGATGCAGACTATGTAACTGTAAAATTCGTTGCTGATGCTAATGGTAAGATCAAAGAAGGCGACGCTGAAAAAGCTAATGGTATTGCTTATGCAGTATTAAAGAACACTGAATGGGCAGACGCTCTTACAGCTGGAGTTGTAGTTCCAAAAGCAGATGCAGAGGGTAACGCTCCGAAACTTGTAGGTAATGGTAAATTCTATTCATTCAAGGAATGGCAAAAAGATAAAACTAAGGTTACAGAATTTGCTAAAGTAGGAAACTCTGACGTAACTTATACAGCTGTATTTGGAAAGGCTGATGAATTCTCTGTAACTTACAATCTAAATGCACCAGAAGGTTTAACAGTAGGAGGAACAGCTCCAACTGATAATACTAAGTATCTAAAGGATGAACAAGTTACAGTAAAAGCTTTAGCAGCTGACAACACACTAGCTGGTTATAAATTCACTGGCTGGAATACTCAAGCTGATGGCAAGGGAACAACACATGCTGCAAATGCTACATTTAAGATAGAAAAGAATACAGAACTTTTCGCACAATGGGAAAAGACAGCAAAAGATGTAATTCCTGTTGACAATGAAAATGATAAAAAAGGTAAAAATGGTGAAGAAATTCCTGATAACTATGTATTTGTAGAATTTAAAGTTAAAGATGCAGATGTAGACAAAGCTGAAATCAAAGCTAATCAACAAGCTAAGTTCAAAGTAGATCCTAAGGCTACAGTAACACTAACAGCTCCAGCATTAGAGCTTAAAGATGCTTACAAAGATACACACATTGCTAAATTCAATGAAGCAGATTACACTAACAAGGTATTTGCACAAAAAACTACTATATGGGCATCAGTTACTGAAAAAGGCAAGGTTACTGTTAAATATGTATTCAACACTAATCCTGCTAATAAGACCCTTCCAAAGGATCTTGCAGATTTAAAACCTACAGATATTACTACTCCTATTTATGAAGACAAGGTAGTAGATCCAGCTCAACCAGACACTTCTTCAGAAGCAGCACAAAAAGCTCTTGTTGAAAAGGATAAAGATGGCAAGGAAGTAGGTACTTGGACTCCAGGTACTTGGGTAAAATCTGGAAAAGTTGAAGATGGTGTATTCACCTACACTTTAACTTGGACATTTACCGAAGCTGGTAAACCAGTACCACAACCAGAACAACCTCCAATGCCTGACTACAATCCATGGTGGCCAATTTGGTTCGGTTCAACTAAGACTGAAGTTAAGAAAGAAGAACCTAAACATCTTGAAAGACACGATGCTTATATCGCTGGATATCCAGATGGAACTGTAAGACCAGATGGCAAGATCACTAGAGCTGAAGTATCTGCTATATTTGCAAGATTAACTGAAAATAGTGCTCCTGCAAATTATTCTCCTAAGTTCTCTGATGTTCTAGCATATGATTGGTTCTGCGACAGCGTTATGAAACTTTCTAACAAGGACATCATCAAAGGATACCCTGATGGAACATTCAAACCTAACAAGAGCATAACTAGAGCTGAATTTGCAGTAATTGCTTCTAAATATATCAAGAATCCAAAAGCTGCAGATGAAACATTCTCAGATGTTCCAATGAATCATTGGGCTAAGGATGCTATCGCAATGGTTAAGGCTGAAGGTTGGATCTCAGGATACACTGATGGAACATTCAAACCGGATGCTCCTATCACTAGAGCGGAAGCAGTTTCTATCGTAAACAGAATGTTTGATAGAGCAGCTGATGGTGAATTCGTAAGAGAACACGGTTTTGAAATCAAGAAGTTCAACGACTTGACTGATAAGCACTGGGCTTACTACGAAATCATGGAAGCAGTTCACACTCATGACTATGAAAGAATAGACAAGAGAACTGAAAAATGGGAAAAGATTGTAAAATAATTAAATAGTTTTGTATTTTATAACTTAATATGTAAATGTTTGGTTATGATATATGAATTAGAAAGACCGGAGGATTTCCTCCGGTCTTTTGCGTTTTGGTAGGGTATGTTTGGATGAATCACTTGCTTATACTTGACCTTCTGAGGTTATACCCGTTCGACTCGGAAATAAATTTCTTCGCTCAGGGTGACGACCACCTACATACATCACTTCAAGAATAAACTCAAGGAAGACAGTCACCCTGAGCGGAGACGGTTAGGCTTGCTGTAACCGTCGTAGTCGAACGGGTATAACCCTGGTGCGGTTATGTTTGTATGATTATTTAATTTTGTAGCGGAAGCATTTTGCTTCCATAGCCGAGAGGCTCTATTGAGAAAGAGTATATTGGTTGCCTGACATAATGTGAGGTTATGTTTGGATGAATCACTTGCATAGACTTGGTTAAATATGGGTCAGATCCTTCGACTTCAAAGGCTGTCGCCTTTTCCGCTCAGGATGACCATGTGGGCGTGATGACGTTCTATAATGGTAACTTCAGTTGGGAGAATGTAGTAATAAGTTTAATGGAAGCAGTTTGCTTCCGCTACGGTGCAGTTGCAAAGACTAGGTCTGTGGAGGTTATACCCGTTCGACTCGGAAATAAATTTCCTCGCTCAGGGTGACGACAGTTGGGAGAGTTTTTTTAATTTTTTTGTAATATATGGGTTAAATATAGGTCAGATCCTTCGACTCCAAAGGCTGACGTCTTTTACGCTCAGGATGACCAGCTGGGATGGTTGTCTCTCTTGTAAGGTGACTGCAGTGGGGAAGGTTTCGTCGTTAATCGTAAATTATTATTTTTTTATTAATCCGTCTTGGTCCTATGTTATAATAGTTTTAGGTGAATTATGTATCAAGCTTTATATAGAAAATACAGGTCTAGGACTTTTGACGAGGTTGTCGGTCAAGACCAGGTTATAAATTCAATTAAATATCAAGTGAAGAATTCGACGGTTTCTCATGCATACATTTTTTCTGGCACTAGGGGAACGGGCAAGACTTCGACGGCAAAGATTTTGGCAAGGGCGGTTAACTGCGAGCATCCTATCGATGGCAATCCTTGTAACGAGTGCGAGACTTGTAAATCAATCCTACGTGGCACGAATCTCGATGTGGTTGAGATGGATGCGGCTTCTAATAATGGTGTGGATGACATCAGGGATTTGCGAGAAAAGGCGTTCTATCCGCCGAGCACTTCTAAGTACAAGGTCTACATTATCGACGAGGTGCACATGCTTTCAAAAGGCGCTTTCAATGCACTTCTAAAGATTTTGGAAGAGCCTCCGAAGCATCTCATATTTATTTTGGCGACGACGGAGATTGAGAGGGTGCCTCAGACGATTCTTTCGAGGACTCAAAGGTACACTTTTAAGAGAATTTCCATTGACACGATTTCTAAAAATATTTCTGAGATTTTGGCGAAGGAAGGCAAGTCCATCGATGAGGCTGGAATTGATTTAATCGCACAGATGGCGGACGGCTCCATGAGGGATGCAGTGTCTCTTCTCGACAGGGTTGTGGCTATTAACGATAATAATATTAGCTACGACAAGATCATCGAGGTGTTGGGTGTTACCACGGAGGATACTCTTTTTGAACTTGCCACTTCGATTTTAAATTCCGATGCGTCAAGTATCATTATGTCCGTTGCGAACCTTGCTGATGATGGCAAGGATATGATGGTTTTAATCGACGGAATCGTGTCATTTTTTAGAAATATTTTGATTGCGAAGAATTTAAATTATCCTAGAAAGATCATTCGCGTGCGAGATATGGACAGGTATGTGGCTATTGCCAATGCTTTTTCCAATTCTGAGATTTTAAATATTATCAAGATTTTGAGCGAGACCAAGGCGAGGTCCAGGTATATTACAAACAAGAGGACCATGCTCGAGGCGGCTCTGCTTGAGATTGTGGCATCAAGGCAGGACGATATTTTAAATCGTGTGGAAAATCTTGAAAGGATGCTAAGCTCCGGAGATTTATCTGGGCTTAAGGCTCCTAAGAGGGAAAAGTTTGAGTTTAATTTTGCGAAGAAGGAAAATCCGGCTGCGGTTGAAAAACCTCTTGCTAAGGAAGTAGTTTCTGAAATCATTGACGATAAAGTTTCAAATGAAACCAAAGAAAATGTTGAAAAAGAAATCGAAAATGAAATTCCAAAAGATATTACAGAAGTTCCTGTGGATGATCAGTCTGACATGAATACAATCGAGAAAAGCCAAGAGGATGCGGCTGAAACAGATATAAATGCGGTTGAAACCGAGGAAACAATGGAAACCAAGGCGGATATAGATTATTCTGATAATGAACTGCAAGGTATATTTAATCGTGCGATTTCAATATTGAAGGAGCGTTCTGAGAGGATCATCTCTGGTATGCTTGTCATGGGCAGGCTCGATTCCTTTGAAAATAATGTGGCGACCATCGCATTTGAGGAGCAGGGCAGAAGTTTCTACACTACTCTTAACAATCACGAGTCCATCGAAAAGATTGAGTCTGTGTTAAAAGAACTGACAAATGATAATATTTCGGTTAAATTTGTGGTAAAATCTAATAGGAACGTCGATTCTATTAAGGATAGGATTGAAAATTTATTTGGAAAAGATTCAATAAAATAGAAAGGAAGATATTATGAAATTTGGAGGATTCCCAGGCGGGGGAAATATGAACAACATGATGAAGCAGATGCAAAAGCTTCAAAAACAAATGGAAAACCTTGAAGAGGAACTAAAGAACCAAGAAGTGACAGCTAGCTCAGGCGGTGGCGCTGTGGAAGCGACTGTCAATGGTAAAAAGGAACTAATTAGAATTAAAATCGATGAAGCGGTTGTGGATCCAGAAGACGTGGGCATGCTTGAAGACCTAGTGCTAACTGCGGTTAACAGTGCCATGGACGAAGCGGACAACATCGCAAACAAGAGAATGGGCAAGCTTACAGGCGGACTAAATATCCCTGGACTATAAGATGAGTAGGCCATTAGAAAATTTAATTTACGAACTGACGAAATTACCTGGAGTGGGGGATAAATCTGCGGAGAGAATCCTTTATTATATTCTTGAGCAGGATAAAGAGGAAGCGCGAGGTCTGGCAAAGGCGATAGTTGATGCGGCGGAAAACATCGAGGAATGTTCCATATGCCACAATTTTACCGACGACGACCCTTGCGACATATGCACCGACGAAAGTAGGGACAGGACCACTATTTGCGTGGTGGAAAGACCGAGGGACGTGGCTTCAATGGAGAAGACCAACAGTTATCACGGGCTTTACCATGTTCTTCACGGAACTGTGCAACCGACGAGGGGAATATTCCCAAGTGATTTAAGGTTTGCTTCATTGGTGAAAAGGGTCAAGGACGGCGGTATCAAAGAGGTGATCATCGCCACGAATCCAACCACCGATGGGGATACCACTGCCATGTATATTCAAGAAGCGCTTAAGGATACGGGAGTGCTTATGACGAGAATCGCCCACGGGATTCCGGTGGGAGGTAACTTGGAATATTACGACGAACTGACCATCGAAACAGCGCTTAAGAATAGGGTAAGTTACTAAGTTTGGGATTATAAATAAGATAATTTTATATGATTTAAAGGATGAAGACGGTTTAGCCGTCTTTTTTTGTTGGGAAGGAAATTTTTGAAGAAAATCGGAGGAAGACAGTCACCCTACACCCTGGTGGGGTTATGTTTGGATGATTCACTTGCATAGACTTGACCTTCGGAGGTTATACCCGTTCGACTCGGAAATAAATTTCCTCGCTCAGGGTGACGACCACCTACAGACATCATTTCAAGAATAAACCGAAGGAAGACAGTCACCCTGAGCGGAAAAGGCGGTAGCCTTTGAAGTCGAAGGATCTCTACAAAGATAACCTAAAGATATGTCGTCACCCTGAGCGGAGACGGTGAAGCAATGCGAAACCGTCGAAGTCGAACGGGTATAACCCTGGTGGGGTCAAGTAAGGATGACTAAGTGGAATGGTTCCTGCTCGATAAGTATTAATTATTTGCAAGGTTTAAAGACTTCATACGTCGAAGCCCTAGCCGAAATCTCCGATTTCGTTGCAGGTCTCGAATGCCTCTCGGGGTGACTGCAGTTGGGTGGATTGTCGCTCGATATGTGTTAATTATTTGCAAGGTTTAAAGACCTCACGCCTTCGGCTGTGGAACCTGGAAGGTTCCGCTACAGGGATAAATTTAAGGTTTAGTTATAACACGCCTTACGGCTGAGGAAAAATAATATAGTTTCATGGTTTATGGAAGCAGGTTACTTCTGCTACGATGCAGTTGCAAGGACTTGACCTTCGGAAGTTATACCCGTTCGACTCGGAAATAAATTTCCTCGCTCAGGGTGACTGCAGTTGGGAGGACTTGGTAGCCTCTCGGCTGTGGAACCTGGATTTCCGCTACGGGTGTGAATAGGAATTTAGGTTGATGTACGCCTTGCGGCTGAGGAAGGATAATTTAGTGCCTATTTGAATTGAATAGGTTTGATTTCTCTATGCAATAATAACCAAAAAAATAAAAATAGCCTTGTTTCCAAGGCTAAATTTATTTATTCTCTAATTTCCAATGTATTATCTTTCTCCATGTTCTTTTAGATAGTTTATTATATCTAATGATTCATAGAGATATTTGTCATCGTACATTAGGCAAGGTACTTGTCTTTTGCCACCGAACTTGATAAGATGGTCTCTTGCTTCTGGGTCGGTATCGATGTTTTTAATTTCCACACCTTTTATGCCATTGTCTTCGATAAATCTTTCTACTCGTTTGCAGTAAGGACATATTGTACCTACATATAGTGTAAATTTATTCATGCTCTCACCTCGATTTATTTATACCCAATGCAAGATAAATTTAAAAATATTAATAAGTTTGATATAATAGTCTAGAGGTGTTTAATGAGTTTATTAGATGATTTAAAAATTAATTTTGAAAATTTAAATAGACAACTAACTGAGGCGAAGAGAGTGATTAAACTCAAGTCTTTGGATATAAAAGAAACTGCATCTATTAGATTGGAAATTTTGAAACAATCTAGAGCCCTTGACAATCTTTACAAGGATCTTGGCAAGAGGGCTTATGATGCGAAGAAGGAGGATGCAGATATCCTCTACGGTGACTATATCGAAAAGATTGACGAGGCTACTGCACGCCTTCATGCCTTGGAACTTTCTCTAAAGATTGAAAATGTAGACAGTCAGAGATTTGACGATGCTTACAGTGGAAATATCTCCGAGCCTACTAAAGAAGACAGAGAAAACTATATCTATATCGATGAAAAGGATCTGAAATGAAAAAAGATTTTAAGGTTATAGATGGTATTAAGACCGCCTACATACGTAGAGAGGGCGATGGCACGCCTGTTGTGATTCTTCACGGATGGGGTGCTAATATTGAGTCGATTATGCCCATTGTAAATTCTATTTCTGGACGCCCATTTCTTGCATATGATGCTCCAGGTTTTGGAGATAGCGATGAGCCGACCGGGGTGTGGTCCACATATGACTACTCGGATTTTTTACTGAAGGTCTTAAAGGAATTTGAGATTGATAGAGCGATATTTATCGGTCATTCCTTCGGTGGTAAGACATTAACTTGTTTTGCTCCAAAGCATGAGGACATGGTTGAGAAACTTGTCCTTGTGGATGCCTCTGGGGTCCTTCCAAAGAGAAAGATGAGCTACTATTTTAAAGTTTATTCTTTTAAATTTCTTAAAAATATGTACAAATTATTATTTTTTTGGAAAAAGGATTCCCTCGAAAAATTCTACAAGAGATTCGGTTCCGACGATTACAGGGATACTTCTGGTATCATGAGATCGACATTTGTTAAGGTGGTCAATGAATCGACCGAGGAAGAGTTTTCGAAGATTAATTCCGATACTCTGCTCATCTGGGGTGAAAGAGACGACGCCACCCCTGTGTACATGGGTAAGATTTTTGAAAGCAAGATTAAAAATTCCGGTTTGGTAGTGCTTAACGGAGGTCACTACAGCTATTTGGATGATTACGGTACCTTCTGTGCCGTTATAAATTCGTATTTAGGAGATATTGATGGATAAGACAAAGTTAATTATAGAATTTGTTGTGTACATTGTGGCTTATATAGCTTGGAGGGTGCTTATCACCGCAAAGGCGAAGTACCATTTAAACATAATTCAGCTAAATGAATATGACAACGACAAATATAGAGATTGGATAAAGAATAATTTTTCTAAGGCATATAGTCCTTTTAATGAAAAGACGGATTCTAAGACTCCGCTTGTTATGACTGACAGGGCAAAGAGGCTTCTTGCAACCTATTTGAATATTTACAGAGGTCTCGTAACAGTTGTGATACTTGCGATTTTGTGCTTTACAAATTACAGAATCTCAATCTATGCAGGGATTATATTTTTACTTATAGCACTATTTATGCAACCGCAGATGATGATAGTTGCAAATGCTATAAATCTTCCAAAGGAAAAGAAAATCAACATGGGATTTTATACCAGTGCCCAAGAAAAAATCAGAAGACTTAAAGCTGAATCTGGGCTAAAGGTCATAGGAATCACCGGATCTTTTGGGAAGACTTCTGTAAAATTCTTCACAAGCACCATGCTTGATGAGAAGTTCAGAGTGCAAAATACTCCATCTTCCTACAACACACCTATGGGACTTTCAAAGGTTATAAATAACGAGCTTGATAGTTCTAGGGAGATTTTCTTGGCGGAACTTGGAGCATACAAACCTGGTGAGATTCATGAAGTTGCAAGTCTTGTGCAACCGGACATAGGAGTCATAACTGCCATAGGTCCGACCCATATGCAAATGTATAAGACTATTGAAAATATAATGAAGACCAAGTACGAGCTTATTGAAGACTTGGATGAAAATGGAACTGCAATCTTTAACTACGACAATAAGTATGTGAGAGAACTTGCGGACAAGACGACGAAGAAGACTATAAGGTACGGTACCAAGGACTTTATGAAGCTTGACTACTATGCAAAGGACATAGAAGTTTCCGAAAGGGGAAGCACATTCACACTGGTTTCCAAAGAAAAGGGATCTATAGAGTGTACTACCAAGCTTCTCGGGGAACATTCTGTGCAAAATCTGCTAGCTTCAGTGGCAATCGGTATGGAACTTGGAATGAGCCTTGAAGAAGTAAAGGATAGAATCGAAAAGATTGAGAGCGTGGAACACAGACTTAATCTAATCGAAGGTCAAGGTGGAGTCATCGTTATAGATGATGCATTTAACTCAAACCCAGTTGGATTTAGAGCGGCTCTTAAGGTTCTATCACAGTTCAAAGATGGCAAGAAGATCATCGTAACTCCTGGCATGGTTGAGCTTGGAGAAATGGAAGAGGAAGAAAATTATAAAGTTGGTAAGGAAATTGCAAAAGTATGTGACTATGCAATTTTAGTAGGTATAAAGAGGACAGAACCGATTAGACGCGGACTGTTGGACAGTAAATTTGATGAAGGTAGGATTATCTCTGTGAGAAGTTTAAACGACGCAACGTCTGAACTAGGCAAGATTACAGCGCCTAGGGATGTGGTGCTCTTTGAAAATGATCTACCTGATAGTTATGAGGAGTAATATGAAGAATATAGCAGTATTATTTGGAGGAGTCTCAGTTGAACACGAAGTGTCTGTAATAACTGGGATGCAAGTTGTAGAAAATATGGATAAGACTAAGTACAATCCAATCCCTGTACTAGTTACCAAGGAAGGTAAGTTCTTATCTGGAGATGCAATAAAAGATTTTGGAAATATAAAGAGAAATAAACTTGAAGATGCAAAGGAAGTATTTTTCAAACCTGTAAGGGGAGATTTTAACCTTTATACAGAGGAAGAACAAGGAGGAGGTCTCTTCTCTAAGAAGACTTCTGGCACAGTTGTCTTTGCAAAGATTGACGCCGTATTCGTAGCACTTCATGGGACTTTTGGAGAAGACGGTGCGGTGCAAGGAATCTTACAATTCATTGGTATTCCTTACACAGGTTGTGCTGTTAACGCAGCAGCAGTGGGAATGGACAAGGTAATCATGAAGGATGTGTTTAAATCACAAAATATTCCTATGACGGATTACTTCTATTTTTACAGAGATTTCTATAAATTTGACATTGTTAAGGCGGAAGCTGAGAAGATTGGCTACCCAGTTTTTGTTAAACCTGCAAACCTCGGTTCATCCGTTGGAATTTCAAAGGCAAAGAATGAAGCTGAACTTAAAGATGCGGTGGAAGTTGCAATGCACTACGACAGGAAGATCATCGTTGAAAAATCTGTAGAAAAGCCTAGAGAAATAAATTGTGCAGTCTTGGGATATGAAGATGATCTACAAGCTTCTCTTACAGAAGAACCAATCACCTGGGAAGATTTCTTAACTTATGATGACAAGTACAAAAGCGGTGGCAAAGGCTCAAAGAGCGTAGGCATGAAGAATCAAAAGAAGAATCTACCTGCAAATATTCCTGATGAGATGACAGAAGAAGTTAAGCGTCTTGCTAAGCTTGCATTTAGAAGTATAGATGCAATGGGAGTTGCGAGAATAGACTTCCTAGTAGATGAAAATGAAAAAGTATATGTAAATGAAATCAACACCCTACCAGGTTCAATTGCTTTTTACTTATTTGAACCGATGGGAATTTCATTTAAAGAACTTATAGATAGACAGATTGATCTAGCATTTAGAAGAAGCAAAGAATTCGAAAAAAATATATATTCCTACGACACAGATCTATTCAATAGCACCAGTTATGGAGCTAAACTATGATGATTGAAGATGCGATTTTAGAATATATAAATTCGAACAAAGTTGTAACTATAAAGACCATTCTAAAGGCGTTTGAAGTGGACAAGTACAGCAGAGGTCCATTTATAAAGACTTTGGAAAATATGAACAGGGATGGGAAAATCTATGTGGACCGCAAGGAAAGGATTCACGCCATAGACAATATTTCCTACGCAGTGGGAGAAATTGCAAAGAATGAAAAAGGATTTGGATTTCTACTTATGAATGATGGGGAAGATGTGTTTATTCCATCGGAATTCATGGGTTCTACCGTCAACAAGGATACTGTCCTTGTAAAGATAGACAAGGTAAGTTCTGGAGAAAAGCGTGAAGGAAAAATCCTTAGAATTATAAAGAGAAATGCTACTAAGTTTGTCGGCACATTCCAAAGTTCAAAAGATTTTGGATTCGTCGTTCCTGACGATAAAAAGGTGGGCACCGATATATTTATCAGAGGAGAAGATATAAACGGTGCAGAAGATGGACAGAAGGTAGTTGCAAAGATTAAAAAATGGGCAGAAAAGGATAAGAAGCCTGAGGGAGAGATAGTAGAAATCCTAGGGTTTCCAGAAGATCCATACGTGGATATTGAATCCATCGCAAAGAGTTTTGATATTCCTACTTCATTTCCGAAAAAAGTTTCAAATGAAGCGAAGTACATGCCAGAGGCACCGACTGAAAAGCAACTTGAAGGCAGACATGATTTGACGGACATGGTCATCTACACCATCGATGGAGCGGATTCGAAGGATTTTGACGATGCAATTTCTTTGGAAAAAGTGGGAGATAATTACCGCTTGGGAGTGCATATTGCAGATGTAAGTCAATATGTAAAAGAGGATTCCTACCTGGATAAAGAAGCATTTAAAAGAGGAAATTCCTACTATCTTCAAGATAAGGTATATCCGATGCTTCCAAAGGAACTATCCAACGGAATCTGTTCTTTAAACGAAGGAGTAGTTAGACTTACCCTTTCAGTGTTTATGGAAATAGATAAGAAGGGTAAAGTCGTGGAACATAAAATCGAAGAGTCATTTATAAAATCCAAGAGAAGGCTCGTCTATGACAATGTGTCCGACTATCTAGAAGAAGGGAAGAAACACCCTAGTCTCGAAGGTCTCTACGATTCATTAGATATGGCAAAAGAACTTGCAGAAATTCTCATGAAGAAGAGATATGACAGAGGCTCCATAGATTTTGATTTTAAAGAACCAGAAATTATAACCGATGAAAATGGAGTGCCAATAGATATTTTGGTTAAGGATAGAAGAATTGGAAATAAAATCATAGAGGAATTTATGATTTGCGCTAACGAAACCGTAGCAGAGGAATACTATTGGTTGGAACTTCCGTTTCTATATAGAATTCACGAAGAACCTGACGAAGAAGATGTGGAGAGATTAAATTCAGCAATTAGACATCTTGGACTTAGCATCAATAATTTTAGAGAGCTACGCCCTGTTGAATTTAGAAATATCATCGACAAGGTGAAGGGTACATCTGAGGAACTATTCGTGTCCACACTACTTCTAAGATCTCTACAAAAGGCGAGATACTCAGAAGTAAATGATATACACTTCGGTCTAGCGTCTAAGTATTATTCCCATTTCACATCGCCAATTAGAAGGTATGCGGACCTATTTATCCATAGAATTATAAAGGCAAATCTAAAGGGATTACTAAGCAGGAAAAAGATTGAATACTACGATGAACTTTCACACATAGTTGCGGAACAGACTTCCAAGATGGAAAGAGTTGCCCAAACCTGCGAAAGAAAAGTTGAATCTGTAAAGATGGCTGAATATATGAAGGACAGGATTGGCGAAAAGTATAGCGGAATAATCGTATCCATAACTTCGTTTGGAATGTTTGTGCAACTGGAAAACTTGGTAGAAGGTCTAGTTCCATATAAGACTATGGATGGATTCTACGAAATGGACGAAAATAACTACACCGCCGTGGCAAATGATAGAGAAGAAGTGTATCACATGGGCGATATGGTGAATGTAGTGGTAGTTAATTCAAATATAACTACTGGAGAGATTGATTTTGAATTGGAGAGTATAGATGGAAGAGAAGGTACTTGCGACCAATAGAAAGGCAAGGCATGACTTTTTCATAGAGAAATCTTACGAAGCGGGAATAGTATTAGTAGGCACTGAAGTGAAATCTCTACGAAGAGGCAAGTGCAATTTAAAAGATGCCTATGTTGAAATCAAAGATGGAGAAGTATTCGTTGAAGGGATGCATATAAGTCCATATGAAATGGGAAATATATTCAATGTGGATCCACTTCGAAGAAGAAAACTCCTACTTAACAAGGCAGAGATTAGAAAACTTGCAAGAGATGTAGATCAAAAAGGATTTACCATCGTGCCGCTAAAGGCGTACCTGGTGAGGGGAAGAGTAAAACTTGAGATTGCCCTTGCAAGAGGTAAGAAACTCTATGACAAGAGGGATGCAATGGCAAAGAGAGACTCTGATATGAGAATCAGAAAGGCTCTAAAAGATTATAATTAAATAATTTAAATGGCAAAGGCATTGGAAAATGCCTTTTTTTATATTTGTAAAAAAAAAATTTAAATAATTAGTAGCCACGAGATTTTGTTTTAGAAGTTAAAAAAACTATGTAAAATTTAAAAATAAAAAAGAGGCTTTCGCCTCTAAATCTTTATCATTTTTCTTATTTAACCATTTCGCCGATTTTTTGTTCGATAAATTCCATATAAGGAACGCCATCGATATTAAATCCACCTGCAAAATCTGTAGCAAGACAGAAGAAGTTGATGGTTAGTACATTGTCTTCGATGTAGTAGATATCGAAATGTCCTGGGACAAATCTCACTTCGATGTTGTCGTACTTGCTAGTATTTTCATATTTTTTTCTAATATTTTCAAGATTCATAGTCTTCACAGGGTTAACCATGCTTCTCATGAATTCAAGATCTTCGGTCATCCACATATTGTAGTTCCAGAATCTAAGTTCTTTCTTAGTTGCACCGTTTAAGATTTCTCTATTTACGATTGCAGAAAGCACTCTTCTTACAGAATCTACTTCGAAATCATCGCCGTAAAGAGGTTTCATCTCTGGACGATTTGCAAGTTCAATCATGTAGACTTCAGCAACTTTATCTCTAGCTACCACAGATTCCCAATAGAAAAGCATCATTTCTATGACTTCTGTGTTTAATGTAATTTTATTTAACATTCCTACCTCCAATAAAATTATTTCTAAAAAATATTATACCACAACCAGAAATTCATAAAAATATTTTATTTAAAAGGTGATGAAACCTTGGGAAAATGGGAAAATTGACAAATAACTATAAATATAGTATAATACTTAATGAAATGATAGTATAACTTCGAAAAATTAAGGGGGACGCCAATGAATCAGATGGAAATGATCAAAAGAGAGTTGGAGCAGTATATAGGTAAAAGAGTTATTCTAAGAGCCAATAAGGGCAGGAAGAGATTTGTAACTCGCTTTGGAGAAATAAAGGCTGTATATCCCAGCTTATTTGTAGTCGAAGTTGAAAATGGAGATGAAATGACCACTTCTTCATATACTTATTCAGACGTTCTAACATCCACAGTAGCAGTAACTGTTATTGATGAGGAAATAGAATTTGAAGATGTTCAGATTATATAAGAAGGCTTAGCCTTCTTTTTTTTATTGAAAATTTGGAATTAATAATGGAAATCACAAAAGTAAAATCAAAATCAAAGATTAATATAGGTCTAGATGTAATTTCAAAGAGAGACGACGGCTACCACAATATAAAGACCATCATGCACGAACTGAATCTGTTTGACGAAATGGAATTTTCTACCGATGCACAAGGATTTGAAATTATATCCGATCTAAATATAAAAAAAGAGGACAATTTAATATACAAAGCCTACAAAGGCTTTTGCGACTATGTGGGAGAAGATTTAAATTTAAAAGTAAGACTTAATAAACTTCTGCCAATGGGAGCGGGAATAGCTGGAGGCACATTTAACGGAGCAGAAACCATAAAATATTTAAACAGAGCCTACGGGTACAATATTAAGCGTGACGAACTGATCTCTTTTTCAAAGAAAATTGGAGCAGATTTTCCATACTGTTTGACTGGTGGGAAATGCTTGGCGGAAGGGATAGGAGAAATCTTAACTCCTGTAGATTATAGCGACCCATATGTGCTTCTTATAAATCCAGGATATGAAGTCTCCACCAAAGAAGTCTATGAGAATTTAAAATTGAGTGAGAGTAGGATTGACTTTGACAAGATATTAGAAGCTCTACAAAATAAAAATATATCCGCATTAAATCATTCCCTTAAAAATAACATGGAAGACTATGTATTTAAAAAGCATAAAGAACTTGATATAATTAAGGATAGAATGGTTAAGTTTGGTGGAGCATCCGCCATGAGTGGGTCTGGACCGACCATTTTCGGAATATTCTATGACAGAGATCTACTTCTGGACGCGTACAAATATTTTAAAGATAGATATAAAAATGTCTACCTAGGTGGTAATTATGAATGAAATAATAATTTACGACGACTCCTATGGCTCTATAGAAACAATCGATAGACTAGGGGAGGAGTTTAAAAAAGAAAAATTCATATATTTTTGCGACGATTTGGCATATCCATTGGCTATGAGGAAAAGTTCAGATGAAATCATAGAAGTAAGACAAGAAGAACTAACAAAGATGGATCCGAAGATAATCGCATATCCAAACCTTGGAAGGATTGTAGTCTATCCAAAATCTGAAAATAGAGTAATAAATTTAGATCTAGATGGATTTAAAGATATGACTGTACTTGGGGATTCTAAAAATTATTATGGGTTTACAGATTATATAGATTCCCAATTACTTGTAAATCAAGGGATGGATAGGAATGAATATATTTTAAAAGAGTTAGTTAAAGAATATTTAAAAGACTCTAAAGAAAAAGTATTCTTAAATAACACCACCCTTGGCTTATTTAGAAAATATTTTGAAGAGTTAAAAGGCGATAGAGAAATATACTACTTAAATGATTATTTTTATGAAAAATTAGTAGAAGTGATAAAAGAAAATGAGTGGATAATCAAATTTGGAGGCAAAGTAAGCTGTTGCGTCACAGAAAACAGGCTTAAATTTGCAGAAGTATTTGAAGAGTTCACAGGCAAAAAAATCTACCCGAGTCTATACAGAGAAAGGGATTAATCCTATCGAGAGATGGGATTTTTTAAATGGAACTAGGACAAAAGGAGGACCAATGAAAATATTAGTAACAGGCTTCGATCCATTTGGAGGAGAAAAAATAAATCCTGCCATAGAGGCAGTAAAAAGACTTGAAGATGAAATCTTAGGAGCAGAGATAATAAAACTTGAGATACCAACCTCAATCTCAAGATGCGATGAAATTTTAAAAGAAAATATAGATAGGCATAGACCAGATGTAGTGGTGTCAGTAGGACAAGCAGGAGGTCGAGCAGGGATAACCGTTGAGAGAGTGGCAATAAATATAGACGACTTTGGAATAGACGATAACGATGGCAACTCACCGATAGATGAAAAAATCTGTGAAGGTCCAGATGCGTATCTGTTGACCTTGCCAATAAAGGCTATGGTTTCTAAGATAAGAAAAGCCGGAATCCCGGCATCAGTTTCAAACACTGCAGGCACATTTGTATGTAACCATGTGGCATACTTCGTGGCGAATCTAGCAGGTAGAGACTATCCTCACATGAAAACAGGATTTGTTCACATACCATATTTGCCAGAACAAGTTGCAACTAAGGAAGAAGTGGCGTCCATGAGTATCGAAAATATTGTGAAGGCACTGAGCCTAGGAATTGAAGCGATAGTAGAGAATAGAGAAGATTTAAAGATAACAGGAGGCAAAACCCACTGATGTGTTGGTTTTTTAGAAAGAAATTGGACATAAACAAAGAAATTAAAAAGTACGAAGAAACAGAAAATGCAGTCCTAATCGATGTGAGAAGAAAAGAAGAATATAAAACAGGATATATAATGGATGCAATAAATGTGCCACTAGATGAAATAGAAAGAGTGGTGGATGTCATAAAAGATAAGGACACACCAGTCTTTGCATACTGTCTCGGCGGAGTGAGAAGCAGAATGGCATTAGAAAAGATGGCAAAGATGGGATATACCAATCTTACCAATATCGGCGGCACCAAGGATTATAAAGGAAAGTTTAATAAGTAAAATTTAATAAGTAAAATGGAAGGTAGAGTATTTATGCTCTGCCTTTTTTGTTTCGATGAAGTCTAAAGAAATATATAAATTTGTAGCGGAAGCAATCTGCTTCCATAAACTTTGGTACTAATTATTTTTAATCAGGCAAAATCCGTACAACTATCATTCCTACTATTTTATTCTTGTAGCGGAAGCATTTTGCTTATACAGCCGAGAGGCTATATTAAGAAAACCCAAAGGAAGACAGTCACCCTGAGCGGAGACGGCTTTGCCGTCGTAGTCGAACGGGTATAACCTTGGTGAGGTCAAGAATTGATGATTTCATTTGCAAAGACTTGGTTAAATACAAAATGTAAAATAATAAATATAAATAAATATCCTACACTTCTCTAAACCCTATTTTTTCTTCTTCAAAAA
>NZ_GL397071.1:1812386-1909080 GCF_000146345.1 Peptoniphilus duerdenii ATCC BAA-1640 | reverse complement strand
AAATTGATGATTTCATTTGCCAGGACTTGACCTTCGGAGGTTATACCCGTTCGACTCGGAAATAAATTTCCTCGCTCAGGGTGACTGCAGTTGGGAGTTTTGTTGAACTCGACCATCTCTAAGAGTGACCGCAGTTGGGAAGTTCGCTATACTCGACTGCCTCTCAGGTTGACCGCAGTTGGAAAGTTCGCTATACTAGAATTCCTCTCAGGGTGATGACCACCTAGAGATTTTGTGCAAACAAAAAGACAGTGTACTTTATAATACACTGTCTTTTCTATTTTTATCTTTGTAATGGCATGATTTCGCCGAATAATTCTTTGTGTTCCATGATTTTTTCTTCGTTTCCGATGACACAGATATATTCTTTTTCCATTACTTTTTCTACTACTTCTGCGTAGTTTTTCAAATCTTCTAAGGTTGTTTTTAGACATTCTTCTTTGTTCTTTGCAACTTCTTCTTCTGTTAGATCTGTAACATATCTTGACATTGCTAGTTCGCCTTTGTCTTGTGGTGATAAGTTTGGATCGAAGGTGTTGATTGAACCGATGATTGCGTCCTTTAGTTCCTTGTCTGTTAGTTTAAGATTTTTTAGATATTCTGGAATTTGGTCGTAAACCTTCAAGGTGTTTGTGATATGTGGATCTCTATATGAGGTTGCTACCATATCTCCATCTTGATTTACTAGTAGTCCTTGACCATAAGCACCACCCTTTGCACGGATTTCTGTGTATAGGAAGTCGGAGCCTACTAGGTTTTTAACTACTGCGATATTTCCGTTATATTCTTTGCCAATTTTATTGTATGAGTAACCTTTTGCAACGTAGTTTACATTTGCTGATGATGTGTAGGCTACATTTCTTGGATTTTCTTTGAATTCAAATGGACTTGGTACTACTTCTTCGTCGATTAGATGGTCGATGAATTTCTTTACTTCAGAAATATTATCCATATGGTTTCCTTCTTGGGTGACACTTACTACCATGCCACGACGGTTGAACATCTTGGATGCAAATTCTTTTAGTTTTGCTATTAATGTGTCCACTTCATTATCAAAGTTTTCGATAAAGTCGCATAGTCTATTGTAGAAGATAAATCCGCCGATTACTTCTTGGTAGTAGGAATCTTTTGCGTAGTAGGATTTAACTACATTTGCTGCGACGATATGTCCCATTTGGATGACACGGCTGTCCATGTCGCTCTTTAGTTCAAGAAGGATATCCTTCATTCTCTTTTTGTTTTCAAATTTAGTTCTAAATAGTACTTCTTCTAAGATTTCAAATGATTTTTCCACCTTGTCTGATAGAACTCGCATGGTTACTTTGAACTTAGGCATCATTTCTCTCGTCTTGTTGTGGGTTAGTACGATGGACTTGGAATTGATTCCGCCGGTGTTCATGTTGATTATATTATCTAGCTCTTGGTAGCTATAATTTTCTGTATTTAGTTTGGTTAAGAATGCATCTAGTAGTGAATAGTAGAATAGATCTTCTTCTTTTACAAAGGAACTGTCAAACATAAAGTTTAAGAATGTTATTCCATTTGTTGGTTGGTCGATCTTTAAAATTTCAGAGTTTTTATATTCTTCTACTGTAAATTCTGTGTGTTCGATCTCTGGTTTTATGTCTGTAAGCTCAAGTGTTGGTAAAGTTGCCTTGTCTTCGTCAGAGTCTTCCTTGCTTAAGAATTCATTGAAAGCCTTGGTATCTTCAATTAGTTTTTCGATTTCTTCGTCACTAAGTGATGCTTTGTAGGCGCTTAGTTTATCTTTTAGTTCCTTAGCTTCTTTTTCATTCTTAGTTGCAGATGGAGTTGCGACCATAACTACTGAGTTTTCGTTATTTAGGAATTTTTCTTCTATATATCTTTCGAAGTAGTCTGTGTCTATCTTGTCTCTTATGAAATTAATAGTCTTTGAGAAATCTAGACCTTCGAAAGGTGTTTTGCCATAGTGCCAGTTGGACATTGCCCAGATAAATCTGTAGATTTGTGCGTTTGCTCCGCCACCTTCTCTTATTCCAAATTCAACTTTGTTTAGAGTTGCTCTTAGTAGATCCTTGTCGATTCCATTTTTAACTAGATCTCTAAGTGTGCTTTCGACGGTTTCTACAAATTCATCTTTTCTATCGCGAGATGTGTACTTAGAGAAGATATTGAAATCTAAAACTAGTCCTTCTTGGGTGATAGCATATACATCTTCACCTAGACCTTTGGCAACTAATGCTTCTTTAACTGGAGCTGCTTCTGAATCTATTAGAAGTTCGCTCATGAAGTTTGCCATGAATGAATCGATTTTGTCGTCATATCTTCCAAGATTGTATCCGATTGCCAAGTAGTCTTTGTTCTTTTCTTCCTTAGCAGCTGCGTATTCATAGTTAAATTCTTCTCTCTTAGTTCTAGCTGGAGGAAGAATTATTTCTGAATCCACATCGAGATAGTTAAACTTAGATAAGAAATCTCTGTCGATAGTTTCTAAAGCTTCTTCCATGTCAAGATTTCCAGAGATGTAGATGTATGAGTTGGATGGGTGGTAGTATTTTCTATGAAAATCTAGAAATTCTTCGTAGCTTAAATCAGGAATATTCTTTGGATTACCGCCTGAATCTATGCCATAGGTAGAATTTTCAAGGAGTTTAAGTCTTATTCCATCGTAGATTTGTTCGTCTTCAGATGAGTAGGCACCCTTCATTTCGTTGTAGACGATACCATTAATAGTTATGTCGTCTTCTTTGTTAAGAAGTTCGTAGTGCCAGCCTTCTCTTAGGAAAATATTTTTGCTCTTATAGATTCCAGGGAAAAGGACAGAAGTCATATATACGTCTAAAAGATTATAGAAATCTTTTTTATTTTTTGATGAGAAAGGATAGATGGTTTTATCACAGAATGTCATCGCATTTAAAAATGTTGCCACAGAAGTTTTGATTAGGTCAAAAAAAGGTTCCTTGGTGGTATATTTTTCGTTGGTTCCAAGGACACTGTGTTCAAGTATGTGGGCAACACCAGTGGAATCTTTAGGTGGAGTTTTAAATCCGATTCCAAATGCCAAGTTATCCATATCATTTTCAAGAGTTACTACTCTTGCCTTAGTCTTTTCATGTTCATATAGACTTACTTCTGAATGGATATCTTCAATATATTTTTGTTCGATTAATTTGTAATTTTTCATATTGCCTCCTTGCTATAATTATAACATACAGGGTAATTATTGTCTTTAATACAAATTTTCAATATGCTACAATGTACTTGGAGGATGACTATGGAATCTAATGTAAAAATATCTTTTATAGATGCGGATAGCCCTGTAAATTTAAAGATGCAAAAGATTACTATCAAAGGCACTACATACTACTACATGGACTACGACAAATCTACCTACGAGATAATCAAAAATTTGAAGAAGGCTCTCGTAACTTCTTATGAAGATGGAAGAGAAAAGTTTGAAGCGAAGGACGCAAAATTTGTAAATTTGGATGAGGCTTTGAATAAAAAAGTCATAGCAATTGAATTAGAAGGTGAAAAATGATTAACAAACTATACGAAAAATTAAAAGAAACAGATCTAGACACTCTTTTGATTACAGACGGAGTGGCTATAGATTACCTAACTGGAATTGAAATCGATCCAGGTGAAAGGATGTATGTCCTAGTTATAAAATATAATAGTGCAAAACTATTCTTATCCAAGTTATTTAATGTGGATGGAAATAAATATGTAGAACCGATCTACTTCTTGGATACAGACGATTACGTAGGCATGCTTAAAAATGAAATCAAAGATTCTAAAAAAATTGGTGTAGATAAATTTATGGATGCTAGATTTCTACTTCCAATTATGGATGGAAAGAAGGAATTCGTCGTTGCATCTAATCTAATAGACGACATAAGAGCGATAAAAGATGCAGAAGAAGTGAAACTTATGGCAGAAGCATCAAGATTAAACGACCTTGCCATGGGTAGAATGGAAGAACTTCTAAAAGAAGACTACACAGAAATGGAAATGAGAGAACTTCTTCTAAAGACATATAAAGATTTAGGATCAGAAGGATTTTCCTTCGAACCAATCGTGGGATATGGGAAAGCTTCATGGGATCCACATCATGTTACAGATGACAGCAGGAAAAAGGCAGGAGACTCCATAGTTGTAGACATCGGATGTATCAAGGACGGATACTGTTCAGACATGACAAGGACATTCTTCTACAAGGAAGCTTCCGAAGAAGCGAAGAAGATTTACGAAACTGTAAAGCTTGCCAATGAAACAGCAATCAAAAAGGTTGCTCCTGGAGTAAAATTAAAAGACGTGGACAGAGCAGCTAGAAAGATAATAGAAGACGCAGGCTATGGAGAATACTTCACCCACAGAACTGGACACTTCATCGGAAGAGAAGTCCACGAAGCGGGAGATGTATCTCAAAACAACGAAAATATTTGTAAAGTTGGAAACATATTTTCAATAGAACCAGGAATCTATGTACCTGGAGTATGTGGAGTTAGGATTGAAGACTTGGTAGTAGTTACAGAAGACGGATGTCAAGTCTTAAACAAATATCCAAAGGACTTTAAAATCATAAAATAAAAATGGGAAAGATAATATCTAAGAAGAAAAAAGAGAATTTAAAAAAGAAATACGAAGAATGGGCGAAAATCCTATCTAAAAAGTACAAGGACAGACCAATGATACTGATCATTGTCCTTGTACTGATCCAACTGGCGTTATTATTTGTAATCTACACCAAGTTCAAATCATATCTAAAATATTTTACGCCGGCGATGACCATAATAACCATAGCAATGATTACACACATCATCGATAAGGACATGAACCCAGCATTTAAAATATCATGGATGGCACCGATATCTGTGTTTCCAGCATTTGGAACCATGCTATATCTATTCCTTCACACATTTCCAGGAAACAAACTAGGAATAAATTCACTAAAAGAAAACATAAAGAAGACGAAGCCATACCTATTTCAAAACAAGGACCATCTAGGTGAGATGGAAGAATATGCCAGCGAGTTCAAAGGCTTGGCAGACTATGTTCACAAGATGGGACCATATCCAGTATACAAAAACACAAAAGTCGATTACTACGAAAATACAGTAGAAGGATTCGATGCCATATTCTCTGCAATGAGACAGGCGAAGGAATTTATATTTGCAGAATATTTTATTCTAAAACCAGGCAAAATCCTAGATGAATTTGTAAGCATCTTGGAAGAAAAGGTAAAAGAAGGGGTGGAAGTCAGATTTATGTTTGACGCCATCAGTATGTTTAACCTTCCAAGAAACTTTGAAGAAGAACTAAAGAGCAAAGGAATAAAGGTTAAGATATTTGCACCAGTATCACCATTTCTTTCAACCTATCAAAACAACAGAGACCATAGAAAAGTTTTGGTAGTAGATAACGACCTAGCATTTTCCGGCGGAGTTAATCTAGCAGACGAATATGTAAACCTAATCGAAGTATACGGACACTGGAAGGACAATGTCATACGCATACGAGGAGAAGCAGTTAAGAGCATGACCGCAATATTTCTTCAAATGTGGAATATATTTGCAGACGGAAAAGAAGATTATGACAAATATCTAGCACCAAGGGACGGATTCTTTCCAAACAGTGACGAGTACGTCATACCATACGCAGACGCACCGGGAGATGGAGAATCCCTTGCGAAGAATGTGTACCTCTACATGATCTACGAAGCGAAAAAATATATACATATCATGACCCCTTACCTTGTCCTCGATAACGAAGTACTCACCGCCCTAACATTTGCGGCGAAGAGGGGAATTGATGTTAAGATCATCATGCCACACATACCAGACAAGAAAATACCATTTGCAGTAGCAAGATCCTACTACAAAGATTTAATCCCAGAAGGAGTAAAAATCTACGAATACACACCTGGATTTGTCCATTCAAAAGTGGTAATCATAGATGGAGAAGCAACCACAGTCTCAACAGTTAACATGGACTTTAGATCCATGTATCTAAACTTTGAAAACGGAGTATTTGTCCATGGAATAGAAACTGCATCAAGCGTAGAAGAAGACTTTCAAAACACATTGGCAGTAAGTCAAAGAATCGATATAGAATACTACCAATCATTTCCAAGAAAATATAGATTTTTCGGCGCATTTATGAGAATATTTGGACCACTAATGTAAAAGAAATAAATAAAATATATTTCATGCTAATGGATGGGAAATAATAGAAAACTTAGAAGCACTTAACATAGTTAGGTGCTTTTTTGATTAAAATTTAAGGAATAGTTATGAGGAAAAATATCTAAATATCAACTTTAAGAACGTATTCAATTGGGATATAATTGATATAACTTATAAATATTATACTTAGTTTTATTAAATGATTTTTAGGTGGTAAATATGTATGAAGTTTGCGATGAAAAATTAGAATATTCAGTAGAAGGTAAATATCCAGATTGGTTGCCAAATGCGTTTTCTGAATATTTAGAAAAATAATAGGAGTAATATGAATAGTTTAAGGGCTTTTTATGATTCTACCATATCAGAATTTATTAATACTGATGATGAAACAATCCTTGGAAAAATTAGCAGTAATGATTCTTCTGCTGACACTCGAATCCAACAAAAGAACACATGGAAATCTGAAATAGAAATTTTAAAAAGAGAGCTCTGTGGGTTAGATGATCATAACTCAAGAATTCTTTTTGAGTATGTAATTCCTCGTATGGGAAAGAGAATCGACAATATTATTTTATTTAAAAATATTATTTTTGTTTTGGAATTTAAATGTGGTAGTGACAGATATAATAGTAATGATTATGATCAGGTGTATGATTATGCTCTAGATCTTAAAAATTTCCATAAAGAAAGTAGGGACAAACTGATTGTTCCCATTCTAATAGCGACAGATGCTCCAAAATTTGAAAATAAATTGGTTATTAAAGACGATATTATCAAACCTCTAAGATGTAATGAATTTGGGATTAGAAATCTAATCTTAAATATTTCATCGAAGATTGATAAGAAGGATTTTTCATATGAATCATGGATTTATAGCGAATATTTTCCAACGCCAACTATTGTAGAAGCTGCGCAAGCTCTATATACAGGTCATAATGTAACAGATATCACAAGAAACGATGCTGGTGCAAAAAATATTAGCTTAACTACTGATGCTGTGAATGAAATAATTAATTTCAGCAAAGCGAATAATAGAAAGTCTATATGTTTTGTAACGGGTGTGCCTGGAGCGGGTAAGACTTTGGTTGGGTTAAATTTAAGTATTCAGAAATCTGATGCAAAAAAAGGAGAGCATGCGGTTTTTCTATCAGGTAATTTTCCATTAGTTCAAGTTTTACAAGAAGCTCTAGTGCGAGATAAACTAAACAAGATGAAAGATCTTGGTATAAAAACAACGAAATCACAAGAGCATAGAAAAACAAATGCTTTTATTCAAATGATACACAAGTATAGGGATTCTTTTGTAAATAATACTGATGTACCTCCAGAGCATATAGTAATTTTTGATGAGGCGCAACGTTCTTGGAATCACGACCAAATTGCTAAGTTTATGAAGACGAAAAAAGGAATAATTAATTTTAAATATAGTGAGCCGGAATTTCTTATTAGTACTATTGATAGACATAGGGATTGGGCGACAATTATATGTTTAATTGGAGGTGGCCAAGAGATAAACTATGGCGAGGGTGGTTTGCCTGAATGGTTCGATGCTTTAAGATCTAGCTTCAAAGATTGGGATGTATATGTATCTACAAATTTAAAAGACGAATACTTAATTGACAATAGTTGGGATGAAATGATAGATGGCTTGAAGGTGAAATATGAAGACAATTTACATTTGTCAGTATCATTAAGATCATTTAGAACACCGGACCTTGCAGACTTTATAAAAGCAACTTTAGATATAGATATAGAAAATGCAAAAAATTTTTATGTAAAGATTAAAGAAAAGTATCCAATTAGGTTGACTAGGAATTTAGAAAAAGCTAAAGATTGGATAAAAGAACAAGCACAGGGTACTCAAAAGTATGGCATGTTAGCAACGAGTGGTGCCTTGAGATTGAAAGCGGAAGGAATATTTGTAAAGAATGAAGTAAATGTTGCAAATTGGTTTCTTAATGAAAAAGATGATGTGAGATCCTGCTATTATCTTGAAGATGTAGTTACGGAATTCGATGTTCAAGGTCTTGAACTTGACTACTCGATTGTTGCTTGGGATGCTGATTTAAGAATGAAAGATGGAAAATGGCAATACAAAAGATTTCATGGATCTAAATGGATAAATATAAACAAGCCCGAAGATAGACTCTATCTAAAGAATTCATATAGAGTTTTGTTAACAAGGTCAAGACAAGGGATGATTATCTATGTTCCAAATGGATCTAACTCTGATGTGACAAGATTAGAAGAGTTTTATGATGAAACTTATAATTATCTTAGGAGTATTGGTATTGAAGAGATTTAATATAGAGTAAAATGAGTTTTGAAATTAATATAAGAGGAATTGATGTAAAATTAAATATCAGAAACTATCAGCTTGATAATCGTGAGGAGTTTAGCGATTGGTGTAGGTGTGATTTTTCTTTAACTTCTGGAGATTGGTTAAAGTATCAAGTGAAAGATGCTGAGCTTCTACTTTCTAGTGAAGTTGATGATTTGGAGGAGAATTTCACACTTCTTTTAGACAATAAACTTACAGATATTATTGAGAAGACATGCATTGAGCCTGATTTCTGTTTTATTTTGCATCCGCAAAAAGATTTGCGACAGGATCCAAAGTATACTTATGTTGCTCCTGGTTATGAAATAGAAGATATCTATCTCGAGTGGATAATATATTTCTGGAACGATGGACTTACGGATAACTTCTTAAATTTGAGATTTAATAGAGACGAGATTATGCAGCTTAGAGATTATTTAAGTGATGTTAGAAATTCATCTTTTTTTTAAAAGATAATGTTAAATATAAATAATAACGGGAGTTAATATGAAAATTAATATCAGAGAGGCACTTCCTAGTGATGCAAGACAAATTTTGGAACATATAAAGATTTGTGGGTCTGAAACTGATAATCTAAGTTATGGAGAAGAAGGTCTATCGATAACAATTGAAGAAGAAAAGAGAATTTTACAAGAGCTTTTAAATTGTGATAATGAGATTATGCTTGTTGCTGAGATAAATGGAATGATTGTTGGAACTGCAAACTATTCTACTTTAAAAAACGGAAGAATGTCACATCGTGGCAATATAGGTTTGTGCGTTCAAAGAAAATTTTGGAACCAAGGGATTGCAACAAATTTTATAGACACTTTGATTGTATTCGCAAAAGACAAGGCAAAATCAAAGATTATATCTTTGGAAGTTAGAAGTGATAATAAAACTGCGATTCATTTATATAAAAAATTTGGATTTGAAAAAATAGGTACATTTGAAGGCTACTTTGAGATTGATGGTGATCTAATTGATTTTGACTATATGTATTTAAAAATTTAGATTAAGATGCGAAAGATTAATGATAAATCTTTGTTTTTATCAAATAGAAATAAATTAGTATTTTAATTATATTAGTATAACGCTTACTTTATGTAGGCGTTTTTTTGAGTTAAGTGTAGGTTTTTTTGGATTTCATTTGTAAAGGTTAGGTCCTCGGAGGTTATACCCGTTCGAAGCCCTAGCCGAAATCTTTGATTTCGTAGCAGGTCTCGTGCAAAGAGTTCCAAAGAAGCCGAATGAAATGAAGGCTGATTTGCAGAACTCGACTGCCTCTCAGGGTGACTGCAGTTGGGAGGTCACTATAATATTTTTTTGGGTAAAGATGGGTTAAATATAGGTCAGATCCTTCGAAGCCCTAGCCGAAATCTTTGATTTCGTAGCAGGTCTCGTGCATAGTTCCAAAGAAGTCGAATGAAATGAAGGCTGATTTGCAGAACTCGACTGCCTCTCAGGGTGACTGCAGTTGGGAGGTCTAATGTAGCCTTCGGCTGTAGAACCTAGATTTCCGCTACGGTTGTGAATATAAATCGTTGTTTTCCCACGGCTTCGCCTGATAAAAATAATATAATATTGAGGTTGATGGATACAGGTTGCTTCCGCTACAGTTGAAATTGGAAAAATTACTAAAATTAAAAAAGAAATTTTTTAATTTTAATTCATTACATAAAAAAAAGCTGACTTTAAATGCCAGCTTTTGTTTTTCTTTCTTTATTTATTTATTTTCTTCTCTTTCTATATCGTCTGTTGTTTCTGTTTTTAATTTTTCTTCGACGGTTTCTTTTTTCAAATCTTTTTCTTCTTTTATTTCTTCTGATTCTTCTATGTCAGAGTTTAGATATTCTCTTAGATTTACTGTGTCGTCTTTGTAGAGTTTTGTGATGGTTTTTTCGATGTCTTTTGCGTTCTTTCTGATCAAGTTGGTTCGTATTTGTTTTAGAAGATTTATTTTATCTTCGTTGTAGTCACTTACCAAGTCTTTTAAATCTTTGGAGAATTCTTCTTCGATCTCTGGTAGACTTGATGTGCGAGAAACTGATAGAGTTATGTCGCTAACATTGTAGAAGTCATCGATTATGAAGCTTGATTCTGATTTGATATCGAGTCTTTGGTATGCTAGATTTGAATTTAGTGCTCTATTTTCAAGTGCGTTGTTTAGATTTAAATTGTATGTGCCGATGATGACCATATCGTATCCAAAGAATCTGAAGTTTTCGTCGATGTCCATGATTTTTATCTTTATTCTTTCTGGATTTTCTTCTTCCAACTTGGTGATGTCTGGTAGAATTTCTGATGCAATGATATAGATTGCATGAACTTCTGTAAGAAGTAATTTTTTTATAGATTCTAGAACTAGAACTCCTCCACCGAGTACTAAAACATTTTTATCTTTTGTATCCAATGAAACGGGTATGTATCTCATATAATCCCATCCTTTCTTTATCTACTCACATCTATTTTATACTTAACTAAGCCATTTTGTAAACAATGAAATAAATTTGTAATAAATGTATATTAATAAACTGTGATATAATATACTCATTGGAGGTATAATATGAAAAAATCAAAACGTATTTTAGCATTATCACTTGCTGTTGCAATGCTACCTACATATAGCTTTGCCAAACAGTTTTCTGATGTTGCTTCAACTGGGACATATAAATGGGCATACTCAGCAATTGATGAGTTAAGCAACAAAAATATTATAGCTGGATTTAATGATGGAACTTACAAGCCAGAAAATTTAGTGAGTCTTCCTCAAACTCTTAGCTTACTTAAGGGTATTATAAACCCAAGTAGCGATGAAGTTACCAAGGCAACTAATACTTATGGAAAAGATTTAATAAATCTAGGAATGGACACTTGGGCAATTGATGCTGCTGCAATCTGTCTTCAAAACAATGTAATCACAATGAAACAACTTGAAAGTGCAAAGGGAAATGGACAGATAGGAGCTGGCTCTAAAATATATCCAGCTAGAGAAGATATTGCAGTTTTCTATGCAAAGGCTCTTGGTCTTGGTAAGAACTCTGATATCTCTAATTTAAGACACAAAGATATCTATGATTTATCAAAGGACAAGAAGGAATATCTTTCTTCTCTTGTAAAGGCTGGTATATTTACAGCTACAGGATCAAATGGAAAATTCAATGGTAAAAACGGAATCCGTCGTGCAGAGATGGCTATCATCACTAAGGCAGCTTATGATTACAAATCCAAGATACAAGTAACTACTGCTAAAGGTGAAGTTATACTCGCATCTTCAACTAATAATTTAAATAGGTTCATAATCAAAAATGGTAGTACCACTTTAGGTTTTGAATACAATGGAAACACCAAGTTCACAATCAATGGTACATCTGCTGATGCAACAAAATTAAAAGAAGGACAAGAAGTAGAAGTTAAGTATCAAAAGGGTGTAGGTGAAGGAGTAGAAGGAACTGCTGTTGAAGTAACTATAAAAGACGTAGTTACTCAATATGTAGGATATGTTTCAGGAGTTTACTCAAACCAAGTAAAGGTTAAGTACACAAATAATAGCTCTTCAATAGATCTAAAGGCATCTGATAGTATCTCAACTTCTAAGGAAACTAATTTCACATTAGGCACAAACCCAGATATAACTATCCTAGGAATTGCATCTCCACTTTCTTATGTAAAAGAAGGGGACATGGTAGAGTTCAATCTAGATGCACAAGGATATTTAACTAAGATGGTAGTTACTCCTAAGAACGGACAAATTAGTGGTGTTCTTAAGGAAATCGGATCTGTTGATGCTTATAAATTACTAAAAGAAATCACCGTTACTCTTAAGGATGGCAAGGATTACAAATTCTATGTAAGACTTGATAACAATTTAAAGAATTCTAAGATTGACAACCTAAAGGTTGGCAATACTATCAATGAATACACAAACTACAGATTTATTGGAAACAAATCTAACATAAATTTTGGAAATGTTGCATTTGGTACAATAGAGAAGGTAGACTATGATAATAATACTAGAAGAAATCCAATAGGCATAACTATTAAAGAATATGCTACAGGAAATAGATATGATTACATTATAAACAACAACACAACAGTTAATGGATCATATAATTATAATGGAAGCTTTTATACTGGTAGCTATGTTCTTATTGAAAACAACGGAAGTTATATAAAAAATATTCAACTTTCAAACAACAATTCAAACTATGGATTCTATAGAGTATCTGCAAAATTAAACAGTTATAATTATTTAAAAAATATGTTTATTGTTAGTAGATATGATGTATTGCAAGGACCAGTGACTAGAAATATTATAGGATACGATTTTGAAGTTAAAGGATTTAATCTTCCAAGCTTCTATCAAAATTATAACTATGACTTTGTAGTTCAAGTATTTTCAGATGGAAGTATATCACCAATATTGATTTTAAATCAAAACAATAGTAACAATGGATATATAAGATAAAAAATATTTTCACCCCTTTCCAATTGAGGAAAGGGGATTTTTTTATCCTTTGTGTTATAATAATCATGGAGGTTTTTATGGAAAAATCAATGAAGAAACTTATGAAGAAATTTTTTATAATTGGACTTTCAGCTATAACTTTGGTACAGGGGATAGATGCGAAGTCATTTTCAGATATGAAGGACAGTGGATACGGCTGGGCGAATGAATATGTGGATTATTTGACTGAAAAGAATCTTTTAGCCGGATATGATGACGGGACATTTAAACCGCAAAAGGCAGTTTCATTTTTGGAAACTTTAAAGATTATTGAGTCGCTTAAGATTGGAACTGTTAAAAATAATGAGACCTATGATCTAACTAAGTACAATATTCCTGCTTGGGCTATCGGTGCTGTAAATTACAATTTACAAATTGGAACTATTACTTTAAATACAATAGATGCAGCTGTAAAAAAAGGTCTTATAAACGGCAAGAAGTATCCAACTAGGGGAACTATTGCCGCACTTTTCGGAAGAGCTCTTGAAAGTGACAAGACTGGAGATATTTCTCTTTTAAATTACAAGGATTTAAATAAAATAAATAAAGAGGCACTTAAGTATTTGCCAGGACTTGTAAGTTTTGGAATTTTTGACAAGAATGGTTCCGATGGATACTTCAACGGTGAAAAACATATTCGTCGTGCTGAGATGGCTGTAATCATGAAGAAGGCTCTAAACTACAAAGAACAATATCGTCCTGTTAAACCAGATGAAAATTTGGAAGTAGTAGGAAAGGTGAAGGGGTATGATATTGAAGTTATAACCCTAGATGTTCTTGGAGTGGAAAAGGATTATAAGCTTGGATTTGAAATTAAAGAGGATATAGTTGGAGCTACTGTTAAATTAAATATTACAAATGATGTTGCAAAATCCTACACAATTGTAGATAGAAATTTCCAAACTGAAGAGATTGTTACAAGATGTGAAGTGGTTGGATCTGTTGCAGCAGGAAATGGATATGTTATTACATTTAAAAATCTTGAAAACAACAAGGTGCCTACAGAATTCTCATACTACTTTGACAAGAATCTAACTGGCATAGTTAATTTAAAGGTTATGCTCACAGGAGATTCAATATCTAGGATTGAACTTAAATGACAGATTATAGAGAGAGAACAGAAAAAGTTATAGGAAGAGAAGCGTTAGAGGTTTTAAAAAATAGGTCTGTAATTATATTTGGTGTTGGAGGTGTCGGCGGATATGTGGTCGAATCCCTTGCCAGATGTGGAATCGGAAGGATTGGAATCGTAGACTTCGATGATATTTCTCTAACCAATATCAATAGACAGATCATCGCTACTAACTCTTCTGTTGGAATGAAAAAAGTAGATGCATTTGAAAAACGAATCTTGGATATAAATCCGGAAGCGATTGTAGAAAAATATCCGATTAGGTACAGCGAGGAAACTGCAGGGAAAGTAGATCTTAAATCCTACGACTATGTGGTGGATGCAATAGATGATGTTGCGGCAAAGCTACTTCTCATCAAAAATTCTCATTCACTTGGGATTAGAATCATTTCTTCCATGGGCATGGGAAATAAACTTGATCCATCTAAGATTGAGATTACAAAGATTTCTAAGACCAGCATGGATCCTCTCGCTCGCAAGATGAGGAGATTATTGAAAGAAGAAAAGATTGACATAGATGTTTGCTATTCAAAGGAAGAACCGAAGAATCTCTGCGAAGACAAGAGGACTCCTGGCTCAACGCCATTCGTGCCTCCTGCGGCAGGACTTTTTATCGGATCTAAAATAGTAAGGGAGCTTATATGAATTTACTGGAAGGACTAAACGATAGACAAAGAGAAGCGGTGACAACCACAGAAGGACCAGTACTTGTGCTTGCTGGAGCAGGCTCAGGTAAGACCTCTGTAGTTACGAAGAAAATTGCATACTTAATGGAAGAGAAGAAAGTCTATCCTTCCAAGATTTTGGCGATAACTTTTACAAACAAAGCGGCAAATGAAATGAAGACCAGGGTTGAGAGGCTCATTCACACCGATTTCAACATGTGGATCGGCACATTTCACTCCATCGCCGTTAGAATTTTGCGCCGAGATATAGATAGGCTTGGTTACGATAGAAACTTCACCATCTATGACACCAAGGATCAACAGACGGTGGTAAAAGATATTATAAAGAGGATGGATCTAAGCGCAGACAGTTACAAACCTCGCACCATCCAAGCCAAGATATCTTCTATTAAGAATAGCGGAGGTCGTGTGGAAGATGTGCTTTCAGAATCCATCTATTCGGAGAGAATCACCAAGGAAATCTACTACGAATATGAAAAGGAACTGAAGAAGAACAATGCACTGGACTTCGACGATCTCATTTTAAAATCTGTGGAACTTCTACAAAATCACGAAGAAGTTAAGAACTATTACAGGGACAGATTTGAGTATGTATTTGTAGACGAATATCAAGACACCAACAAATCTCAGTACGAGATGGTAAGACTGATTTGTAGAGAAAATCCAAATTTAACAGTGGTAGGAGACAATGACCAAAGTATCTACGCTTGGCGTGGGGCAGACATTTCAAATATTTTAAATTTCGAAAAGGATTTTAAAAATGCAAAGGTAGTGCTTCTAGAACAGAATTATCGTTCCACGAAGAATATTCTAGATGCTGCAAATAGTCTTATAGCGAACAATCCGACGAAGTACAAAAAGAATCTTTGGACCAGCTCACAAGGTGGAGAAACTGTAAAATATAAAATCTATTCATCTTCCTTTGATGAAGAAAAATGCGTAATAGAAAAGATTGACGATCTTCACAGGGACTATCCTTTTGAAGATATGGCAATTTTATATAGAACCAACGCCCAATCGAGAGGTTTTGAAGAGCATCTTATGAGGGCTGGCATCGCATATAGAGTGGTAGGTGGACTTAAATTCTACGATAGAAAAGAAGTAAAAGATATTATTTCCTACATGCAGTTCATCGTAAACACCGATGATGAAGTGTCCCTTGCTAGGATTATAAATACTCCTAGGCGTGGAATCGGTGGCCAAACTGTAGAATCGATACGCAAGGCAGCGATAGACTCTGGCAAGACAATGTATGAAATAATTAAAAATCTAGATGAATACAATTTAAATATCAGAGCGTCTAAGAATATTAAAAAGTTTGTAGATATTATAGAAAATCTGAGAGAAAAAAAGGACAGCATTACAATTCATGAATTTATCGAAGAAGTTTGCAGAGAGTCCGGATATATTGAAGATTTAGAAAAAGAAAATACGGTTGAATCTAGAAGTAGAATTGAAAATATAGAAGAACTTATAAATTCCAGCTACGAATACGAAAAGAATTATGAAGAGCCGAACTTGGAAGAATATCTATCTTCCCTAAGTCTACTATCCGACGTGGATAAATCGGAAGATACAGGCGGAGTAAGCCTTATGACTGTTCATGGAGCGAAGGGACTCGAATTCAAAGTGGTATTCTTGGTTGGAATGGAAGAGAGAGTCTTCCCATCAGGAAGATCCATGGATGAAGATGACGAAGTGGAAGAGGAGAGAAGACTCGCCTACGTCGCAATAACTAGAGCCAAGGAACAACTCTTTGTAAGTTCTTGCAAGAGTAGAAATAGTTACGGTCAACCGACCTACAACAAGCCATCTAGGTTTATAGAAGAGATGGGAAGTATCGAATATTTAGATACAAAAGATAGCGAACTTAGAATTGAATACGATAGAAAGAGCAAGATCAATAGAATGAATTCCATCTCCAAAAATTTCCGCAGTCAAAGGGAAAAGAAGGCGGAGCAAAAACTCAACACCTCCAAGGATTTCTCCATCGGAGACAAGGTAAAACACAGGATTTTTGGACAGGGAATGATCGTATCTGTAACTAAAAAAGATGATGACGAAGAATTGGTAGTAGCTTTTGACAACGGGAATATCAAAAGGCTGATGAAATCCCACGCGCCATTGGAGAGTTTAAATGAATAAGAGAATAGATGAATTAGTTGAGCTTTTAAATAAATATAGCTACCACTACTACACTTTGGACGAACCTCTGGTGGCGGACGTTGAATACGACAGGCTCTACGACGAACTTGTAAAATTAGAAAAAGAAACTGGATATATAAGACCAGACAGCCCGACTAACAGGGTAGGTGGTGAGCTTTTAACTGGATTTGTAAAACACACACACCTAAGTCCACTATATTCTATGGATAAGGCTCAATCATTTGACGAACTTCGCGCTTGGGAAGAGAGAAATATGAGACTTCTTCCTGGCGTTAAAGATATAGATTATGTGGTGGAACTAAAATTCGACGGTCTTACAATCAATTTGACATATAATAATGGAATTCTTGAAAATGCCAGCACAAGGGGGAATGGTCTCATAGGAGAGGAGATTCTTCCTCAGGTTAAGACCATAAATTCTGTGCCACTAAGCATTGAATACAAAGGATTATTTGAAGTACAAGGGGAAGGGCTTATGCCTTTTAAAGCCTTTAACAAGTATAACGAAACTGCTGAGGAAGTCTTAAAGAATCCTAGAAATGCAGCGGCAGGAGCACTTAGAAACCTGGATCCAAAGGTGACGAGAAAGAGAAATCTCGACGCCTACTTTTACAATGTTGGCTACATCGAAGGCAGGGAATTTAAAACCGATACGGAGATGAAGGAATTTTTAAGAGAACAGAAATTCAAAGTAAATCCGATCTACTACCATGTGAAAAATATAGACGAAGCAATAGAGTGTATAAATAAAATCGAAGAGATGAGAGACTCTCTGGATGTTTTAATTGACGGGGCAACTATTAAGGTGGATGACTATTCGCTTAGAGAAAGACTAGGATACACCAACAAGTTTCCTCGTTGGGCAGTTGCCTATAAGTACGAAGCAAAAGAAGTCACAACGAAGCTTCTCGATGTAATTTGGAATGTGGGTAGAACCGCAAAGGTTACTCCATCGGCAATCTTAGAGCCGGTAGAAATAGGCGGAGTTACCATTCAAAGGGCGACCTTAAATAACTTTGACGACATCCAAAGAAAGAAACTAAGACTTGGAAGTAGAGTCCTACTTAGAAGGTCAAACGATGTTATCCCTGAGATACTTGGAGCAGTTCCTTCCGACGAAAAGACAGAGGAGATAAAACTTCCAACCCACTGTCCATACTGTGGTTCAGAGCTTTATAAGGATGGAGTTCATATCTTCTGTCCGAATACACTTTCATGTTTGCCACAGTTAATCGGAAGAATCGTGCACTTCACAAGTAGAGATGCTATGAATATAGAAGGTCTCTCAGATAAAACTGCAGCAGTTTTAATTTCTGATTTGGATATAAAAGAAGTTTCCGACCTTTACGATATTACGAAAGAAAACCTAATGAGTTTGGAAGGATTTAAGGACAAAAAATCCGATAACCTTCTTGAACAGCTGGAAAAATCAAAGGACGTAAATCTTTCGAACTTCGTCTATGCCCTTGGAATTCACAATGTGGGCATAAAGGCTGCAAGAGATTTGGCGGACCATTTCAAAAGTCTAGAAGGACTTATGAATGCAACTGAAGAAGAACTGGTAAGCATTGATGATGTGGGACCTATAACCGCTCACGAAATTTATGAATTCTTCCATGATGAAAGAATCAAAGATTCAATTAAAAAACTCATTGATCATGGAATTACACCAAAATATGTAGATGTTGCAAAAGATTCAAATAGTAATTTTGCAGGACTTAAGATAGTTTTGACAGGTAAACTTTCTAGACCGAGAAAAGAAATAGAAAAAGAACTTCTCTCCCTTGGAGCAGAGGTGGTAGGATCTGTTTCAAAGAATACAGATCTCGTTATAATAGGAGAAAACGCAGGTTCCAAAGCGGATAAAGCGAGGGAACTTGGGATTAAAATAATAGATGAGAAAACATACGAGGAGGAAAAATGAAGCTTGAAGATATAAAGCATATTGCTGACATAGCCAATATTTCATTTACCGATGAAGAACTTAAGAACTTCGAATCTGACTTCGTTGATACGATGAAATTAATCGACAATATTGCGAAAATAGATACTGAAAATGTGGAAGGCGTATTTCAAGTAAATGATATTAAAAATAATTTTAGACCAGATGAAGTAGGGGTTTCTCTTCCTAAGGAAGAAGCTCTAAAGAACACAGAAGTTGAAAAGTATGGATACTTTGAAATACTTAAATTTGTAGATTGAGGTAGTTATGGAACTTACAAAATTAGGAATAAAAGAACTTCAAGATGGCTATAAAAAAGGCGACTTCACAAAGGAAGAAGTTTTAAATAGCTATATTGAAAATATAGAAAAAGAAGATGGAAAAATAAATGCTTACATCACGAAGACTTTTGAACTTGCAAAGAAAAATCTAAATAGAGATGGACTTCTATCTGGAATTCCACTTTCTCTAAAGGACAATATCTCTGTAAAAGATGTAAGACTTACCTGCGGTTCAAAGATTCTAGAGAATTATGAATCTCCATACGACGCAGACGTTACTAAAAAAGTTTTGGAAGCAGGAGGACTTATCCTTGGTAAAGTAAACATGGATGAGTTTGCGATGGGAGCTACCACTAGATCTTCATACTATGGAGCGACCAAAAATCCACTTGACAAGACTCTTATCCCTGGAGGATCATCAGGAGGATCTGCAGCGTCAGTAGCTGGAGAAATGGCTGTGGTATCTGTTGGAACAGATACAGGTGGATCTACTAGACAACCTGCATCTTACTGCGGCATCGTTGGAATAAAACCAACCTATGGAACTATTTCAAGATATGGAATCTCAACCATGGCAAACACTTTTGACAGCCCAGGAACCATGGGTAAGACCGTAGAAGATGCTACGATTTTACTAAAAGCATTGAAGGGAAGAAGCATAAAGGATGCAACTTCTATCGAAAATAAATCCATAGATGAAGTAGACTTCGACAAACTAGATTCAAATTATTTAAAAGGAAAAAATATTGCAATTCCAAAAGTTTACTTGGATCTTGATGATGAGAGAATTGAAAGTGAATTTAAAACTGCAATAGAAATTCTTGAAGATCTTGGCGCAAAGATAAACTATGTGGACATGAAGTATCTAAAGAATGTAATCGAAACATACCATATCTTAGTAAATGGCGAGATTTCTTCCAACATGGCGAGATTCGACGGAATCATCTACGGCAAGAGAACCACAGATGACTACGAAACCATCGAAGAAATGTTTAAGAAGACTAGAGGCGAAGGTTTCGGACAAGAAGTAAAGAAGAGAATCATGATTGGAACTCAAATACTTTCACTTGACCTTGCGGAAGATTATTACTACAAGGCACTTAAGGTAAGAGGACTTATAAAATCTGAAATGGATAAAGTTCTAGAAGACAATATGTTTATCCTTTCTCCAACATCACCAATCCTTCCAATTAAACTTGACTCACAAATGACACCGGTAGAAATCTACAAGGCGGACATGTTTACCATTCCAGCAAACATGGCAGGATGTCCATCACTATCAGTTCCAATGAACAAGAAGGGCGGACTAAGCGTGGGAATCCAATTTACAGGAAGAAGAATGAAGGACAACGAAATTTTAAATTCAGCATATCTATTTGAAAGGAGTAAAAATGAACTATAAAACAATTGTAGGTCTTGAAATCCATGTGGAGCTTCAAACTAAGACAAAAGCTTTTTGCTCCTGCGAAAATGCCTATGGAAAAGAACCAAATACTTTGACCTGTCCAGTATGCCTTGGACTTCCTGGAGGACTTCCAGTGCTTAATGAAAATGTAGTTAGATACACTGTTATGGCAGGTCATGCACTTAACTGCGAAATCAGAAAATTTTCAAAATTCGACAGAAAAAATTATTTCTATCCTGACCTTACAAAAGGTTTCCAAATTACCCAAGACGATATGGCAATCTGCTATGACGGATACATCGAAATCGAAGGTGATGACGGAAATCCTAAGAAGGTAGGACTTATGAAAATCCAAATGGAAGAAGACACTGGAAAATCCATGCACATGGAAGAAAACACATATATGGATTACAACAGATGTGGAGTTCCACTTATAGAAATCGTATCTAAACCAGACATCTCTTCTGGAAAAGAAGCGAGAGAATTCCTAGAAAAATTAAAGGCAACAATAGTATACCTTGGAATCTCTGACTGCAAGATGGAAGAAGGATCTCTAAGATGCGACGTAAACGTCAATATAAAAGATTTAGACACTGGGAAGAAGACTGCAGTAACAGAAGTTAAAAACCTAAACTCATTTAGAGGAGTAGAAAAGGCGATAGACTTCGAAGTAAAAAGACATATTGACCTACTTGAAACTGGAAAATCTGAAATCAGAACCACTAGAAGATGGGACGATCAAAAGAATGAAACCATTCTAATGAGACAAAAGTTAACTGTGGCAGACTATAGATTTGCACCAGAAGGAGATCTACCTCCAGTGGTGATAACTGATGAATATATCGAAAAGATAAAATCTGAAATGCCAGAATTGCCAGATGTTAAGAAACAAAGATTTATAGAAGAATACAAACTTCCAGAATACGATGCAGGAGTGTTGACATCAACAATAGAACTTGCAAACTACTACGAGGAATTGGTAAGAGACTTTGACGATTACAACATGGCGTCAAACTGGATGATGACAGAAGTTTTAAGAAGAGTAGACTTAACTGGAGATAATAAATTTGAAACTCCGTTTGAAGTTGAAGATTTAAAAACACTATTAAAAGAAATAAAATCTGGAAAGATAAATAACAACGCCGGCAAAAAAGTCCTAAGAGCGATGTTTGAAGAAAATAAAAAACCACTAGACATTATAAAAGAACAAGGACTAGTGCAAATAGAAGACGACTCACTCATCGAAGAGCTTGTTGTAAAAGTACTAGAAGAAAATCCTAAGTCTATTGAAGATATAAATAATGGAAAGAACAGAGCCTTTGGATTCTTAGTAGGACAAGTAATGAAAGCATCAAAGGGCAAGGCAAATCCACAAATGGTAAATAAAATAATAGAAGAAAAATTAAAGAATATGTAAAGATAACCGTAGTTATTTTGAACTGAACCCCAAAATCTAGAATAAGGATGGAGGGGTTTTTATTTACAATGCATCACAAATTAAAATTATGCAAATTCAAATAATTTTTCAGAACAAACAAAAACCCTAAGGCTAAATAGCTTTAGGGTTTAAATTTAATTTAATTATTTTTCTGTTGTATATCCAGCGTCAATCCAAGCGATGATTCCACCTGGTTGTCTGTAAACATTTGTGAATCCTTCTTCTTCAGCAATAAGTCCACCTACGTGAGATCTTTCGCATCCAACGAAACCGCAGTAAATAACGATTTTTTTGTCTTTGTCTTCTCCAAGAGCCTTAACAAAAGCTTCTTTTTGTTCTGGAGTTACATCTTCCATCTTAACAGGAAGTTCAGCGTTAACTGCTCCAGGGATTCTGTTTTTGTTGTAGCTGTCAGCAGGCATAGTGTCTATTACTATCATATCTTCCTTGTTATCAATCCAGTTCTTTAGTTCTTCAGTTGAAACTAATTTATAGTTTGCTGATTCAACTGCAGTAACAAGTTTCATAGAAGCTGTTTCAATCTTAGCTTCGTTTCCATCTTTTGCAGTTCCAGGTCCTTTTGCTCCGCCACATCCAGTAAGGATTGTTGCAAGAGAAAGAGCTACTGCTGCTTTTTTAAAATTATTCATAATTAACCTCCGTTTTTATTTATTATAACAAGTTTAATAAAATAATGCTATTACAAAATGGTTAAAATTTTAAAATATTATTCTAAACCTAAATTCTTAATTCTTATAAAAATATTGGTATACCAAAGAAAAATATAAAAATCAAAAAGTTTTTAAAAAAATGAATTTAAAAATTAGAAAATATTCTTGAAATAATAATAAAATAAAAGGAGGTTAAACCTCCTTAAACTTAAAATTATTTTTCTTCTTCGAGAAGCATCTCTCCGATTTTATAAACATCTCCTGCACCCATGGTGACTACAGTGTCTCCAGGACGAAGATTGTCCTTTAAGAATTTAACTATATCTCTGAATGTTTCTATATAGAGAGCCTTGTCCTTATTTTGATTTATCGCATCCACAAGAGTTTTGGAGTGTATATCTCCGTAATCTTTTTCACGAGCGGCATAGATATCTGTGATGATGGTGTAGTCAGCTTCGCTAAAAGATTTTGAAAAACTATCTAGTAGAATCTTGGTTCTCGTAAAGGTATGAGGTTGGAAGATACAGTATAGATTTCTTTCGCAGCCTCTTTTGATCGCATGAAGGGAAGCAAGGATTTCTGTAGGATGGTGAGCGTAGTCATCGAACACCTTTGCACCGCCAAACATTCCTTTGAACTCGAGCCTTCTATGGACACCTTTGTAAGAATGAATGCCATCGATTGCATCTTTGAATGAAATATTATTTTCGTGAGCGCAGGCAATAGCTGCAAGGGAATTCTTGATATTGTGAATTCCAAGTACTGATAGAATAACCTTGCCTATTAGAGAACCTTTGTAGTAAAGGTCATATTCTGGGTATCCATCTTCGCAGAATTTAATATTTTTTGCAGTGTAGTCTGCGTCATTTTCAACTCCAAAGGTAACAACAGTAGTGTTATCTCTATTTTGAAGTTCTCTCACGTATGGATCGTCTATATTTAAAATTAGAGTAGATCCTGGTTTTAAATTGTCAGCATATCCCTTAAAAGTGTTTACTATATGTTCCATATTGTCGAAATAATCCAAATGGTCTTCGTCAATATTTAATATAACTGCAGTGGTTGGGAAGTACTTAAGCACATTTGCCTTGTACTCACATGCTTCAGTAAGCATGATTTCTCTATTGCCAACTAACACATTTCCATTTATATCGTCAAGTTTACCACCGAGTAGAATAGTCGGTCTCTCAGGAAGATTTCTTATAATTTCAGAAACCATTGAAGTGGTAGAAGTCTTGCCGTGGGTACCAGAAATCGCCATGGAAATTTTGTAATTTTTCATAAGAGCACCTAAAAAAGAAGCTCTGTCGACTATATCTATCTTTTGTTTAATAGCTTCTCTAAGCTCTTCATTGTCAAGGGAAATAGCATCTGTGTAGATCACAAGATCTGCACCATCAATATTTTCTTTTTTGTGGCCGATATGTATATCAATGCCATCGTTTGCAAGTTTAGTTAAGAGATCACTTTTATTTGCGTCTGAACCAGATACATTATATCCTGATTCGTTTAGAATTTCTGCCAAACCGCTCATAGAAATACCGCCGATTCCTATGAAATGTATTTTTTTGTATTTTTTCTCATCTATATTAAAAATAAACATGTAATTCCTCCGTCTTGTTAAATTATAACATAAAGAAATTTAAATTTTATATACAAAATTCTATTTTATAGTAGTTTTTTTTATTACGATGTACTATAATAAAGATATAAATGACAAGGTGGTGACATTATGAACATTACAGATGTAAGAATTAGAAAAATTCATGGAGTAGGAAACCTAAGAGCAGTGGCATCAGTTACTTTTGATGATGCATTTGTTGTCCATGACATTAAAGTAATTCAAGGTGATAGCTCATTATTTATTGCAATGCCTTCTAGAAAACTTTCTAATGGAGAATTTAGAGATATTGCTCATCCAATTAATCAAGAAGCAAGAAGCGCAATTGAAAAGATTATCTTTGAAAGATATGAAGAGCTACCTGAAGAAGACGAAGCTGAAACTTCAGAAGGCACTGAAGAATAAGTGCAGAATTAGAAGTACCGTTAGGTGCTTCTTTTTTTATGTATTTTTACACACAATTTAAAGCATAAAAAGATATCACATTCAATATATATTACATAATTAATAAATCTTTAATAAACATTATCATTTCAAAAGATTTTGTTAAAAATTTAATTATGATGGAATCAAGCTTTACACGCTTAGTATTCTGTTAAATTGATAACAAGGAAAATATATTCCTTGTTTATATACTCATATATGTTATAATTATATTAGATACATAAGGGGGAGTTTTATGAGCCGTTTAGAAATAATTTCGCCTAAACAAGCGAATATAGTAATGGATAGTCTCTATAAAGACTTGGAAAGAAGAATCGAATCTTCACCACCGGGACTATGTCCAGTGGATATGGCTAGAGTTTTTGTAGAGTTATGCCATGCTCAAACCTGCGGAAAATGTGTTCCTTGTAGAGTTGGTCTAGCACAACTTGCAAAATTAATAAAAGATGTACTAGATGGAAATGCTACCTTGGAAACACTTGATGTTATAGAACAGACAGCACTTACTGCTATGGAATCATCTGACTGCGCAATAGGTTACGAAGCAGCCAATATGGTTTACAAAGGACTTATTGGATTTAGAGATGATTACGAAGAACATATTCTTCATGGAAGATGTAATTTCACATATGCTCAACCAGTTCCTTGTGTGGCACTTTGCCCAGCTAGGGTAGACGTTCCAGGTTATATTGCACTTATAAGGGAACAAAGATTTGCGGATGCGGTTAGGCTTATTAGAAAGGATAACCCTTTCCCAACTACATGCGGATTTATTTGCGAACATCCATGTGAAGAAAAATGTAGAAGAAACATGATGGATGATGCCATAAATATAAGAGGTCTAAAGAGAATGGCAGCGGATTACGCTGGATTTGTAGATCCACCTGAATGTGGTCCATCCACTGGCAAGAGAATTGCAATCCTAGGCGGAGGTCCAGGAGGACTAAGCGCTGCATACTACTTACAACTTATGGGACATAGTACTGTAGTTTACGAAATGCTACCAGAACTTGGCGGTATGCTTAGATATGGTATTCCAAACTACAGACTTCCAAAAGAAAGACTCGACGAAGATATAAACGCTATTCTTAAGACTGGGGTAAAAGTAATCCACGGAGTTAAAATCGGCGTTGATCTAAGTATAGAAGATCTACAAAAAGAATATGACGCAGTGCTTATAACTGTAGGTGCAAGTACAGATAAGAAACTTGGACTTGAAGGAGAAGCTGCTGAAAATATAGTTTCTGCAGTAGAATTTTTAAGAGCCGTTGGAGTTGGAGAAAAGATCGACCTAACCGGCAAACATGTTGCAGTTGTCGGTGGTGGTAACGTGTCTATGGACGCAGTTAGAACTGCTAAGAGACTTGGAGCAGAAAAAGTTTCTATAGTTTACAGAAGAAGAGTTGCAGATATGACAGCTCTACCTGGAGAAATCGAAGGGGCTGTATCTGAAGGTATAGAACTTGTAACTTTGAAGGCTCCTTCAAAACTAGAATTTGATGAAGAAGGAAAACTAAAAGGTCTTTGGGTAACACCACAGATGATTAGTAATATAAAAGATGGAAGAGCAAGCATAAAACCAACTGGAGAAGAAGATCAATTCATCCGTTGCGAATACCTTATAGTTGCAATCGGACAAAATATTGAAACTAAGTATTTTGAAGATTTGGGATTCCCAGTTAAATGGGGAAGATTTGTCACCGATTCAACAGGAGCAATAGAAGAATTCCCTGGTGTATTTGCTGGAGGGGACTGTACTTCAGGACCTGCTTCTGTTATAAAGGCTATCGCAGCTGCCAAAGTTGTAGCGGCAAACATCGACTCCTACCTTGGATATCACCACATAATCTCTGTGGATATTGATATTCCGGAAATAGGAATCGAGGACAAGAGCCCATGTGCAAGAGTAAATATGACTGAGAGAGATAGCAGTGAAAGAGTCTGCGACTTCGAAGGAGTAGAAAACTGTATGACCCTATCAGAAGGATTACAAGAAGCATCTAGATGTCTTCGTTGTGACCACTTTGGATACGGTGTATTTAAAGGAGGCAGGGAACATAGATGGTAAACTTAACTATTGACGGAAAAAAAGTATCTGTTCCTGGACAAACTACTATAATGGAAGCTGCAGAATCTGTAGGAATTCACATTCCAAGACTCTGTTACTTAAAAGATTTAAATGAAATAGCTGCATGTAGAGTATGTGTAGTTGAAGTAGATGGAAAAGATAAACTTATAACTTCATGTAACAATGTGGTACTTGAAGGTATGGAAGTGAAAACAAACTCTAAAAAGGTAAGATCTCATAGAAAGACTACAGTGGAACTACTTCTTTCACAACACTCCAATAAATGTGTGTCCTGTGCAAGAAATCAAAACTGTTCACTTCAAGATTTAACCTATGATTTAAACATTAGAGAAATTCCATATGAAGAACATCTAGAAAAACAAGAATGGAACAACAACTTCCCACTTATTCGTGATTCAACAAGATGTATCAAATGTATGAGATGTATCCAAGTCTGCGATAAGATGCAAAGCTTAAATGTCTGGGGACTAGAAGGAACTGGAGCTAGAACTACAGTAAACGTAACCGGTGGAAGAAAGATAGAAGATGCAAACTGTTCACTTTGCGGTCAATGTATAACCCACTGTCCAGTAGGAGCTCTATCAGAAAGAGACGACACTGAAAAGGCATGGAATGCCCTTGAAGATGAAACCAAGACAGTAGTAGTGCAAGTTGCACCAGCAGTACGTGCATCTTGGGCAGAACAAATGGGACTATCTGAAGAAGAAGCACCAGTTGGAAAGATTTTTGACGCCCTTAAAAAGATGGGAGCAGACTACGTATTCGATACAGTATTCGGTGCAGACCTAACCATTATGGAAGAAGCAAGCGAATTCTTAGAAAGATTCACAGCTGGAGACTTAAAGGAAAGACCAATGTTTACATCATGCTGCCCTGGTTGGGTAAGATTTGTAAAGACAGAATTTCCGCATATGTTAAGCAGTCTTTCAACTGCAAAATCACCACAACAAATGTTTGGTGCAGTAATGAAATCCTATTTTGCAGAAAAGATTGGCAAGAATCCTAACGATATAGTTGCAATTTCAGTAATGCCATGTGTTGCTAAGAAGGCTGAAAGAGAAATGGATATGTACTATGGAGAATTTGCAGGTCATGAAACTGATATAGTAATAACTACTAGAGAATTGACAAGAATGATTAAATCAGCTCATATAAATGTTTCTAATCTAGAAAATATACCTAGCGACAATCCGATGGAAGATGGAACTGGAGCAGGTGTAATCTTCGGAGCAACCGGTGGAGTTATGGAAGCAGCACTAAGAACTGCATACTTCACATTGAAAGGAGAAAATCCTCCAAACGATGCATTCCTAAGAGTTAGAAATGACGGTTCTAAAGATGGTAGCGGCATCAGAGAATCTGAATTCGATATAGATGGAGTAAAGGTAAGAACAGCAGTAGTAAGTGGACTAGGAAACACTAGAGAGCTACTAGAAAGAATTGACAAAGGCGAAGCAAACTATGACTTTGTAGAGGTTATGGCGTGTCCTGGAGGCTGCGTAGGCGGCGGTGGACAAATTATCCACGATGGACAAGAAAAAGCCTTTGAAAGAGGAAAGAAACTTTATAAACTAGATGACAATTACGAATATAGATGTTCCCATGACAATCCAGATATAAAGAAACTCTATGATGAATACCTAGGTAAACCACTATCATTTAAGGCTCATATGTTACTTCATACAGAACATAAAATAAATAACTAAAATAATTACCCAGGAGAAATCCTGGGTACAATTTATTTACATGGAGAAATTATGAAAATAGAATTAGCAAAGAAAACGGATCTCGATAAACTTCTAAAAATATATAGAGAAGCTAGAGAATTTATGAAAAATAGCGGAAATAAAACCCAGTGGGGAGATAACAAACCATCGAAAGAAACTTTGGAAAGGGATATAGAAAATAAAAATCTCTACAAGGTAGTAGATTTTGACGAAATTGTAGGTGCATTTGCACTTATATATGGAGAAGATAAAACCTATCTTGAAATAGATGGCAAATGGTTAAATGATGAGCCTTATGCGACCTTACATAGAGTGGCAAGCTCTGGGAAAGCTAGAGGAATTATGTCAGAAATTATAAAGTTTTCTGAAGAAAAATATGAAAACTTAAGAATAGACACCCACAAGAATAACCATAAGATGCTTGATAAGATAAGAGAAAATGGATTTACCTATTGTGGTGTAATTAAAATAGATGATGGAAGTCCAAGGGAAGCGTTCCAAAAGATTTCAAAAAATAAAAAATAAAATTTAAAACTTCAAAATAACAAGTAAAAAAATAAATTAATATAAGTTTAAAAAAAGCCTCCAAAAATTTTGGGAGGCTTTTCATATATGCAATAAAAAAACCTCCCAAAAGAAGGTTTAAAAAAAGGCTTCTATTAAATAGGAAGCCTTAAAGTGCTCTTTCTACCTTTCCGCTTCTTAAGCATCTAGTACAAACGTCGATTCTTTTTGTAGTTCCGTTAACAACGGCTCTTACTCTTCTTAGGTTAGGAGCCCAAGATCTATTACCTCTTTTATGTGAGAAAGATATTGTATTACCAAATACTCTTTGTTTTCCACAGATTTCACATTTTTTTGCCATAGTGCCACCTCCATTCTTAATTGCACTCTATATTTTAACACAGTTTAATATATAATTGCAAATTATTCAGCTCATAATGTACCAATAGATTATATACTTTTTTTTTAAAATTGTCCAGAAAAAATATTATTTGAAAAATTTTTAATAAGTGGTAATATATAGATTATGAGATTCATTATTATTTATGAATACCTGGACATATGTATTTATGCACCGATGTTCAACTAAATATCAATTAGAAAAATTTTAAAAAAATGAACTCAAATTTTTTAATGATAATACAGGAGGAAATATGAATAGCATTAAGAAATATTTTGCAGTAGTACTTGCGCTAAGTGTACTTCTTGTAGGCTGCAAATCAAATAATAAAACTACAAATAGCGCATCAAACGAAACAAGCGATGGAACTACTAAAACCATCTACACAACCATCTATCCAATTTATGATTTTACAAAGAAAATCGTTGGAGATAAGATGAATGTTGTCTACCTAGAATCAGGCAACCAAAGCGCCCATGACTTTGAACCATCTGCAGAAGATATGAAAAATATTACAAATGCAGATCTTTTCATCTACAATGGAGCTGGACTTGAATCATATATAGACAAAGTAAAATCAGCGATCAATAAGGATATCAAATTCGTTGAAGCATCTGAAGGCGTAAGTCTTTTAGCTAACCATGAAGAACACGATCATGACCACGAAGACGAAGATCATGATCACAATCATGAAGGTGAAGACCACAATCACAACAATCACAACCACAATAACCACAACAATCATAATCATGACAATCACAATCATGACAATGGAAATCACAACGAAAACAATCACAACCACGACGAACATGAACACGGACATCATCACCATCACCATGGACCAAATGATCCACACGTATGGTTAAGTCCAAAGAATGCTCAAATAATGCTTAAAAACATTACAGACGCAGTAGTTGCTCTTGATGAAGCAAACAAAGATTTCTACGAAGAAAATCTTAAAAAATATACAGATGAACTTACTAAACTAGACAGCGAATACAAAGATGGACTTGCAAACATCAAATCAAACGAAATTGTAGTAAGCCATGAGGCTTTTGGGTATCTATGTAATGAATATGGACTAACTCAAAAGGGAATCGAAGGAGTTATGGCTGAATCTGAACCAGATGCTAAGACTATAAAAGAAATAATTGAACTTGTAAAAGAAAAAGGCATCAAAATAATATTTACAGAAGAAGCTATGAATCCAAAAATAGTTGAAACTATTTCAAAAGAAACTGGTGCAGAAGTAAGAACTTTAAATCCAATCGAAGGAATTAGTGAAGACGACATGAATAAAGGTGTAGATTACTTCTCTATAATGAGAGATAATCTAAAGAATCTTGAAGAAGCATTAAATTAAAAAAAAGGAGGGGAAGTCTTAGACTTCCCATTTTATTATGAGTATACTTAAGATAGAAAACTTAACATTCGCCTATGAAAGAGATATTATTCTAGACGATGTGAATTTAGAAATTGAAAAGGGAGATTTCGCAGCCCTAATAGGTCGAAATGGATCGGGAAAATCCACTCTTATAAAACTTATTTTGAAGGAATTAGAACCAGATTCTGGTAGAATTTATACTACAGGAATAGAAACCACAGATATAGGATATGTTCCTCAACTTCAAATAGGAACCACAAGGGAATTTCCAATCACAGTTGGTGAATTAGTAAGCCTTGCTTTTTATGACAGGCTTAGAGGCTTTAAAAAAGTTTCGCCAGAGATAAAAGATTCAATTCTCTATGCACTTTCCCAAGTTGGAATGGAAGACGAATACGAAACTCTCTATTCAAAACTAAGTGGAGGACAGAGACAGAGGGTTCTAATTGCCAAGGCTCTCGTTAAAAATACAAAATTTTTAATTTTAGATGAGCCGACAAATGGGGTGGATGAAAACTCTAGAAGAAGTCTCTATGAGCTCCTTCACCATCTTAATGCTGCTCATGATAAAACAATCTTGGTAATAACCCATGAACTTAGAGATGTTTCAAAATACTTAAATAAAACTTTTGAACTTAGTGAAAAGAAGATAAGGAGGCTATGATGGAGATATTTTCTTATCCTTACATGGTAAAAGCGTTGATAGTTGGATGCATCATAAGCCTTATTATTCCGCTTATGGGTGTGGTGGTAGTAAACAAAAAGATGTCCATCATAGGAGACGCCATGAGCCATGTGGCACTTGCAGGCGTTATGCTTGGCTCTGTAATGAGTTTTCAACCGCTACTTATGAGCATAGTGCTCTGCGTATTTTCAGCAATTTTTATAGAAATTATTCGTAAAAAACTTCCAGGATATGCAGACCTATCCACTTCTATCACCATGAGTACTGGCATAGGTCTTGCTGCATTATTAACTGGATTTGTAAAGACGAGGACAAATTTTGAATCGTTTCTATTCGGTTCAATAGTTGCAATAACAGACGAAGAGATGTGGATAGTAATCTTTGTATCAGCAGTGGTACTACTTTTATTTATATATTTTTACAGAGATCTACTATATATATCCTTCGACGAAAATTCTGCTAAAATAAGTGGAGTGCCAGTGGACCGTATCAATTTAATATTTATGATTTTGGTTGCACTTACAGTTTCACTATCTGCAAGAACAGTTGGGATTTTAATAATAAGCTCCCTTATGATTCTTCCAGTTGCCTGTGCTATGCAATTTGAAAAATCATATTTTAAGACGACGGTTATGTCATCTGTATTTGGAATATTTTTCACCATAACTGGACTTTTTCTATCCTTCTACCTTGGACTTAAGCCAGGGGGAACCATTGTCCTACTTGGAGTCATAACTCTGGTGGTGGTAATTCTTTTGAATAATAAAAAATGGGGTAAATAATTATTATGAAAAAAACAAATGTAATGAGAATATTAGACAGTCACAAAATTAATTACAGAAGCAGTTCCTATGAGCCGGACGAAGCTCTAAGTGGAGTAGACGCAGCAGAAAAGCTAGGAGTAGATACTAAGATGGTCTACAAAACCTTGGTAACTGAATCTGGAGATTTAAATTTTGTATTTGTAATTCCAAGTGACGATAACTTGGATCTTAAAAAGGCTGCAAAAGCCTGTGGAGTCAAGAAAATAGAAATGTTAAAGGCAAAGAACCTCTTGCCACTGACAGGATACATCCATGGAGGATGCTCTCCCGTTGGCATGAAGAAATTATTTCCGACATTTATCCATAAGGATGCGGAAAATTTAGAAGAGTTCTATGTATCTGCAGGTCATATTGGAGAACAGATAATTATAAACCCAAAGGATTTAGCAAGTCTTGTAAATGCTAAGTTCTGTGACTTAATCAAAGAATAGAGGGATAAAATGTATAGAGAAACTTATGAAGAATGGATTAACTCTAGTTTTTTAAATGAAAGTGAAAGAGAAGAACTAAAAAATTTAAAAGACTCTGAAATCAAAGATAGATTTTATAAAGATTTGGAATTTGGTACAGCAGGACTAAGAGGAATCCTTGGACTTGGAACCAATAGAATGAACGAATATGTAATCGCAAGAGCCACAAAAGGCTTGGCGAAGACTGTACTTGCAAGAGAAGGCGGCAAGGAAAAAGGCGTTGTAATTGCCCACGATGTAAGACATAAATCCAAAGAATTTACAGAAATCGCTGCAAGAGTATTTGCAAGTATGGGAGTTAAATGTTATATATTCGATGGAATTAGACCAACTCCTATGCTATCCTATGCGGTTAGGTACTTAAAAACACAAGCGGGAATAGTTATAACTGCTTCCCATAATCCAAAAATTTATAATGGATACAAAGTCTATTGGGACGAAGGATCTCAAATCCTAGACGATATCGCAAGTGAAATTCAAAATAATATTAAAGAATCTACCTATAATATAGAAGATTTACCAAGCCTAGAAGAAGCGGAAAAATCTGGATTGGTAGAAGTTTTAAAACATGATTTGGACGAGTCCTACTTCGAAGAAACTCTAAAGAGAAGAATCCACGACGGTGACGAACTTGATTTAGATATCAAAATCGTATACACACCACTTAACGGAACTGGAAACAAACCAGTAAGACACGTGCTACATGAACGTGGATTTAAAAATGTGGAAGTTGTACCTGAACAAGAAAATCCGGATCCAGACTTCACCACAGTTGGATATCCAAACCCAGAAGATGTAGCTGCATTTAAATATGCGGTAGCTCTTGGGGAAAAGACTGATGCAGAACTTGTCTTTGCAACTGACCCAGACTGTGACAGAGTCGCTATGCTTGGCAAGTACGAAGGTGGTTACTATGCTTTTAATGGGAACCAAATAGGTTCAATGCTAACCTACTACATCTTAAGTGGACTAAAAGAAAAGAATAAAATTTCTGAGAAAGGTGCAATCGTAAAATCTATAGTGACAGGAGATATGTCAGAGAAGATTGCAAAATCATTTGGAGTTGAAACTTTTGAAACTTTGACAGGATTTAAAAATATCTGTAATCTTCCAAATATTTGGGATAAAACCAAGGAACACGATTTTATATTCGGATATGAAGAATCCATCGGATACGTATATGGCAACCATGTAAGGGACAAGGACGGAGTGATTATCTCCATGCTTATCTGTGAAATGGCGGCATACTATAAAAAACAAGGACTAACTCTATACGAAGTTCTAGAAAAAATGTTTAGAGAATATGGATACTACACAGAATATCTAAAGAGTATAGTTCTAGAAGGCATCGAAGGTCAAAAGAGAATCGGAAGGATGATGGATTACTTCAGAAAGACAGTGTTTAAAGAATTTGGCGACATCAAAGTAAGAGAAGTAAATGACTACCTCCATGGATTCAATGGAAATCCAAGTTCCAATGTGCTTATATACAAATTGGAAGACGGATCTTGGTTTGCGGTTAGACCATCTGGTACAGAACCAAAAATAAAACTATACATCTATGCGAAGAGTAATGATAGAATAGAGTCAAGGGACAAAGTTTCTAAAATTGCAAAAGTTGTAGAAAGTACACTTTTAAGTGTAGAGTAAAGGAGAAAATATGATTTGTTTTTGTGACTTTAATCCAAGGCTCATAAAAGAATATAGCCTCGATGGATTTACGAGAGATAGAGAAAATACCGCCCAAACGACCAGTAGAAGTATAGGCATAACAGGGGTTACATCAGCGATGATCCTTAAAAAACTTGGAGAAAATTCCAAGGTTTTGACTTGTCTAGGCTTAGAGAATGGAAAAATAATCAGGGAATATCTTGAAAATTTAAGAATAGATACAGACATTGTAAAATTATTGGACGAATCCGTTGAACAGGTTAAAGTTACAATAAACTGTGAGAATAAAGATGGAGAAGTAGAAGATGAAGAAAACAAATCCTTCGACATCATCTCCAAAACTCCTAGGATGACTTCAGCAACGGAGACAGAAATACTTTCAAGAATCAACGAAATCTCAAAAGAAGATGGAATACTCGTGCTAAATGAAACGGACAATTTAAATTTAGAGTCTGACTTCTACGAAAATGTAGCGATAATTGCAGAAAATAATAAGAAAGAAGTAGTAGCATCCTTTAGAGATGAAGTACTTATAAAAAATACGAAGATCAAGGGACTAGTAATCGACAAGACTCAGCTTCAAAAGTTAACAGGAGATCCAATTAGCTACGACAAAGACGTAGTAAGATCACTACAACCTAAGCTAAATATCTATGAAATGGTAGTAGCACTAGGTAGAGTGTCTGCGGTATTTGTAAGCAAAGATGAATCCTATAAACTCTCCATAGAAGGAATGGAAGTATCAACATTGGATAAAAATCTAATGCTCACAGGACTTGCCCTTGGACTTAGCAAAAAATATAGTTTAGACACCACATTAAAACTTGCATTTGCAATATCCGCATTTAAAAATTATAAAAGCGAAAACGATGTGGACATGAGCGATATCAAAGAGATAATGAACAAAGTTGTACTAAGGAGGCTAAATTGAAAAGATTTGAATTAGAAAGAGATAAGGCTGGATTTCTATTCATAGATATCCAAGACAAACTACTAGCGGCCATATTTAACAAAGATGACGTACTAAAAAATAATATAATACTAGCAAAAGCATCTGAAATAATGGGCATGAAAAATGTAATCACCCTCCAATATCCAAAGGGACTTGGACCAATGAATGCAGAAATAAGAAAGCCACTTGGAGATTCAATAGAACTTGAAAAATCTTATTTCTCCTGCATGAAGGACGAAAATTTCAAAGCTGAATTTGAAAAACAAGGAATAAAACAAGTAATCATAACAGGAATCGAAACCCATATCTGCGTATTCCAAACTGCAAGAGACATGATAGAAGCTGGATATGAAGTATTCATCGTAAGTGATGCAGTAGGATCTAGAGCAAAACTAAATTACAAAAATGCACTTAAAAACTTAAGAGAACTAGGCTGTGTGATAACTACCACAGAAACAGTACTCTTCGACCTACTTAAAAAAGCGGGCTCTGACGAATTTAAAAAAGTGCAAAATTTAATAAAATAAAATTTCCATACTAACAGCAAAAGCCACCGTAAAGGTGGTTTTTTTATGCAAAAAATAATTAAAAAAACAAAATAGAAAAAGATAACAGACTAATTTAGAAAGCTTATAAATCTGAAAACAAACCTCAATACATGATATAATAAAATAAATAAAACATAATAAAATTAAAAATAAAAATAAATAAAGAGGGATGAAAATGTCAAATTTAGAAAATCAGAACAATGAATCATTGCAAAGGGCAGAGTTACATAGAAAGATATGGGCGATTGCAGACAATGTAAGAGGAGCTGTCGATGGTTGGGATTTCAAACAGTACATACTCGGGATTTTATTCTATAGATTTATCTCCGAAAACATAACAGAATTTTTCAACAGTGCAGAGCATGAAGCAGGAGATCTAGATTTTGATTATGCAGATCTCTCAGACGAAGAAGCAGAGAGGGATTTCAGACCGGGAACAGTAGAAGACAAAGGATTTTTCATCTTACCAAGCGAGCTTTTTGTAAATGTTTGTAAAGATGCAAGAACCAACGAAAATTTGAACACAGATCTTGCAAATATATTCAAAGCCATAGAAGGAAGTGCAGTGGGATATCCATCAGAAGACGACATAAAAGGACTGTTTGAAGATGTGGATACCAAGAGCAACAGACTCGGAGGAAATGTTCCTGAAAAAAATAAAAGACTGGCAGATATTTTAACAGGAATAGCGGAGATAAACTTCGGAGAATTTCAAAAGAATGATATAGATGCATTCGGCGACGCATACGAATATTTAATCTCAAACTATGCAAGCAACGCAGGCAAGTCTGGAGGAGAATTCTTCACGCCACAGACAGTTTCAAAACTATTGGCAAGAATCGTAATGGATGGCAAAACCAGTATAAACAAGGCATACGATCCTACATGCGGGAGCGGGTCTCTGCTTTTACAGATGAAGAAACAATTCGAAGAACATATCATAGACGAAGGATTTTTCGGTCAAGAAATAAATATGACCAATTTCAACCTAGCTCGTATGAATATGTTTCTTCACAACGTAAACTACAACAACTTCTCCATAAAGAGAGGGGACACATTACTTCAACCAAAACATAAGGATGAAAAACCATTCGATGCCATAGTTTCAAACCCACCATATTCAATAAAATGGATAGGGGATGCAGATCCAACTTTAATAAACGATGAAAGATTTGCACCTGCAGGTAAATTGGCACCGAAATCATATGCGGACTACGCATTTATCCTACACTCACTATCATACCTATCTAGTAAGGGAAGAGCAGCAATCGTATGTTTTCCGGGAATATTTTATAGAAAAGGCGCAGAAAAAACCATTAGACAGTACCTCGTAGACAACAACTTCATCGACTGCGTAATACAACTTCCTGAAAATCTCTTCTTTGGAACATCTATAGCCACATGTATACTCGTAATGGCTAAGAATAAAACAGAAAATAAAATACTATTTATAGACGCGAGCAAGGAATTTAAAAAAGAAACCAACAACAATATCTTGGAACAAAAAAATATCGACGCAATAGTAGAAGAATTTAGAAATAGAGATGAGAAAGAATATTTTTCAAGATATGTGCCGGTAGAAGAAATAGTAGAAAATGATTACAACCTATCAGTGTCCACCTATGTAGAAAAAGAGGACACAAGAGAAAAGATAGACATAAAAGTTTTAAACAAGGAAATAGAAGAAACGGTAAAGAAGATAGACGAACTAAGAGCTTCTATAAATGAAATAGTAAAGGAGCTTGAAGATGAGTAAGATAGATGAACTATTAAAAGGTGAAAAGGTCGAGTGGAAAAAAATTGGTGATATAAAAGAAATTAAAGTTATTTCACCAATTAAAAAAATTAAGAAAAAGGAATATTTAGACGAAGGATTATATCCCATTATAGACCAAGGTCAAAAATTAATTGTGGGGTACACTAATGATGAAAATGCAACATTTGAAAAAAGTAAATATGTAATATTTGGAGATCATACTGAAAGTGTAAAGTATATAGACTTTCAATTTGTTCAGGGAGCAGATGGAATCAAGGTATTAAAAACAAATGAAGAGTATTTAAATTCAAGATATCTTTATCATGCTATTTTAAATTTCTATGAAATGAAAGGAAACTATATGAGGCATTTTTCATTGTTGAAAAAAACAGAAATACCAATTCCATCAATAGAAACTCAAGAAAAAATTGTAAAAATACTCGACAATTTTACAGAGTATGTCACTGAATTACAGGTTGAGTTACAAGCTAGGGTTAAACAGTATGAGTACTATAGAGATCAAATTTTAAGTAGAGAGTATTTGTGTAAAACATCAGAGAAGATATTTAATAACTATAATAACTCTTTTGAAAAAATAAAATTAAAAGATATTGCCACAATTACAAGAGGGAGGAGATTGGTTCGCAGTGATCTTGAAGAAAAGGGAAGATTTCCTGTTTTTCAAAATAGCTTAAAACCTTTAGGATACTATCATATGAATAATTTTTCTGGCGATAAAACATGTTTAATTTCTGCTGGTGCAGCAGGAGATATTTTTTACGCTGAAGAAGATTTTTGGGCGGCGGATGATGTATTTGTAATAGATAGCTCTAGTGTAGTAAATAAATATATTTATTACTACTTATTAAATAAGCAGAACATGATTAAATCCAAAGTTAGAAAAGCAAGTATACCTAGAATATCTAGAGATGAGATTAAAAAAATAGAAATTTTAGTTCCAACTATTGAACTACAAAAAAAGATAGTAGAAATCCTAGATAAATTTCAATCTTTAGTTTCTGAAACTAAAGGATTGTTGCCACAAGAAATAGAACAGAGACAAAAACAATATGAATTTTACAGAGAAAAACTGTTTAATTTTGATGATAAAGTGGTAAACACACACACACACACACACAATTAATTTCTAGTAGCTATTTTGATATATTGATGGAAGCTTGCGATATAGCAGGAATTAAAATGGGTCAATTAAAAAAATTATCTTTAAAAGATATAACGACTTATTCTAATAATAAAATTAATATTACAGAGTTAAATGAAACAAATTATGTAGGAGTTGATAATTTATTAAAAAATAAACTTGGAAAAGTGGACTCAAAAAATGTTCCAACTAGTGGAAGCTTTAACTTATTTAGAGAAGGAGATATTTTAATAGGAAATATAAGACCATATTTAAGAAAAATATGGATTTCTGACATTGAAGGCGGAGCAAGTCCAGATGTTCTTGTTATAAGAAAAAAAGATTCATTTAATAATAATTTATTATCAAAATATTTATACCAAGTTTTATCTAGTGAACAATTTTTTGATTATGATATAAAACATTCAAAAGGGGCAAAAATGCCGAGAGGAAATAAAGCAAAGATTATGGATTATGAGATTTTAGTCCCACCACTTTATGTTCAAGAATATGTGGTTTCTATTCTTGATAAGTTCGATAGTTTAATAAATGATATTAACGAAGGATTACCTAAAGAGATTGAGCTAAGACAGAAACAATATGAATACTACAGAGAGAAACTTTTAGATTTTCCTAGATAGAAAGGAGTTTTTATGTCCGATATAATTGCAAATTATAATACGTCTACGATTGCAGAGATGCCTAACGGGATTATCCTTGCTAATTATAAAAAAGATTTGGATGTTAGGGATCCTGGATACCAGAGTGAAGCGGATCTCGAAAGGAAACTTATTGAAAATTTAGTTTCCCAAGGCTATGAGCATGTGAAGTTTAAATCCAAAGAGGAGATGTATAGAAATGTAAAGGTTCAGATTGAGAGGTTAAATGGTGTTACTTTTTCGGATTCTGAATGGAATAGATTTCTAGTTGAATACTTGGACGCTCCAAACGATGGGATGATTGATAAGACGAGAAAGATTCAGGATAACTACATCTACGATTTCACTTTCGACGATGGAACTCTTAAAAATATAAAGATCATCGATAAGAAAAACATATTTAACAATTATCTTCAAGTTCTAAACCAATTTGCACAAAAGGGGACTCACAGCAATCGCTATGATGTGACTATTCTTGTGAATGGTCTTCCTCTTGTGCATATTGAGCTTAAAAAAAGAGGTGGAAGCTTACATAAAGCTTATGACCAAATCCATAGATATGTAAAAGAAAGCTTCAATAGTGACGGTTCTCTATACATGTACATCCAGATTTTTGTAATTTCAAATGGAACTTATACAAAATACTTTGCAAACACTACTGCAAAGAATAAAGATAATTATGAATTTACTTGTGATTGGGCGGATGCAAAGAACAAAGTCATCTGCGATCTAGAAGATTTCACGAAAACTTTTTTTGAAAAGCGTGTTCTTTTAGAGGTGCTTACTAAGTACTGTGTTTTTGATGTTAGCGATACTCTTCTCATCATGAGACCCTATCAAATCGCTGCAACTGAGAGAATCCTCTGGAAGATAAAATCAAGCTATGAAGCGAAGAAGTTCGGCAGAGCAGAGGCTGGTGGATTTATTTGGCACACCACTGGTTCTGGCAAGACTCTTACTTCTTTTAAGGCTGCTAGGCTTGCTACTGATTTAGATTTTATAGACAAGGTATTCTTTGTAGTAGATAGAAAAGATTTGGACTATCAAACTATGAAGGAGTATCAGAGATTTCAACCGGACAGTGTAAATGGAAGCAAGGATACCAAGGAGCTTAAACGCTCAATTGAAAAATCGGACAATAGAATAGTTGTAACTACTATTCAAAAGCTAAATGAATTTGTAAAGAAGTATCCGAGTCATGAAATCTATAACAAGCAATGTGTGCTTATTTATGATGAGTGTCACCGTTCGCAATTTGGCGATGCTCAGAAAAATATTAGAAAATCTTTTAAAAAATACTACCAATTTGGTTTTACTGGCACTCCTATATTTGCGGAAAATTCTCTAAATGGAGAGACTACTGCTGGTATATTTGGAGCTCAACTCCATTCTTATGTAATCACAGATGCGATTAGGGACGGCAAGGTTTTGAAATTCAAGGTTGATTACAACAATATCACTCCGAAATTCAAATCTGCTGAGATGGAAGAGGATGAGCGCGAGCTAAAGAAGATTGAAAATAAGATGCTCCTACATCCAGAGAGAATCGCAGAGATTACCAAGTATATTTTAAGAGTATTTGACACGAAGACTCACAGAAATGAATATTACGATTTAAAACATAGAAGAATAAATGGTTTTAATGCCATGTTTGCTGTACAGAGTATAGATGCTGCGAAACTATACTACGAAGAGTTTGCAAGACAACAAGCATCTCTTCCAGAAGAGAAGAGGTTAAAGGTTGGAACGATTTTTAGTTTTGCTCCTAATGAAGAACAATCTGCTATTGGAGAAATAACAGAGGAAAATTTCGATCCTTCTGCAATGGAACTTACTGGCAAAGAATTTTTGGACAAGGTTATAGAAGACTACAACGGATATTTTAAAACCAATTTTTCTACAGAAGGTAGTGACTTCCAAAACTATTACAAGGATCTTTCTTTAAAAGTTAAGAACAAGGAAATAGATTTAGTAATCGTAGTGGGGATGTTTTTAACCGGATTTGATGCGCCAACTTTAAATACTTTGTTTGTAGATAAAAACCTTAGATATCATGGTCTTATCCAAGCTTTTTCGAGAACAAATAGAATTTTAAATAAGGTTAAGTCCTTTGGAAACATAGTTTGTTTTAGAGATTTGGAAAAGGCGACACAGGATGCTATTAAAACTTTTGGCGATGAAAATAGTGTGAATATCATCTTGGAAAAGAGCTATGATGATTATATGCATGGATTCACCGATGAAGAAACCGGCAAAATCACCAAAGGTTATGTAGATATTTGCGAAGAAATCGTAGCGAAATTCCCTGATCCTACAGAAATAGTCCTAGATGCGGACAAAAAAGAATTTGCACAGCTATTTGGCGAACTTTTAAAAGCAGAAAATATTTTAAAGAACTTCGATGAGTTCGAAAACTTTGACAATATAATTTCCGATAGACTTATGCAGGATATGAGAAGTGTCTATGTGGATATAAGAGAAAATTCTTTGAGGAAACCAAGTTCGACAGATGGTGAAACTGGAATAGATTTCTCAGATGTGGAATTCCAAATTGATCTTCTTAAGACTGACGAAATAAATTTGGACTATATCTTAGCGCTAATTCTTGAAAAATCTAAAGAAAATAACGATATAGAAAGTCTAAAGGCAGAAGTAAGAAGAGTTATAAGGTCTAGTCTTGGCACGAGGGCAAAAGAAGGTCTTGTTATGGATTTTATAAATCATACGAGACTGTCTGAACTTAAAAATACAGATGATATTTTGGAATCTTTCTACGCATTTGCAAGGAAAGAAAAAGAAAAAAACATAGAAAGAATTGTAGAAGAAGAAAAGTTGAAGGATGGATCTAACCGCTTCATTGAAAAAGCTATAAAGAGAGGTTACGTTGAGTCTGCAGGAGATGAACTCGACGGACTAATCCCGCCGACTTCCCGTAGGCAAGGAGCTAGAGAAAAGAAGAAAGAATCTATACTAGATAAAATAAGAAAAATAGTGGAAATATTCGTTGGCATTTAAAACTTTTATCCTAGAGGAAAGCTCTATTAATTAGGATTAAAAGGCTTATAGTGGAATCAATAACTAAACTTCTGACAAACTTTAGAAGAGAAAATAGAAAGATTTGGTTATATAAGTTATCTTTATGTTGGTGAATTAAATCTAGTTTATTGCAAAGGAAAAAACACTATAATATTATGTTGTTGTAAATAATTTTAAATTATATAAGGAGAAAAATTTCTGGTATGAAGAATATAAATAACACTTGTAAAATCGCATTAGTACAAGCGGAACCAGTTATGTTTAATAAAAGTGCATCCCTTGAAAAGGTGCTTCAATATATTGATGAAGCTGCTAGCCAAAATTCAGAATTAATTGTTTTCCCGGAACTATTTATTCCAGGATATCCTGTTGGGATGAATTTCGGATTTAGCGTTGGGAAACGAAATGAGGATGGCAGAAAGGACTGGAAGAGATACTACGATGCCTCCATTGTAGTTGGAGATACCGAGTTTCAAAAGCTCTCAGAGTCTGCGAAAAAGGCAGGGGCATATGTAAGCATTGGTTTTTCTGAGAGAGATGCCGTAAGCGGAACGCTCTACAATAGCAATGTTATTTTTGAACCAGATGGATCATATAAAGTACACAGAAAATTAAAACCAACAGGCTCTGAACGTGTAGTGTGGGGAGATGCAAACAAGGATTATTTTCCTATTACTGAAACACCATGGGGACCAATAGGTAGCATGATTTGTTGGGAAAGCTATATGCCACTTGCTCGTGTGGCACTTTATCAAAAGGGTATTACAATTTATATTTCACCAAATACCAATGACAATCCTGAGTGGCAAGCTACTATTCAACACATTGCAATAGAGGGGAAATGTTTCTTTGTAAATGCAGATATGATTATCAGACGCAGTTCATATCCTTCTGATTTGTGTGAGTACGATGCTATATCTAAACTTCCGGAATTTGTATGTAGAGGTGGAAGCTGTATAATTGATCCTTATGGACATTATTTAACAAAGCCTGTGTGGGATGAAGAAAAAATAATTTTTGCAGAACTTGATATGAATTTGGTTTCTGCTTGCAAAATGGAACATGACGCTATCGGTCATTATGCTCGTCCTGATGTACTTGAACTTAAAGTAAACGATAAATAATTTTGTATTCTAAATTATATTTGTGAGTTCAAAATTTGATAAAATAAAATTTCCATACTAACAGCAAAAGCCACCGTAAAGGTGGTTTTTTCATATAGGTATCTATTATAATGATTTATAAGAGAAAGTTTTACAAAAGGAGGGAAAGATATGGAAAAAACTAAAAGATTTATAAAAACATTTCTAATAATCATAGGATTTTTAATTTTTAATATATTTATAGATGCAATTGTAGGATTGTTTGTTCCTGGATTTATTTCTAATATTAAAACTGGCAACATATTAAATTCTAAAGATTTTGCAGCCTATGGAATTCTAGCTGGACAAATTTTGAAGATGATTATTTTAACATTTTTTATAAAAAAGAGGAACAAAGCTTTTGTTGCTAAATTAAATAGAAGATATATCCAAATAGAAAAGATCGACAAACCGATTAAATTAGTAGGAGTTGGACTAGGCACTGTCGGTTTTGGAATTATGTTTACAAATATAATAACTAAAGTATTTGCCGGCTCTGAGCTTTTAAAATCTGCCAACGATCTAATGGAAAGTGTATTTAAAGTAAATGGACCTTTGGACGGGATAATAATTATTTTTGCAGTTGTCTTTGGAGCACCAATAGTTGAAGAGATACTTTTCAGAGGAGTTTTGTTTGAGGAATTGAAGAAAGAAACCTCTCTGAAGATGACAATATTTTTAACGGCGTTAGTTTTTGGAATTTACCATTTCAATATTTTACAGACTCCGAATACATTTTTTATGGGACTGGTTTTAGGATATGTTTATTACAAGACAAAATCCATCAAATCCTCAATCATAGTTCACGCTGTAAACAATTCGTTGGTGATGGTGCCGATACTAGACCAGGGACTAAGCCCAATTGGAATAGTAATTTATGTAGCTTTAATATCAATAGGATTATATTCGCTTAAAAATCTAAACAAAAAAACTATTTAAAAATAATAAAATAAAAGAAACCACCTTAATCGTCACTAAGGTGGTTTTTAATCTTTATTTTAATTTTTATCTTCTTCTACCATTTCTAAAAGTTCATCTAAATCGAATTCTTCTGTGAATTCTGGATCCATATGGGTTAAGAAGTGCCAATCTTCTGAATCTTTTTTTCTATATAGGATTGCTTCTCCGTCTTCTGATCCGAAGTAGGCTCTTTCTACTTGGTAGCCTTTATTTTCTAGATTTTTCTTTACTTCTAAATAATTATTTTCTCTCGCTTCGATATATTCTCTTAAATCTGAATTCGCTACTGTGTAGGCATCTACTCTCGTTGCACCTTCTACGATTCCTTTTCCTTTTTTAGATAGGTTTGGAATTTCTTTCCAATATACTTCTATGTCTCCATCTTCTGTAAACATAAACTTAGTTAGTGGTACTATGTTGCCATTTATTTCTAGTTCCATATAGTCTGAGATTGAATCTAGCTTTATAGTTTCGTATTCAAATCCGTCTATCTCTTCAAATTTGTATCCTTTAAATTGAGATACAAATTTTCTTCCTTCTTCTATGGTGTCAAATAGTCCTAGCTCTGTGCTTATTCCATCTTGATATAATTCTAATATAAACATTTTTTTCTCCTTATCTATTTAACTCTATTTCAAATTTAAAACTTGAATCGTCTTGGGTTGCTCTATACTTAATCTTGTAGTTTTTAAGAAGACTACTAACTATATAGAGCCCCAGTCCATTGCTATTCTTCTTGCTAAGATCAAAGTTTACATCAAAGATTTTATCTATATCGATACTACTTTTATTTTCATAAGTGTTTTCGATGTATAGATGTCCTTTTTCTGATCCTATATATATAGTACCATATTCGTCGGAATATTTAACTGCATTGGAAATTAAATTGGATAGGATTATTCGAAGGGCGGTCCTTCCAATATATATATTCTCTTCGGAAATATTATTTTTTATTCTAATATGTTTTTGGTTCGCCATGAGTTCATACTTGTTTAAAACTCCATCCAAGATTTCAGAAACCTTTACTTCTTCTTCATCGTCCTTTAAATTTTCTAAAGATGAAACGGTGAGTATTTGAGAAATATTTTGGGAGAGTTCGTCGGCAATTTCTATGCATTCGTCGATATAATGGTCTCTGTCCTTGTATTTTCCAATTTTGTACTTCATGTTTTCAAGGATTATCTTAAGACTTGCAAGTGGAGTTTTGAGTTCGTGGGAGGATCCTTTTAAGAAGTCATATTTTAATTTTTCTAATTTTAAAATTTCTGAGTTTTTTATTTCCACATCGTCGATGGATTTTAAAAGAGTGGAGTAGAGGCTATTTATCTGCTCTTTAAGCTGCCCCATTTCATCTTTTGAGTCCACCTTTAGTCTGACCTGACGATTTAGCTCCATCATCTTGTCTGTGACATTTTTTATCTCTTGTATATTATTTTTAATCATTCTTGCATAGATAAGCGAAACTATCGCTGAAAATAGAATTGAAGCGGAAAGGGAATAGGGAAGAAATTTAAAACTCAGATTCTTCGCCTCTTTCTGCATATCTTTTGAAGATATGAATTGCAACTCAACCTTTTCTCCTGTATCGAGGCTGATCTCTCTTTCTTCGAGAATTAGAGAGTTGTTTGAGCCCTCTAGATCAATATTTATATCTCCAACCGGGATTTCATTTTCGTTTTCTTTAGATTTTATATAGGCTTTTATTTCGCTGCTATCGGAATATAATTTTAAAGCTTCTTCTATATTTTCTATCTTTCTACCATCCATGCTGGCAGAAATTTCGTTGGCTCTCGTGAAAATTTCTTCTTTTCTTGTCTCAAGATATGTCTTTGGAAATATAAAGAACACAAGTAAATGGGTTAGAATAGTTATGATTCCTAGTACAGAAAAAATCTGTATGAACATCTTTGGAAATATCTTTATATTTTTCATATTCTCTCCAATTTATATCCCACATTTCGAATGGTTACTATACAATCGAGTTTTAGTTTTTTTCTAAGCTCTTTTACATACACGTCTATGACTCTGTCAAATGGGATTTCTTCCGTTTCTTTCCAAACACTATCTATGATTTGAGACCTTGTAAGCGCTCTTCCTTCGTTATCAAGTAGACATCTTAGTATTTCTAGCTCCTTGGCATTTACGTCTATACTTTTTCCGTCCACCTTGGCGGTGTAGCTGGTGAAGTTTACCTCTGTATCTTTATATTCAAAGAGCTCTACATCTTTGTAACTTTTCTTAATCAGTGAATCAATTCTTGCTTTTAAAACCGGTAGAGAAAATGGCTTCTCCATATATCCGTCTGCCAAATTTGTAAAGGCATCTATTTTGTATTCTTCATCGTTAAATGCAGTGAGCATAAGCACTGGAAGACTACTCGTTTTTCTGATTTCTTTTAAGACTTCAAGTCCACTTATAAAAGGTATTTGAATATCTAAAATGACTAGGTTTATAGATGGACCAAACTTTTGTAATGCTTCTTTTCCATCCTTCGCCTCAAGGACAGTATAGTTAAATTCGCTCAAATATTCACTTATACCTTCTCTTATGGTACGGTCATCTTCAACTACTAATATTTTCATAATACCTCCTTTACTTATAATTATTATACTAAAAAACAGATTAATTGTGTGGATTTTGATATGTATAAAAAAAAGAACCATAGTTATAACCATGATTCTTTTATGTTAACATCTCTTTTCTAATAATTAGTTTTTAAAACTATAGTCTATTGCGTGTACAGGGCATGCATTCTTACACCTTGCACATCTTATACATTCTAAACTATTGCAATTTTCAACTGGATTTACATTCATTTGGCAAACTCTTGCACATTTGCCGCAATTTATACATTTATCCTTATCCAGTCTATATCTAAACATGGAGATTGGATTGAAAAGTGAATAGATTGCTCCTAGTGGGCAGATGTACTTGCAGAAAGGTCTATAGACTATTATTGAAAGTAGGATGGTACCAATAAGTATAGCGCCTTTCCAATAGTATAAAAATCCAATGGCAGACCTCATAGTTTTATTTAGAAGTACTAGAGGTATACCGCCTTCCAACATGCCGACAGGGCATATGAGCTTACAGAAGTATGGTGAGCCTTGGCCAAGTACATCCACTAGGAATAGGGGTAGAATTATGACAAATACAATTAGTATGAAATATTTCAATCTTCTTAAATATTTATCGTATTTAAAAGTTTTAATCTTTTTAAATCCAGGAATTTTGTAGAGTAGATCTTGGATTAGTCCGAAGGGGCATAGCCACCCGCAGACAAACCTACCCATGAGTGCTCCTATGAAGAATAGAAAACCAACTACATAGTAGCTAAACTTATAATTAGAATTTCCTATTACCGCTTGGAGAGAACCGATGGGACAGGAGCCTTTGGCTCCCGGACATGAATAGCAGTTCATGCCGGGAACGCAAAGCTGTTTTAGTTTTCCAGTATATATTTTTCCAGTTTTAAATCCTTCAAAGAATGAATTGGTGATCATAAACCAGAGAAATTGAAAACAATGTCTAAAATTGTCTCTAGTCTTATAGATTTCTTTTTTGGATTTAAACTTTTTTTCTGTTTTAATATTATCCAATGCCGATACACTCCATACAAATTCTTATGGCTTTTTCAAGCACTACTTTAACTTCTCCATTTTGGTATCCGTAGTAGGTCATAGCCACACTCGTTACAAGAATGAGAAGAGTAAAGTAGCGACTCTTAATTATCTTTTTCATTATATTTATTTTATTTATTTAAATTTGCAAGTTCTTTTTCAACGATTTCTTTCCAGTCATTGAAATTGTGAGAACCAGAATAAGTTTCTCCAACAATCTTTCCATTCTTATCTACGAAGAAAGTTTCTGGTAGAGCTTGGATGCCGTTAAGTCTTCCGTTGAAGTTAGTCTTATCAGGCATTAGGAATGGATAGTTTGCATTAGTTTTTTCGTGAATAACTTTTGATTTTTCGATAGCGTCTTTATTTTCTCCGTTATCATCTACAGTATCAGTTACGATTCCAACGATATTAACGCCTTTAGACTTCATTTCTTCTTGAAGTTTAACTAGATCAGGGATTTCTTTAACACAAGCAGTACACCAGGTTGCAAATACATTTACCATGGTTAGGTCGTATTTTTCGAAATCAGCCTTAGAAAATTCTTTGCCTTCGATATCTTTAGTTACGATATTACTTAGATCAGTTACACCTTCTCCGCCAAATGGAACTGTGTTTTCAAGATCAGTCTTTTCAGCTAGGACAAAACCATTTTCAGGTCTAGCCTTTTTATCAATAATATTTACTTCAGTCTTATCTAGTTCTTCAGCAAATTTGCTAGCTTTATTTGTGCTTAGGTAGTATTCAAATTCTCCGTCAGAAGAAGTTCCAATCATTTTATGAGTATCACACTTAGTAATTTTAGAAATTTCATCTTCGGAAGTGCCTTTCTTGAACATACCAAGAGTTCCGATTCTTTCAAGGCTGTTTTGCCATTCAACATAACCTTCACCCATCTTATTTATTTCTGCGTTCTTTTGTTCTTCAGTAAGAGAACTAAAAGTTAACATGGCATACTTTAAATCTTGGTCAATAGGACTTTGGTCATCTAGCATCGCAACATCTTTGTTCTTCATACCTTCTAGAATCTTGTCGTTTAACTTGAACTTAAGACCTAGAAATTCGTAGGTGTATTCGTCCTTAGGTTGTAGACAGTAGTCAGCAGGCTTGAAAGTTTCGTTATTGTCTTTTTGATTAGCTTCAAAAGACATACCAGATTCGTTAGTTTTGACTTCTTTGTTATTTTTTGCATTGCCATCTTTCTTTTGGCAACCAACTGTACTTAAACTTAAACAGATAGTAAGTACAAGAGATAATGTTTTAAGTAAATTCTTTTTCATATTTCCTCCTAAAATTTAAAAGTAATCTGTCGGGATAAAATCTATTTCCCAATAGCTTATACATCAATTCTATAGGTAAATTATGAAACGTTTATGAAATGACAAAATATTTTTTAAAAAAATTTTTATAGGTAAAAATCCTTGAAAAAACCCCATCTTTAAGTTAAACAGTTAGCGTTTTTCGAAAATTTATGTTAATTTCTTTAAAATGTCGGGTAACAATTAAACATTGCACGCAAAATTTTAAGATTTCAAATTTTAAAATTTATTGACATGATGAAAAGAAAGGATGAGAAAATGGAAAGATTAAAAGACGTTGTGAATAAGAAAAAAGAAAAATCTGCAAATACAAAACCAAAATACGGCATGCGTAAACTAAGTGTAGGTTTAGTACCTGTGTTCTTAGGAGCAATAGTGCTAATACCTGGAGTGGGTTACGCAAAAGAAGTAAGTGTTGGAGCAACTAGTGCACCAAGAACTGAAATAGTAGGAGAGGTTTTGTCTCGGAGAGATGACAAAAAAGATGAAGAATATGCTATACAAAAAGTAGAAGCAGTTTCTAACCAAGAAGGATTAGAAGCTACAAGCACAAGTAGATCTTCTGCAAATATAGTAGAAGAAAATGAATCTATAAATAAAAATTCAAAAGAAAATGATAAAGAAATTGTAAGTGTTCTAAATGAAGATAAATCTACTGAAGACCATAGAGAAATGGTAAAAAATGAGGATAGAACAGTAGATGAAAAATCAGTTTCAAAAGAACCTCAAACAGAAAATTTAGAAAATAAAGAAAATAAAGAAGAAAAAGAAGAAAAATTAGAAATATCTGAAGAGAAGAAAGAAGAAGCTCAAAAGACAGGAGAAGTTGGAGAGCAAAATAAAGAAGATAAAAATCTTCAAAAAGCAGATGATCCAAATTATGGTGAAGATGAAAAGAAAATCCAAGACTACAATGAATCTGAACGTTATAAGGAAACGGATTTACAACCGGGAAATGTAAATCAGGAACTCAATAATACTGATGAGAAGCAGATAAAAGACGGATTTAAAGTTGACTTTAAAAACCCATCAGCAGAATCGCCAAGTAAGACTGAATATGGTTATCAAATCACCATCGACAAGAAGACCGGTCAAAGAACCTATACTAAGGTTTATGTTACAGATTCTGGACTTGTACCAGCAGAATTAGGCGAAAAAACTATGATGGATCAGAGAGATAAATTAACTCCTGAATCCCCTGATGTAACATTTACGCCAGATGAAAAAGGAGAAATAACCGCTTCTGGAAAGCAAAGGAACTTGAACTATGAAGCAAGTGAAGAAACCTTAAGGCATATTAACAACAAGGATAACTCCTCCACATCTTTCGGTATGAAAGACAATTACACTCAAGATAACCCAAGAGTTAAGTTTTTTGGAGATAACTTCGCTTTAGGCTACAAGGTCAATCCATGGCCAAATGAAAATGATAAGCTAGAGCTTATGAAGCTAAGCGGCGAATACAATAAAAAGGTATTTGTCCAAGGCCAAGACATTGACACGGGTGTTAAGGTAGACAATATTGACGCAAACGCCAAGGATAGACTAGTAGGTCAAGTCTATAACCCTATTACAGGAGCGATTGTTCCAGGAGCAAGTGCCTATATCGGCGATGACGGCAATATCCACATCCAAATGCCTAAGGGTGCTCTCAAGAAGGATGAAAATGGCAAATATATCGTAGATAAGAAATCTATTTTTAATAGTCCAGACTACAAAGCCCTTCAAAACCTAGATGTTAAATTCTTTGCTCGTCCAAGAACTTTAGAAGAATTTAAAGCTATTGCTGAAACACCGGATGATTATGGCGAAACAGGAACCTATGTAGAAACAGGGGCAGGGTCTGACATCATCAACCACAAGGGGGAAGATGTCAAAATTGATAAGCAAGGCATCGACCGCTACGACCACTACAACCTAATCGGGAACTTCAAGCTAAACCTTGATGACACTCGTTACTACGACCAAAGATTCGTTGATCAAAATGGAGATGTTACATCAGAGCACACATATTCTAATGTGGTACCTGGCAAAAAATTTGTAGTTGACATTCAACAGCCAACAAACCCAAGAGAAGAAGACAAGTCAGATGTAGAAATGAATGCAGCTGAAGATAGAGGAGAAGCTGCAGGTATTATAAAATTAGACTTTGTCAATAGAGAAAATGAAGGCAAGGAAGAGAAGGATAAGTGGAAGGTAGATGTTAATCCTAATGACATTTCTAGATTTACTGTTACTCCACCAAAATCTGCCAAGGCAGGAGACTTTGTTGCAATACCAGTAGAATACACCTACACCAACGGTTCAACAGATGTTCACTGGTTCCACTTTGTCGTACAAGAATCTGATAATAACCGCCCAGAATATCATGCAGAGATTGGTTATAAGGGAGATACTGTAACTCAAACACCAGAGCTACCAAATGATGAGGCAGCAACCAAGAAAAATCAACCAGAATCTTATGAATTAGTAATGCCAGAAGATGGTAGTAAATACAAAGATAGTGCAGGTAACGAATGGACAGATATTAAAGTAGATCCCAAAACCGGTGTGGTAACAGCAGTAGTCCCTGAAGATGCCGACATTAAGGGCGGAGAAAACCTCTATGTCAATGTCAAGGTAAATTACAAGGATGAAAAAACCGGCGAAGAGAAAGAAGAAATTGTAAAGGCGCAATTTATCGCCAGACCTAAGTATCAACAAGAAGTATCTAAAACTTTCAATAGTAAAATACCTTTTGAAACCAAAGTAATTTACGATGACACCCTAGAAATAGGTAAGGTTGTAAAAACTGAAGGTCGAGTTGGGGAAACTGAAACCACTTTCAAACAAGTAGTAATTAACGGTGAAAAAGGAATCATTGACGAAAACGGTAATTTTGTAAAAGACAAGGAAGCTGTTGAAACTAAAACAATAACTGAGAAAGTTGATGCAGAAATTAGAATTGGTACAAAACCAGCAGTAACTACTGTAACAATACCAGCTGATACTGATTATGAAACTAGCGATTCTTTGGAAAAAGGCACAATGCAGTTAAAAGAACAAGGTGAAGATGGCGAAGTAACAATTACTACAAGCAGGAATCCTGAAACTGGAGAAATAACTACAACTAAAGAAATAACTAAAGAAGCGAAAAACAAAAAGATGCTAATCGGCACTAAGACCGAAAGTACAATAGTTCACGAAGAAGAAATTCCTTTTGAATATGAAATTAAATTTGACCCTACATTAAAACCAGGGGAAAAGGTAGTTGACAAAGAAGGTAAAGCTGGCAGTAAAACTACAACTTATAAAATTGAAAATTCACAAGTTGTAGGAGAACCAGAAGTCTATAAAACTGACCCTGTTAAGGCTATAATAAGGGTTGGAGATCAAAAATTCACTGGTGAGTCAAGTCATGAAGTGACAGAAGAAACAAAATATATAACAATAGTTGAAGAAGATCAAAATTTACCAGTAGGAGAAACAAAAGAAGTTCAAAAAGGTGTAAGGGGATCTAAGACAGTTAAATATACTCAAAAATTCGAAAATGGTGTCCCAGGTGAAATAAAAGAAGAAGTTGTAAGTGAAACACAACCTGTAAATCGTATTATTAAAGTTGGTACAAAGACTGTAACAGAACACATCTCTAAGGAAATTACAGAAGAAATACCATATAAGGTAGAAATAAAATATGATGATACTATGGTAGCTGGAACAACTCGTGTAGAAACTCCTGGACAAGCAGGCAGCAAGACAACTGAGTATTACAGGAATCTTATTAATGGTAAGTTTGACGGGGACTTAAATACAAGAGAAGTAACAGACAAATACAAAGCTCCTATTAACGAAGTCATAGTTGTAGGTACAAAGGTTGAGACAAACAACGAAAACTATAATGATGATGTAAAAGTTGATGTAGAATATGTTGAAGATAATACTTTATATAAAGGAACTGTAAATAAGGGAGAATTAACTCCTGGTAAGGTTGAAAGAAAGATTGTCAATAAATATGATCCAGAAACTGGTAAAGTTAGTACAGAAGAAAAAGTTGTTGTAACCCCAGCAAAACAAAAAATTATTGTTGGTACAAAAGATTTTACTGGAGAATTTACTCACACAATAGAAAAGACAATTCCGTTTGAAAGAGAAATTCATTATGATGACACAATGGATGCAGGAACTCAAAAACTCGCTCAAAAAGGTGTAAATGGAGAATCCAAGGAAACTGTTACACAAAAATACACAAATGGAGTATTAGCTGATAAAGAGTACTCTAAAGAAGAGAGAACAAAAGAACCAGTTAAAGAAATTGTAAAGATCGGTACGAAACCAGTAGAAAAGATAGTAGAAATTCCATTTAACACAGAATATGTTTATGACAATACTATTGATGCTGGAACTGTTGTAGAGGATCCAACTAAACCAGGCGAAAATGGTAGCGTAACGGTAAAAACCTACTTTGATAAAGAACTTGGAAAATTTGTAAGTGTGGAAGATGAGACAAGTAAGCAAGCTCCAGTTAATAAGATTGTAAGAGTAGGGACAAAGCCAACTGAAAATATGTGCCCAGTTCCCGTTGAACCAGAAAAATCAGAAGATAACAAACCAGGAAAACCAAATGAAGAAAATCTTGGAGAAGAAAATCATAACAAACCTAATGAAAATGTAAATCCAGGAGAACAATCCGACGATAACAAATCTAATAAAAAAGACAACAATTCTTCAAATTCTGAAAATAAAGAAACAGGAAAGGCTGAACAAGATAAATCAGATAAAGAATCTGAACAAGAAAAATCTAGTGAAGCTAAAAGTAATCCAAGTGGAGAAACTTCAGATAAACTTGAACAAACTAGTAAAACTGAAAAATCACCAGAAGAACTTGGAGAATATTATGTTTCTAAAAACAAATATTCTGAAACTATAAAAGGTAAAAAAGCTAAATCAAATACAAATATAAACGATTATTCAAAAGCACCTAAGACTTACGATGCAGGAATCGATGGATATGTAGGCATTGCTGGTCTTGCTGCTTCAGCGCTAGCATTTTTACAAAGAAAGAAAAAAGAAGACGAAGAATAATAAAAAAAGAGGAGGGCTAAATTGAATAAAAAGTTAATAAGTATAATTCAGTTCCTCCTTGTTATAATCATAGCTTGGTCTGGTTACAAAATCTATAATTATCGAATGGATAACCAGTCTTATAACAATTTAAAGGTGGATTATTCTTCAAGGTTGGAAGAAATTACTAATAGTATTTCTGAAAATTCTGATGATGCTTTAGATAAAGAGATAAAGGCAGGTAGAGAGTTTGTTGAGTCACTTCACAAATCTTATCCGGATGTCATTGGAAGGATTTATATAAAAAATTTGGATTTAGATTTTCCTATTGTTAAAGGGAATGACAATTCATTCTACCTTGACCATGATTACACTGGAGCTTATCATCCTTTCGGTGCTGTATTTATGGATGCGAGAAATTCAAATGACTTCTCTGATCAAAATACTATTCTCTATGGACATAATGTCAGATCTGGTCATGTTTTTAACTCTTTGAATAAATATAGAGACCCTTCATATGTGGAGGATAATCCTTATATAATCGTAGATACTTTAAACGGAAGATTTACCTACAAAATTTTTGCCGTATATGATGCGGATGCCTATGAAAATTATAGATCACCTAGCTATGATGAGAATGAGTGGAAAGAGTTATTATCTCGAATAGAAAAGAAGAATATTATAAAAAGAGAACTTCCAAAATTTGGAGAAAGACTTCTAACTCTGTCAACTTGTTCAGATATAGACGATAGAATGGCAGTGCAGGCTGTACTACAAAAATAAACTTAGACCTTCGGGTCTATTTTTTTATTAAAATTTAAATATAATTAATTTAATAGAAAAAGATTAAGTAAATTTATAAAGGATTAATATTTTTAATAGAACCTATATATCATAAAAAATTAATAATACTGTTAAAGTTAAATTTTTGTGATAGAATAATAGGTAACAATGTGAGATTGATAAGCTGATTATCAATTCATGTGATAAATATCACAGTTTAACATTTATTTTAGTTATATAATAGTTATATCTGAAATGACAATGGTCGTTTTATGTAAAACTATTATCTAGTAACAGGTATTAAATTTAGGAGGTTTAAATGGTTAAACATTTCAAAACTATGGATGGAAACGAAGCAGCAGCTCACGTAGCTTATGCGTTTTCTGATGTTTCATGTATCTATCCGATTACACCATCTTCACCAATGGCTGAACATATTGATGCATGGGCAGCTCAAGGAAGAAAGAATATATTTGGTCAAGAAGTTTTAGTTAAAGAACTTCAATCAGAAGGTGGAGCAGCAGGAGCTGTTCACGGAGCACTTCAAGCAGGATCACTTACATCTACTTACACTGCTTCACAAGGTCTACTTCTAATGCTTCCAAATATGTACAAGATCGCAGGGGAACTTCTACCAGGAGTATTCCACGTAGCAGCAAGAGCTCTTGCTTCACACGCACTATCAATCTTCGGTGACCACCAAGACGTTATGGCAGCTAGAGCATCAGGATTTGCACTACTTGCATCTGGATCAGTTCAAGAAGCTATGGATTTAGGTGGAGTTGCTCACTTAGCAGCAATCAAATCTAGAGTTCCATTCTGTCACTTCTTCGATGGATTTAGAACTTCTCACGAAATTCAAAAAATCGAAGTACTTGACTATGATGATCTTAAGAAATTAGTAGACAAAAAAGCTATCAAAGAATTCAGAGATAGAGCTCTTAACCCAACAAGCCCACAAGTTCGTGGTACTGCTCAAAACCCTGATATTTACTTCCAAGAAGTAGAAGCTTCAAACAAATACTACAACGATGTAGTTGGAATTACTGAAAATTACTTAGAAAAAATTTCAGAACTAACCGGTAGAAAATACGGACTATTTAACTACTACGGCGCAGAAGATGCTGAAAAAGTAATCGTTGCTATGGGTTCAGTTACTGAATGTATAGAAGAAGTTGTAGATTACCTAATGGACAAAGGCGAAAAAGTTGGTCTACTAAAAGTTCATCTTTACAGACCATTCTCTAAAGAACATTTCTTAAATGCAATGCCTAAGACTGTTAAGAAGATTGCAGTTCTAGACAGAACAAAAGAAAAAGGATCTATTGGAGAACCACTTTACCTAGACGTTAGAGATATTTACTACGACGAAGCAAACAAACCAGAAATCTGCGGAGGAAGATACGGACTTGGTTCAAAAGACACCAACCCATCACAAATCCTAGCAGTTTACAAACACCTTGACGCAGAAAAACCAAGACACAACTTCACAATCGGTATCGATGATGACGTAACTCATCTATCACTACCTATCGACGAAGTTATCTCAACAGAACCAGCTGGAACTATCAGATGTAAATTCTGGGGATTCGGATCTGACGGAACTGTTGGTGCAAACAAATCTGCAATCAAGATCATCGGTGATAACACTGACATGTATGCACAAGGTTACTTCGACTATGACTCTAAGAAGTCAGGTGGGGTTACTATGTCACACTTAAGATTCGGTACTAACAGAATCACTTCAACATACCTATTAAGTGAAATGGACTTCATTTCATGTTCAAAACAATCCTACGTTTACCAATACAACTTACTTCGTGGATTAAAACGTGGTGGAACATTCCTAATGAACACAACTTGGTCAGATGAAGAACTAGAAACTCACCTACCAGGATCACTTAAGAAATATATTGCAGAAAACGACATCAAATTCTACACAATAAACGCAACTAAGATAGCAGCAGAAATTGGACTAGGCGGAAGAACCAACATGGTTATGCAATCAGCATTCTTCAAACTTTCAGAAGTACTTCCAATGGAACAAGCTACAAAACTTCTAAAAGAAGCTATCGTTAAAGATTACGGCGCTAAGGGCGACGAAATTGTAAACATGAACTACAAAGCAGTAGATCAAGGTGTAGAAGCACTACACGCTGTAAATGTTCCAGAATCTTGGAAATCTGCAGAAGCTGAAGGCGCACACAGAATCGAAGGCGCAGGCGAATTTATCAACAACATCCTAATTCCTATGAGTAGACAAGAAGGTAACCTACTTCCTGTATCTGCATTCGTTGGAATGGAAGATGGTACATTCCCAGCAGGAACTTCTAAATTCGAAAAACGTGGTATCGCAGTAGACATTCCTCATTGGAAGATTGAAAACTGTATCCAATGTAACCAATGTTCATTCGTTTGTCCACACGCAGTTATTAGACCATTCCTACTAGACGAAGAAGAAAAGAAGAATGCACCAGAAACATTCGAAACTAAGAAGGGAATCGGTAAGGGAGCATCAGATTTCGAATACAGAATTCAAATCTCTCCACTAGACTGTACAGGATGCGGTAACTGTGCTCAAGTATGTCCAGCAAAAGAAAAAGCACTTGTAATGATTCCATTTGAAGAAGATTTGGAAGCACAAGCAGCTAACTGGGACTTCGCAACAACAGTTACTTCAAAACAAGAAGTTTTCGAACCAAACAACGTTAAAAACTCACAATTCTTCGCACCACATCTAGAATTCTCTGGAGCATGCGCAGGATGTGGAGAAACACCATATATCAAGCTAATCACTCAACTATTTGGAGACAGAATGAGCATCGCAAATGCAACAGGATGTACTTCAATCTGGGGTGGATCAGCACCATCTATGCCATATTGCACAGACTCTTGCGGAAGAGGACCATCATGGGCTAACTCTCTATTCGAAGACAACGCTGAATACGGATATGGTATGGCAGTATCTCAAACACAATCAAGAGATAGAATAAAAGTTCTAATGGAAAAATTCATTGAACTTGGAGTAGATACAGAAGCAAATGAAGTCTTCAAAGAATGGATTGAAGGAATGGACGAATACAAAACTTCAAAAGCTGCAGCAGCTAAAGTTTTAAAAGTTCTTGAAAAATCATTCACAGGAGAAGCAGAAGAAATCGTTGAAGACCTAAGAGAAATGGAAAGATTCTTAATTAAGAAATCACAATGGATCTTCGGTGGAGACGGATGGGCATACGACATCGGATACGGTGGACTTGACCATGTACTAGCTTCTGGAGAAGACATAAATGTAATGGTAGTAGATACAGAAGTTTACTCAAACACTGGTGGACAATCTTCTAAATCAACACCTACAGCAGCAGTAGCACAATTCGCAGCAGCAGGTAAAGAAATCAAGAAGAAAGACCTAGGACTAATGGCTACAACTTATGGATATATCTACGTAGCACAAATTGCAATAGGAGCAGACAAGAACCACGCACTTAAAGCAATAAGAGAAGCAGAAGCTTACAAAGGACCATCACTAATCATCGCATACGCACCATGTATCAACCACGGAATCAGAAAAGGAATGGGCGTATCTATAGAAGAAGAAAAGAAAGCAGTAGAAACTGGTTACTGGCACCTATATAGATACAATCCACTACTAAAAGCTGAAGGTAAGAATCCATTCACTCTAGACTCTAAAGAACCAACAAGACCTTACAGAGAATTCCTAGACGGAGAAGTAAGATACACTTCACTTAAGAAGAAATTCCCTGAAAGAGCAGAAGTTCTTTACGAAAGAGCAGAACAAGATGCAAAAGATAGATACGAAAGCTACGTTCGTATGCATTCAAACTACCATCCAGTAGAAGAATAATATAAAAATTAAGGGACTAGAAATAGTCCCTTTTTTACATATAAAATTTCTTTAAATATCTTTTGAAAGAGTAAAATAATAAAAAGATATTTTTATAAGATGAATTTAAAATAAACTTATATCTTTTTTAAATTTTTAAATGAAAGTATTATCAATATTGTGTAAATTATCTCAAAATGTGGTATAATGGGTTATGGAGGAAGATTATGAATAAGAATCACGAAACTCAAGTCTTTCAAAAGCAAGATTTAGAAACTGAAAGAATTAAAAGCATTTTAAAAACTGTATATGATGCTCTTAAAGATAAGGGATATAATCCTACTGATCAAATCATTGGATATATTCTTTCTGGAGATCCAACATATATTACAGGCCACAACAATGCTAGGGCTACCATACAAGAGGTTGAAAGAGACGAACTTCTTGAAGAACTTCTAAATAGCTATTTGAAATAGATGTGATCTTCACATCTATATTTTATAATTATGAATAGATTTTTGGGACTTGATGTAGGGGACAAGTACATCGGTGTTTCTATTAGCGACACAACATGTACTATTGCAAGTAACCTCGTTACCATAAGGAGAACATCCAACGACAAAGCCTATGAAGAGATCGAAGGTATTTTAAATGACTATAATATTGGAACGGTTGTGGTTGGTGTGCCTATAAATATGGATGGTAGCGATACGGTTATGAGCAAAAGAATAAGGAAATTTGCAAGAAAACTCACTCCAAAATTTGGAGTTGAAGTGATATTTCAAGACGAGAGGTTTACTTCTATTGAGGCGGAAAGAACTCTGATTCAGTCAAATGTCAGACGAGAAAATAGAAAGAAGTATATCGATCAATTAGCTGCATCTATTATTTTGCAGACTTATATAGATAGGATGAATAACGATAATGACTGAAAAATTTTTTGATGAAAATGGAAATGAAGTTGAGTTCGAAATAGTTGGTAAATTTGAAATCGACAATAAGGCTTATGCAGTACTTGAATCTTTGGATGGTCAGTCCACCTATATTTTAAGAATCAAAGAGGATAAGGACGGAGAGTATCTAGAAGGTATCGGGGATGCTGAGCTAAAAGAAGCTATCGAAGCTTACGAAGAACTAACGGAGAAGGGAAATGAAAATGGATTTAAACACTGAATACGTAAAGAAAAAATTAAAAGAAAACGGTTATAAGTTCACCAATCAAAGGGTACTCGTTTACAATTCGTTTATCCATAACAAAGAAAAACATCTAACGACCGAAGAGGTGTTTCACGATGTTTCAAAGATAGACAGTAGCATTGGAATTGCAACTGTTTATAGAACTGTTCAACTTTTCTATGAAATTGGACTTATTAACCAAATTAATTTCGGCGACAATGTTACCAGGTATGAGATTAAATTAAATGACAAAGAGCATACTCACCACCATTTAATCTGCCTAAAATGTGGCAAGGTTCAAGAGGTTAAGATTGACCTTCTTGATGAACTTGAAAATGAAGTAGAAAAAAACGAAAGATTTAAAATAGTAGACCATCAATTGAAATTCACGGGTTATTGCAAAGATTGCTATGAAAAATTACAGGAGAATAAAATCAATGCAAAATAACAACAAATTAAAAATAATACCATTAGGAGGTCTGCATGAAATAGGAAAGAATATGACTGTAGTCGAATACAGAGATTCAATTATTATCGTTGACTGCGGGCTTACCTTTCCAGAAGATGAAATGCTTGGAATAGATATAGTAATTCCAGATTTCACATATTTAATAAACAACAAAAATAAAATAAAGGGACTAGTTTTAACTCATGGTCACGAAGACCACATAGGAGCTGTTCCATACCTATTGAAAGAGCTTGATATTCCAATCTATGGAACACCTCTTACCATGGGTTTATTAGAAAACAAATTAAAAGAACACAGAATACCACTATCTTGCTTAAAGGTTGTAAACCAAGGGGATAGAATCAAACTTGGCAAATTTGAAGTTGAATGGGTAAGGGTTAACCACTCTATTCCTGATTCATCATCCATTTATATAAAGAGTCCAATAGGGAATGTATTTGTAACTGGAGACTTCAAAGTTGACTTCACACCTATTTCTGGAGAACCAATTGACCTTACTCGTCTTGGTGAAATAGGAAAAGAAGGTGTGCTTGCTATGGTTGGAGAATCTACAAACGTCCTTCGTAAGGGATACACCATGAGTGAATCTAATGTTGGAGAGACATTTAACAGAATTTTCCAAAGCTGTATGAATAACAGAATCATCATAGCTACATTTGCATCCAATGTCCACAGGGTTCAACAGATTATAAACTCTGCCGAAAAATTTGGTAGAAAAGTTGTACTTTCTGGAAGATCTATGGAAACTATGATGGACACTGCAAGAAGACTTGGATATGTAGATGTAAAGAAAAACACAATTATAGATATTAACCAAATGAAGAAATATAAGCCAGAGGAGACAGTGGTTATCACAACGGGATCTCAAGGAGAACCTATGAGTGCTCTAACGAGAATTGCCTTTGGTGAACATAGAAAGATTCAAGCAACTGCAGAAGATGTTATCATCTTATCTGCAACACCTATTCCAGGTAATGAAAATTCTGTTGCTAAGGTAATTAATAAGCTAATGGAAACTGGATCTAAGGTTATCTATGAAGCACTTTCTGAAATTCACGTAAGTGGTCACGCTTGTCAAGAGGAGTTAAAGATGATGCTTTCACTTATTAAGCCTAAGTACTTTGTGCCAGCTCACGGTGAAGTTAGACATCTTTTAAAACACGCTGAACTTGCAACGCAAATGGGTACTGATCCTTCGGATATATTTATCCTTGAAAATGGAGATGTACTTGAATTTAACAAGAAATCTGCTGCTATTACTGGAAGTGTACCTTCTGGAAATACATTGGTAGATGGACTTGGAATCGGCGATGTTGGAAATATCGTTCTACGTGATAGAAAACATCTTTCAGAAGATGGACTTATAGTAGTAGTAATTACTATTTCTAAACAAGAAGGAAAAGTTGTAAGTGGTCCAGATATTATATCTAGAGGATTTGTGTATGTGAGAGAGTCTGTAGATTTAATGGACGAAGCTAGAGATATGGTTAAGAAGACTCTAGACAAATGCGACAGAAAATCTATTTCAGACTGGTCAACACTTAAGACAAATATAAGGGAAGATTTAAGAGGATTCTTGTATCATAGAACCAAGAGAAATCCGATGATCTTACCTATTATAATGGAAATTTGAGGAGGGACATTTTTGTCCCTAAATTTATGAGCAAAGTTAGCTACGAATATATAGAAGACTATCTAAGAAGTCTTTATAAAACTAAATCAGATCTTTTAGCTGAGCTTAGAGATTACGCAGATAAAAACCATGTTCCAATAATTGAAGAAGAGTGCGAAGAGTTTTATAATTTTCTTATAAATACTACAAAACCTAAGAAAATTTTGGAACTTGGAACTGCTATTGGTTATTCAGCCATATCTTTTTCTATGAGTGACTTTGTAGAAAATCTAGTAACAGTTGAAATAAACGAGGATATGGTAAAAATCGCAAGTGAAAATATAAAGAAATCTGGACTAGAAAATAAAATAGATATTGTCCATTCTGATGCCTATGAGTATCTCTTAGAGTGCAAAGAAAGATACGATTTTATTTTCATAGATGCTGCTAAAGGACAGTATGAAAAGTATTTTGATGAAGCGATAAAACTTTTAAATAGAGATGGAATAATCGTCTGTGACAATGTACTTTTCAGAGGAATGATTGCAAATCAGGATTTGGTAAAGAGAAGAAAGATAACCATAGTTAAAAGACTTAGAAAATTTTTGAAAGATATAAAAGATGATGAAAGGTTTTACTCTAGTATTGTTCCTATTGGAGATGGAGCTCTACTAATAAGGAGGAAATTTGAAGAAGATTGAACTTTTAGCCCCAGCAGGGGATTTAAATAAATTAAAAACCGCAATAGATTATGGTGCCGATGCGGTTTACCTAGGAGGGAGCTCCTTTGGACTTAGGAAGGCATCTAAGAATTTCTCTATAGAAGAGATAAGAGAGGGAGTGGAATACGCCCACGAAAGGGGCGCTCATGTCCATGTAACTCTAAATATTGTACCTCACAATAATGATATAATAGGCATTGAAGAGTATGCGAAGGAACTAGAAGATGCTGGAGTGGATGCGGTTATAATTTCCGATCCAGGGATGTTTTCTCTAGTTAAGTCTGCTGCACCTAAGCTAGATATACACATATCTACTCAAGGATCTGTGACAAATAGTCAGACTGTTAATTTCTGGAAGGCACAAGGCGCTAAAAGAGTAGTCCTTGCAAGAGAACTTTCTCTAGAAGAGATAAGAGAGATTGTAAAGAACACTGAAGGGATAGAAATCGAAACATTTTGCCATGGAGCAATGTGTATGTCCTATTCCGGAAGATGTCTACTTTCAAACTATATGACAGGAAGAGATGCTAATATGGGAGACTGCGCTCAACCTTGTAGGTACAAATACTATCTTGTTGAAGAGAAGAGACCAGGAGAATATTTCCCAATAGAAGAACATGATGAAGGTACATTTATCATGAACTCCAAGGATCTTAACATGATAGCCCACTTGGACGAACTTATCGAAGCGGGAATTGCATCCCTCAAGATAGAAGGAAGAGTAAAGAGCGATTACTATTTAGCAACAACCATAAGATCTTATAGAATGGCGATAGATGAATATTATAGCGATCCGAAAAATTATAAATTTGACCCATACTATGAAGAAGAATTAAAAAAGGTCAGCCACAGAGATTGGACTACAGGATTTTTCTACGGAAAGGCTAAGGAAGATTCACAAGTCTACACAGATAATTCATATATTCGCGGATATGACTATGTGGGTGTGGTAACTGATTACGATGAAGATACTAAAATCGCAACGGTAGTACAAAAAAATAGAATATTTCCTGGAGAAGAAGTAGAAATTTTCGGACCTGGAAGGAAACATTTTACTCAAACAATAGAAGAAATGTATGACGAAGATGACAATGTCATAGACGTTGCCAACAAGGCTCTACAAATATATAAATTTAAAACGATAGAACCTGTAGAAGAAAAATATATGATAAGGAGAAAATCTCAGTCATGAAAAAACCAGTTATAATTGGAATTGCAGGAGGAACTGGGTCTGGTAAGAGTACCATAACCAAAGAACTTATTAAACTTATAGATGAAAAAGATGTAACTATAATAGAACAGGACTCTTACTACAAGGACCAATCCAACCTACCATTTGAAGAGAGAGTAAAGACCAACTACGATCATCCATTTGCTTTTGATAACGAACTATTGGTATCACAGTTAAAAGATTTGATAGCAGGAAAAGCAATAGAAAAACCTGTCTATGATTTTTCAATTCACAATAGAACAGAAGAGACTAAAAGAGTTGAACCAAAGGATGTAATAATCCTAGAAGGAATACTAATCCTAGCTGAAAAAGAAATAAGAGATCTACTAGATATCAAAGTATTTGTGGATACAGATGCAGATGTTAGAATAATAAGAAGAATTCTAAGGGATATGAAGGATAGGGGAAGGAGTCTTGACTCGGTAATACTACAATATATGAGCACAGTAAGACCAGCTCATATACAATTCGTTGAGCCATCAAAAAGGTATGCGGATATAATAATCCTGGAAGGCGGTTATAACACGGTAGCAATAGATTTAATCCACACAAAGATTAAACAAATTTTAAAAAACGAACAGAATTAAATATAATATAAGAATTAAAGAGGTGAAGACCTCTTTTTTTTTATGTAAGTAAAATTGTAAATAAAAAAGATCCTGCGCTAAGCAAGATCTTTTTAATGGACAAAATTAGTTTATTAAGGTAATTAAATATTTCTTCTGTTAACACTCCAGATTGAATCTGCAAGTGTGTTTTTGTATTCTGTATTTAATGAAGCGTTGTAAGAGAATTCCTTTGTGCTAAAGAAATATGATCTGTTAACTCTGTCTAAGCTTCTTTCGTTTTTAATATCGTTTGAATTGTTTTTAGAAAAAAATCTCATTTGTGTACCTCCATAATTTTATTTATTGCTGACTTTTTAAGTCTTATTTCTTAACTTCAAACTAAGTATAAATGATATTGATTGTTAATTCTGTGACTCCAATCACAAAATACAAAAAACTTCAAAAAATTTTATAAATATTTTGTGCATTTTTAGCGTTTTCACCGGATTTTCACCAACCGTTCAAAAACCTTTGACAGACAAAATAAATTTATTGAAATTCGAATTGCAATTGATAATTTGAAATTGTGGAATTATTTTAATGGAATTGTAAAAAATAGGCTGTAAAATTTTTAAAAATAAATTAATAAATAATAAAAAAATAATAAAAAAGCAAAATAAAAAACCGCTAATGCGGTTATATTTTAAATAAATATGAATTGGGTAGCCAACAGGTAGCCAACTTTTTTAGTTTGATGCACTGCAAATGTTGAAATTACAATGCTCAAAAAATTTTGGTGCCGAAAGTGGGACTTGAACCCACACGATGTTGCCACCACGAGATTTTGAGTCTCGCGCGTCTGCCAGTTCCGCCATTTCGGCTTGCTTTATAATAATAACACTTTTTTTTATATATTGCAATAATAAGGTGGCTGTGTTCTTCTATTAACTCTACTATGCTATAATATACTAGAGGTGTATTATGAATAAAATACTAATTATAGACGGATCATCACTTTTCTTTAGAGCTTTTTATGCACTTCCACTTTTAAAAAATAAAAAGGGTATGTATACAAACGCTATATATGGTTTTGTGATGATGGTTGAAAATGCAATAGATAATATAAATCCTACCCATGTTGCTGTATGCTTCGACAAGAAAGGTCGTACATTTAGACATGAACTTTACAAGGATTACAAAGGCACTAGAAAGAAGACTCCGAGCGAACTTATGCAACAGTGGCCATATATCATGGATATTTTAAAACTTATGAATATAAAGACTCTAGATTCACCGGTATATGAAGCAGACGACATCGCTGGAACGATTTCAAAACTTGCAGCGAAGAATGATTTTGAAAGTTATCTCTTAACTGGTGACAAGGATTATTTTCAATTGGTTGACGATAAGTCTACTGTGCTTTTAACTAAAAAAGGAATCACTGATCTTCTTGAAGTGACTCCAAAATATCTATACGATGAATACGGACTTACTCCAGAAGAATTTATAGATTTAAAGGCTCTTATGGGCGATTCTTCCGATAATATTCCTGGAGTGCCTGGCGTTGGAGAAAAGACGGGAATTAAGTTAATAAAAGAATATAAAAACATAGAAAATTTATACCAAAATTTAGATGAAGTAAGCGGCAAGAAGTTAAACGAAAACTTGACCGAGAACAAAGCACAAGCATTTATGAGCAAGAAGCTTGGAACTATTGTCACTACAGTTCCTCTAGATTATAAACTAGATGATTTTAAGAAAGAGGAATATAACTACGAAGAACTCTATAAACTATATTCGGAACTGGATTTCAAAACACTTTTAGCTAGGCTTGACACAGAAAAAGTTCCTGAAATCGAAAAGGTAGATGTGACTGAACTTACGAAATATGAAGTTATAGATTTAAATTCGATGATTGATAAGATTAAAAAATCTAAACTTATGGGATTTAAATTTATAACAGATGGCAAGATCTACGAGGGAGTAGATCCAACCTACATCGGTCTATCAGATGGAGTCGTGACTTCTTTCTATGAATATAGCAAAGATATCGTAGAAGATCTAAGAGCTTTATTTGAAGATGAAAAGATAGAAAAGATTGGTTATGATGCAAAAGAAGATGTCATAATATTACTTTCAAAGAAAATAGATTTGAAGAATTTGACCTATGACTCTATGATTGTAGAATATCTTCTCGATTCAACTGCATCAAGTTTTGAATTTCAAAATATTATTTCTAAGTATGATTTAGGCTCATATAAAGACGAACAGTCCCTACTTGGAAAGGGCGTAAAGAAGAAATCCTACTCAGATTTAGAGAAAGATGAACTATTCAAATATTTTTCATTTATTTTAAATGGAAGTTTTAAATTAAAAGAAATCCAAATGGAAAAGCTAGAAGAGCTTGAGATGGTTGATCTATATAGAGAAATAGAACTTCCACTACTTGAAGTTCTAGCCTATATGGAACTAACAGGCATTAAGACTGAAGTTAGTGTACTTGATGATATAGGTAAAAACTTAGATGATAGAATTGAAAATCTAACTAGCTCAATCTTTGAAATTTCTGGAGAAGAGTTCAATATAAATTCTACGAAGCAGCTGGGAGAAATTTTATTTGATAAACTTAGACTTACTGTGATAAAGAAGACGAAGACCGGATATTCAACTGCACAAGACGTACTAGAAAAATTGGTCGACGAAAGTCCTATTATAGAAAATATTTTGGAATATAGAAAGCTTACAAAACTTAAAAATACCTACATCGATGGGTTAAAAGCCCTTATAAATGAAAAGACTGGCAGAATTCATTCGAGATTTAATCAAACTGGAACTTCTACTGGAAGGATCAGTTCAACTGAGCCAAATTTACAAAATATTCCTATTAGATCTGAAGAGGGAAGACTCATAAGGGGAGCATTCTTAGCAAGTGAAGATTCAACATTGGTGGATTGCGACTACAGTCAAATTGAACTTAGGGTTCTTGCGAGTCTTTCAAAAGACCCAAGGATGATGGAAGCATTTGAACATGGAATGGATATCCACACCAAGACTGCATCAGAAGTTTTCCACGTGGATAAGGAAGATGTTACAGACCTTTTAAGATCTAGAGCAAAGGCAGTTAACTTCGGAATTGTATATGGAATTTCTGACTTTGGACTTTCAAGACAACTTGGAATTACAAGAGAACTTGCAAAAGAATATATCGACGGATACTTTGATAATTTTAAAAAAGTTAAAGAATATATGGATTATGAAATTGAAACTGGTAAGAAGCAAGGATATGTAAAGACGATTTTCAACAGAAGAAGATATATCCCAGAACTTTCTGCAAAGAATTTCAACATCAGATCCTTTGGAGAAAGAATTGCTCTTAACACTCCTATACAAGGTTCTGCTGCAGATATTATTAAGATTGCAATGGTTAAAGTGTATGGTGAAATTAAGAAGAGAAATTTGAAATCTAAACTAATTCTTACCATCCATGACGAACTTGTGGTAGATGCAGTTAATGACGAGCTTGAAGTGGTAGAAGAATTGATGAAGGATATAATGGAAAATGCGGTTAAATTAAATGTTCCATTAAAAGTATCACTAGATACTGGTAAGAGTATGTATGAAACCATGTAAAATAATCGGCATAACTGGTTCCATAGCAACAGGGAAATCCCAAGTCTCAAATATTTTAAGAGATTTGGGATATAGTGTTATAGATTCAGATTTAGTTGCAAGGGAAGTTGCAGAAAGAGAAGATATCCTAGGCGAAATTAGAAAATTTTTCGGAGACGATGCGACTCTAGGTGGCAAGTTAAATCGCAGCTATGTAAGGAATATAGTATTTAAAGATGAAGAAAAACTTAAGATTTTAAACACTATTATGCATAGAACGATTTATGAAACCATACTTTCAAGAATTAAGGATGGCGAAATTAATTTTTTAGATGTGCCACTTCTTTTTGAAACTTTAGATGAAGCGAAAATTTACGGATTAAATTATGACGAAGTATGGGTTGTATATTCCAAACCTAGCATACAACTAAAAAGACTTATGGAAAGGGACAATATAAGTAAGACAGAAGCACAAAGGATTATTGATTCTCAAATTTCCATAGAAAAAAAGAGAAAACTCGCGGATTATGTAGTAGAAAACAATGATGGCTTAGAAAGCCTTAGAAAAAATGTATTAAAAGCGTTAGAGAGATTGAAATGATATTAGATTTACTTGAAGAAAATAGAAATAAAAATCCTGATAAAGTAGTCCTTGTGGATGAAAATGAGAGTATGACCATAGGGGAGTTTGTAAAGAGAGCAAGAGAACTTGGAACGAAAATCGCAAGACTTGGATTTAAAAATAGAGCCGTGGCAGTAGAATCTGATAGAAGCATATATTCTTTGGTGGGATTTTATGCGGCTATGTATTCTGGCAATTTTTTCATGCCTGTGGATTCAAAAACTCCAAAGAAGAGACTTGAGATGATGACTGAAAGAGCAAAACCTGTGGCTTATCTATCTGTCAATGAAGATGGTGTATTTTCTGATTTTGAAACCATAGACACTAGAGGGAGTTTCAGCGCGGATGATGAAATATTAAAGAGGATTAGAGAGAGTCATATAGACATAGACCCTTGTTACCTCATATGGACTTCTGGAAGCACTGGCGAGCCTAAAGGAGTGTTAATAAATCACAGCCAAACTCTTGAACTTGTTAAATTCTTGAAGGAGACATTTGAAATAGATGAAAAAGACGTCCTCGGATGTCAAAGTCCTTTTTATTTCGATGGGGCGATGAAGGATGTATTTCTATTCGGAGCTTGCGGAGTAAAACTCGTAGTAATTCCGCAAAAATACTTTGCACTTCCTATAAATTTGGTTGAATTTTTAAACGGAAATAGGGTAAATGTGCTTCTCTGGGCAGTAAGCGCTCTAAATATTCTGGTAAATTCAAAAGTTTTGGAGAAAGATAATCTAAAATATGTAAATAAAATTTCATTTGCAGGTGAAAGTTTCCAAACTTCTAAATTAAATTATCTAATGGACAAGGTGGATGCAAAATTTGTAAATCTCTATGGACCATCTGAAACCACGGTGGACTGCGCCTACTATGTTGTCGACAGAAAACTCAGTGACGATGAAATAATCCCTATTGGAAAGTCAATTCCAAATATGGAAATTTTCTTGGTGGATGAAGATTTAAAGGAAAGCAGTGAAAAGGGCGAGATCGTCGTAAGAGGTTCGAAGATTTCCTGTGGATATTATCGGGACGAAGATAGAACTAAATCTGCTTTTATCCAAGACCCAAGACAGGATTTCTTTAGGGATATAGTCTACAGAACTGGAGATATTGCAAAGTATAACGAAAGAGGAGAGTTCGTATTTCTTTCTAGAAGCGATGACCAAATTAAACATATGGGTAGTAGAATCGAACTTGGAGAGATAGAAGCTTCTTTATCTTCTATGGAGGAAATTGAAGAAGGTGCTTGTATCTACGACTTTGATGATGAAAAGATTGTGTTTTTCTATTCTGGAGAAGAGATAAAAAGAAGAAATATAATTGTGTTTTTAAGGGACAGAATACCTAAGTATATGTTTCCAAATGAAATAGTACATTTAGAGAGACTTCCTAAGAATAGAAATGGAAAGATAGATAGAAATGAGCTTAGAACTATTTATGAAAAAAATAAAGGCAATTGACGAGTTAGATGAAATCTTAAATAAAAGGTTCGATTTAAAATATTTCATCACTTCAATGAAGAATAAGACTGATTACGAGAAAAATTTAGATAGTCTATACTTATTAGAAGATAGAGAAAACTATTTGATTTTACTTAAGAGAGATGGATTCTATATTGCCGACGGATTTTTATTAAGAGATAATTCTATAGAGTTAAATTTAAATGAAGATTTAGTTTTGGAATATACATTTAAAAGATTTGATGAAGAAGGCGTTGGAACTTTAAATGCTCTAGGATTTAAAGAAGCTTTAAAGAGAACTCAAATGGAACTAAAATTTGAAGATAGTTTTTCAGAAGAGGTAAAATTATTAGATGAAAGTTATTTAAATGAAGTGCATGATGAAATAGTTTCAAGTTTTGATAGGTACTATGGCTGCGTTCCGACTGCTGATGAGCTCATAATTTCCATAAAAAACGAGGAAATTCTAGGAATAGTAGAAGAAAATAATTTAAAAGGATTTATAGAATTTAAAGTAGGTTCTAAGAGATCATTAATCATAAATCACATTTCTGTTTTAAAAAAATATAGAAGACAGGGAATTGGAAAGAAACTTATTGAAAAACTATGTAGTTATGCTATAAAAATAGGATATAATAGAATTGAACTCTTTGTAAACGAAGACAATGAAGAGGCGATTTCTTTTTATAAATCATTAGGATTTGTAGAAAAAAATATAAAATCAATTATTTATAGGAGATAGATATGAAAGATAAAGTTATTGAAATATTAATGGATCTAGTTCCAGATTTTGAATATAGTGACGATGTAAAACTACTTGATGATGGAATTTTGGATTCATTTGACATTGTAAACTTGGTGCTTGAAATTAACGAAGAATTTGGCGTTGAAATCGGAGTAGAAGATGTAAGTGAAGAAAACTTCGAAACTGTTGATTCAATCTGCGAACTTATAAAGGAAAAATTAGAATACTAATGTCTATAGTTTCACCACAGTTCTTTGTATTTGTTACACTATTGGTATGTCTATACTATACAATATTTAGAAAGTGTGCATGGGTGTTACTATTAGTAGCTTCCTATGCATTTTATTTTTTAAACGAACCTATAAATATTGTATATCTTATAATCACAACCAGCTCCGTCTACATAAGCGGAATCTTAATAGATAGGACAAATAGGAACATAAAAGATCTATCGAATTTAGATAGAGATATAAGAAAAAATAAAAAAGAATTACTCGAAAAGAAAAAGAAGAGAGTACTCGTTTTTGCGCTTATTTTAAACTTTCTGATGCTTTCAGTATTTAAATACAGTGCATACTTCTATTCCATTATCGGACTTATTTCAAATAAATTTGGAGCTCTTAATTTTCTATATAGAGAAGAAATAAATACAAAACTATTAAATATACTTCAGCCGCTAGGTATATCTTTTTTTATTTTTCAGGCTACTGGATATTTAATAGATGTTTATAGGAATAAATTTGAGGCGGAGAAAAATCCATTTAAATTTGCACTTTTTGTAAGCTATTTTCCGCAAATCGTACAAGGTCCAATAGGTAGATGGAATTTACTGAAGGATGATTTATTTAAAACTCCAAAGCTAGACTATGACAATCTAAGGGACGGAATACTTTTAATTGCCTTTGGTTTATTTAAAAAGGTAGAGATTTCAAATAGAATTTCTGTAATCGTTAATGCAGTATTTTCTGAGTACACAGGATATTCTGGAGCATTTGTATTTTTATCTGTACTTTTTTATGGGATACAGATTTACACAGATTTTTCTGGGGGAATCGATATAGTTAGAGGTGTGTCAAAATTATTTGGAGTTGAACTATCCCTTAACTTTAAGCAACCATTCTTTGCAACGTCCATTGCAGACTTTTGGAGAAGGTGGCACATCACCCTTGGAACTTGGCTCAAAGATTATGTATTTTATCCTGTCAATTTTTCAAAGCCGATGTTTAAATTAAATAAATTTGGAAGAAAACATCTGGGAGCTAAGTATGGAAAATTCTTGTCTCTAAGTGTTTCCACATTTTTAATCTACTTTATAGTTGGAATTTGGCATGGAGCAGGATTTAAGTACATTGCCTTTGGTATTTGGAATGGAACTATAATAACCATAAGTTTGATTTTAGAAGAGTTTTTTATAAATACTAAGGCGAAACTCGGTATAAAAGATGGCAAATTATACAGGATATTTATGATTTTAAGGACAAATATTCTAGTTTGTATAGGCAGATTTTTCACAAGGGCATCTGGATTTTTAGTTGCTCTTAGGATGATTAAGTATAGTTTTTCTAACTTCAATTTAGATGGAATTAATTTAGAAGTATTTAGATCATTTAGTCTTACTAAGTATGACTATTTAAGGATAATCTTGGGAGTTACTTTACTTTTAATCTGTGATTATCTTGCTGAAATTGGATTTGATCTTAAATCCTACTTAGAAAGAAAATCTAAACTTATAAATTATATTTTTATAATTGTGATAGTATTATTTTTATTTATTGGAGTATTCTATCAAAACTCATATGTGAGCACGGAATTTATATATAGACAGTACTAGGTGAATGATGAATTCAAAAAAATTTGTAAAGACTTTTGTTTTGATTGTACTTATTTTGCTCGTGGCAATCGCAGGACTAAACTATTATACTTCTCCATTTGGATTATTTAAAGACAAGTATTTCGATTGGTTTTCCTACGATATGACTCAAAATCCAAGAATCGCAAAAGTCGAATATCTAAAGAAAAATAAAAATTTAAAATATGACAGCTTTATTGTAGGAGCATCTGGAGCGAGCTCTTTTCCAAGTGAAGATCTAAAAAAATACACTGGAAAAGATTTCTACAATACTTTTTACTATGGAGCAGATATGCTCGACTCAGTAAATACTGTTAAGTGGCTTGTAAAACACTATGATGTAGAGAATATAATTATGCCGATTGGTCTTACATCTGCATGTTACTACAATGTTGGAAATGATACCATGAATAATGCTATGCACTACGAGCTTGATGGTACAAATCCAGTTAAGTTCTATGCAAAATATCTATTGGCAAACCCAAACTATGGTTTAGACAAATTAAAATCATCTAGAGAGCATAAATTCTTGCAACAATCCTATACAGTTTTCAATGTACTAGATGGTTCTTACGACAAGTCTATTAGGGACATAGAACCTATTTCAAATCTTGAAGAATATAAAAATAGAGAGATCTACCATCAGTTCAACTACGATTTTGGTGATCATCCAAACCTTGGATATATTGATGAATTTATTAATTCCATGGAAGAGATTGTAGACATTTGTAAAGAAAAAAATATAGCTTTAAAAGTCGTAGTAGTTCCAATGTACCACGAAGATTTTAAATTCTATGACAAGGCAGAAGTAGAAGAATTTTACAAAAGACTCTCAGAAGTAACAGATTACTACGATTTCTGTAAGACTAGCGTATCCTACGATGCGAGATACTTCTACGATAGAACACACTTTAGAAACGATGTAGGAAGGATGATGCTTTCATATATCTATGGTGATGAAAAAAATTACGTAAATGACTACTATGTACCTAAAGATTTCGGAATACATGTAGGGGCAAATGCAACCTATAAAGATGTTATGAAGAGGTACAACAGTGATCTTCAAATGGATAAAGATTCAGAGAAGAGGCTGCCTGTATTTATGTACCATCATTTTGCAGAAGTGGGAGATGGTGGAGATACAATTTCTTACGAAAATTTTAAAACTCAGATGAAGGCGATAAAAGATGCAGGATACAGCACTGTAACTTTAAAAGATTTAGATAATTTTATTAGAGAAGGCAAGAATCTTCCGGAAAAATCTGTACTCATAACCATGGATGATGGTTATAGATCAAATACGGAATTTGCATATAATATTCTAAAAGAAAATGGATTTAATGCGGTAGTATTTCCCATTGGAAGCTCAATAGGAAAAGACACCTACAAAGAGACGAATCATCCTATTATTCCACATTTTTCTATTGAGGAAGCTAAAGATACGATGGATGTGCTTGAGTTTGGATCTCACAGCTTCGACATGCATCAATCAACGGCACTGGAAAAAGAAAAACCGGTTAGAAATTTTGCAATTCCACTAGAAGGAGAAGATGATTTTAGTTTCGTGGATGCTTTTAGAAGAGATGTATCTCTAGAAGAAGATTCTTTAAAAAGTATTTTTTCTAAGACTAAGGCATTTGCATATCCTGGTGGATACTATTCTGACATAACTGCGGTTATACTTTCAGAAAATGATTATAGATTTACATTTTTAACGGAAGAACATCAAAATTATCTTCTAAAAGGTCTTCGTCAATCAGGACTTGGACTAGGAAGATTTAATATGACGGATCATAGGACCTACCAAGACACTATAAATCTACTCGAAGGCAGGTAAGTATGATCTATATAATATTATTTTTACTTTTGATTTTTTATCTTTTTTATGAATTGAATTTTACCTATGTTGAGCATTTGGATTTTAAACTTGGTTTAAATATCTATCAAATTAGCGACTATCATTCGAGTATTTTTGTAAATTTAAAGAGACTTAAAAATATTTTATCTAAAGATAGTATCGATGTGGTAATCCTGACAGGAGATTTGGTAAATAGAAGTACAGATAATTTTTCTAGGCTTGCTAAATTTTTAGAAGTAGTTTCAGAAAATTCGAAGAAAGTCATCTTTGTAAGTGGCAATCACGAATTGGAAAATAAAAATTATTTTGAAATTTTGGAGCTTTTGCAGAAATATAATGTGGAAGTTCTAGATGGTTCCTATATAATAATAGAAAGTACTCTAATTTCTAATGTTGATATATCAAAAGTAAAAGGAGATTATAAATATAGCGTATTTGCAGATCATTTCCCAATCCACTGTGAAAATATAGTGGGCTATGATTTAAGAATTTGCGGTCACACCCATGGAGGTCAAATTAGAATTCCTTTTGTGGGTGCGATAATTGATCATGATAAAAATATATTTCCCAAGAATCAAAAGGGTTTATATGAAATAAATAATAATTTAATCTATATCGATAGCGGTATAGGTGAAAGACTTCCTATTAGAATTTTTAATAGGTCTAAGGTAACGAGAATTTCAAGGAGGTTGTATGTTTAAAGATAAGATAAAAGAATCTTCCTTTTCTGTAATTCCCATAGTCTTAATAGTGTTGGCACTTTCATTTACAATTGTAGATTTAAGTACAAATGATTTAATTAGCTTTTTAATAGGAGCAGTTTTAATTATTTTCGGTCTGGCAATATTTTTATTCGGGGCTGAAATGGGCGTAGAAGAAATAGGTAACCATTTGGGAGTTTTTGTAGCAAATTTTAAAACTCTCATATTAATAGTACTTGCAGGACTATTTTTAGGATTTTTAATAACAGTTGCAGAACCGGATCTTATGATTTTAGGTTTTCAAATTCAAAATGTAACAAATGGCGACCTTACAAAGAATTTAATAGTTCTTTCTGTCAGCTCAGGAGTAGGGATTATGCTTGCTCTAGGTTTTTATAGAATATTAAAAGAAATTTCAATTGCAAAGACATTTACTTTTCTCTACGGAGCAATATTTATTCTTCTTATATTCACCATGGAAGAGTTCACAGGGATAGCTTTTGATGCATCCGGTGCAACCACGGGAGCTATGACCACTCCATTTATCCTTGCAATAGGACTTGGTGTATCTAAGATGAAGGGTTCTGAAAAATCTGCAGAGGATTCGTTTGGACTTCTTGGCATTTGTTCCGCTGGACCAATCTTTGCAGTAATAATGCTTGGACTTTTTACAGGGCATGTTGAAGGTGGAGAGATCACAGAAGTTGCCCACGCAACAGGTCTTGCAAATTATATCGTAGAATTTAGACACGCTGCTAAAGATACTGCAATAGCCATAGTTCCAGTTGCATTATTATTTTTAATAACAAATAAATTATTCTTTAAATTAAGAAAGAGAGAATACAGAAGAATTTTAAAAGGTCTGGTATATACATTTTTAGGACTTGTTCTTTTCATGGGTGGTGTTAACTCGGGATTTATGTCCGTTGCTAGACAGATAGGTTCTTCTATCGCAGCAAATAATTATAAACTTCTACCGGTAATAGGTTTTGTACTAGGGATGGTAGTAGTGCTTGCAGAGCCTGCAGTGTATATCCTTTCTCACCAAGTTGAAGATGTAACTGCTGGTAGTATTCCAAGGAAGATGATTGTAGTTGCACTTTCCATAGGAGTTGCCCTTGCAGTATGTCTATCCATGGTTAGGATTCTAAGTAGTAGCATAAAACTCTGGATGTTCTTGGTTCCAGGTTTTTCAATTGCAATGATTCTTTCATACTTCATTCCAAATATTTTTGTAGGTATTGGATTTGACTCTGGAGGAGTTGCCTCAGGTCCTATGACAGCGACATTTTTATTAGCATTTTCTCAAGGGGCTTCATCCATGATTGAAGGAGCAGATATATTGATAGATGGTTTTGGAATTATAGCCATGGTTGCCATGATGCCTATAATTTCTATTTCGATTTTAGGTTTATTATTTAAATTAAAATCCAAGAAGGAGGGTATTGATGCTTAATAACTATGTTTTTTATACAGCAATAATTAAAAATGGAGATGCTTCTAGGTTACTACAAGAGGCTAAAAATATTGGGATAACTGGTGGCACGATTATGCTTACAACAACCTATAGCCAAAATAAAATCCTAACTAGTCTTGGATTTAATGAAGAGAGAAATGAAGCACTTCTTATTATTCTTAACAAGGGATTGGAAAAACCGATTCATGAAATCTCAAAGAAGTTTTTCGAAAAGCACAAGGGTTATTGCTACACTTCTGATATAGAAATGTTAAAGGGAACGCATATAGAACTTAAAGAAGGAGAAGTTATGAATTCAAATTACAAAGCACTATTTGTCATAGTTGAAAGAGGAAATGGTGAAGATGTCATAGATATAGCGACGAAGAATGGAGCAACAGGGGCAACTATATTCCACGGAAGAGGATCTGGAGTGCACGAAAAAAGTTCGCTATTTAATTTAATTATAGAACCGGAAAAAGAAATGGTAATGTCACTTGTTTTAGAGTCACAAGTGGAACCAATTACTAAAGCCATCGTAGAAGAAATGGAAATAGAAAAACCGGGAGCTGGAATTTTATTTACTCTTGATGTAAATAAAGTTACAGGACTTTTTGAAGGTTAAAAAAAGCGAAATAAGTTACTACAAAAGAGCGATTAAGACTGCCTGGCCAGCCGTTCTCGAAAGTTTCTTCATTGCTCTTACAGGACTTGTAGATACACTGATGGTATCGACATTAGGTACATCTGCAGTTTCTGCAGTAGGACTTACCACTCAACCAAAATTCATAGGACTTACCACATTCTTTTCAATCTGTGTTGCTGTGTCAGCGATAGTTGCGAGAAGGTACGGCGAAAAAAATAAGAAATCGGCCAACGAGACTCTATTAACCGCTCTTTTCGTATCAGTAATACTATGTGTTTTTATTACGGGAGCAATCCTAAAATATAGTGACCCGATAATAAGAATCTCTGGAAGTAATGCGGACACACATCAAATTGCAAAAGAATACTTGGATATTGTCATGGGATTTTCAATCTTTAGTATAATCTCAATGACAATAAACGCCGCTCAGAGAGGATCAGGAAATACAAAAATCGCTTTTACTACGAATCTAGTTTCTAACTTAGTAAATGTTGTATTTAATTATCTTTTAATCGGTGGAAATTATGGTTTTCCAGCCCTTGGAGTAAAGGGTGCTGCCATTGCAACTGTTCTAGGAACGGTTGTGGCAATGATAATGAGCATAAGAAGTCTATTTGTGAAGAGTTCTTTTGTTAGAATTGACTATATAATTAAAAACAAAATAAAACCTACATTTAAAACTGCAAAATCAATTGCAAATTTTGGAATAAATATGTTTTTAGAAATGAATGCTATGAGGGTAGGATTTCTTGCCACTTCACTTATAGCAGCAAGACTTGGTACCGATGCCTTCGCAGCTCACAATGTAGGGATGCAACTTCTATCAATTGGTTTTGCCTTTGCAGATGGTATGCAAGTAGCTGCAGTTGCCCTTGCAGGATCGTCACTTGGTGCAGGCAGAAAAGAAGATGCAAAACTATATGGACACATTTGTCAAAGAATAGGTTTTGGAATATCTGTTACACTTTCTTTGATACTACTTGTGTTTAGTAAGGAAATATTTAAATTATTCTTTACAGACGAAACTGTTCTTGAATATGGAGTATTAATTTCAAGATTTGTAACCGTAATAGTTATGGCACAGATTTCTCAAATAATCTATGCAGGATGTCTCCGTGCAGGTGGAGATGTAAAATATACATTATTCGCATCACTTATATCTGTAACATTTATAAGGACCATTGTCACCTATGTCCTTACAATTCCACTTAGTATGGGACTTATGGGCATATGGATAGGAGTTTTATCCGATCAAGCATCTAGATATGTATTTATGTCCACTAGATTTAAAAAAGGACAATGGGTTGAAATTAAAATTTGATAATCAGCTTATATTAACTTTTCGTTTACATCAATTTTAACAAGTGATATAATCGAGACTGGTATAATTTTAAATGAGGGCTTAAAGCCCTTTTTTTAACAACAAATGAGGGAGAAAGATGGATACAATTCATAAATTTTATCTAAACGATGCCTATGTAGTGCTAGATATAGCTAGTGGTTCAGTGCATCTTGTAGAAGAAATAGTTTATACGATTATAGATGATGTAAAGAATTTAACTGAAGAAGAAATAATAAAGAAATATTCAGATAAATTTAAAAGAGAAGATATTGTTACAGCTCTAAATGAAATAAAAGAGCTTGAAAAAGAGGGAATGCTTTTTACAGAAGATCCTAGACTTATGAAGGCAGTATACAATCCGCAAAATATTATAAAAGCTATGTGCCTTCACGTGTCCCATGACTGCAACCTTAGATGCAAGTACTGTTTCGCAAGCCAAGGAGACTTCCATGGAGAAAGACTTCTAATGGATTTAGAAACTGGAAAGGCAGCCATAGATTTTCTACTAGAAAATTCTGGAAATAGAAGAAACTTAGAAGTGGACTTCTTCGGTGGAGAGCCGCTTATGAATTTCAATCTTGTAAAAAAACTTGTTGAATATGGTGACGAGAGAGAAAAAGAATATGGCAAGAATTTCAGATGGACTTTAACTACAAATGGAATGCTTTTAAACGACGAAATAAATGAATTCTTAAACGAACACATGTCAAACGTGGTTCTCTCAATCGACGGAAGAAAAAAAATAAATGACGATATGAGACCAACTATAAATGGAAAGGGATCATATGACATAATCGTGCCTAAGTTTAAAAAATTAATCGAAGGTAGAGGGGACAAGGACTACTATATCAGAGGAACATTTACAAATAAAAACTTGGATTTCGGTGAAGATTTAAAAGATTTCTACGAACAAGGATTTATGAAGACTTCTATTGAGCCAGTAGTAACAGATCCGAAAGAAGACTATGCAATAAGAGAAGAACACTTGGATAAAATTCTAGAAGAATATGAAAAGATGAGCAAGTACTACCTAGAAGTGAGAAAGACGAACAAAGATTTTCTATTCTTCCACTATATGATTGACTTAACCCAAGGACCTTGTGTAATTAAAAGAACAGTAGGATGTGGAGCAGGATCAGAATATATTGCAGTAACACCTACAGGAGATATCTATCCATGTCACCAATTCGTTGGGGAAGAAGAATTCTTAATGGGAAATGTAAAGACAGGAATTAAGAATGAAAAATTAAGAAATGAATTTAAAAGTTCAAATGTATTTACAAAAGAAAAGTGCTATTCATGTTGGGCGAGATACTATTGTTCCGGAGGATGCCACGCAAACAACTACTATTCAAACGGAACCATCAAAGAACCATACGAAATTCTCTGCGAAATGGAAAAGAAGAGAATTGAGTGTGCAATATCTGTACTAGCAAATGAAATGAACGAATAATCAAGAGGCGAAAGCCTCTTTTTTTATATAAATTTTTATGCTATTCCGGATAGCATTTATTAAAAATGAGCATAAAAAAAGCCACCCAATGGTGGCTTGGCAGGGGTAGCAGGATTTGAACCCACGGCACCTGGTTTTGGAGACCAGTGTTCTACCACTGAACTATACCCCTATAACTGACAAATTATATATTAACAAATATTGGAATAAATATCAAGACTTAATCTGTAGTTATATAAAGTTTAATTTCTTCAAACTTTTTCTTACCGATGCCTGTTATATTTAAAAGATCTTCAATAGTATTAAATGGGTGCTCCTGTCTATATTTAATTATTTTGTCCGCCATTTTACTTCCAACTCCAGGGATGGAGGTGAGCATATCTTTAGAAGCGGTGTTGATATTTATTTTGGAATCTTCCTCATCCTTATCGAGATAGGATTTAATCGTAATCTTTTCTTCGTCTTTTAACTTTCTAGCAAGATTTAGGTTTGAAGTCTTCGCATCGTCCAAGAGACCGCCAGCTTCATCGATTAAATCCTGAAGTCTAGTTCCTTTTTTTATTTTATAGACACCAGGATTTTTTACTCTGCCATCTATATGGACTTCGATTTCACCTTCATCAAAGTCACTTTCGTTTTCGCTTTCATTTTCATCTTTTTTATTATCTTTATAATCCTTATTCTTTCTTAAACTTTCTATCTTAGGAACATTATCCAATGAAAGATTATCCTTGGTTAGGAATAATGCTCCTAGTCCAAGGATAAGAATAATAATTATAATTTCAAACTTAGTAAGCTTCATCCATATTAAGTGCAACTTCAATCATTTGGTTGAAGGATCTTTCTCTCTCGGTAGCGGTAGTTTCTTCGCCAGTAACTAAGCTATCTGAAACAGTTAGAATGGTAAGTCCATTTGCGCCAAGACGGTTGCAATTTAAATAAAGTGCATGAGCTTCCATTTCTATTGCAAGAACTCCCATCTTTTGCCAATTTTTCCAATCGTTTGGATCGTCATGGTAGAAAATATCTGAAGATAGAACATTTCCAACATGAGGTTTAACTCCAAGTTTCTCGCAAGATTTATACGCAGAAAGAAGAAGCTCAAAGGATGCGGTTGCGCTATGAATTCCATTCAATTTATAAGTTGATTGAAAATTAGAATTGGTGGATGCTCCGTTTGCAAGGATAATATCATAGAGATCTAAATCTTCATTTATTGCTCCACAGGATCCAACTCTTACAATATTTTTAACTCCGTAGAATTTTATAAGCTCATAAGAATAGATACCAATGGATGGCATTCCCATTCCAGAACCCATTACAGAAATCTTCTTGCCTTTATATTCTCCAGTGTAGCCGAGCATATTTCTAACATCATTTACAAGGACAACATTATCTAAAAAGTTTTCTGCGATATATTTTGCACGAAGAGGGTCGCCAGGCATGAGGACCGTCTTTGCAAATTCATTTTCTTTTGCTCTAATATGTGGTGTCATAATCTACCTCCTAGCTACATTGTAAGACAGTGAAATATATTTTACAAGATGTTATAATATTTATGAGGTGAAATATGAAAAACACGGAAAATTTAAAAAAATACGCAGAAGTAGTTATGAAAAAAGGTTTAAACATTGTAGAAGGCGACAGTGTTGTAATCGAGATTTCCATAGCTGCTAGAGAATTTGCTAAGATGCTAGTTGAAGCAGCATATGATTTCGGAGCACATAAAGTAAACGTTGAGTGGAGCGATGATGAAATAGGAAGAATTCGTTATGAAAGAACTCCTATCGAATGTCTAAAGGAAATTCCACAATACTTAATCGACAAAAAAAAGTACAGGGTTGGAAATAAATATAAATTCCTATCAGTAATATCAAACGATCCGAACTCATTAAAGGGAGTTGACCCAGAAAAATTAAATGCAAGCATGATTGCAAGATCAAAAGCATTTAAGGAAACTTCTGATCTTATAATGGCGAATAATAATTCTTGGTGTGTAATTGGTGCATCTGTTCCTAAATGGGCTGATATGGTATTTCCAAATGACGAAGATGCAGTAGATAAACTTTGGGAAAAAATATTGGAAGTTTCTAGAATCTCAAGTGGAGATCCGATTGCAAACTGGGATGAACATATAGCCACCATGAAGAAACATTCAAAGATTTTAAATGAAGCCAAATTAAAAGAACTTCACTACACTTCAGAAAAGGGAACTGATCTTCATGTAAAACTTCCAAAGGGATATATTTTTACCGGAGGAGATGAAATTAACAAGGACGGAGAAACTTTTGTTGCAAATATTCCAACAGAAGAAGTATTTTCACTTCCTCATAGAATGGGAGTGGATGGAATAGTCTATGCTACAAAACCTCTAAGCTATAACGGAAATATAATCGACAATTTCTGGTTTAAATTTGAAGAAGGAAAAGTTGTAGATTTCGGAGCTGAAGAAGGTTATGAAATCTTAAAAGATATGCTTGATATGGACGAAGGAGCAAGAAGACTTGGAGAAGTTGCACTAGTTCCATACCATTCACCAATTTCCATGACAAATATTTTGTTCTATGAAACTCTATTTGATGAAAATGCTTCTTGTCACTTTGCACTAGGGGCAGCTTATCCAACCTGTCTAGAAGGAAACGAAGATATGAGTGAAGAAGAACTTCTTGAAGCTGGAGTAAATGATTCACTAATCCACGTTGATTTCATGGTGGGAGACGCTACTACAAGCATCGTTGGAATAAAAGAAGACGGAACAGAAATGCAAATTTTCAAAGATGGAGATTTTGTAATTTAAAAATTAATTAGGAGGCTTGTCAGATTTCAAATTCTATGTTAAAATAACTTATGTTATGGCGACATAGCCAAGTGGTAAGGCACAGGTCTGCAACACCTTTATCACCAGTTCAAATCTGGTTGTCGCCTCCATGACCCGTTAATCGGGTCTTTTTTTATGCATATTCAAAAAAATTAAGCCTCATATGAGGCTTCTCATCAATTATTTTCTTTTATAAAATCATTTATTATCTTTACAAGCTCTTTTAAATATGCTGGGTCCTTTGGATATCCTACTAGTAGATGACCGTGTTCTTTAACTTTTCCAACAACCATAAGATTTCTGTATAATTTATTTTCGCCGGTGCCAAGATATCTCATGTCCGTTATGATTCCTATTATTAGTCTTGGAAAATCTATTCCATGTTCCATTTCAAATTCTCTCATAACTCCATGTGCCATAATCTCAGCAGCAACTCCATCGTCAATGGTAAGACCATCGAGACAAGCTATAAGAATATTTGATTCTTTAAGTTTGGCGGTGTCGGCTTGAGAAATTTTGATGTCTGTTATTATATCGTCATTATTTTTCTTATCATTTATCTCTCCATTTTCTTGTGGAACATATAAATCTAGTCCAGTTTCATCTCTAATAATCTTTGCGAGATTTTCTGTCCAAAGAAACATACCTTCATTGAAAAAATGGCTTGCTAAATATCCTTTCATAAATCCCTCCTAATTGAAAAGAAATTGGTAATTTGCTATAATTATTTTAACAGAAAAATTGGAGGAAGTCATGAAAGATAAGCTTTTAAATATAAAAAAACAAGCATTAGAAGAAATTAATTTATCGAATGATCTAAAAGAGTTGGATAAAATTAGAGTAACATACTTAGGAAAAAAAGGAGAACTTACCCTTGTTTTAAGAGAAATGGGCAAGCTTTCCAAAGAAGAAAGACCTGTTATTGGTGCTATAGCCAACGAAGTTAGAGAAGCTATAGAAAGTGAATTAGAAAAGAAGAAGACTGATTTAGAAAACTTTGAATTACAAAAAAGATTAGTAGAAGAGAGAATCGACATAACTCTAAATAAAGAAACTAGAGATGTAGGTCATTCTCATCCACTTATTCAAACTCTTGAAGAATTAGAATCACTATTTATTAGAATGGGCTTTACAGTTTATGACGGTCCTGAAGTAGAAACAGTAGAAAATAACTTCGACCTTTTGAATTCTCCAGCAGACCATCCATCTAGAGATATGTCAGATACATTCTATCTAGATGCAGAAAAATTACTTAGAACTCAAACATCTCCTGTACAAATTCGTGCTATGAAAGAACATGGAGCACCAATAAGAATGGTTTGTACCGGTAGAGTTTTTAGACCAGATGAAGTAGATGCAACCCATAGTCCGATGTTCCATCAAATGGAAGGGCTTATCGTTGACAAGAATATCTCCATAGCAAACTTAACTCACACCCTTAACCTATTCGTAAAGGAATTATTTGGAGATGATATTAAGACTAGATTTAGACCACACTATTTTCCATTTACAGAACCTAGCCTTGAAGTGGATGTAACTTGTACAAACTGTCATGGAGACGGCTGCGAAGTATGTGGCGGAACTGGATGGAGTATGGAACTTCTAGGTTGTGGTATGGTTCATCCAAACGTGCTTAGAAACTGTGGAATCGATCCAGAAGAGTACCAAGGTTTTGCCTTTGGTATGGGTATCGACAGAATTGCCATGGTTAAGTACGGAATAAAAGATATTAGACTGATGTTTGACAATGACATCAAATTTTTAAAACAATTTTAGGAGGAACTATGTTACTACCAATTAAATGGCTAAAAGATTATGTAAATATAAATAAAAAACCGATAGAAATAGCAAACAAACTTTCATCTACCGGATCCCACGTTGAATCTATAAATAACTTCGCAGAAGATATAGAAAAGGTGGTAGTGGGAAAGATAGTTGAAATTACAAAACATCCAGATGCGGATAAACTTGTAGTTTGTAAAATCGATGTAGGAAACGAAACTCTACAAATAGTAACTGGAGCCCCAAACGTATTTGAAGGTGCAGTAGTGCCAGTTGCCCTCGATGGCTCAACTCTTGCAAATGATGTTCATATCAAAAAAGGAGAGCTTAGAGGAGTAGAATCAAACGGTATGCTTTGTTCTCTTGAAGAACTAGGATATGCTCAATCAGTAATTCCAAAAGAAGCTAGGGACGGAATCTATATCTTCTCTTCTGATACTAAGATCGGCTCAGATGTAAAAGATATCCTAGATTTAAATGACGAAGTCCTAGATATTGAAATAACTCCGAATAGACCAGACTGTCTTTCAATTATTGGAATGAGCAGAGAGACTGCTGCTACATTTGATCTACCACTTATTGAACCAAAGATTGAATTTAAAAATGAAACTGAAAATATAATAGATTTCATCGGCGAAACCGTAGTTGAAACTAAAAAATGTAGTAGATTCTACACCAAGGTACTAACCGATGTAAAAATCGAAGATTCACCACAATGGATAAAGAACTACTTGATGCTTGCAGGAGTTAGACCTGTAAACAATATTGTAGACCTTACAAATTTTGTAATGCTTGAATACGGTCAACCGCTTCACGCATATGATTTAGATAAACTAGATGGAAATATCATCGTTAGAGATGCAAAAGACGGCGAAATTATAAAGACTCTTGACGAAGAAGAAAGAGCTTTAACTGCTGAAGACATTGTAATCACAGATAGATCTAGAGTTCTAGGAGTAGCTGGAGTAATGGGAGGATTCGATTCCGAAGTTACAAAAGATACTAAGAGAGTTCTACTTGAAGGTGCAAGTTTCCAAAAGAGATCCATAAGACTTACTTCAAAGAGACTTGGACTTAGAACCGAAGCATCTGCAAGGTTCGAAAAAGGTGTAGACATAACACTTCCTAAAATTGCGGTGAATAGAGTGGCTGCCCTTGCAGAAGAAATCGGCGCTGCAAAGATTGTCGGAGGAAACTACGACACACTTAAAGAAGAACCGAAAGAAAGAGAGATTAAACTCAGACTTGAAAAGGCAAACTCTCTAATCGGTCATGAATTTACAATCGAAGAGATTGAAAATATTTTAAATAGACTTATGATTGAAACTAAGACCGTAGAAGGTGGTCTAGTTGCAAAAGTACCTTCATATAGAGGAGACCTTGAAATCGAAGCTGACTTATTTGAAGAAGTTGCAAGGCTTTATGGATTTGAAAATATAGAACCAAAACCACTTTTCGGTGGACTTACAAAAGGTGACAGACCTAGATTTAGAAATCTTGAAATCAAGGTAAAAGAAATCTTAAAAGCATATGGGTACAGCGAATTTATGTCATACAGCTTTATAAGTCCATCTGTATTTGACAAGTTAAACTTGGAAGAAGGATCAGACCTACTAGACTTTATCAAGATTTTAAATCCACTTGGAGAAGAATACTCTGTTATGAGAACCACATTAATCTCCAATATGCTTGAAATTCTCTACAAAAACTATTCAAGATCAAACGAAGTATGCAGCGGTTTTGAATTTGGAAACACATTTATTAAACAAGAAGGAAGCTTACCAAAAGAAGTTTTGAAACTCTGCATTGGAAGCTATAACCATGGTGATTTCTACGATTTAAAAGATATGATAGTAAACATTCTTTGGAGTCTATCAATTGAAGATCTTAAATTTATAAGAACAGAAGTACCATACCTACATCCAGGTAGAGCATGTGATTTATACGCTGGTGAAATCTACTTGGGATCATTTGGTGAAGTAAACCCAATAGTTCTTAAAAACTTCGGCATTAAAAATAGATGCCTAGTTGGAGAGCTTAACTTCGACAAGATTGTAGAACTTGCTTCTGACAATAGAGTATACAAACCACTTCCAAAATTCCCTGCAATGAAGAGAGACTTCGCATTTGTAATCAGTAAGGACATAGATGCAGGACAACTCGAAGAAGTAGCTAGAGAAAACGGAAGTGAACTTCTAGAAGATTTCAAAGTATTCGATGTTTACACTGGAGAAGGAATAGATGATGACAAGAAGTCAATTGCATTTAGCTTAACTTTTAGAGCAGAAGACAGAACCTTAACAGACCAAGAAGTAGAAAAAGTCTCTGAAAAAGTTGTGGAAGAAATTGAAAAACAATTTGATGGTAAACTTAGGAGCGGAAAATGAAAAAGATAAAAGTAGTTATTGATGATATGAATTTCTACGTCGTTGGGAACGAGGATGAAAAATATATCAGATCTTTAGCTGGCGAATTAGATAAAAATATAAAAGAGGTAAAGAGAAACAACTACAGATTAAATCAGATGCAAGCAGTTCTTCTAGCTTCGTTAAATGTTTTAGACAGAGCTGAAAAGAATAAAAAGATTTTAAATGAAGTTCAAAATATCTCAAAAGATGAAAAGAAACTTATGGGCGTCATTGAAGAGCTTGAAGAATCTAAGAAATCAAACAATGAAGCTACTGAAAAGTATAGGGCTGAGTTTAAGAAAAACAGAGAATTAGCAGACGAAATAAATGCTCTTAAAGAAGAAAACAAAAACTTGATTTCTGATATAAACCAAAAGAAATTAGATATTAAACTTTTAAAAGAAGATTTAGAAAACCAAGAAAAGAGCAAGAAGAAGCTACACGATACCATTTACGAAAACCAAAAACAAATAATCGAACTTTCGAGAAGAATTGAGAACTTAACCAATGAAGATTGAGTTATTGGCACCTGCTGGTAAGATGGATTCACTTATCGCATCTATAAATGCAGGTTGTGATGCAATCTATCTTGGAGGTAGAAGATTTTCAGCTAGGGCTTCTGCGGTTAATTTTTCTGATGAAGATATAGTAGAAGCTGTAAAGCTTGCCAGGATGAGAGGAGTTAAGATATTTGTAACCACCAATATTTTAATTTCTGATGGCGAATTAGATGAATTTTTTGAATATATAGATTTTTTAAATAAAGCAGGGTGCCATGGAGTAATAGTTCAAGACCCTGCTTTAGGGTTTATATTGTCAAAAATGTATGAGGATTTAGAAGTTCACGCATCTACTCAAATGACAATAAACAATTACTACGGCGCTAAATATGTAAAAGAACTTGGATTTGAAAGAGTGGTAATGGCTCGTGAAGTTGGCACGGACACCATTAAAAAGGTTTCTAAACTTGGAGTAGATATAGAACACTTCATTCACGGAGCGCTTTGTATCTCCTATTCAGGACAATGCACCATGAGTTCTCTTATAGGAGGAAGATCAGGAAACAGAGGTGCTTGCGCCCAAGCTTGTAGAAAGCCTTATGAAATTTTAAATCCTGATAAGACTGTATTTTCTGATAAAAAATATTTTCTTTCACCGAGGGATCTTATGAGTTTTGATACCATCGATGAACTTATAAAGGCTGGGGTTAATTCCTTTAAAATCGAAGGTCGTATGAAAAGACCTGAGTATGCCTATGAAGTGGTCCATGCTTATAGAAAAAAACTAGATAATGCTCTTGAAAAATCGGATATAGAAAATGTAGAACAGTTATTTAATAGAAAATTTACAAAAGGACTTGGATTTAAAGATTTTGGAAGAAGCCTTATGTCCTATGATAGACCGGACAACAGAGGTGTGGTGGTAGGAAGCTTTAAAAATGGAACCATGATCTTGGATAGAGAACTAAAAACTGGAGATGGAATCGAATTTAATCTAAAGAATGGTAAGTTCAAAGGATTTACCATTAATGAAGATTTAAAGATAGGCAAAAATAAAATCAAACTTCCTTTTGAAGTGGAAGAAAACTCTGACATCAGAAGGACCTACTCAAGAGAACTGGAAGAAAATATAGATAAAGAGATTGAAAATATTTACAAGCTGCCAATTGAATTTAAAATTGAAGTAAATGTTGGAAATCCGATAAAAGTTATAGCAAAATCTCTTGGAAAAACTGCAGAATACACTTCTGAAAACTTAGTTGAAAAAGCTAAGAACATGCCTATATCTATTGAAAATATCAGAAAATCATTTGAAAAAATAAATGACACCAACTTCTTCCTAAGAAATGAAGAAGACTTAGATATTACAACTGACGGAGAATCTTTTGTACCTGTCAGTGTTTTAAACGAAGCGAGAAGAGAAGCTATAAAAAATCTTGAAAAATTATTTTTATATAAGAACAGTGAAAAAACTCCTTACGAATTTAAATATGAAAAGAGAAAGACTACAGATTCTGGATTAACTTTAGAAATAAATGATGTAGAAGTTTTGGATGGACTGAATTTAGACGGAGTAGAAATTGTATATATTCCACTTAAAGATATAGAAAAATTATCTCTATATTCTTTTAAAAATACGAAGAAATATATAAAATTGCCGCAGATTTTAACTGACGATGAACTAGAAAAAGCAAAAGAAAATATTGAGAAATATAGACCTGAAGGACTACTACTTAACAATTTAGGTCAACTTGAAATGTTTAAAGACTCAGAGATTCCACTTACATTGGACAGTTCTTTTAATATTTTCAACTCACTTTCGGGAGAATTCTTTTTAAAACAATCTGATTGTATTAGTCTTTCAAACGAACTAAATTTAAGTCAGATAAAAGAAATTAGAAAGAAACTAAGTGGAAATCTTGAATCCATAGTCTACGGTTATTTAAATGTAATGGTGATGGAACACTGTCCGATTTCTATTGAACTAAATTGTAAAGATAATTCCAACTGTGAAAAATGCAGAAGAAATGGACTTCATTATTTGCGAGATTCGATGGGAGAAGATTTTGGATTTAGAAGAGAAAATAGAAGGACAATAATTTATAATTCTCACCCACTTTTATATGACAATAAAAATTTAGTAAATTTTATTGATAGAAGAAGGATTGTACAGACAACAGAGGATAGAGAAACTATGGAAATGGTACTTAACGCCTTTAGAGAAAATGATTTTAACGACTTAAAAGATTTTTTCAAAAATAGAGAGATAGTTGCAACGAGAGGACATTACAATAGAGGAATATTATGAAAGAGCTAAGAGCAATAAAAACCCTTGAATTTGATAAAATTTTAGAAAACCTTAAAACAAAATGTGAATCTGATCTTGGAAGAGAAGTAGCAGACTCAACAGATATATCTATTTCAGAAACGGAGATAAATAATAGGCTTAAAGAGACGGATGAAGCAGTAGATATAATTGATAAAAAAGGCACTCCTCCTCTTTTTGGCATACACGATATAAAGGAAGCGACAGCAAGGCTAGATCTTGGAGGAACTCTAGGAGCGAGAAGTCTATTAAATGTTGCAGATTTTTTAAGGGTTTCAAGACTTCTTAAAAAATATATCGAGGAAGAAGATGATGAGGGCAAAAGCCATGAAATAATCGAGGACATGGCATCTCTATTATTTACATCTAAACAGATTGAAGACAGAATAAGTGAATGTATAATATCTGAAGAGGAAATCTCTGATTCTGCAAGTCCAAAACTTAGACAGATCAGAAGAAATATCTTCGTTAAGAACAAACAGATTAGAGAGAAACTCGACTCAATAGTGAACTCTGGCTCCAAGTACTTACAAGATAATATAGTCACCATGCGTGAGGGAAGGTATGTAATTCCTGTTAAATCTGAAAATAAAAATAAAATTAAGGGTCTAGTTCACGATATGAGTGCCACGGGACAAACTGCATATATTGAACCGATAGCCGTTGTAAATTTAAATAATGAGCTTAAGACTTTAGAGATTGAAGAAAGAGAAGAAATCGAAAGGATACTTGCGGAATTATCTGCATATGTGGCAGATTATTCGCTGCAAATAAAAGGAAATCAAGATATCTTATCTAGACTCGACTTTATATTTGCAAAAGCAAAGCTTGCCTTTGAGATGGAGGCTACAAAACCGAAAATAAATAACGATTTATCTTTAAAACTATACAAGGCAAGGCATCCACTACTTAAAAAGAATGAAGTTGTGCCGATAGATATAAGTCTTGGAAAAGAGTTCACATCCCTTATTATAACTGGGCCAAACACAGGAGGTAAGACTGTAACCTTAAAAACAGTAGGACTATTAAATATAATGGCACAGTACGGACTCTTTATTCCTGCAGAAGAAGGATCTCAGGTTGGAATCTTTGACAAGATATTTTCTGACATTGGGGATGAACAATCCATTGAGCAATCCCTTTCAACATTTAGCTCTCACATGGTAAATATAGTAAATATTTTGGAAAACGCTGATGAAAGAAGCCTAGTTCTTTTCGATGAACTTGGAGCGGGAACAGATCCAACAGAAGGAGCTGCTCTAGCAAGATCCATAATGGATTTTATGCTTGAAAGAAAGATAAGATGCATCTCTACAACTCACTACAATCAACTTAAAACCTATGCATTAACCACTGAAGGCGTTCAAAATGCCTCCATGGAATTCGATGTGGATACACTTAGACCAACCTATAGATTAATAATAGGAATACCTGGCAAGAGTAATGCATTTTTAATTTCAAAAAGGTTAGGACTTAGGGATGATATAATAGAAGATGCCAAGAAACAAATGTCCCAAGATAGCATTGAATTTGAAAAAGTTCTAGAAAATATTGAAAAAGACAGATGGGAAATTGAAAAGCATCGTTCAGAAGCAGAGTTATATAAAATAGATTTAGAAAAGCAGAACAAAAGATTGGAAGAAGAGCTCGCATCCATGAAGGAAAAAAGGGAAGATATACTTGAAAAAGCAAGAAGAGAAGCAAGACAGATAATAAATCGTGCAAAAGAAGAGTCAGAACTTGCCCTTTCAGAAATAAAGGATGTAGTTTCAGAAGTTTCAAAAGACCAAGCGAGAAGATTACAAGAATCTCAAGATCTAATAAGAGAAAATCTAAACAAAGCATCTAAAAAAGATAAAATACTCATAGAAGCAGTTAAAAATCCTGCAGAAAATATAAAACCTGGAGAAACTGTAATGATTGCGTCACTAAATGCAAAGGGAACAGTTCTCGAACTGCCAGATTCGAATGGAGATGTGCTAGTTCAAGCGGGAATGATGAAGATGAAAGTTAAGAAAGAAGCCATAATCCGAATAGATGATGAAGAGTCAAGTAAATCATCTACAAAGAACATAATTAAACATAAATCTAGAACAGCAACCACAGAAATAGATGTTAGGGGTAGAAATTTCGATGACGCAAAGGTAGAAGTAGATAAGTTTTTAGATGACAGTTATCTTTCTGGACTAAAATCTGTTAGAATAATACATGGAAAAGGAACTATGGTTCTAAGAGAAAAATTAAGAGCGGACTTTAAAAAGAATAAATATATAAAATCTTTTGATGACGCAAGTTACAACGAAGGCGGAAACGGAGTAACGGTAGTTACATTTAAGTGAGGTAAATAATGATAGATTTCAAAGAAGAAATAGCCAAGATATTATCAGATAAAATAGAAAGCATGACCAAAGAAGATATTCTAATGCAAATTGAAATCCCACCATCATATGAAATGGGAGACTATGCATTCCCGGTATTTTCTCTAGCTAAAATATTTAGAAAAAATCCAAACATGATTGCTGAAGAAATGGCAGCAAGTATAAAGTCAGAATACTTTGAAAAAGTAGAAAACAAGGGCGCTTATATCAACTTCTTTACAAATAAAGAAGTGTTAGCTAAGACCGTTGTTGAAGAAATTTCAAAGGAAAAAGAAAATTATGGAAAATCCAAACTTGGAGAAGGTAAGACCGTAATAGTTGAATATTCAAGTCCTAATATTGCAAAGCCATTTCATATAGGACACATCAGAAGCACCATCATAGGAGATAGTTTAAAGAGAATTCACAAATTCTTAGGGTACAATGTCGTATCAATCAACCACTTAGGAGATTATGGAACTCAATTTGGAATGCTAATTTATGCAATTAAAAATTGGGGAAATATAGAAGAGATTGAAAAGAATCCAATTCCAGAACTATTAAAACTATATGTAAGAGTTAACACAGAAGCTGACCAAAACGAAGAAATAAAAGAAGAATGCAGACATTACTTCGCAAGCCTTGAAAAAGGTGATGAAGATGCAGTTAAGATCTGGACTTGGATTAGAGAAATATCACTAAAAGAATTCAACATTGTCTATGATTTACTCGGAATAAAATTCGATTCCTACAATGGAGAGTCTTTCTATTCAGATAAAATGATGAAACAAGTAGAAAGAATGGAAAAACTAGGAATACTAAAAGACTCTGAAGGAGCGAAAATTGTAGATTTAGAAAAATATAATCTACCACCAGCTCTAATCCTAAAATCTGACGGATCTACCATTTATATAACAAGGGATATTGCAGCAGCAGAATACAGACACGAAACATACCATCCAGAAAAAAATATATATGTAGTAGCAACAGAACAAAATCTACACTTCAAACAATTAAAAGCGGTTCTAAAAGAAATGCAATACGACTGGTATGACGAAGTAACCCACGTAGCATTTGGCATGATAAACTTAGCAGATGGCAAACTTTCCACAAGACAGGGAAGGGTTGTATATTTAATAGACGTACTAAACAAAGCCATCGAAAAGATAATGGAAATCTTAAACGAAAGAGAAGAAACCAGCGGAGTAAAGATAGCAAACAAGGAAGAACTTGCAAAACAAGTCGGAATTGGAGCTATAAAATTCCAAGAACTATTCAATCAAAGAATAAAAGACTACACATTTGACTGGGATAAGACCTTATCATTTGAAGGGGAAAGCGGACCTTATGTTCAATATGCTCACGCTAGAATATGTTCACTTCTTGAAAAAGGTGGTTTCGATATAAATAAAGAAGTAGATTCATCACTTCTTAATAATGAAATGGAAATAAATATTTTGAGAAATCTCTACAAATTTACAGAAGTTGTAGAAGATGCAAAAGAAAAATATGAACCATTCTTTATCAGTAGGTATGTGGTAGAACTTGCAAAAGACTTCAACAAGTACTACAACCAAGTAACCATCAATGTAGAAGATGAAAAACTTAAGAACACAAGGCTTATGCTATGCTATTCAGTTAAGAATGTCATATCAGAAGGACTAAGACTACTTGGCATAGAAGCACCTGAAAAAATGTAAAAAATAATAAGAAAAATAAAAAGGGACTTAAAAGTTCCTTTTTTCTATAGAAATAAATAAAGGAGGATTTATGTTAGAAGATATATTATCCGTATATAAAATTAGTATCAGCAAAACCATAAAATCCATAAAAGAATGTCCTTTTCTCATAATATTAACGCCGATTTACTTTCTATTAATAGAAGTATTTAGTTATATTAGTCTAAAGATAAGTTTTGCAGGAGGCAACTTACTAATTGGATTTGTAAGACCGGTGGGGTATGCACTACTCATCTCATCCTATTTTCAAATGTTAGAAGATGGAATAATCTACAAAAGAATAAATTTAAAAAGTTTGCCTGGCTCTTTTGGAAGATATTTTTACCAAGTTTATTCAGTATTTTTCATATTAATAATACTTGACTACTTACTAAGGGGAGTAGGCTCAATTGGAAGTATAGATATAATAGTAGGAATAATTATTAATATAATTTTCTCTTCAGTATCAGAGGGAATATATATAGAAGGAGACAATGGAATCTCTGCATTTCAAGAAGCATTAGTATTTATGAAAGAAAACTTCATACATTGGATAGTACCTACGGCGATAGTTATTTTTGGATTAGAAAAAATACTGATCGGAACAGGAAACTTTTATTTTTCAGACAATTTGCTTTTACAAAACATAGGAAATTCAATAAATAGCTTTATAAGTCTTGGTTTAAATCCAGCAAGAATTGTAAGTATACTCATATTTGAAATAATACTTTCAGCCTTTGCAATATTTAGATACCATATGTACAAGATGCTCCGTGGATCATCAATAAGAAAAAGAAAGTTTCAGGGAATAATATGATAGAAAAAGAAATAAAAAAGAGATTAAACAATATAGGCTTCGTCGAGCTTAAAGAAGATACAACTGTAGAAGATTTTAAGTTTTTAAAAGAGGTTCCGCTTCCTATAATGGTAGATGATATTAAGAAGCTTGCCATAGAAAAAAATGACATCGGAGTGAGAGCTGACTTAATATCCAAAGGAATTATCTATGTCTTAGGATGCGATACAGAATTTAAATTTAGAGATAGTTACAAAGAAATCCTCGAAGCCATAATTAAAGATATAAAATCATTTGTAATTACAAATACATTAAAAGCAGAGGATAATCTAGATAAATACATCTATTTAAATTCATTTGTTGGACTTGGAATTTCAGACGATGAAATAGAATATAACAAACTAATCTATTTAGAAAATTACTTAGATGAGCATAGAAAAGATTTAAAAGAAGAAGACCAATCAGAGATAATAAAAAATCTTTTGGTAAATTATGAAAAAATTGAAGACAAGAAGATTATTCCATATTCAAACTACAGGCTTGGGATTATAAACAAGGCAATTGGAAATTATCTAAAGAGCAAAATGTACTTTGAAAAGTCTTTAGAAAGTGGAGATTTAGTAGAAGATGAAGAGCTTAAAAATACTTTGAGAAGAGAGATAGAAGATATAAGTGACTATTCAAATATTGAAATTGCAGAAACATATATAAACTATTCAGACTTTGACAAAGCAGAAGAAGCTCTAAAAAATGTGAGTCTTTACTATGTAGATCAAAGTTATCTAAACTTCTTAAGAGGATTTGTATATCAATCCACAGGAAGAATAGAGCTCGCAATAGAAGAGTATAAAAAAGCCATTAGCCTAAATAAGAATAGAGAAGATTATTACAACAGTCTTGCAATATGCTTAGTAAATTTAAATAAATATAAAGAAGCTTCCTATATATTAGAAGAAGGTATAGAAAATAATAGCACAAGTTACAATCTAAAATATAATTTGGGAGTAATCTATGTCAATTTAAATAAACTAGAAGAAGCTAGAGAACTTTTAAAAGAAGCATATGCAATTAAGCCTTCAGAAGAACTGTATAAATATATAGAAAGTATATAAATATCACCGAAAAAAATAAAATTTAAATTTGCTTTACAAAATCT
>NZ_GL397071.1:1799134-1809014 GCF_000146345.1 Peptoniphilus duerdenii ATCC BAA-1640 | reverse complement strand
TTTCATATATATAATTTATGCGGATGTGGCTCAGTGGTAGAGCATCGCCTTGCCAAGGCGAGGGTCGCGAGTTCGAATCTCGTCATCCGCTCCATTTTTTTTATTTGCGTCATTAGCTCAGCTGGATAGAGCGTCTGACTACGGATCAGAAGGCCAGGGGTTCGAATCCTCTATGACGCGCCAGACTTTCTACTAGGAGGTCTTTTTTTATTGTGAAATTTAAAAAACTTACTAAAAGCATAAAATAATATTATTTATTTTATGCTTTTTTACTTGCAATGTAAAAAGCTTGTTTTTTTACTTCTTTTTTATATGGTATAATTAAATAAAATATATAATTTTTATATAAGGTGGAAAGATGAATTTAAGTTTTTCAGAATTTTTAGGAGAAATTGCTAATTCTCCTGCTATTTTAACTATTACAATTCTACTTATAATAATGTTTATTCTTAATGGTTTTACAGATAGTCCAAACACAATTGTAACTACTGTATCTAACCGTTCTTTAAACGTAGATTTAGCTATAATAGTTTCTTCAATTATGAATTTTTTTGGAGTGCTTTCTGTTGGTATTTTTATTCCGAAAGTAGCAATTACAATTTCAAATTTAGTAGATTTTGCTGGAAATAATACTTTTGTTTTTATTTCTATTTTTTCTGTATTTTTATCCATAGTTTCTTGGATTTACATTTCTTGGAAACTCGGATATCCAACTTCTGAGTCCCATTGTATAATCGGAGCTTTAATCGGAAGTTTCATTGGACTTACAAAATCTTTTGATGGTATAAATTTCAGAGCATTAATTATGATTTTAATTGGATTTATTGCTGTTATGATTTTAAGTTTTATACTTGGATATATTATCGTAAGTATTATTAAAATAATATTTAAAAATCACGATAGGACCAAGGTTAAGAAGCCTTTTAACATTGCAAACATCTTAAGTTCTATGGCTCTTAGCTTTATGCATGGTGCCCATAATGGTCAAAAGCTCGTTGGTCTTTTCTTGGTTGTATTTATTACTCTTAATGAAGGATACAAGATAGATGGTGCTTATCCTATTTGGATAACTTTGATTCTTGCAATTGCTATGGGAGTTGGAACTTCCATTGGTGGTAAGAAGATTATTAAATCTGTGGGAATGCACCTTGTGAACCTTGAAAATTATGAAGGATTTTCTGCTGATTTAAGTTCTTTTATAGTTTTACTTATAGCAACTTTAATAGGTCTTCCAATAAGCACGACACACTCTGTAACCTGTTCTGTTATGGGCGTTGGCGCTTCAAAGAGACTTAGCAGCATCAATTGGAAGTTTGGAATGAGGATGGCTCTTGTTTGGATACTTACTCTACCAGCTACCGTATTTCTTGGATATATTTTTAGTAAATTTATATTTTTATTTGTAAGGTGAGTTATGAAAAAGAAAAATTTTGATTATTTTGATAGTTTTAAAAAGATGATTGAAGGCACTATGGCGGCATCGAGACTTCTAGATGAAATTATAAGTAATTATAAGGCGAGCGATCTATTTTTAAATATGAATTCTATGCATGAGATTGAACATTCAAACGATGAAATTATTCATATTACAATAAATAATCTTATTAAAGAGTTTGTACCTCCAATTGAAAGACAAGATATTTCTTTGCTTATTGAAACTCTTGACGATCCTACCGACTCAATAGAAGATGTGCTTCTTGCTCTATACATGCTAAATGTAGATGTAATTAGACCTTTTGCTCTAGAGATGTCAAAACTTATTGTATCTGCAGTGGATATGCTTTATGAAGTAATTATAGAGTTTAATTCTAAAAGCAATAGTACGTCATTAAAAGAAAAAGTTATTGAAGTAAATAGAATCGAGGAAGAAGGAGATAAGATTTATCTAAATGCCATGAGAGATTTATATGTAAAAGAAGATAATGCAAAGACTCTTATTATTTGGACTAGAATCTTAGATAGACTTGAAATGTGTATTGACGACATTGAAAAGTGTGCAAACCTTATTGAATCAATAGCTCTTAAGAACTTTTAGAATAGAGATGGAGTTTATACTTGTTATAAATTCTGTGTAAAGGTATAATAAAAAAGGTTAGAGGTGACAAATTGAAAGTTGCGATTATATTATGCGCTGGAGAAGGAACTAGGATGAAATCAAGTCTTCCTAAGGTTCTTCACAAAGTTTCTGGCGAAGCACTATCAAGTCATGTTATCGACTCCTGTAGAGATGCGGGTATTGATAAAATCGTACTTGTATGTGGCTATAAAAAAGAAAAAGTAATTGAATATTATAAAGATGAAAATGTTCTTTTTGCAATCCAAGAAATAGGACCAAATGCGCCTTATGGAACTGGATTTGCAGTTATGTGTGCAGATGAATTTTATAAAGATGATGATACTGTCATAGTCTTAAATGGTGATGCGCCACTAATTACAAAAGAAACTATAGAAGAATTCTTGGATTTTCACGAAAAAAACTCCTACGTTTCAACTGTTTTAACTGCTAAGGTAAAAGATCCATACGGCTACGGTAGAATAGTAAGAAATGAATCTTTATCTGTTGAGAGAATCGTTGAAGAAAAGGATGCCACTGAATTAGAAAAGAAAATCCATGAAATTAATTCTGGTATTTTTGCCTTTAGCGGAAAGGTACTAAGAGATTACTTAAAGAAATTAGATACTAATAATGCTCAAGGGGAGCTTTACTTAACCGATATTCTAGGAAAACTTACTGAAGACAATGTCCCTGTTGGAGCATATATTGCCAAGGATTCAAATGAAATCATGGGAGCAAACTCAAGGCTAGAACTTGAAGAGCTTGAAAGATTATTTAATCGTAGAAATATTGTAAAACTTATGGAAAACGGAGTAAGTTTTATAAATATGGATCAGGTTGTAGTTGAAAAAAATGTTGAAATTGGAGAAGATTCAGTAGTTTATCCTGGAGTTGTTCTTCAAGGAAATACTAAGATAGGAAAAAATGTTCTGATTTATGGAAATTCTAGAATAGATAATTCCATAATAGGAAATGATGTTAAGATAGATAGTTCTACCATTGAGGATTCCGAAGTTGGAGATGAAACAACTATTGGACCTAATGCACATCTAAGACCTAAATCCAAAATAGGCAAAAAGGTTAAGCTAGGAAACTTCGTTGAAGTTAAAAATTCTACTTTAGGTGATGGCACAAAGGCGTCTCATCTTGCCTATATAGGTGATGCAGATGTTGGTTCTAATGTAAACATCGGTTGTGGAGTTATCTTTGTAAACTACGATGGTAAGAATAAATTTAGATCCGTAGTTCATGACCATGGATTTGTAGGGTCTAATTCAAATATTGTGGCTCCAGTTGAAATAGAAGAATATGGATATGTTGCTGCTGGCTCTACGATTACAAAAAATGTTAGTAAGTTTCAACTTTCTATAGAAAGATCACATCAAAAAAATATTGACGATTGGGTAAAAAGAAAAGGTTTAGGAGGAGAAAAATGAATTTAGAAAACGGAGATATTCAAATCTTCACAGGTAATTCTAACAAAGCTTTAGTAGCTAAAATTTGTGAAAGTCTAGGAGTAAAACAAGGAGACTGTGTAGTTAACAAGTTTTCAGATGGAGAAATTCAAATCGACATCAACGAAACTGTAAGAGGAAAAGATGTTTATATCATTCAATCTACATCAAATCCTGTAAACGACAACTTGATGGAAGTTTTAATCTTGGTAGATGCTCTTAAACGTGCATCAGCTGGAAGAATAAACGTAGTTATGCCTTACTATGGATATGCAAGACAAGATAGAAAGACCAAGGCTAGAGAACCAATTACATCTAAACTAGTTGCAGACCTACTTGAAGTAGCTGGAGCTCAAAGAATTGTAACCATGGATTTACACGCAGGTCAAATCCAAGGATATTTCAATGTTCCAGTAGATCATTTAACAGCTATTCCATATCTTTCTGAATATTTCAAAGATATAGTAAATGAAGATCCAGGTAATTTTGTAGTAGTTTCTCCTGACCTAGGTGGAGTTACTAGAGCAAGAAAATTTGCAAATAGACTAAACTTACCAATCGCTATTATTGAAAAGAGAAGACCTAAACCAAATGTTTCAGAAGTTATGAATATCATCGGAGACATAGATGGCAAGAACTGTATACTTATCGATGACATCATAGATACTGCTGGAACTATTTGTAAAGCAGCAGAAGCACTTAGAAAGAATGGTGCTAAGAAAGTATACGGCTGTGCAAGCCACGGAGTACTTTCTGGGGAAGCATTTAATAGACTTGAAAATTCTATAATGGAAAAGTTTGTAATTTCAAATACAATAGAAGTTCCAGAAGAAAAACTTGGAAAAGTTCTTGAAGTTGTAAATGTTGCTCCTATTTTCGCTTCAGCTATTAGAAGAATAAATGGAAATAAATCTGTTTCCGAAATGTTTGACTAAATGTTTGTAATAGTTGGACTGGGAAATCCTGGTTCAAAGTATGAACTCACAAGACATAATATAGGATTTTTAACTATTGATAGACTTGCTAAGAGAGAAGGGGCAAGAGTCGATAGGATTAAGTTTAAATCTCTAATTGGAGAGATTAATATAAATGGAGAGAAGGTCATACTCGTGAAACCTCAGACATTTATGAATCTTTCTGGAGAAGCTGTTAGAGAAGTGATGAATTTCTACAAGGTGGATCTAAAAAATCTGTTGGTGGTAGTAGATGATATTGATATAACACCATTTACTCTTAGACTTAAAAAGAGTGGTAGCGCTGGATCTCATAATGGAATGAAGTCCATAATTTATAATTTAAACGATGACAAATTTCCTAGACTAAAGGTGGGAGTCGGTAATAACGAAAGAAAGATTGACCTTGCAAACTATGTTTTAAGTGGGTTTGAAAAGAAGGATCAGGAAAAATTAGAAAATATAATCGACGCATCCTGTGATGCAATTTTAGATTTTATAAAACATGGTGCCGATTATGTAATGAATAATTATAATAATAAGCTGTCTGAATGACAGCTTTTTTGTGGTGAAGCATGGATTTAGTAAAAGATATTTTTAAAAATTTAAAAGTATATAAGGACGCCTTAAATTTCCTAGATAGGGATAATTCTGCTGGGTTATTCGGATGGTCTGATGGAGCAACTGGAGCTTTTGTATATACAATCTCTGAAGATTTTAATAATACAATTGTCATTTGTAAAGATGAGACCAGATGTAAAAAGGTTACTGAAGATTTAAAATCATTGGGCAAAAAGGCGTGGTTCTATCCGGCAAAGGATCTATTCTTTTATGAAAGAGAATATAAAACTGAGGACAATCTTAAGGAAAGATTACAAGCTAGATATAGCATTTATAAAGGCGATAAACCTATAATTGTAACTACTTTTAGGGCAATTAGAGATAAGATTTTAAATTCAAAAATATTTACGGAAAATATTAGAAAAATTGAATTTGGAATGGATATTGATCTGGATGAATTTGTAAACTATCTTTTAAAGATTGGATATGAAAGAACTATACAGACTGAAACACTGGGAGAGTTTTCAATAAGAGGTGGAATCATCGATATCTATTCGCCAAACGGAGCCTTTAGAATTGAACTTTTCGACACAGAAGTTGATTCCATAAGAAAGTTTGATATAGAAAGCCAAAGATCTCTAGAAAATTTGGATGAATGTGAGATTGTCCCTGTAAAAGAACTTATCTTAGATGAAGATGAATTTTTAAAAATAAAAAATAAGATTGAAAATAAAATTAAAAAGACCAAGGATAAGACTGCTAAGGAGAGATTAGAAGAAAAATTTGGACCTTATATCGATGCTTTAGAAAGTTTTACTCTACCGAAAAACATAGACTTAATCCTTCCGTTTATAGATGAAAAATATTTATCTTCTATTGTAGATTATATGGAAGATTCACTATTTGTACTAGAAGATCCAAGATTTATACTAGATGGTGAAAACGACAAGGAAGAAATATTCTTAGAAAATCTTGCAGATCTTATGTCTAGAGGTGAAATTACAGAATCGTTTGACGAAGTTAGATATAAAATTGAAAACACCATCTCAAAAATAAATAAAGAAAAAGTTCTGTCATTAAATACACTTTTAAATCCAACGAGAGAATTCTATCCAAAGATGTCGTTAAACATAAATATGAAGTCTGTTGTAAACTATCTTGGTAGAATAAAGGTTTTCGTCGAAGATTTAAAAACATATCTTTACAAAGGTTACAAAGTGCTTATCATGTCTGGTTCTGAAAAAAAAGCAAAGAGGCTTATAAGTACTCTAAATGACAACGAGATAGCCGCAAATTTTTCAGAGGACAGGAACATGGAAATCTTATCTTCGATGGTTGTGGTGACTACTGGGACCTTAAACGAAGGGTTTGAGATAAGAGAGAATAAAACTCTCGTTCTAAATCATGGAGAAATATTAAATCAACCTCAGAAGAAAAATATAAAGAAGAAAAAAGAAAACACAATAGTTTTAAAAGATTTAAAAATCGGTGACTATGTGGTTCATGAAATTCACGGAATCGGTGTCTACAACGGAACTAAGACCATGGATATCCAAGGAATTAGACGTGATTATCTAGAATTATCTTACCAAGGCGATGACAGACTATTCTTGCCAGTTGAAAATCTGGATGTCATTCATAAATTTGTCGGCAACGAAGGAATAAAACCTAAAATAAATAAACTTAGTTCAAAGGATTGGCAAAAGCAAAAGTCCAAGGCAAAAAAAGCCGTGGAAGAGATGGCGAAGTACCTCATTGAGCTATATGCAAAGAGAGCTAATGCAAAGGGATTTGCCTTTAGCGAAGATACTCCTTGGCAAGGTGAATTTGAAGATGCATTTATTTATGAAGAAACTGAAGGGCAACTAAATGCTATTAAAGAAATCAAAGAGGATATGGAAAGTCCAACGCCAATGGATAGACTTCTCTGTGCCGACGTTGGTTATGGAAAGACTGAAGTAGCAATAAGGGCAGCATTTAAAGCGGTAATGGATGGTAAACAGGTGGCAGTATTGGTGCCGACGACCATTCTTGCTCAACAACATTACAATACATTTGTGGAAAGATTTAAGGATTTTCCTGTATCTATTTCTGTGTTTAGCAGATTCAGAACAAAAAAAGAAATAGACAAAGATATTGATGATTTAAAAAAAGGTTTTATAGATATAGCCATTGGAACTCACAGACTCTTATCCAAAGATGTTAAGTTTAAGGATCTTGGGCTAATAATCGTAGACGAAGAGCAGAGATTTGGAGTAAGGCACAAGGAAACTCTAAAACTTTTAAAAGAATCTGTAGATTCACTTACTTTAACTGCAACACCAATTCCAAGGACCTTGCAAATGAGTATGATAGGAATAAGAGATATGTCTGTTATAGAAGAGCCACCAGAAGAGAGATTCCCTATACAGACCTATGTCACAGAGGAAAATGACATGCTCATAAGAGAAGCCATTCTAAAAGAAATTGAAAGAGGTGGACAGGTCTACTACGTTTCAAATAGAGTAAGCAATATGGAAGAGATTCTATTAAAACTAAAAAAATTAGTGCCGGAAGCTACATTTGGAATTGCAAATGGACAGATGAGTGAAAGAGTATTGGAAGATACTATGCTTTCATTTATAAACCAAGAAATAGATGTGCTTATCTGTTCTACAATTATTGAAACTGGAATGGACGTGCCAAATGCTAATACTATGATTGTGACAGAATCAAACAGACTTGGTCTTTCACAGCTCTACCAACTTAGAGGTAGAATAGGAAGGTCAAATAGGCTCGCATATGTGTACTTTACCTATAGAAAAAATACTGAAATAAGTGAAATTGCATCGAAGAGATTAAAATCTATTAAGGAATTTACAGAATTTGGTTCAGGTTATAAGATTGCCATGAGAGATTTGGAAATTAGAGGCTCTGGATCTATCTTAGGAGAGAAACAACACGGTCATATTGAATCAATAGGATACGATCTCTATATAAAATATCTAAAAGATGCGGTTAAAGAATTAAAAGGGGAAGAGGTTAAGGAAGAGGTAGATACGGTTGTAGACTTAAAAGTAGATTCATATATTCCAAAGGATTATATAGAAGACGAAGAGACAGTGCTTGAAATATATAAAAAGATTGCAACTATAGAAAGTCTAGATGACTACAGAGATCTTGTGGATGAGTTGGTAGATAGATTTTCAGATATTCCAAAAAATGTCATAAATCTTATGGACATATCTTATATGAGACAGATGGCAAAGAAATCAAATATAGTTTCGATCATAGAAAGAAATGGAGTCTACACAATAAGTTTTCTAAAAGGAAACCTAAATCCAACCCTATTAAACGAGATAAAGTACACCATACCTCAGTCAAATGTGGATTTAAAGCGAGGAATAATTTCTATAAAAGGTTTAAAAGATCCATTAAATAACTTGAAGAAGCTAATTTCCGTCATTTATTCACATAGATAACACTGACTTTGCAATAAAAATGTAGTATAATAAATAATTATTAAAGAGAGGATGTTATTATGAATTTTAAAAAAATTGCTAAAGTACTTTCACTAGGTTTAGTACTTACCACAACACTTACAGCTTGTGGAAATAAACCTGGAGTAGCAGCAACAGTAAATGGAGTAGATATTCCAGTTGAAACATTCAACGAAGAATATGCAGCACAAAGAAACTCAATAGTTTTAACTTCTGGAGAAGATTATCTAAAAGAAAAACTTGGAAAAGAAGATATGACTATCGACCAAGGAATCAGAGAATTTGTACTAAACAACTTAGTTCAAATGGAACTTGTAAGACAAGATGCTGAAAAGAAAGATATCAAAGTCGATGAAAAGAAAGTTGATGAACAAATAAATGCTATTATTGAACAATCTGGTTCAAAAGAAAAATTTGAAGAACAACTTAAAGAACAAGGAATCACTGAAAAATTCTTTAGAGATTATTTAGCTAAACAAGAATTAGTTAAAGAATATCAAGACCACCTAAAAGAAGAACTTAAAATATCTGAAGAAGATGCAAAAGCTATCTACGAAAAAGATAAAGACAAGTACTTTGTGGCAGACGCTGATCACATTCTAGTTGAAACAGAAGATGAAGCTAAAAGCATCAAAAAAGAAATTGAAGAAGGAAAAGACTTCAATGAACTTGCAAAAGAAAAATCAAAAGATCCAACTGCAAAAGACAACGGTGGTAAACTTGGAGAATTCTCAACAGGTCAAATGGTAAAAGAATTTGAAGATGCAGTAGTTAAAATGAAAGAAGGAGAAATTTCTGATCCAGTTAAGACTCAATTCGGATACCATCTAATCAAACTAAACAGTTTAAGACACAAAGAATTTGACGAAGTTAAAGATCAAATCATTGAAACTGGAACTTCAGAAAAACTTACTGAATACCTAAACAAGCTTGAAAAAGATGCAAAGGTTAAGAAGTATATAAATCCTAAGAAGGATTATGAACTACCAGAAGAATTAAAGGTTAAAGTACCTGGAAAAGAAGCTGACGATAAAAACACAGAAGGTTCAAAAAACGAAACTAAAAACGACAAGAACCAAGGTACAGAAAATAAAACTAACAACCAAAAAAATCAAAACAACACAAACAACAAAGACAATAAAAATCAAAAATAAATAAATTTATAATGCTGGGTTTTCGACTCAGCATTTTTTTATTAAATGAAAATTTATAATTTAAACGAAGAATTATAACTTAAACGAAGAATTATAATTTAAACGAAGAATTATAATTTAAACGAAGAATTATAATTTAAACGAGGAATTATAATTTAAACGAAGAATTATAATTTAAACGAAGAATAAAATTAAATACACATAAAAATAAGGCGGATTTTGA
>NZ_GL397071.1:1631903-1798644 GCF_000146345.1 Peptoniphilus duerdenii ATCC BAA-1640 | reverse complement strand
TATCTAAAACCGCCTTTTATAATCTTTTTTTTTAATTTATTTTTAAATTAATTTTCTTTTTTAATTTTCTATTTTTAGAGTGAAACTTATATAGTCTTGCGAATGTTGAACTTGCGACGATTCCAATTGCAAGTGAAATAATTAGATAGATGGTTTGCATAGTAGCTATCTTCATATTGACAGTATCACCATTAATTGCGTAGTACATAGAATAGAAGATCCCTGCTCCTGGCACAAGTGGTAGAAGTGCAGGCAAAATATACATAGTCGCAGCGTGTTTAAAAACAATAGCTGCAATTTCTGAGCTAATCCCTATAAACATAGACGCTAAAAATCCTGCGAAGAGATAAGAGTCATTATAAGGTAGAACTAGTTTAAAAATCACCCATGATAATCCTCCGATGATTCCACCAAGAACCATTGTATCTCTAGGAGTATTAAAAAAGTATGTAAAAGCAAAGACTGCGAACATGCTTATGAAAAATTCTATTAATAGTTTCATAGTCCCACCACCTTTAAAACAATACCTACTCCAGCAGCAATTGAAAATGCTTGGAATAGAGCCTTAGTAACACCGATAATACCACTCATATATTGGTTTGAAAATATGTCCCGAGCAGCGTTTGTAATAGGAAATCCTGGCACCAGGATCATAATAGCTCCTATAACTGTGTAGTCTACATTATTTCCAAAACCAATCTTATTTAAAAATACAGCGATTAGAGCTGATAAGAATGCACCAATGAAGTTCTCTATAAAAAACGTAAGTGAATACTGAGACAAACTATAGATTACATTTGAGACTGTAAATCCAGCAATGGCTGCTGCCATAAAATCTCTAATTCCTCCACCGAATAGAAGAGCGAAAAATGCACAGGCAAAAGCTGCAGATATGGTTATCTGTTTTCTTGAAGCAGGCTTTCTATTTAGGATTTCTTGAGCACGGTTAAGCGCTTCATCTAAAGATAAATCAGTATTTACAAAATCCCTTAATAGAGTGTTGCAATCCTCAACAGGCTTCATATTATAAGTCTCAAGAGATATTTTTCTAAACATGGTGTAGTCCTTGCCTCTGTATTCGCAACTTACAAAGACACCTGTAGGGTAGCAGTAAGAGTCAGCTTGAGTGATCTCTGGAATTGCACGAAGTACTTTTTCTGAAGCATCTTCAGCTCTAAAGATTTCTGCTCCGTTTTTGACCATAATCATAGAAACCGTAAGGGCAAGGTCTGTTGCTTTTTTTAAATCTTCTTTTGTCTCTATATTTTTCATAAGCTCCTCCTAAATCAATTATACAACAAATATAGTTTTTTCTAAAAGGTTAAATCGGCGAAAAGTCAATTACTTTACTATTTTCTTAACCTTGTGTAAAATAGATATGTATTAGAATTGAGGATGATTATGGATAAAAATATAAATTTAGATTTAACAGAATATGATTACGATTTTTGGAATGTAGTCAATGAAATAAAACAATTAAATAGAGAATTTTTTGAAAAAAATGGTCGCAAAAGGACCGCTTATATAGAAACTTTTGGTTGCCAAATGAATGAGCACGACTCTGAAAAAATAGATTGGCTCCTAAGACAGATGGATTTTTATATGTCTGATAGAAATTCAGATTTATACATTATAAATACCTGTTCCATCAGAAAAAACGCAGAGGATAAAGTATATGGAAGGCTCGGCGAACTAAAGGGCAAGAAGAGAGAAAATGAAAATCTTCTTGTGGCAGTTTGCGGCTGCATGATGCAGAGAAAAGAATCCAGAGACATTGTCCTTGAAAAATTTCCAAATGTAGATATGATTTTTGGAACGAATAATATTTATAAATTTCCAAAACTTCTATTGGAAAGACTTGAAAATGGAGTTAGAGCTGTTGATATTGAAGAGAATTATTCCAACGAAGACAATTTGCTCGGTGCAAACAGGATGTACTCTTTCAAATCTTTTGTAAATATTATGTATGGATGCAACAATTTCTGCACCTACTGCATAGTGCCTTACACTAGAGGCCGTGAAAAGAGTAGACGACCAATGGATATAGTAAATGAAATTAAGGGTCTTGCATCCCACGGCGTTAAGGAAGTAACACTTCTTGGGCAGAATGTAAACTCCTATGGAAAGAGTCTTTCAAACAATGTAAGCTTCGTGGATCTTTTGAAAATGGTAAATGAAATAGATGGAATAGAGAGAATAAGATTTATGACCTCCCATCCACGAGATTTTTCCAAAGAACTTGCATATGCATATAGAGACTTAGATAAACTTAAAAACTTCTTACATCTTCCTGTGCAAGCTGGATCTTCAAAAGTTCTTCGTGATATGAATAGACATTATACAAAGGAAGAATATATTAGAAAGATTGATATGGTAAAGGAGATAGTTCCTGAAATTGCACTTTCTACAGACCTTATGGTTGGATTCCCAACGGAGACGGAAGAAGATTTTAAAGACACTTTGGATCTATGTAAGTATGTTGAATATGACACATCATTTACATTTATTTACTCCATGAGAGAAGGTACCAAGGCATATGAAATGGATCAGGTGCCAGAAGAAATTAAGCACGATAGGTTCAATAGACTTTTGGATTTAATATATCCTATACAACTTAAGAAGAATGAAAATGAAATTGGAAAAGTAAGGAAGGTTCTAGTAGAATCTACTTCAAAATCCGATGAAAATAAATTAAGTGGAAGAACAGATGAATTTAAACTTGTAAACTTCGATGGACCAAAAGATTTAATAGGTAAAATCGTAGATGTAAATATAACTGATGCAAACACATTTTCTTTGAAAGGTGATTTAGTTGAGAAACGTTGATTTAGAAAAAGTAACTCCTATGATGAGGCAGTATCTAGAAACTAAAAAAAATTATGAAGACGCCATTCTATTCTATAGACTCGGCGATTTTTATGAGATGTTTTTTGACGATGCAATCACAGCTTCAAAGGAATTAGACCTTGCCTTAACTGGAAGGGGTGGAGGTTTGGATGACAAGATTCCAATGTGTGGAATCCCTCACCATGTATTTAAAAATTATCTTTCAAAATTAATCGACAAGGGATACAAGGTTGCAATCTGTGACCAGGTAGAAGATCCAAAACTTGCAAAGGGAATAGTAAAGAGGGAAGTTACAAAAGTTGTCACCCCTGGAACATTCACTGACACAGACTATATTGAAGCAGGCTCAAACAACTTTATGACGAGTCTCTATGTTAGGGATAATTCTGTTTCAATAACATATGTGGACTATTCTACTGGGATGCTTTTAAGCACCAGCAAAGTATTTTTAAATGAAGGATCAAGAGATGAGTACATCGACCTTATAGTGTCTAAAATTTCTCCTAAAGAAGTGGTTATAAATTCTGATGCGGAAAGATATTTCGATAAATCTGTCTTAAAAAATTATATAAATGAAAAAAATATCGAAGAGATCAAGAATAAAGAATATTTAAAGCATCTTTCAAGTGAACTTAAAGATGAACTTTTAAATAGCAAGTACAGGGAAAATATTTCTCTAGAAATTCTGCTTAACTATCTTTCAAATGTGTCTAAGACTAAACTAAATCACATAGTTAAAATCGCAGATATAAATCTAGAACAGAAGATGATTCTCGATGAAAATTCCATGAGAAACTTAGAGATTCTAAAGGGACTTAACTCAAATAGAAAATCAGGATCACTTTTAGAAGTACTAGATTATACCAAGACTTCCATGGGTCAAAGACTTCTAAGAAGATGGATAGAAGAACCGCTTTTAAATGTAGATGAAATAAAGAAGAGACAGGACTATGTTGAGGAATTTAAATCTGATTTTATACTTCTTGATGATGTGAGAAGTATACTTTCGTCAATTATAGACATGGAAAGACAGATGGTTAAGATTTCTGACAACGAAATAAATCCAAATGAATTTAATGCCCTCAAAGGCAGTTTAGCATCTGTCATGGAGCTTAAGTCCTATTTAGAAGGAAGTAATTTCAAAAATCTAAACGAAATTTCTTATGAATTAAAACCTCTTTACAATATCATAGAAGAGATTGACTCCATGATAGTTGAAGACGCTCCAGTTAAGACTGTGGACGTTAAATTTATAAAAGATGGTTACAATGAAGAGTTAGACGAACTATTTAGACTTTCGAAAGATGGCAAGAAGTTCCTCATAGATTTGGAAGCGAAAGAAAAAGAAGAAACTGGAATAAAAAATCTAAAGATAAAGTACAATAAAATTCTAGGATACTTCATAGAAGTTACGAAATCTGCTTTAGATATGGTTCCAGAAAGATATATTAGAAAACAAACACTGGTTGGCTCAGAGAGATTTTTCACCATTGAGCTAAAAGAGATGGAATCAAAGATTCTAAACGCCCACGATGAAGCTAATAGTCTTCAGCTTAAACTCTATGACAACTTAATAGAAAACTTTAAAAAATACACAAGCCTACTTCTAGAAGTTTCTGAAATAGTTTCTAGAATAGATGTGCTACAAGGGCTTGCAAAATCTGCCATTGAAAATAGATTTATAAGACCAGAACTAAATGAAGATAATACTATCATAATAAAAGATGGAAGGCATCCAATCGTAGAATTTAAAAATAGAGACGATTCATTTATTCCAAACGACACTATTCTAGATATGGATAAGAATCTCATACACATCATAACTGGACCGAATATGGCGGGAAAGTCCACCTATATGAGACAGATTGCCCTTATAGTAATAATGGCACAGATAGGAAGCTTCGTTCCGGCGAAATCATGTAATATCGGAATCGTAGACAGAATATTTACAAGAATTGGAGCATCGGACAATCTTTCTAAAGGTGAATCCACATTTATGGTTGAGATGAAGGAAGTTGCAAATATTTTAAAGAACGCAACGGACAAATCTCTAATAATCTTGGACGAAGTGGGAAGAGGTACATCTACCTTTGACGGCATGAGCATCGCCTGGTCAATAGTTGAATATATAAGCGAAAATATCGGAGCTAAGACTGTGTTTGCGACCCATTACCACGAGCTATCAAAGATAGAAGAAACCTATAAAAATGTTTCAAATTTAAATATAAAAGTTAAAAAAGACGGTGAAGAAATAATCTTTTTAAGAAAGATTGTGGAAGGTTGGACCGATAATTCCTACGGGATTGACGTTGCAAAGCTTGCGGGAATAGATGAAAAAGTTACAAAAAGGGCAGAAGAAATCCTAAAATCACTAGAAAAGACAAAAGATCTAAATGTAAAAGTGAAAAAAGATGTTGTTTTTGAAAAATCTCTATTCGACGTTAAAAGGGATAATTTTATAGACGACTTAAAGAAACTGGATCCAGATTCTCTAACTCCTAGGGAAGCTCTCGATTTGGTTTATGAAATAAAGAAAAAATCCGGTGAATTAAATGATTAATATTTTAGATGAATACACGGTTTCCAAGATTGCTGCAGGAGAAATAATCGAAAATCCAGCGTCAATTGTAAAGGAACTGCTTGAAAATTCCATAGATGCGGGGGCGAAGAATATAACCGTAGAAGTTAAGGATGGTGCTGCAAACTATCTTAGAGTTTCAGACGATGGTTCTGGAATTGAAAAAGATGATTTGAAGTATGCCTTTCTTCGTCATGCCACATCAAAACTTAAAACTTCTGATGATCTATTTAACATTCACTCATTAGGATTTAGGGGAGAGGCACTGGCTTCTATTTCAAACGTTTCAAAACTCACCTGTATTACTAAGACAAAATCGGATTTAACTGCGACGGTGGTTGAAGTTGAAAATGGAGAGATAAAAAGTGAAAAAAATATCGCATCTAACGAAGGGACTACATTTATAATTAGAGATGTATTTTACAACACTCCGGTTAGAAAAAAATATTTAAAGAGTGAGAATTTGGAGTTTTCATATATCTTTGATGTAGTTGAGAAACTATCTCTGTCTAGATCAGAGATATCATTTACCCTTGTAAGAGACGGAAAGGTCGTAGTATCAAGCATTGCCAATGAAAATTTAAAAAATCATATCCATTCAGTTCTCGGTTCGGATATCACGAGAAACTTAGTAGAAATAGAACATGAGGAAGAAGGATACAAGATTAAAGGTTTCATCTCAAACAATATGCTCTACAGATCTACGAGAAATCACGAGTACCTATTTGTAAATGGAAGGTTTGTAAAAAACTTGGAAATCGCTAGGGCAATTGAAAAGAGCTACAAATCTCTAATTCCACTAAATAGATTTCCAGTGTACCTACTATATATTGAGATAGATCCAAAACTTGTGGATGTAAATATCCATCCAAAGAAACATGAGATTAAACTTTCCAACGAAAATAGATTGATTGAAATCTTGGATATGCTTGTAAGAGAAAAGTTATACAAGAACACATCCATCTTCAAAGTAAATTTTGAAGAAAAAGAGGAAAAGAGTATCTTCGAAGAGTTTGGAAGTTTCGATAATAATTCTTTTGATAATAATTCTAATGAAAATTCAGAAGAAGATACTTGGTTTAACAGACCGACAGAGAAGACCAATACATCAAATGAATTTATAAAGGTAATCGACGGAATAGATTTTTCACATGAATATGATTCTTTAGAAGTTGAGGATGAGAAAAGAGAAAAATGCACTGACTCTCTTTCAAATAATATTACTAAATATGAAAATATATCCTTCAATGTGGCGGATAAATCAGATGAATACCTAGTAGAGAAACCACAAATTTTAAAAGATCTTTTAAATTCTACCTACAAGGGAAGCCTTTTTAAGACATACCTAATTTTTGAATCCTACGAAGATAAATTCTACATTGTGGACCAACACGCAGCCCACGAGAGAATAAACTACGAAAAATTTAAGAGAGAATTTGAAGAAAAAAGCATCGAGAGACAAGTGCTTCTAAGTCCACTTTTAGTTGAAGTGACTTCAGAGGAGAGAAAGGTGCTTTTAGAAAATACAGAAAATTTAAAGAATTTAGGATTTTATTTTGAAGAGTTTGGAGAAAAATCATTTCTTCTAAGGGAGATTCCTATTATCTTTGGAAAACCTTCAGGACTTGGTTTTATCCATGAGCTTCTATCCGATTCATATGACAATCTCTACAAAGTAGATCCTTACAAAATCATGACCAAAGCATGTAAGGCGTCTGTAAAGGCAGGAGATAGTCTAAGTATAGAAGAGATAAAAGAACTCATAAAACTTTTGTCAAACTGTGACAATCCGCTTACTTGTCCACATGGCAGACCTACCATATTAGAACTTAAAAAATATGATTTAGAAAGGCTGTTTTTAAGATGAAAGAGAATTTAATGATTATTCTTGGACCGACAGGAATCGGAAAGACTTCACTTTCAATAGAAATAGCTAAAAAATATAACGGTGAAATAATTGGTGCAGACTCCATGCAAATCTACAGAGGATTTGACATAGGAACTGGGAAAATAACAGAAGAAGAGATGGAAGGGATACCTCACCATCTAATAGATTTTTTAGATCCAAAAGCCGAGTTCTCTGTGGAAGAGTTTAGGACTCTTGCAAAAAAAAAGATAAGCGAAATAAATAAAGAAGGCAAGCTTCCAATAATGGTAGGAGGTACAGGTCTCTATATAAACTCAATTGTCTATGATTTTTCCATGCAAAAGATTGAAAAAGACGATGAATATAGAAAGTACTTGGACAGTTATATCGATGAGCATGGTTTGGAAAGTCTGTACGCGAAAATGGTGGAGCTGGACCCAAAACTTGAAGACAATATCCATCCAAACAATCGTCATAGAATCATAAGAGCTATGGAAATTCTAAACTCTGGAGAAAAAAAAGAGACAGAAGATTTTAGAAGACAAAATACTGATTACAATCTCTATATGTTAGGACTTAATACGGACCGGGAAGTTCTCTATGACAGAATAAATAGAAGAGTTGACATGATGATGGAAGAAGGATTTTTAGATGAGGTCAAAAGTCTCTATGAGAAGGGAATTGATGAACACTTCCAATCCATGAAGGCAATCGGATATAGGGAGATGCTTATGTACCTTGAAGGAAAAGTGGATCTTGAATTTGCGGTAGATAAGATGAAACAATTTTCGAGAAACTATGCAAAGAGACAGCTCACCTGGTTTAGAAGAGACGAAAGAATCAGATGGTTCGATCCATTAAATGAAGATAGAAAGGAAATTTTCGAAGAAATTGAAAGAAAGTTTTTTTAATTTAATAAATGAAAGTTACGGAGTCAGCAGAGAGATCTATGACTTCGTTCAGATTAGAGAATCCGAAGTATTTAAGGAAATGGAATACTTAAAAGAAATAAAAGAATATAACCAACTTAAAATACTAAAAGCGATGCAAAATAACAATCTTGCTGCTACAGATTTCAACTGGACAACAGGATATGGATATGGAGATATAGGAAGAGATAAGGTTGAAGCCATCTACACAGATGTATTTAAGGCACAGTCCACATTGGTAAGACCAAATATTGTAAGTGGAACCCATGCAATTTCACTGGCCCTACTATCAAATTTAAAAGCAGGAGATCATCTACTATACATCACTGGAAAGCCTTACGATACACTTCTAAAAGTAATAGGAGTTACAGGAGAAGAACCTGGATCTATGAAGGATATAGGAATCGAATTTTCCTACGCTGAACTTGAAAATGGAGTGGTAAGCTTCGAAAACGTCAAGGAAAAGTTCCAAGACAACACAAAGATTGTAGCTATACAAAGATCTACTGGATACTCTGACAGAAGAGCACTAACTATCGATGAAATAGAAGACGCAATAAATATAGTAAGAAAGATAAATAAAGACGTAATAATCTTTATAGATAACTGTTACGGAGAGTTCACAGATTACAAAGAACCTCTTGAAGTTGGAGCAGATTTAATGGCAGGATCTTTAATTAAGAATCCTGGTGGAGGGCTAGCTTTTTCTGGAGGATATGTGGCTGGAAGAGAAGACTTGGTAGAAAGATGTGCCAATCGACTTACAGCGCCTGGGATAGGTAGAGAATGCGGTCTAACCTTTGGGATGACAAGGCAGATCCTTCAAGGATTATTTATAGCTCCAAAGGTAGTATATGATGCGCTACTAGGTGCCAATTTAGTTTCAAAATGTTTTGAGAAGATGGGCTTTAACTCTATTCCAAAATCAACAGATAAACGTTCAGACATAGTAACTGCAATAGAACTTAAAGATAGAAGGCTCGTTGAAATTTTTTGTGAAGCTGTCCAAGATTCAAGCCCTGTTGATTCACAGTTCACACCAGTTGCTTGGGATATGCCAGGGTATGAAGATCAAGTAATCATGGCGGCAGGTGACTTCATAGAAGGCTCCTCCATTGAATTAAGTGCAGATGGTCCGATGAGAGAGCCATACTACGTGTACTTTCAAGGCGGACTTACCTATGACCATGTGAAGATAGCAGTTTTAAATATTTTAAATAAGATTAGAGAAAGTGGAGAGTTTGATTATGAATTTTGAAGAAGTAATAAAAAGTAGGTACTCCCTTAGACAGTTTGATGAAACTAGAGAAGTAGAAGACGGTGTACTTAAAGAAATTTTAGATATGGCGATAAACGCTCCATCTGCATGTAACTCAATGCCATATAAAATAACCGTAGCTACAAAAGAAAAAGCAAAACTCATAGCTAGTCAAAGAAAGATGGCAATGAATAAATTTGCAGAGAAAGCAAAAGTTATATTTATAATCGAAGAAGATAGCTATAATCTTACTGCAAAAGCAGGAAATAAAATAACAGATATAGATTTTCGCTCAATAGATATAGGAATAATGACACAAAATATCTGTCTTGCCGCAAAGTCGAAAGGACTTGGAACTTGTATACTAGGAATGTTCGATGAGAAGAGTATCCAAAAAATCATAGGAACAAAATCTCCAATTAGACTTTTAATTGCCATGGGTTACCCAGAAAAAGACAGAGAACCAGCTAAGAAGAAATCAGTTGAGGAAGTATTTAGAATAATATGATTAATATAATTGGTTTAGGAGCAGGATCCTACGAAGAACTGACATTAGAAGCTTGTAGAACTTTAAAAAATGGAAACAGAAACTTCACAAGGACAAAGGAAACAGAAGCGATAAAATATTTTGAAATTGAAAATATCCCATACGCTTCATTTGATGACTACTACGAAGATGCAGAGAGTTTTGACGAAGTTTATAAGAAAATAGTAAGTACACTTTTAGAAGAAGAAAAGTCCGGGGATATTAATTATTCTGTGCCAGGACATCCACTTGTTGCAGAAAGAACAGTGAGAATGCTAATAGAATCTGGAGTAGAGTATAAGATAATAAGTGGGCTTAGTTTTATAGAACCGACCTTAAATATTGTAAAAAAAGATATTTCAGAAGGATTTATTCTCTTAGATGCTCTTGAAATAAGCGATTTAATGATAGATCCAAAGAAACATATAATAATAACACAGGTCTACAACGAAAGAATTCTATCAGATATGAAACTTTTGCTTTCTTCAATTTATGGAGATGAATATGAAGTCTACTTGGTAGTGGACGCTGGACTTGAAAGTGAAAGTGGAAAGAAGTTAAAGATAGAAGATTTGGACAGAGGTCACTTTGTAAATCATAGAACATGTCTATTTATTCCAAAATCAGATATAAAAACTATTCTAGATTTGGAAAAAATTTTAAAAGAAGTAGAAGTTGATGAAAGTCTAGAAGAAATTTCCGATGAATTTATGACCATTTGGAACAAGATCCGGGTGGGAAATAGGTATGGTTATTGGGAAATGAGTGAGATATTTGATAAAATCTCAAAAAAATAGCCATTTATTATAGTTTTTCGCATAAAACTATTGGAAAAATAGAGAAACTATTGTATAATTACAGATATACAGATGATTATCATCAATTTAAAAAATTGAAATTTTCATTAATTAGGAGGATGTAATGAATAAAGCAGAATTAATTGCAAATATTGCAGAAAAAAGTAATTTAACAAAAAAAGATGCAGAAATGGCTCTTAACGGTTTCCTTACAACTGTTCAAGACGCACTTGCAAGCGGAGAAAAAGTACAACTTGTAGGATTTGGAACTTTCGAAGTTAGAGAAAGAAAAGCAAGAGAAGGAAGAAACCCAAGAAACCCTGAAGAAGTTATTAAAATTCCTGCTTCAAAAGCACCTGTATTCAGATCAGGAAAAGCACTTAAAGAAGCTGTTAATAAATAAGTTTTTTTAGCTGTATCAGTGATACAGCTATTTTAATGATTTACTTACAAGTAAAAAGCTTGTTAAACAAAAGAAATTTTGTTATAATATTTTAATGGAGAATAGGAGGTAGAAAACATGAAACAAGGAATTCATCCAGAATATAAAGAAGCAACTGTAACCTGCGCTTGTGGAAATACCTTTAAAACTGGTTCTGTTAAAGAAGATTTAAAGGTTGAAGTTTGCTCAGAGTGTCATCCATTCTACACTGGAAAACAAAAGTTTACTGACCATGGCGGACGTATTGAAAAATTCAACAAGAAATTCGGAAGAAAATAAGTTTAAGGGGAGGTTTTTTAACTTCCCTTTTTTAAATTATGAAATTAAAAGATATACAGAAAATATTAGTAGATGGTTTAGAAAATATAGAGTTTACAGATCCATTTATAGAATCTAGAAGGATTTTAATGGAAGTGCTCGATGTTTCTATGACCTACCTAATTTTAAATGAAGAACAAGAATTAAATAAAGAAAAAGAAGAAGAGATCATAGATATTTTAAATAGAAGAAAGCATGGAGAACCACTACAGTATATACTAGGTCATAGTGAATTTTATGGTCTAGACATTCTTCTAAAGGGCAAGGTACTAATTCCAAGACCAGATACTGAAGTATCTGTAGAAAACATTCTAAAGAGACTAAAATCTGGGGATAAATTTTTGGAATTGGGAGTAGGATCTGGCGCGGTGATATGTAGCGTTGCTAAGAATAGTGACGCTAAATGTTATGGAGTAGATATTTCAGAAGATGCTCTAGAATGCACTAAGCTAAATATAGAAAACTTAAACTTAAAAAATGTAGAAGTTAAATATTCGGATTTATTTGAAAATGTAGAAGGAAAATACGATATAATCTATTCAAACCCTCCATATATAAAGTCTCATGAGATTTTAAATTTACAGGTTGAGATTACAGACTATGAACCAAGGCTTGCACTTGATGGTGGAGAAGATGGACTTGATTTCTATAAAAAGATTATTTCAGAATATAGAGATTATTTGAATGAAGGCGGATATTTAATATTTGAAATAGGCCATGATCAAGGAGAGTTCTTTGAAAAATTAGGGGCTGAAATCATAAAAGATTTAAATGGACTTCCAAGAGTAGTAATAATGAGGTGATAAAATGTTTGAGAATATACAAGTGTTTGAAGATCGCTATGTAGAACTTGAAAAAGACTTAGTGAATGTAGATGTTATAAATAACTCTGCACTATACCAAAAAACGGCAATAGAACACGCAGAACTAGAGCCTATTGTACACAAGTATAGAGAATATAAAAAACTAGAAGAAGATTTAAGTGGAAACAAAGAACTTCTCACAGAAGATCTTGACGACGACATGCTTCAACTGGTAAAAGATGATATAAAAAACATAGAACAAGAATTAGAAAAAGTAACTGAAGAATTAAAGAGACTTTTAGTTCCAAAAGATCCTAATGACAACAAAAACGTAATAGTTGAGATTAGAGCTGGAGCAGGTGGAGATGAAGCTGCACTATTTGCAGGTGTACTTCTAAGACAGTACCTAATGTATGCAGAAAAATGCGGATTCAAAACAGATATCATGAGCACCAATGAAATTGGAATAGGCGGTTACAAAGAAGTAGTATTTATGATAGAAGGTAAGGGGGCCTACTCTAAATTAAAATATGAATCAGGAGTGCACAGAGTTCAAAGGGTTCCTGAAACAGAAAGTTCTGGTAGAATCCATACTAGTACCGCAACGGTTGCAGTGCTACCGGAAGCAGAAGATGTAGAAATTGAAATAGACCCATCTGATATTAGAGTCGATGTGTTTAGATCTTCTGGTAATGGTGGACAATCTGTAAACACCACTGACTCAGCTGTTAGAATCACACACTTACCAACTGGAATTGTAATTTCTTGCCAAGATGAAAAGTCACAGCTTAAAAATAAAGAGAAAGCTATGAAGATTCTAAAGACAAAACTCTATGACTTGGAACTTCAAAAGCAAGCTCAAGAACTTAGTGCAGAGAAGAGAAGTCAAATTGGTAGTGGAGATAGATCAGAAAGAATAAGGACCTACAACTATCCACAAGGTAGGGTGACAGACCATAGAATCGGACTTACTTCCCATAGAATAGATGCCATAAACAATGGTGATTTAGACGAAATAATAGATGCACTAACTCAATATTATGAAGCTAAAAAAATTGAAAATATGGATTAAGCTTATGATTTGATAAGCCCATTTTTACTATAAAATCTTGAATAAAACCTCCTAATATAGTATTATATACAAGTAAAGGTATAAAATTTTAGGAGGTATTATTATGAACGCAATGACAAGTGAAAACTTAAGATCAGCATTTGGTGGAGAATCTCAAGCACATATGAGATATAGAATTTGGGGAAACGAAGCTGAAAAACAAGGATTCCCAAATGTAAAGAGATTATTTGATGCTACATCAGAAGCTGAAGCAGTTCACGCAACACTACACTTCAAAGCTCTAAAAGATGTAAAGGGTGATTTCTCAGTTACATCAGGAGCAGGATTTGGACTTGGAACTACATCAGAAAATCTTCAAGCAGCAGCAGATGGAGAAAGATTTGAATTTACTCAAATGTATCCAGCATATATTGCAGTTGCTGAATTCCAAGAAGAAAAAGAAGCTGTACGTGCAATGAGATTTGCAGTTGAAGCTGAAAAAGTACACGAAGAAAGATATCTAGAAGCTAAGAAAGACGTAGATGCAGGACATGACTTAAAAGCAGAAAATATTCTACTTTGCCCAGTATGTGGATATATCACATTCGATGCAAACGAAGAATCTTGCCCAATCTGTCATACAAAATCTTCAAAGTTCGTAGCTTACTAATTATTTTAAAAGATATATTAAAACTCTTTTCTAAAAGGAAGGAGTTTTTTTATGCGGTAAAATATTAATAGTATAATTCACAAATTTTTCACACATTAAAGTGCTTTGTATGTTAAAATGTTAGAAAGAAAAGATAGTATTACATATTGACTTTAACGTGTAAAACTGTTAGTATAAAACTTACAAAAAGGAGGATTTAAATGTATAGCTCTAAAATTAAGAACGAACAAACAGACGGATTTTTTGAAGCGGTTCTTCAATTAAAAAATATGGAAGAATGTTACAGATTCTTCGAAGATATTTGTACAGTTAAAGAAATTCAAGCAATTGCACAAAGACTTGAAGTAGTTAAATTACTTGTACAAAACAAAACTTACCATGAAATCGAAGAAGAAACAGGTGCTTCAACAGCTACAATATCTAGAATAAATAGATCACTTAACTATGGTTCTGACGGATATAAACTAGTTCTTGAAAGAATAGGAATAAAATTCGACAGCAAGAAAAAATAATAATTAATAATAGCGGTTAGTCCGCTATTTTTTTATATAATTTTAATGAATAAAAAATGCTACGAAAAATTCGTAGCATTAATTTATTTAATCATTCTTTATATTGATGGTCTTAAAGTCTGTATATACAGCAAGACCTAGTACCTTTTGAGGATGTCTCTTCACATTTATTTTTTCCGTGTAATCAACTGATATATTTGAAGAATATCTCACTGAAGAGTACTTAGCTGCAAGTGTAGCAGCGTATTCAATTGCACTTTCAGAGAACTCCCTACCATCATTTTTAATAATTACATGGGATCCTGGTGCATCCTTTACGTGGAACCAAAGATCATTTCTTCCTGCAGTTTTAAATGTAAGATTGTCGTTTTGTCTGCTATTTTTGCCGACGAAGATTGTAAAACCATCATCCGTTTTAAATTCAAGGGGTTTGGAAAGTTTTACCTTTTTCTTATTCTTCTTTTTTATAAATCCAAAATTTCTAAGTTCATCTTGTATTTCTTCGATGTCTTCCTTTTTTTCAGCAATTTCTAAATAAGATTTTGCAGATTCTAGATATAAAAGTTTATTTTTTGTATTTTCAATTTCTGGTTTTAAAACCTCTTCACGAACCTTCATCTTTTGATAAGTTTTGTAGAATTTTCTTGCGTTCTCTTGAGCGGAAAGTCTTGCGTCTAGGGGAATAGTGATAGGATTCATGTTGTCAAAGAAATTTTCTAGTGTAACTTCTTTTTCACCTTTTTCAATTCTATAAGAGTTTGAAGAGATAAGGTCGCCGTAAACTTTGTACTTCTCACGATTTTTAGAATCTTCCTGTTCAATTACAAGTTTTTCCAATTTCTTTTCGAGTTTAGAAATATTGTGATCCACCACTTTTAGTACATCGGATCCAATGTTTTTAAGATTTATATCCTTTGATTTTTCAAAATAAAATTTATCTATTGCAGAGGAAATGCTTGGTAATTCTTCTAAACTAGAACTATTGTAGTAGCTTGGTTTAAAAGAAGTAAAGTCGATTAGTTTTCTCTCGCTATTATAGATTAAATAAGCCTTGTCAGTATGATCTAAATCAGAAAAAAACTTAGCTATTTTATCTCCGGTAGTTTCGTTTAGTTCAAGCCCACTTAGAGGAATGTCCTCATCAATAGATAGTCTCTCTGCAAGCTCTCTCGCTGTTGTGTTACTAATTCCTGTAAAGAGATTTACAAAAGTATTCTTAATAGATTTTCCCTTTGGTGCTTCATCTAAAATTTTTATAAAATCTTCTGAGTTTAAACCGAGAGGATTTATTTTATCTGAAATTACTTCAAAATTGTATTCTAATCCAGGAAGCACAGAACGGACGCGAGAAATATGCGGCCCAATTCTCTTTATAGAATCTATAATCTTTCCGTCTTCAGTAAGTATTATATTTGAATGTCTGCCCATGATTTCTAAATTTAGTCTTTTTATTACCAAATCTCCAAGTTCAGATCTACTTTCTATATCTATAAATAGGATTCTGTCCATCTTGTGTTGAGAAATATCTTTTATTACTCCACTTTGCAGATGTTTCCTAAGAAGCATACAAAAGGAAGGTGGCATCTGTGGATTTTCATAATCAATTTCTGTCAAATTTATTCTTGGAAATGTGGCATTGGTTGATATGAATAGTCTGTATTTTTCGCCCATTTCTCTCATCTGTATAATTATATCCGTATCGTTTGTTTGATATATTTTTTCTATTTTTAATCCGAGAATTTTGTCTCTCAGTTCATTTTTTAAAGCTAGCATGGTAGATCCATCGTAAGCCATAAAATCACCTCATAAAAATTATATCAAGAAGAAAGGTATTTACCAAATTATTTTCGATTCATAATTAATAGTTTTTTAAGAAATTAAGACTTATTTATTTGATAGAATATAGTTGGAGGTTACTATGGACGTATATAATATTTTAGTCGCAGAAGACGATAAAGAGATAAGAGATTTAATAGGACTTTATTTAGAAAGAGAAAATTACAGAGTTTTCTACGCAGAAGATGGAGAAAAGTGCCTGGAAATATTTGATAGAGAACATATTGATTTAATCATCATGGATCTTATGATGCCTAATGTATCTGGGGAAGATGCAATTCTTAGAATCAGAGAAAATTCTTATGTGCCAATCATAATTCTATCTGCCAAGTCCCAAGAATTTGAAAAGATAATCGGTTTAAATATCGGGGCAGATGACTATATGACCAAACCATTTAACCCATCTGAGTTAATGGCGAGGGTGGCATCACAACTTAGAAGAACAAAAAAGTATGTAAAAGAAAGTGCAAGCATCGTAGAAATTGGGAATTTAAAACTGGATAAGAATCAAAAGACAATATTTTTAAATAATAAAAAGATAGACCTAACAAATATAGAATATTTGATTCTAGAGTTTATGATGAGTAATCCAAACGTCGTATTTTCAATAGATAAAATCTATGAAGAAGTTTGGAATGAGCCTGCGATAGATCCTAAGACAGTCACTGTTCACATAAGAAGGATTAGAGAAAAGATTGAAGCTGATCCACAAAACCCAATCTATTTAAAAGTTAAATGGGGAATGGGATATATTTTTGTAGATCCGAGAAAGAATGATAAATGATGAAGAAGATATTTAAAGAGTACAAATATGTACCGATTGTGACGATTATACTTCTCATAATTTCTATTACCTCAGCTAGCATTGTAGGAACTATAAAGTCTCAATCGAAAACTAAAAATCTATCTGGACAAATTAAATATTCTATAAATGACCAGATAAATTTAAGTCTTTATAAACTCCTTGATATGAAGACTGAATTCTTCTATGATTACGCAATAAAATCCATAAAAAACGATAGCAAAATTGTAAATAGCAGCTTCTACTACGAATCAAAAGATGGTAAGCTTATGATCTATAAGACCAGCGGAGGAATTCTATATTCTGGAGAAAAGGGTGAGACCATTTCAGAAGAAAAGGAGGACGGATTCGTAATCAGTGGAGATGGCTACAAGAAATTAGTTGATTTTTCTGGAAATGTTTCTGTTTTCTATGCCAACAAAGAAATAAATGAAACTGAAAAAGAAAAACTAGAAGATGGAAAATTTATCTATCCAAGATATCTAACCAATATGGAAGAGTTTTCTCCAATGGATCCTAGAAAGTTCGATAAAAAAATACATGGTCTAATAATAAAGGGCTCCTATGAAAATAAAAAGCTAAATCCAATTACAATTTCTAGAACCTATTCGGAAGATATCTTTAAAAAATATGATAAAAATATTATAAAGAGTTTTGAAAAGAGTGTACTAGATGCGGTTACAAATTCTTATTCCAACATAGATAATACGGATATTATTTCTCTATATTTTTATTATGGAGTGGATTATTCCAGCAAAAATTTTGCAAAACTATATAACAATATTATCTTTTCAGAGTATTATCAAAACCCAGTCCTAATCAGTGGATATGTGTTTTTAATAGCGATGGCGCTATACGGATTGCTATTCGACATATCGGTAAGAAAATCTAAGTATGTAAAGACTGCCTTTAGAATTCCAGCGGAAGTGATATTTCTATTGACATACTACTTCTTCTTTATATTTCTAATTCATACTAATTATATAAATCTAACCCGGTTTGACAATACATTTAGAATGGACGGTAGCCTCAATACATTGGTGTTACAATTTTATATATTTGCATTTGTAGCATCTGCATTCGTATTTTTGAGCTTACTTTTCTTGAGGGATATTCTTAAAAATAGAATAAAATCTCAGGTAGTTGAGCATTCACTTGCAACCAAAATTTCTAGAGTTATAAATAAAAATTTCAGCCTAGAAAATTTATCCAACATCAAGATATTAATAATCTATATTTTGTTTATCTTTGCAGGAATTATTGGAATTGAATCTGTAAATTACGCTTATAGAGGAAATATTTTTGCAATTTGGTTTATACTTATTACAGTATTTGCAATATATTTTGCAACCAATGCAAAAGATTATAAGAAGATAATGGAATATTCAAAATATCTAGCGGAAGGAAATTTTGAAAATAATTTAGAAGAAATAGATGGCTACGAAAAGGTGGTTGAAAATCTAAATAGAACTGGAAGAAATTTGGATAATATTTTAAGCGAAAAATTGGATTCTGAAAAGTTAAAATCTGAACTAATAACCAATGTTTCCCATGATCTCAAAACTCCACTTACATCGGTTATAAACTATTCAACTCTTCTAAAAGATGAAAATTTATCCTTAGAAGATAGAATAAAATATGCGAAAATTGTAAATCAAAAGAGTATGAAGATCAAGTATTTAATCGAAGATCTATTTGAAATATCTAAGATAAGATCTGGAGAAATAGATGTGCACAAAGTCGATTTCGAATTAAATGAGATGCTGCTTCAGATGATAGGAGAGTGGGAAGACAAGTTTAAAGAAAGAGGACTAGAAATTATATCAAGTTCATCAAGCGCCGCAGAAGTAAATCTAGATCCAGATTTAATGTATAGGGTTTTCCAAAATATTTTTTCAAATATCTATAAGTATGCCTTAGAAAATACAAGGGTCTACGTAGATCTATTTGTAAATCAAGAGATAGCTATAATATTTAAAAATATTTCCAAAGAGGAATTAAATTTAAGTTCAAAAGAACTTCTTGAAAGATTTGTAAGGGGAGATAGCTCAAGGAAGACAGAAGGAGCAGGGCTTGGACTCTCAATAGCTAAATCTTTAGTAGAAGTACAAGATGGAGAGTTCTATATAGACATCGACGGTGATTTATTTAAACAATCCATAGTGTTTAAAAATAAATTTATAGGAATATAATATTTCTATGTAGGAAAAAATTAAGAACTCAAGCTTTGAAAATTGGAGTATAGAATTGAAAATACTGATGATTGAAGATGACAGCACAATTGCCTTTGCTGTTAAAACTTACTTAAACAAGCATAATATTGAAACTATTATTTATAACAATCTTTCTCTGACAGAAAATCTTAATTTTAATGATTTTAATTTAATTCTACTTGATGCCAATCTTCCAGATGGATCAGGCTTTAATTTTTTAAAGTGGCTGAGGGGATTTTCTGATATTCCTGTAATAATGCTTACTGTAAAAAATGAAGATGAATATATTATAAAAGGTCTTTCTCAAGGAGCAGATGATTATATTACAAAACCTTTTTCTCTCCCTGTTCTAAAGGCGAGAATAGAAAATGTTTTTAGTAGAAAAATTAAAAAAGTGAATGAGCTGACTTTTGAAAATTTATCTTTAGATCTTATATCAAAACAAGCTTCCATAGATGGAAAAGATTTAGACCTTAACTTAAAAGAGTTTGCTATATTGGAAATGCTCTTAGAAAATCAAGATATAAATTTACTAAGAGAGCGAATTTTAGATTATGTATGGGGTTATGATTTTTATGAAGTAAATGACAATACCCTAACTGTCACCATAAAAAGACTCAGATCTAAACTTGGAGATTATGGCAGTCATATAAAAACTCTTAGAGGGATAGGATATAGGTGGGACAATGAGTAAAAACAAAAATATTTTACTTGTCTTAATTTTAAATTTGATAATGTCTTTGTTTGTAGTTTATCTCAATCCAAGATTTGATATTCTAACACTTATTGGATTTCTAGTTATAAATATAATTCTATTTATAGTTATTTCAAAAATTGAAAAGAAAAAAGAAAAATCTCTTGAGGATAAAATCAACAATATATTTAACCTCCTACATTCACTTGATATAAACTCTGATAATTATGAAATTATAGATGATGAATTTGGAAAATTAAGAGATGAGATTATTAAAATTATTATAGAAAACAAGAGAATAGCTGAAAATGCTGAGAAGAATAAAGAAATTCTAAGGGAATATACGGAAGATATTGCCCATCAAATAAAAACTCCATTGACGGGGTCCTTATTATTACTTGACTTATTAGAAGACGAAGAAGATGAATCGGTAAAAGAATTTATATCTAGACTTAGGGACAATCTTCTTAGACTCCACAACTTATCTGATATTTTATTAAAACTTGCCGCCCTTGATTCAGGTACAATAGAAATGACAAAAGATAGGATATCAGCTCGAGGATTGATTGAAGATATCATACAAAACCTAAAAGATTATTTTATTAATGATAATGTTGAAATTCTACTTTATGGAGATGATTTTAATCTTATATGCGATAAGAAATGGACCTATGAAGCAGCATTTAATGTGATGAAAAATGGTCTAGAAGCAACAGAAGATAGGCATATAGAAATTCACTTAAAAGATACGAACTTATATAAGAGCATATTAGTAGAAGATTTCTCAGATGGATTAGATCGACAAATGTTAGAAAAAGTTTTTAGACGTTTTTATAAAGCGGATCCAAATTCAAAAGGCTATGGTATTGGACTTCCAATGGCAAAATCTGTTATGGAAAGACAAAATGGAGAGCTTTTATATCATAAGGGGAAGAAATCAAATTCCTTTGAACTGAGATTTTATAACTGATTTAATTATGGCTGTGTAAATAAAGCACAGTCTTTTTTTCTAGTCACTTTCCAGTCACTTAAGCCTAGTATTATATAGACAAGTTAAGGAGGATGCAATATGAATATAGTAAAAACAGTTGATTTAACAAAAACATATAAGGGCGGAGTAGAAGTAAATGCCCTTTCAAATGTAAACTTTGAACTAGAAAAAGGAGACCTAGTTGCCATCATTGGAGACAGTGGATCTGGCAAATCTACACTACTTCATTTACTTGCAGGAGTAGATACACCAACAAGTGGTGATATATTTATTCAAGATAAAAATATTACCAAGTTTAACAAAGATGAGATGACAGTATTTCGCAGAAGAAATATTGGTGTTGTCTATCAATTTTTTAATTTGATTCCAAACATCAACGTTCGAAAAAATATTTTACTTCCTCTTTTATTAGACAATAAAAATGTAGATGAAGAATATTTAAAGGAAATTTTATCAATACTAGGAATAGAAGGAAAGCTTGATAGGTATCCAAAACAATTATCCGGTGGAGAGCAACAAAGAGTCGCTATTGCCAGAAGTTTGATTACAAGACCTGCAATAATATTAGCAGATGAACCTACAGGAAATCTTGATAGAAAAAATTCTGAAGAAATCACAGGACTTTTCAGACTTGTAAATAAAAGATTAAATTCTACAATTATGATAATAACTCATGATGAAAAAGTAGCAAATTCTTGTGATAAGGTCTATAGAATGGTAGATGGTAGGTTAAATTTCTTAGGAGATGGAACTTATGAAAATTATTAATGACCTAGCTGATGGAGCTGTAAAAAATAATAAGAAAGACAGTTTTGCTATTAAAATTTCCATACTTTTAGCAGTTATATTGCTAGGTACAGTTGTATTTATTGTAGGATCCTTAAAACATGACGAGTATAACTACGTAAGAAAAACTATTGGAGACTACCATGTAGCAATTACAGAAGTTGATGAAAAACTATATGATAAATTAATAAATGATACGGATATAGAAAAAATTTCTTTTAATAAAATTATAGAGACAGATTTAAATGCTAATATTTATGAAAATGGAAAATATAGCAACCTATTAACTGGCTACGAAATAAAAAAAGGAAGAGAACCTAATAATTCAAATGAACTATTAGTACCAGAAAGATTTTTAACAAATAATAAAACTTATGATATAGGCTCTAAAATTACTGCAAGTGATAAAACTTATACCATAGTTGGAGTCTATGATGATTATGGATATTCTTTTGAAAAGTCTATGTTACTTACTATGGCTGATAGTGATAAAAAGATAGACTTATTAAAAAATAATGGAGGTTTAGAAGCCCTAATATGGTATAAGCATCCAAGAGATACTTATACAAAGACTAGAGAAATTTTATCTACTATGAATATAGACGAGAAGTCTTCAATAGAAATAGGAAGACTATCTTATAACACAGATATTTTAGAGTATAAGATGATTTATCCTCAAGGAATATTTCCACCTAAGTCGGTGATAAAATCTGCTGTAGAAGAATATAGTGCGTATTTCTTTCTAGTTTTTCTATTTGCTTTTATTATCTATGGTGCTTTTAATGTATGGAATAATAGAGATTTAAAGGAAATTGCCCTATTAAAAAGCACAGGTATGACTGCAAAACAAGTTAAAAAAATGATAAAAAAGAAAGCCTTTAAACTATCTGCATTGCCAGTAACTTTAGGTACACTACTGTCCTGGGTTTTCGCAAACTTATTAATGTATTTAATGTGGCTTAATAACTCAGTATCCTATAAGAATATGTCTGAGATAATTGGAGAAAGTTTTAAGGCACCAGATTTTCACCTAATTTATTTAGATCTTACTTCTATTTTAATAATTATTTTATTATCGCTTTTGACAGTATATTTATCTGCGACAATCCCTGCTAGGAAAAGTGCAAAAATAAAAATAATAGAAGGCTTAAATGGTATTACAGAAAAAAATATAAAATTAGGAAAATCAAAAATAAATGGACCTATAGAAAAGACTTTAGCAAAAGATTATTATAGGTCATATCGATCAACATATCGAATTATTGTAATCTCAATGGCTCTTTCTGCCTTTGTACTGACTACAGTTTTAGTTAGCCAGTCCTATAGAACTTTGAACGAAAAATATAACTCTTATAAAAGTCCTTACAATTTTAATTCAAGTATTTACACTGATAAGAATTTAGATGAAAACTTATTAGCTGATTTAGAAAAAGTTGACGGAATAAAAGAGCTTCACCTATATCAAAGAAATGATACAAAATTTTATGTTGACGATAATAAAGATTTAATTTCTAAAGACTTAAAAGATTCTTTAGCTAGTGGCAAAATAGAAAATGATAGACTATATGCAAGCTTATATGCTTTAACAGATGAAGATTTTGAAGAGCTTTTAAAAGAAAATAACATAACTAATGCATCTTACTTATTGCTTAATAAGATAAGAAAAGACAATAGAACGCCTTACGCTTTTAGCGAGTATATAAAAATTTCTGATAAGGATACAGGAAAAGTTACTTTAAAATATAATGCACAGGGCAAACCAATAAATATAAAAATTGACGCAAGTATTGATGAAATGCCTTATGACTTAGAAGCTTATGATAATAATGAAATATCCATCTACACAAGCACAAGTAATATGAAGAAATTTATTGATGAATATGGAATAGATGAAGGCGACCCAGTTTATTATTACTTTGTAAAAATTAAAGCTGATAATAATAAAGAAAAAGTATTTGAAGATGCTGAAAAAGTAATTTCAAATTATGTACCAAAGTCTGACCATGGAACAGCTACAGAAATTTTAAGAGAAGCAACAAGTAAAGAGCAAACAAGGAATGAAAGACTTTTAAACCTAGCTATTCAAATCATTCTAATAACAATTGCTCTTTCCAATGCCTACAATAGTTTTAAAGGCAACCTTAGAGCGAGAGCCAATGATTTTAAACTCCTATCCACTACAGGTATGACAGAAAAACAAATGGAAAAGATGGTCTTTGGAGAAGGAAAAATACTGTTTAAAAATATTTTCTTAGCCTATGTCTTTATGTTCATTATTGGAATTGTATTAAGAGCCTATAGAAGCAACTATGAATTAGCATTTGCGATAAAAGGCCTGATAACAAATATGAATTATATCCCTCTGATAATAGTATTTGTATTTATGATTGCAGGAGTTTTATTTGCAATAAAAAGTGGTCTTAAAACAATAAACGAAAACTCAGATAATACTTTCAAGAGTATATAAGAAAAAGGCTGTGAGCATTAAACTCATAGCCTTTTTTTCTTTTCATGTTAAGATTTATGAAAGTATTTTTCTAAAATACCTAATTCAGAAAGCCTTTAAGGATATTTTAATATAATTGATAATGGTATACTATAAGTGTAAATATTGGTTAGTAGTATAAAATAGCTTATAGACGAATGATATAAAACAAAATATTTTAATAAATTTCAAAGTAAGTACATGGGAGGGTTAGGATGAAGAGTGTTTTGATTATAGAGGATAATAAAGAAATTGCCTTACAAATGGAAGAGTATTTAGTTAATAATGGTTATGAAGTAGAGATTGCATCATCTTTTTACGAAGCAAGCTATAAGATGAATGTAGACATGGACGTGGCACTACTTGATATAAACCTACCAGATAAAGACGGTCAACATTTGATTAAAAAGTTAAAAGATAAGGACATAAGAGTTATTGTAACAACAGTAAAAAATGATGAAGATTTTATAATTGATGCCCTAGATCAAGGAGCAGATGATTACTTAACAAAGCCATTTTCCCTAGCAATATTAAGGGCAAGAATTGATGCAGTTTTAAGGACAATACCTTTAACTCAAGACAAAATCCTTACTTACAAGGATATCAAAATAGATTTAAAAGAATCAAAAGTTTATTTTAAAGCTAGTCAAATAGAGCTAACCCCACTTGAGTATGAAATCCTAGTTTTATTTATTAAAAATCCTCATCGAGTTTATACGAGAGGTCAGCTGTTAGAAATGTTTTGGGAAGACAGGGATAAGTTTGTAAATGACAATACTCTCACATCAACTATTAAGAGAATTAGAGAAAAACTTGATAAGGAAGTTATTTCTACTGTTAGAGGAATTGGATATAGGATGGATTAAGATGATATATGTATTTTGGATAATAAGTCTTTTACTTCTTTATTATTTTTTAGAAAAAAGAAAGAAAAATAGAATAAATGAGCTTATAGATCTGATAGAAAAAATGAAGGATCAAGACTATAAAATTCCTATGAAGCAAGATGATTTTTCAATTTTAGAAGATAAGATTTACAAACTTTTTATAGAAATAATAGAAGCCAAAGAGACAAGTGCTAGAAATAGTGAAAAGCAAATAGAATACCTAGAAGATATCGCCCATCAAATCAAAACTCCTATTACATCTATGCTTTTTTCCATAGAAAATTTGGAGATGGACTTTCCAGATAATAGAGACATAGAGATTTTAAAAAGGCAAACTATCAGATTAAATTCTCTATCAGATATTTTGCTCAAACTATCAAGCCTTGATGCAAATAAAGATCTTATGAAAAAAGAAGAAATTCGTTTAGATGAATTAGTGGATTATGCTTTAGATAGTTTGGATTTAAAGAGATCTATAAATGTAGAAATAGGGGAGAGTTTAAAGGAAAATAGTATTTGTGGAGATTTTTATTGGCTGGCAGAAGCTCTTATTAATATTATAAAGAATGCTGATAATAGACCGTCTTGTGATAAAATCTTGGTTTCATCTTATAAAAATCCTCTCTATACAAGCTTAATCATCGAAGATAATGGCGGAGGAATAGAAAAAGAAAATATGAAAAAAATTTTTAAACGCTTTTATAAAACCCCCGACTCAAATGGCTTTGGGATAGGTCTTGCCATGGCGAAGACAATTGTCGAAAAAAACAATGGGGAGATTTCTGTTTCCAATATTGATGCTGGTGCAAGATTTGAAATTAAATTTTACAATGTCACTTAAAAGTCACTTTACTTTAATAAGCTTTCTTTAAGATAATAAGGAGGCAAGTATGGAAATATTAAAAGTAGAAAACTTAAGAAAAGAATACGGTGAGGGAGATTCTAAAGTTATTGCCTTAGATGGAGTTGACCTTGAAATTGAAAGAGGAGAGTTTGTCGCCATTGTCGGACCAAGTGGATCTGGAAAATCTACACTTTTGCACATTGTAGGAGGGGTAGATAGTCCAGATGATGGTAAGGTTTATATAGATGGTAACGACATCTCAAAGTATTCTTCAAAGGAACTAGCCTATTTTAGAAGAAGAAAAGTCGGACTAATTTATCAGTTTTATAATTTAATACCAAATTTAACAGTCAGACATAACATAGAACTTCCATTAAAACTTGATAAAAGAAAAATAAGTCAAGATGAATTTTCAGATATAGTAAAAAAACTTGGTATAGAAAGTAAACTTGATTCTTTTCCAAGTGAATTATCAGGAGGCCAACAGCAAAGAGTTGCCATAGCGAGAAGTCTTATCTACAATCCATCTATAATATTAGCGGATGAACCAACGGGTAATTTGGATAGAAAAAATTCTAAGGAAATAATTGAAATTTTTAAATATTTTAACAAAACTTTAAAACAGACGATTATCCTAATCACCCATGACGAAGAGATAGCCTTACAAGCAAATCGAATTGTTACAATAGTCGATGGAAAAATTGTAGGAGATGAGAAACATGAATAAGAAGAATTTTCCTATTTTCATCTCATTATTTATTGTAAGTCTGTTTTTTACTGTGGTTTTTTATTACGGATATACAAATATGAAGGCTAACTATGGTTATTACATGGCTTCAAGCTTTTATCATGGAGAGATTAAAGAAGAGCTTTCAAATGAAGATGTTGAAAAACTAAAGTCCATTGAAGATATAGATTTGGTTGGAAAAATGTCTCTTGAACCTGACAACGGAAAGCTTGGCGACGATTTAGTCGTTGTCAACTATCTAGACGAAGCAATCAATAAGATGAGAGAGTATTCTAGACTTACTTACGGCAGATTTGCTGAAAAGGAAGACGAAATTGTACTATCTGAAAGCCTCGTAAAGAAAAATAAACTTAAAATAGGCGACAAGGTTGAACTTGATATGGGCAAAAGGTTTTTAGATGGAGAAGAGATAGGTCCCACAAGTGCAAATACTGACAGGGAAAAATTTGAGATTAAAGGTTCTAAAAGTTTTACTTTAGTCGGTGTTTATGGAGATGTCTACAACAAGTACAGCAAACTAAGTTTTGCCTTAGGACTACAAGATAAAATGACCACTTTCAGAACATTTATAAAATTTCATTCATTTGAAGAAGCTTACAAGAATATAGATAAGATACAAAATGAAATAAATAAGAGACTTGGTAAAGATGTTCATTTAGAATTTTCTAAAAGTCTTATAAACTATTATGGATTAGAAAACGAACTCTTACAAAATATAATGAAAAAGGCCGTTCTTGTTCTATCGGTTCTTGGATGCATAGCAATCTTTGTGTTTTTTATAAAAAACATCTTTTGGGTTTGGGGGCTAAGGAAGATTAGAGAGCTTTCCATCTATAAATCTATTGGATCCACCAATGTACAAATTTATCTCTTACTTCTAAAGGAAGGGCTTGTTACAACTATAGTTCCAATAATTTTAGGACACATTGCAGGATTTTTCTTTATGTATTCTTTGTATAAAAACATAACAAAAGGTGAAGGAGTAAGTGCCTTTGAAGTTATAAAATTTAATCCCTTATTAAGTTTGGCGATACTTTTCGTTTCTTTTGTGATTGTAGCATTAGCTATTAAATCTCCTGCGAAAAAGATTTCTAAAATAAATATTATAGACGGCATAAGAGGGAATATAGATTTTTCAAAATCAAAGAAGAAAAGAGCCAAAGATTTTTGGAAGGAATTAAAACTCAACAACTTAGCTTCAATAAAATCACAGAGATATATTTCTGCAATAGGTATAATTATCATTTCGGTTTTTATAATCACTATAGCCATCTCATTTTACTACAGAGATTTTTCTCGTTACGATAATGGCTATAATTTTTCTGTGGATTATTTTAGTGAAAAGAACCAAGTCCCAAAAATATTAAAAGAAATTGTAGATAAAATTCCTAACGAAAAGTCTTATATTTCAAAAGATAAGTATGTTCAAGTGGAAAACAATAACGAATTCTCAAAAGAAGCAAAGGCAGCTGGATTAGACGAGGAAGCTAGAAAGAATATAGAAAAATATAAGGCAAAGGGTATGGATGGATTTATCATCGCCTTGGAAGAAAAAGACTTAAAAGAACTTGGAGGAAAGAAGGGTGAATTTGTCCTCTACAATACAATTCAAGAAGATTCTTCTATTCCAATAGCAAAGGCAAAGAGAATTCCATATTTTGAAAACCCACAGAGTTTAGACATTAACTTTGAAAATGATTCTAATAAGACTATTAAAATTTCAAAGACAATAACAGATTTGGGAAAATATAAGTCGAGAACAATGCCTTTTGATGTAAAAGTTTATACAGATTTTGACACTTATTTTAAGCTTATGGAAGAATCAGGTGATGAGAAATATACAGGATATGCCTATACTTTGAATATGAAGGTAAAAGACTCTGATACCAAAGATGTAAAAGAATATGTAGAGGCCATGATCAGAGAACAAATTTCACCTGAAGATAGATTTAATATCACAACAGGTGAAGAAATCGCAACAAATGAATATAAGGCAGTTAAAAGTTATATAAAACTTGTAATAGGAATAGCATCGATCATCTTTGTATTAAATATCACCAACGGTTACTCGTCCATTAATTTAAGTCTCATGAGCAGAAAAAAAGAAATCGGGAGTCTTTACTCTTGCGGGATGGATGTAGATGAGTTAAAGAACATCTATCAAAAAGAATTTATTGAAGAACAGGTAAAATCCTTTATAATTTCTATTATGGTGAGCTTAGGAGTTATGTTTATAATATCATTAGTAGTCCCTAGTTTAAGGATGAGTACTTTAATAAAATATTATGACTACAAAAGCTTCCTAGGATTTTCATTAGTCGTCTATGGTATTAATCTAATCATCTATCATTTTTCTTTAAAGAGAATTTTAGACAGACCGACCATAGATTTAATTCGAACAATATAATTTTAATTCAACTATTTATAATAACTGTATAAAAAAGACGAGGATTTTTATTTTTCCTCGTCTTTTTTTATTTAGGATTTTAAACATTCATTTTTTGTTTATTTTGCGTTTGTAGAATTGTTGGTGTTGTTATCAGCGTTTGTGTTTTCAGAATTATTATTAGAATTTTCATTTTGATTTTCATCTGTATTTTCTACATTATTATCTACATTATTTTCTAATGAAACACCGTTTGAATCGACTATATAGATTTCTTTACTTTCTCCTAGGTAGATAACTTCCATTCCAACTGTTTCAGATATAAATCTGATTGGGACGAAGGTTCTACTATTTGAAATTATTGCTGCTTGATCTATTGTTTTTTCGACTCCATTTACCATAACTTTATTTGAGTCAATAGGAATTTCTATATTTTTATCTCTTATTTTTATAGTTGCAGTCTTTGTTTCAGGATTCCAATCAACTTCGCCTTTTAGTGCTTCTACGACGAATCTTAGAGGAACCAAGGTTCTGTTATTCTTTATAAATGGACTGACATCCATTTTATTTTTAATTCCATTCATTTCCCAATCTTTAGAGCCGACAACCATTCTTAAAAATTCAGCATCTTTATTTAAAAGTATGATGCTTCCGGTTTTGCCTGGGGCGCTAAATTCAACTTTCGAAATATTTTTATTCATTGGTCCGATAGAATACTTACCGCCGCCAAGATCATTTAGCACAACTGAATCAGATTTAGCAATAAACATGCTTGGGTTTATTTTAAATTTAGATCCATCTGGTTTAACTCCTTCGAATTTAACATTTAACTCTTCCCCTGGAGCAACTTTAACCTTGTCTCTATTTATATTTAGTGATTTTAATTTATCTAAGCCTAAAACATCTACAGACAAGACTCCCGCAGCCCCTTCAGATGTTGTGATTCCTATGTCCACCTTACCAGGATTCATAGGGGAGAAGACGTCGTTGTTCCAAAATTCTTCCTGACCACTTAAATCATAGACAGAATATTTTACTTTAGATTTATCCATTGGTTGGTATGCAGTATCCCATACTGATTTCAAACCATACTGTGCATTTTCTCCAACGAAGACTGTAGATGGACCAGAGATTTTAACTCCAGCAGCGATACCTGTAGGTTGAGCCTTGTTAAATAGGCCTATACCATTTACAACTCTTCTTTCAGGACCGTTTCTTTCTGGATTTACAAATCTAGTTCTTTCAGAGCTTCCAAGTTCTTTTGCAACCATTGCAGTAGAACCGCCTCCATCAAGGTTAACCGCCTTAAATGCTTTTAACTCTACAAATATTTTGGACATATCATTTAAACTAAGTCCATAAGATCTCTTAGTTCTACCTTCTGCAGATAGAATGTAAAGAGTCTTACCATCTTTAGAAATACCAACTGCAGTTCTTGCTCTGAAACCACCTAGGACATTTACATCCTTTGTGTATTTCTTAGCTTGACCATTATCCACAAGCAGTCCATGACCACCGATTAACATCTTGTAGTCGTTTCTAGGATAGATGGTGTAGTCAATCTTTAGTTGGTCTCCAACTTTTATGTTTTGGTTGAAGAAATCTTTTGCTAAACCATCTAGTTGAAGGATGTATTTTCCATCGGGCACAGCAAATGGGAAGTTTTTATCTGAAATCTGTTCAACAACATAGTTTGAATCTAGAAGAACTTCAGAATTTTTCTTGTCGCCTCTGGACTTTGATGCCCACATGCTATCGTATAGATTTATTTTATTTTCATGGGAGTATTCATTTGTCGTATCGTACCAATAGTAACTTCTATTTAGACCACTTATTGGATATTTTTTCCCATTTGGAGCAGTTACTCCACCTTGGGACCAAACTCTTAGAATATCAGCAGTCATATCATTTGTAATTCCGATTGAATACACATCCTTTATAACGGAAGGACTAGAAAGTAGAACTCCACCTCTCATAGAAGGACCTTCAGGAGTTCCTTGAAGAGCCATATTGAAGAAGTCACCGTTAACAGTGGCAAGAGCATTCCTTGTATTTGCCATCTCAGAAACTGTAGCCCTTTGAGTATATTTTCCTTTACCAGTTATGATGTCTATATCTAAATCCGGATCTGAAAGATTACATTCTAAAATATAGACCCTAGTTTTGCCCTTTGCACCTTGGTAAGTGTAGCGAGTTTTAACCACGCCACCAGATATATTTTCCCTATTAATTAAATTTAAATTTGCATAAGTAGAGTAGGGAATTAAAAATATAAATAATAATAAAATAGTTAATCGTTTTTTCATTTCAACCTCCACAGATATTATAGCACAGTCGGTTTCTATCAATGCTTAATTAGAAAATCTTTAATATATATGTAATATTAGAGCGTATGCAATTATTAGAAAATTTAAAAATTTTAATATAATACATAGAGAAATAAGAAAACATATTCATAGATATTTATTTACAAATACATGCAAAATGATATAATATTCTTAAGGAGATGATAGTATGGCAAATGTAAATTTAAATATTAGATTGGATGAAGAATTGAAGAATGAATTTTCAAAAGTTTGCGAATCAATGGGAATGAGTATGTCCACCGCATTTAATGTATTTGCCAAAGCAGTGGTAAACGACAATGGGATACCTTTTAAAGTAAAGGGGAGTAATCCAATAGTAGCAGAATTTGACAACATGGATGATTTTAAAAATTTTGTAAGTGAAATATGAAAAGAAAAATTCAAATCAGATCTTCTTTTAAAAAGGATTTAAAGAGAATTAAAAAAGCTGGTTTAGATATGAACAAACTTTTTACTGTGGTAGAAAAACTAGCAAACGATGAAATATTAGAAGAGAATTATAGAGATCATAAACTAGCAGGCAACTACACAGGATGCAGAGAATGCCATATAGAACCAGACTGGCTACTTATTTATGAAAAAATAGGCACAAGTCTAATATTAATCTTAAATAGAACAGGATCTCATAGCGATTTATTTTAAAAATTTTAAAGAATATAATTTAATATAATAAAATTAAAAAAAACACTATAGTAGCCAATTTTTGCAATAAAAAAACCGTTGAAATTAAAATGTTTCAACGGTTTTTATAATGGGGTGGATAGTGGGATTCGAACCCACGGAGTTTAATTGCACAGTAATGCACAGTCGGTCAATCTGTGTATTTTACTGAATTTTAATTTTTTAGTTATGCACAGTTTTACATTTTTTATACTAATTTGTACTAAATTCCCGCTCGAAATCCCGCCCGCCTATAGTATCATTAATAATGTTATATGCTATTCCCTTTTCTTCTTCGATTGCATGGATATAAATCTCAGTAGTTGAAAGATTTTTATGCCCCATGACATCAGCGATATTAGGAATAGATACATTTTGAGAGGCTAGAAGCGTAGCGGTAGTATGTCTCAATCCATATGGCGGTAGATATCTCAAACCTATTTTTTTACAGAATTTTTTCCAATTATCTCTAAAGGTCTTATTTGCCAAGTGATCACCTGTAGTTGAGTGAACCACAAACTCACATTTTTTGCCAAATAGTTTCTTTTGCTCTTTTATTTGCAGCTTTAAAAGCTCTTCTATCATAGGTGTTAAAATACCTACTCTCGGCTCATTATTTTTCGTGCCTTTTTCATCATAACCATAGTAATTTACCACTGTGATAGTATCATCTATCATCACTCTTTTACTTGTCCATTCAATTTTAGTCCACTTTAGACCTCTTAGCTCAGCTGGACGAAGTCCATATGTCACAGTTAAAACTATGCAAAGTATGAAATTAACATCATCTTCTTTAAAAGCATACTTCAGAGCCTTTTTCATCTCACTTGGACTATAATACTTATCTTGAACTGACTTTTGAACTTTAACATTTTTGACATTTTCAGCAGGATTTTTTTCAAGGATCCCTTCTTCGACGGCTACATTAAAAAGAGATTTTAAAACTGTGATATTATGCTTGATAGTTTTTGGAGCATAGGGCTTTTTAGTCCTCTCACTTATATAGTTCATCAAGTGATTATTAAAATCTTTCACATCTCTTTCAGTGATATTCTTTATAGGCTTATCCCCAAAGAAAGAATTAATCTGATTTTTAAGATAAGAATTATACCAAGAAATTGTATTTTCTTCTAGTTTATGATTTTTAATATACCATTGACCAAAGTTAAATATAGAAAGATTAGCAGCGTAGGATGCGGATCCTATTTCTGCATATAGTTCTTGAATTACATCTAACTCTTTTGCGTTCATAAAAGATTTTAACTTCAAACCTGTAAAGCTGCATTTAATAGTCTTAGTCTTCCTATATCGTTCACCATCTACTGTCTTTTCCACCTCGATCTTATACTTTTCTGGACCTATTTTTCTCCACACCATTAAATCATCACCTCAACATTTTTTAGATTAAATTTATTTTAGAAGGGTAGTACCCTTTTAAAATCTTGTAATTTTTTGTATATTTAAAAATTTCTTTAAAACTATAGGCAACTTCATCATCTTTTACTTTTTCTAAATCTATAAATCTTTTTATAAAATCTTTTCTACAGTTAAAAGCTGAGATACTTACACCGAAAAGGCTGAAGATATAATCATCAGGAAATCGTGAAGTTTTTTTCATCATTTCTAAGGGCATGAGCAGTTCACCTGCAAAGGCATTTGCCGATTGCTCTTTGATATACTCTGGTAAATCTTTATTTTTAGTATGATGCTGTAAAAAGATATGCCCAAGCTCATGGGCAAGAGTGAACCTCTGTCTTTCACGCTCATAATTAACATTATCTATAGCTATTAAATATTTTTTAGTTTTTTCATTATAGACTGTGCAGCCATCTAATCCGTGTAAATTCTTGTATTTAACAATGATGTCATCTCTATATTTCAAAATATCACCAAGAAAAATTGGAAGCAGCCTTTCATCTGGTGAAATATTCTTATGGATATAATTTGCTATGCTCGTAGCATACCTTAAGTTATACTCTAAAGCGTTCATATTACCTCACTTTAAGAACATATGTTCTTTTAAAAATAAAAAATATATAGGGACATAATTTCCCTTAAAATTTGTATTTTATAATCAATCCTTGGTTTTGCCACCTAATGGTGAGAGAGCTACTTCCAAGGATTAATTATTTTATAACTTTAAATATTGAAATATCGGAATTTGTTGACCTCAACAAGTATTAATCTGCAGAGTGAACCTTAATGTATTTAAAAGCACTGATTAAGTCTTCAATCTGTGATGACTTTGCAATAGCAGGTAAGATTTCAATATTAATGTTAGATCTTTCTAGGCTATCCATCCTCAATATTAATGTAGCTTTTCTAATTTTTTCTTTTTGTTTTCTTTTTCCTGAGGCTCCTGCCATAGCTCCTAGAAGACCAAAAGTAACACCACCTGCTACTGTGGATAGACCTTTACCGCTGATTATTGTTTCTCCGTCAAGTTTATAATCGAAATCTAAAAGATCTTTGAAATTAAATACTTCATAATCTACAGAGAATTTCTTATTTGGCTCGTCAATTTGAATTGTAGTTTTTTCAAAAGCAGGATTATTAATTTTAAATTCTTTAGTAATATTTTCTAAAGGATTTGCAAGTTGACGTTCTTTAAATAAAGCTTTTCTCTTGTTTTGGTAGTTAATGCTATAGATTAGCATTACAATACAAAATCCAATAACAATTACATATCCCATAATTACCTCCTATTTGCTTTTATTATCATCTTCATCATCGAAGAATGTAGCCTTAATCATACGAATCATTGTATCTTTCTGCTCTGGAGTTAGCTTTTGATTAGCTCTATAGAGCACAGAGATCCCTTCAGGAAAATCTTCTTCAAGTTCATCAACTTTTGTTTTTTTGTTATTTTTATGAGGATTAGAAGAACGACCAAGAAGATAGTCCAAAGAAACATTAAAATAATCAGCTATTAAAATTTTAATATCGTCACTAGGAACTCTTACATTACTTTCATATTGAGATAATGTAGAATTACTTATATTTAATATTTTTGCCAATTCTTTTTGAGATAAATTATTTTTTTCCCTTAAATATTTAATATTGCTTCCTAAATTTGAAATCATTCTTATCGCCTCATTCACTATTTGTGAATATTATATATCAAATTTTGCAATTAGAAAATATAAATTCACAAAAAGTGAATGAAAGTGTTGACATTTGCTAACTGTGAATATATAATTATATTATACTTCACGTATAGCAAATTATTGGAGGTGATTCTGTGAAAAAATCTTTGGCAGAAATCAGAGAAGAAAATAGTAAAACTCAAAAAGATATGGCGGATCTTCTTGGCATTGCAGTATCTACGTATTGCCAATACGAAACAGGCAAGAGAAATTTACCTGTTGAGACTGTAAACAAAATATCTAAGATTTTAAATGTCAATAAAAATGATATTTTTTTGCCTATAAAATTCACAGTTGGCAAACTTTAAATTAATTGAGGTGTAAGATGGAAAGTAAATCATTACTTTTAAAAGAAATGAATATGGAAAGAATAAGAGTCCTTCAAAAACATAAAAAAGAACTTAGAGAGGAAATTAATTCTAATATTTATGAAAAAAATGAAGAGTTATTTTCTAAGTACTCAAAACTTGAAAGACTCTTTAATGAAATTATTTGTTATGAGGCTAAATGCCTAGATGAGATTTAATTACGGATTCAGCTGTAGCTTGGAAGACTGCAAGAGAACAGGATTTAACTAAAGAACCTATTTTAGATTTGGTCTCTTTGTATATTCCAGGATCTCTAACAGAATCTAGGTAGTCATGACCTTGAGAAGTTAATCTGTGAATTATAAATAAATTATATTTAGCTCCCATACAAGGCATGGCTTTGTATGAAATAAAATTATTATCTATTATTAATTCTAAATGATAATAAAGTTTATCTTTGTCAGAAGATAGTTCTAAAAAATCTTCTAATGTCACTTCTTTTGAAGGAGTTAAATCTTCTATTTTGATTAACATATCTCGAATTAGGTCTAGGTCTCTTTTCAATATAATCACCTCCTTATGGTGATTATAACAAATAAAAATTAAAGGTGGATATAAGATGGAAAATTTAATTAGATTAGACCAAGGCACGATTGAAGGCTTGGCAAAAGCTATAGCTGAAAAGATGAAGCCTAAGGTAATCTTCAGTGCTGAAGAAGCGGCTGAGTATCTAAGTATCAGCTATAGACAACTTTTAAAAGAAGTCTATGCAGGCAATATAAGATTCAGATATAAAGGATCTAGAAGTTATATCTTTAAGAAAGATTGGCTCGATGATTGGATGGATAGCTGATGAAAAATGAACTTTATAAGAATGGTGACCTGCGTAAAGTATGAAAGCTTTAAAGAAAGAGTGAGGATCGTCAGAATGCTCATGGATGAAGGTTGGAAGATCGTTGAATACTCTGATGGCTTTGTCATCGGAGAAAAGTTTAGGAAAAAGGGGGATAAAAATGAAATTAGTTAATAGTCATGGAAAAGTGATCCTTAATTTTAACGCTCCATTGTGGCGGTTTTTAAAAAATTTCATTAGGTTTATCTGGGGAGTAGTAGTGATACTCTTTATCTTTTATCTTTCATGCGAGCCGATATAGATATGGCAAAGAAGAAAGAGAAGAAGGTCAAGACTCCGACATATAACGTGACCATGGATGACATCCGCGGATACGTAAAACAAGGCTACATCCAAGGTAGAGATGAGGCAATAAAGAAAGCTACTGACTACTCTATAGCTGTACCTGTTTTGGCACTGATTGACGGATTTGGTTTTGGAAGAGTGAGGCTTGAGAGATTCTTGGATATCGTTTATGACACTTACGACAGCATTGACAAAGAGTATTTAAATTTAAATGACATAGTAAAGACTATAAACGAAGAAAAGAAGATAGAAATCATTAGGAGATAAAGATGGAAGAAGAATATTTAAGAGGAATTAAAAATTTCATATGTGTTAAGACTGGAATTGGTGAAATAGAATATGGAGAAATGGATGCTGATTTTGTCCTTTTCAAGTTATTGAATTTCATATTACAAAAGAGAAAATCTACATCTAGTAAATGGATCCGTATTTCAAAAGATTTCTATGATGATCACGACAGAATTAATTCTTATTTAAAGTTAATTATGGATATATCTTTTTCCTATGACATTGAGGAAGATGAAGACTGTTTTATGTTTAGGCTTTTAACTGGTGTTGTAGAATTAGAAGATGAATTTCAAGTATATATTTCTGATGTGATGTTTGATTTGGTAAATTATACTTTTGAAGATTTTGAAGAAATACATCCAAACATAGCTGGAAGGCTTCCTTTAATAAAGATGAAGATTTTACCATCAATTATTATTGAGGGAGATGAATTTTTTCCCGATATGTATGGATCCTTTTTAGGAGATATTTAAGCTAGAGGAAGAATCGGGAGTAGAAAAAATTAGGAGGAAAGACATGAAAGAATTGAGAGCATATTGGTACACGGTTTTAGGCACTGCAAAAGTAATTGGAATCGTTAAGGTAGACACTGGCTATGAAGACAAGTACTATATCGGCATAGCTGATGGAGAAGATGAAAATAGAGACATTCAACAAATCTTGGATTATGGATCTAGGTTTTATCCTGGAATCTTTGCGGAAAAAAGATGAACTATTGCAAAAATGGAAATAGTTGAGGTAAAAAATGAGAATTGATGAATTAGTAAAAAGACTCGAAAAAATCGAAAAGAAACATAACCTGCATTTCAAAGTAAGAAAATATATTTTCGAGACAGAAATATTTATGGTTGCTGATGAAGATCTTAAAGATCTTATGATTGCTAGAATCTATGAGAGAAAAGCAAATGCACTAGAAACAATGTATGTAAATTTTTTAAGTTTAGAAGATGATATTAGAGCAGAGCTACTTGATATCTTTGTAGAGTATGCAAAGACACCGCCTGATGAAAGAGAAGAAGAGAAAAGATTTATAGTTCCTCTTCCTGGGCTTGTTACTACAGATGGTGAGCAGCAATACTTGACTCATAAAGAAGAGCACTTCTTCGCTTGTAGAAGAAATAAGGATTTAAGGCAGACCTGGAAGGAAAAGCACTTGAAGTATATACCTGAAGAGTACAGAAAATACGCGGTAGAGTTGAGTAGCGTTGAGTAGGAGTTGAGTAGGAGTTGAGAAACATGAAATGTAAAAAATGTGGTAACGAGGAAAATTTCTTTATTATAGAAAAATTTTCTGGTGTTACTGAATTGTGTGTAGATGCTGATGGAGAACTTACTAATTATAATGCTGATGCTTATGACGCTACAGATTATAGACTAAAAAGCATTTACTATTACTGTTGCGAGTGTAGATCGAAAGTCGCAAAAATTCCTGAAGAAAAAAGATATTAAAGTTGAGTAGGAGTTGAGTAGAGAAGAGGTGTTAAGTGAAAGAGCTATATATTTTGTACGACGTTAAAAGTCGAGTGGTCCTATATTCAACATATAGCGAAGAGAAAATCTATGCAAAAGCTGGAGAATTAGTGGAAAGCAAGACCTTTAGAGGAGAAGTTCACATCATAATGATTAATTTAGCAGGGGTAGAAAAATGAAAGAATTAATAGAAAATATTGAACAATGGGGAATAGACAGAGAGTTAGATAAAAAAGCGTGGATTGAAAATGTAGAGATTGAGGTGAAAGAATGAATTTTAAAGAAGGGCAATTAGTTATTTACGTAGGCTTCGACGATATGATGATAGGAAAAATCAAAAGAATTACAGGAAATAAAGCCTTTGTTTATTACCACGAAGGTGATACAGCGGCACTAACTGATTTTAGCTTATTAAGACCTATAACTAATGAGTATTGTATTGAAGAATTAATAAAAAAAAGTCCTCACACCGTTCAAAGCTAGAGGACTAAAAGTAATAAAAAATATTTTATCACCTATATTATATCACAGATTAGGTGATGTGGAGGAAATTATGAATCAAGTTGAAAGAATTATAAAAAAATGGAAGAGTATTCCTGAAGAAAGCAGAAAACTTTCTCAACATTTAAGTGAGTTAAAAATGAAATATTTGAGCTGTCCTTATCCTGAAGAAAAAGAATGGATAGCTATAGATATTAATGCAACTAAAGAAGATTTAAGAAAGTTAGAGGCAGAGTACGAAAATCTGTCAGAAATAGTAGAAGCAATAGGATATAGAGAGGTGGCAATATGATTAAAGAAGTAGAATTAAAAACTTATGATGACGAGTATAAGGCTTTTGGAGAAGTTTATAGAGACGAAGACGAGAATGAAGAATTAGTGCAAAAACAATTTGTAGTAGATAGTCTTTCATCTGCAGATTGGGTTATGCGTAAGATCAAAGAAAATAAAGACAGATCTGGAGAAATAATCGATTATGCAAAAGAAGAAATCCAAAGACTTCAACAATTCATTAAGAAAGAAGAAGCAAGACGTGACAATAACGTGGCATATTTAGAACATTTACTTGAAAATTACCTACTTCAAAGAAGAGAGGAAGATCCAAACTTCAAGTTGAAGACTGTTACAGGTACAGCTAGCATCAGGAAGTCAACCAACTGGAAATATGACGATGGAAAGTTATTAGAGTTCCTTAACAAGAACGACATGAAGCAATTTATGAGATTTAAAGTAGAAGTTAATAAGGCTGACTTTAAAAAGGCGGTAGACGTTATAGATTCAGTTGTAGTAATTCCTGAGACTGGAGAAGTTATAGATGGAGTTGAAGTAACTCAGGAAGAAAAGTTATCAATAAGATTTAGTTGAGGAGAAAAAAATGGCAAACATTGTAAAGTATGAAACGTCTAATGGTGAAGTTCAATTAGACAAACAAACGATTAAAAATTACCTTGTCAGTGGAGATGCTGACAAGGTTACTGATCAAGAGTTAGAGCTATTTATAAATCTTTGTAAGTATCAAAAGTTAAATCCATTTTTAAGAGATGCCTACTTAGTGAAATTTGGAGATAAACCTGCAAATATGATCGTGGGCAAAGACTTTTTCATTAAAAGAGCTTCTGCAAATGAAAACTTTAAAGGCTATACTGCAGGGGTTATTGTCCTCGGTAAGACTGGCAACATTGAAGAAAGACCTGGATCCTTTTATGCGAAACAAGTTGAATCTTTAGTGGGTGCTTGGTGCAAGGTTGAATTTACAAATGGCACAGATTTTTATCACACAGTAGCTTTTGATGAGTACAACACAGGTAAGTCAACATGGGCATCTAAGCCTGCTACTATGATTAGAAAGGTTGCACTGGTACAAGCACTTAGAGAGGCATTTCCTGAAGATTATCAAGGTTTATATGACTCTTCTGAAATGGGAGTTAATGAGGAAGTACTTCCTACAGATGGAGTAAAGGTTAAGGCTCCTACAATATCAAAAGAGCAATTTAATTTACTTTTAAAAACACTGGGAGAAGATGCCATTGTAGATTTCTGTAAATCTAAAGGCTACAACGATGCAGCGAAAATAAAAGTAGATGAGTATGAGAAGCTTATAGCTGAAGCTACTAAAAAGAAGCTAGAAGACGAAGAAGTTATTGAGTATGAAGATGTGGATCCTGATTTTAAAGATCTACAAGATGAAGATAATAATTTTGAAATTAACGAAGAAGAACTTCCTTTTTAAATAATATTTATTAAGAATAACTAAATAAGAAAAAATAGGAGGAATTAAGTATGGCAAGGAAAATAGCAGTGGGTATCAGTTACTTTCCCCTTGATACAGCGTTTTTAAGAGACATCAAGGTGCGTAGGGTGCTGATGGCTTGCGGAGCTAATTCTATAGCCGTGATATTAGCCCTCTTGTCTTCTATATATGAAGATGAGGGCTACTATATCAAGCTTAGCGAAGATTTACCTTTTGTAATTGCTGACACAGTTGGGATTACCGAGGGTGCCACTAAAGAGATCATTAGTAAGTTGGTCCAAGTTGGTTTCTTTGAAAAAAAACTCTGTAGTAAATTTAAAATCTTAACTTCTAAAGGGATTCAAGAAAGATATTTGAAAGCCTGTGAGAGAAGAAAAGAAGTCAAGATTATAAAAGATTATTCTTTAATAAATATTGATGAGTATACTAATGTAGTTTATGTAGACATTAATGGAATTGATGTATACATAAATCAGAAAAATGTATACAAAGGTACACAAAGTATAGTAAAGGATAGTAAATTAAATAAAAGTAAAGTATATAATACACCACCTAGTATTAATAATATATATAATACTGCTTCTTTTGATGCAGAAATTGACCAAGAAAAATTTAAAAAGGTGGTGGATTTATATAATTACTCTGGATTTCAGAACATCAGTCCGTCCGTTAAAGACACACTGATAGAATTTACGAACACTTATCCTACGACCTGGATAGAGGAAGCGTTTAAGATTGCTGCTGATGGCGGAAAACTAAGTCTTACCTATATCCGAGGTATACTCATGAGATGGACTTCTAATGGCAAAGATAGTCAATTCAAGAAAAAGGATAGTCAAACAGACACTGAGAGATACTATGATCAAGTGGATCAGTGGACTGAAAGCATTAAAAGAAAGTTGGAGAAGAAATGAATATAGACAAATTTGGCAGGATTGTAAAAGCAGTTAGAGCTGCCTATCCACAGTTTAAGTTTATTGAAAGTAAAGAGGGCATGGAAATATGGCTTAAAGCCCTAGCTGATGTATCTGATGATATAGTTTCTCTTGCATTTGAGAAGCACATCATGACAGCTAAATTTCCGCCTACAATTGCAGAGATCAGAGAAAATATATTTAATTTATCCGATGAAAAAATCCGTGATTGGTCAGATGCCTTTGGACTTGCTTTGCGTGCTATAAGAAAATTTGGATCATACAGAGAAGATGAGGCTCTAGAGTGGATAAGTGAGCAGGATAGGACCGCCGCCGAAGTGACTAGAAGACTAGGCTTTAAAGAGATCTGTTTGAGTGAGAATCTTGAAGTGATTAGGGGGCAATTTAGGATGGCATACACTAACTATGCCGAGCAAAAGAAGTATTATGGCATGCTTCCTGAATCTACAAAAAAGAGACAGCTTGCAATTGAGATTGAGGGTAAAAGGCGGATGGATGAATTGATCAATAAATATTTAGATCGAGGCAGAGATGGCTTACAGGAAATATAGATCTAAGAAAACTGAAGTAGACGGAATCACCTTCGACAGTAGAAAAGAAGCTGCAAGATACCAAGAATTAAAACTCTTAGAAAGAGCAGGGGTTATTAAAGATCTATGCTTGCAGCCTAATTTCCTGCTTCAAGATAAATTTGAGTATAAAGGCAAGGCTCAAAGAAAGATTGAGTATATAGCTGATTTCATGTACTGGGATTGTGAGAAGAAAACTTGCATAGTAGAGGACGTGAAAGGGGTCAGGACTGAAGTCTATAAGATCAAAAAGAAAATATTTTTAAAAAAATATGGAGAAAAATATGATTTTATAGAGACTTGAGAAGCAAAAATGCTAACAATTGCTAATGGATTTGGTGAAATGAGAAATTTAGAAGAAGTATGCAGAGATTGCGACTATAGAGAAGTTGGCTGCCATAGTAAGTGCCGAAGATATAAAAACTATAAGATGATGATAGGGGCTATCCGAAAGAAAAGAGATAAAGAAAAAGAGTACTTTGACTATCTAAGAGAGAGGAAGCTGTATAAGGAGTAGAGAGTGAATAGGGAAAAACTTATGCAATATTTAGTATTAAGAAAAGAGATTGACGACCTCAGCGAAAAAATTAAAAAGGCAAAAGATACTACAGTTACTGACATAGTAAAAGCCTCAAATCCCGAATTTCCTTATCAGGAGATTCACAAAGAGATTCAAGGGCTCTCTTATTCGAAACATAAAAAAAAGCTCTATAAAGTACTTAAAAGTAGACTTATAAAAGCTAAAAAAGCAAAGGTGGAGATAGAGGAGTATATCAGCAGCATAGATGATAGCTACGTGAGGTATATCTTTGAAAAGAGGTACATAGACGGCTATAGCTGGCAGAAGATAAGTAGAGAGCTTGGAAGTCCTCACGAAAGTTACGCTCGAAAGATACATGATAGATATTTAAATTTAAAATAATTATGTCATTTTTAATTTTGGGCGATTTGGGCGAAATTTCTATGCTAATATATAAATTGAAGTAGTAAAACTTTTTTTCCTTCTTATACATCTTATGAAAGAGCAGCCGAGGGCTGCTTTTTTAATGGTTACTCATATTTTGAGGGGGCAGTGCTACAAGTCAAGATATTGCACACAGGGGCGGGATAATAGACTTGTTTATTTTAAAAGGGGTGATGGTATGGCTTTGACAATTAAACAGAAACAGGTTGCCGACGACTATATTATCACAGGCAACAAAACAGAAAGTTACTTAAAATTTTATAAAAATGTTAAAAACAGAGAGACGGCAAGAGCAAATTCATGCCGTCTTTTTGCTACTCAGGACATGAAAGACTATATCGAAGAGCGAATGAAAGAGCTTGACGAAGAACTTATAGCTGACCAAAGAGAAGTACTTAGATATTTAACATCAGTAGTTAGAGGGCAAGAAACTCAACAAACACTTATAGGAGTTGGAAAATGTGCTCAAAAGATTACAAATATTGAGCTCAATGCTTCAGATAAAATTAAAGCTGCAGAGCTTATAGGAAAAAGGTTTGGTATGTGGACCGATAAAGTAGAACTCGAATCAAATGATAAAGTGGTGATCATCGATGACACAGATTAAGTTATCCACAGTCTTCACTGAAAGTTTTATCCCTGTGCATAAAGAAATTAAAAAAAGTAAATTTTTAAAGTATGTACTCAAGGGGGGGTAGAGCCTCAGGGAAATCATCTTTTATAGCCCAAGAAATAATCCTAGATATTATTAAATATCCGATCACTGTTTTATGCGTGAGGAAGGTAGGAAATACACTTCAGGAATCATGTTACGAGCAGATTAAAGAAGCTATTGACCAATTAAACTTAGGTGAATACTTTAAACTCAATATAAGTCCTCTGAAGATTACATACACTCCAAGAGGAAATTCAATCATATTTAGAGGGGCAGATGATCCTGCGAAGATTAAATCCATTAAAATGGCTAAGTATCCTATAGCTAGGCTATGGATTGAGGAGCTTGCAGAATTTAAGACTGAAGATGAAGTCTCTATGATTGAGAACTCTATCTTACGTGGAGAACTTGAAGATGGACTGGAATATAAGTTTTATTACACATACAATCCACCGAAAAGAAAGCAATCATGGGTCAATAAGAGGTACGAGACAACATTCTTAGCTGAGAATACTTTTGTACATCACTCAACATACTTAGATAATCCATATATCTCTCAAGCCTTTAAAAATGAAGCCGAGCATATAAAAAATACTAAACCTTTGAAATATCGGTGGGAATATCTTGGTGAGCCTATAGGTTCAGGTGTAGTGCCTTTTGATAATTTAGTATTCAGGGAGATATCTACAAAGGAACTTTTAAACTTTGACAATATAAGACAAGGCATTGACTGGGGTTATGCTAATGATCCTTTTGCCTTTATTAGGCTACATTATGACAAAACTAGAAGAAGGATCTACATCTTTGATGAACTATATAGAGTGAAGCTATCAAATAGAGAAGCGGCGGCAAAGATTAAAGCAAATGGTTGGAATGATTGTAAAATCATAGCCGACTCTGCAGAGCCGAAGTCAATCGACGAAATGTGGGAGTATGGATTAAAGATTTATGGTGCAAATAAGAGACCAGGGTCAGTCGAGTATGGAGAAAAGTGGCTAGATGACGTAGAAGAAATCATCATAGATCCGAAGAGATGCCCGAACACTGCTAAGGAATTTGAAAATATTGATTATGCAGTCGATAAAGACGGCAATCCGAAGAATAAACTGGAAGATAAAGACAATCACGCGATAGATGCCACAAGGTACAGCCTATCTGAAGATATGAGAGGCTCACTTATTGGCTTTTAGGAGGTGAACATTTGAATTTAGAAGAATTAAAAATTGACGATCTCACGAAATATGTCGAGATCAAAATATCAGAATTTGAAGAAAAGAAAATAAAGATGCAGGCAGGGATTGACTATTATCATTATAGACATGCAATAGACGAGAAAAAGAGAGCTATACTTGGTCAAAATGGAAAAATCATCTCCATGAGAAATTTACCGAACACGATAATCAAAGATAATCAGTATTCTAGATCCTTGGACCAAAAGAGAAACTATGTACTTTCAAGAAAGCCGAATATAAATTCAAAGAATAAAGAAGCGGTGAAGTACTTAGATGATTTTGTAGATAAGAGATTTATGAGAACTTTGAATAGAATTGCTATAGACTCATATAACACCTCTATAGGCTGGATGTACTTATCCACGGATGGTAAAGATATCAAGTATAAGAGACTGGATCCAATGACAGTGATCCCTGAATGGTCAGATGATAACCATGAGTCATTAGATGCAGTGATTAGAGTGGTAACAGAAACAGAATTTGAAAATGGCAAACTTGAAGTTAAAACTTATGTTTATCTTTATACTTTAAACTTTATAAAAGTCTTTGATTACAAAGACGGAAGACTCAAGTATTTAAAAGATGAACAATATCTCGAAAAAGACGGCACTATGTACAGCTATAAAAAGCTGCCTTTCGTATATTTTAAGCAGCCTAATGAGATCACTCTATTAGAAAGAGTTAGATGTCTACAAGATGCACTTAACCTGCTACTATCTAACTATGCTGACAACTTGTTTGAAAATCCTATGAACTCAATCCTTGTACTTAAGAACTATGAGGGTGAAGATTTGGCGGAATTTAGAGAAAAACTGGCACAGTATTCAGCAATTAAGGTCAGGACCGCTGATGGATCTCAAGGCGGTGTAGATACACTTGAAGTTACAGTCAATGCAGAAAACTACAAAGTTATTATAGAGCTAATTAAAAAAGCTATTGCTCACAATGCAAGATCCTTATACTTGGATAATGATAGAACTAGTAATGCTCCGAATACTTTAAACATCAAGGCAATGTACTCAGATATGGAACTGGATGCCAATGATTTAGAATTGGAGTTTGCGGCTTCTTTTGAATATTTATTCTCTTGGATATCTGAGATTATAAGTATTGATTTCTCTGATGTAAATGTAAACTTTAAGAGGTCAATCATGGTAAATGATGAGTCTACTATCGACATGATTAGAGATTCAGTAGGAATTATTTCTGAAGAGACTTTAATTGCTGAACATCCATTTGTAGAAAATGTAAATGAAGAGATGAAGAGAATAGAAAAAGAAAAGGAAAAGAGCCTTGAATACTTTGATGATTATAAAGATCTAGGCGGTGAAGGACATGACCACCAATTATTGGGATCAGAGAATAGAAAGATTAAATAGAGAAGTCTTCCGAGACTCTGAAAGTTATGTAAGAGAACTTAGAAAGATCTATGACACCGAGACGGAAAAGATTCAAGATAGTATCTATTCACAGCTTTTAAAACTTCAAGAAGAAGCTGGAGAAATCTCACTGGCAGAGGCTAAGAAGCTATTAAATGACAGAGAAAAGAAGATCTTCAAAGACAGTCTCGATGACTTTATTAAGAAAGCTACTGGGAAAATCAATGTTGACACTGAAAGAGAATTAAACATCATTTCAAGAAGAGTCAGGATCTCACGACTTCAAGCTATGGAAGTAGAGCTTAAAAAGACAGTAGCAGGACTTATGAGCCGTGAAGAAAAAGGACTCTTTGCACACTTAGGCGGTACCTACGAGAAAAGATACTATAAAGAACTCTACGAACTTCAAAGGATTACAGGCTATAAGTCGGTGCAATCAGTCAATAAAAGCGAGTTAAATACGCTTATAAAAAATCCATGGACTAGTGACGGACAAGAATTTTCAGAGAGAATCTGGGGTAGAGGTGAAAAGCTCACTACATCCCTAAGAGACAATTTAATCCGAGACATAGCTAGAGGAAATAGTCCAAAAGAATCAGCAAGAAATATTCAAAGGCTATTCGATGTATCAAAGGCTTCAGCTTCAAGGCTAGTCTTCACAGAAACTGCGGCGGTTAATGCTAAAGCTACTCAAGATTCCTATGAGAAGCTAGGAGTCAAGCAGTATCAGATACTAGCTACACTGGATTTAAAGACTAGTGACATATGTAGGAGCATGGACTCTAAAATCTTTGACTATAAAGACTACAGAATAGGTATCACTGCTCCACCATTCCATCCGAACTGTAGAAGCGATACAGTGCCATATTTTGGTGATGAATTTGAAAAAGAAATTGACCAAGGTATAGGAAGAATGGCAAGGGATCCAGAGAGTGGGGAAAGTGAACCTGTGGAAAACTTAACCTATGAAGATTGGCATAAAAAGTATGTAGAAGGGCTTCCGATTGATAGCGAAAAGAGTAACATTCCTAGTGAGACTGTAGAACCACCACAAAAATACACTAAGGCAGAAACTGACGATGCACTTGACTACTATGTATCTGGCGATGGTATGTGGATAAATAACTACCTTAGAGGACGATCTCCAGATATCGTATTTACTGAAGATGATAAAATTTATCTTGAGCGGCTAGACCAAGCAACTACATTACAAAATGTAAAAGAAAAAACACTATATAGATCTGTGGATGTATCCGCGATTATAGGAGATATAAGCGATTTCGATTATGATGATTTAAGAGGTGCTTATTTCTACGGAGATGATTCAAAGCGTGCTAAAGAGATTATGGAAAAGTATCTAAAAAACATACAAGGCAAAGAAATAGTAGACAAAGGGTTCCTTTCTACAACAAAAAGTAAAGATATAGCCTTGGAATTTCAAGGATTTACAGGAAGTTCAAAGTCTTGCGTAATAGAGTTTAATGTACCCGATGGAATTAAGGGTGTAGATTTAAAAGATTTTGATATTGCTGATTCAGAACAAAGAGAGGTACTGCTTGCGAGAGGTCAAAAGTTTGTAATCAAAGAAATGACTCAAGAACAAGGACAATTTTATTTTAAAGCTGATTTAATTCTCAATAATGGGTATAATGTAAACGAAGAAATTGAGCTTCCTAAACTTAAAAAAGTATTTAAAGAAGACGACTACAAAGAATTTAAAAAGATAATATCTGAAAACACAAATGAAGATATACAGAAACTTTATAAAAAGTATGGAGATGAAATTAATCACGTATATATATCTGACAAGGGATGTTATAATAGTGCAAGAAATGAGTTGTCAATAAGCATTAATAGTGAGGAAGAAGTTAAATCTGGAATAAATAAATTTTCGACTGTTGCTCATGAATATGGACACTCATTTGATCACAACGCAACATCTGACCTAACTCACACTGATCTTAAAAAAATTAGAGAAGTGATTCCTGAATCGTTAGCTCCTGCGAAAGACTTATTAAGTTCCTCTGATGAATTTATGCAAGCTATACGAGAAGATAAAGCGAATTTAAAATCAATAGGCTTTAAAAAACTGGTAGAAGAGTTGAGAGATGAAGAAGCCTCTAAAGGAATACAAGATGCAATTGATGGAATGTTTGAGGGCTCTAAATATAGAATTAGCTGGGGTCATGGCGAAAAATACTATAACAGAAAATATAACAAGATAAAATATTATGCAGATCTTTATGGAGAAGATTATGATAAAATATTAATGGATGCTTTTAAAGAGTTAGGGTACAAAATAAAAGCAAAAAAAGATATGAAGTCTTTAATCAGGGATTACGAAACTGCGAGTGAAGCATGGGCAAATATCATGAGTGCTGTTACCTGTGGTGGAAGCGAACTAGAATTTGCTGAAAAGTATTTGCCGAAGAGTTTAGAGGCTCTTCTAAAGATAATCAAAGGGGTGAATTAAAATGGCAGATGACTTAACTGCTTTAAGAACTAAATATTTAGAAAAATTTGATGATTATTTTCCAAACATAGGAATATCTAAAGAATATGAAAAAGAGATCATAGTAAACTGCCTATCAAAAGGAAAAGATGCGTATGAGCTAGGTTACTTTAATTTAGAAGATGATTACTAAAAAAGCACACTGACAGATGATGTTAGAGGTGCTTTTTTATTGTATGAAAAATTAAAAAAACACTAAAATTGCATTTAATCGTGAGAAAATCGTGAGTAAAAGTTAAAAAACGTTAAAATTACACAATTAATCGTGAGTTAATCGCGAGAACATGGATCTAAGGCGACTGTAAAAGTCGTCTTTTATATTGTCCCGAAATGACGTAAAACTTGGTCGGACAAGTCTATGAAAAAGACGTAAAAAATCGTAGTTTAGGAGGACGAAATGAAGAGAGAATTTTTAGAAAACTTAGGACTTGAAAAAGAAGTGATCGACAAGATCATGGACGAGAATGGCAAAGACATCAACGCTGAAAAAGCTAAAGCTACTGCGAAAGATGACGAAATCAAGGCTTTAAAAGAGCAGGTAGAATCAGCTAACAAGGAAATCAAATCATACAAAGACATGAACATTGAGGAAATCCAAAAATCTGTAGAAACTTGGAAAACTACTGCAAAAGAACATGAAAAAGCCTATCAAAATCTTAAAAATGATACAGCTTTAAAAGATGCAGTAAGAGCCTATGAATCAGTGGATGAAGATGTACTGCTTAAACTTCTTGATAAAGAGAGTCTTAAATTTTCTGACGATGGCATAACTGGACTTAAAGAGCAAATGGAATCACTAAAGGAATCTAAACCTTATTTATTTAAGGCTGAAGACAACAATCCTGAGGATCCAAGATTTAATGTTCACACACCGCCCGATAATAATGGCGGAGGAACAAGTCCAATGGCTGAAACAATATCAAATATTTTCAATGAATAAAGGAGATAGAAAATGACAATAAACACTATAGAATATGCAAAATTAATGATGAAGCAGCTTGATCAACATGCAGTGCATGGTTTGACTTCAGGCTGGATGGAAGCAAACGCAGGGCAAGTTATTTATAACGGTGGGGATGAAGTTAAAATCCCTACAATGTCAACTGTAGGACTAGCTAACTATGATAGAGATGCTGGATTTGTACAAGGCGGAGTTACTCTAAAATACGATACTTACAAAATGACTCAAGATAGAGGTAGAACATTTCAACTTGACTCAATGGATGTAGATGAATCTGGATTTGTGGCAACATCAGCAAACTTAATTAAAGTATTCCAAACTGAACAGGTTATACCTGAAATCGATGCGTATAGATACTCAAAGATAGCAGCAATTGCAAAGACAGCAGGACAAACTGAAGCTATTGCTTTAACCGCTGACAATGCACTAGACAAAATTAGAGAACATATAAGAGCAGTGCAAGATATAGTAGGAGAAGACGTACCTCTAGTACTTACAATGTCTTCTATAACTAGAGCTCTTATTGAAGGATCTACAAAGATTGGTAAGTCTATCAACGTAGCCGACTTCAAACAAGGTGCTTTAAACTTCAAAGTTAAAACGCTTGATGAATGCCCAATTAGAATTGCTCCATCTGCTAGACTTAAAACTCTTTACAATATTCAAGATGGTAAAACTGGCGGACAAGAAGCAGGCGGACTTAAGGCAGCGGCTGAAGCTAAGGACATCAACTGGATCATCACTCCTCAAAATGTACCAATAGGAATCAGTAAGACTGACAAGCTAAGAGTCTTCACACCTGACGTGAACCAAAAAGCGGATGCTTGGAAGATTGACTTCAGAAAGTATCACGATTTATGGATTAAGAAGCAAAAAGAAAATCAAATCTTCGTATGCACTAACGCTTAAGAGGTGATTTCATGAGATTATTACTAGATAACCTCTTTTATACCACTAATGATCCAAACAGGATTGAGGAGCTCCAAAGTCTTGGAGCCCTCGTAGTTAGTGGCGGCAAAGAGGAAGTAAAAGATGAATTAAAGATAGATGATAACTCAAATTTAAAGAATCTTAAAGTAGAAGAGCTTGAAAAGCTATGTGACGAAAAAGGCTTAGATAGAGGAAAAGCAAAGACAAAGGCTGAACTTATAGAGCTTTTAAAGTAGGTGATTTGATGTTTAAAGACTTAGTGCCTTTAGATCCTTTCTTTGCTTGTATATATGCCGATGACATACTTGAGAGCTTAAAAGAATCAGGATTTAAAGAGATTGACACTAGTATCAAAATCATAGCAGCTAGAGAAACTATGAGGCTGAAGAATTTCTGCAACATAGAATTGATACCGCCTAGGATCTACTATATCTTGTATGAGATGATAATAGCTGCATATTTAGATAGTATGTATAAAAGCGGTAAATTGCCTGATAAATTTAACTTTGATGGCATAGCTGGCAAAATTCAACTAGGAGATACTTCAGTAGAGCTATCAAGTGAACCTGGCATCAACGATATGAGCGAAAGAAAACTTCTATCTTGGCTATCTACAATCGAGGAATCCTGGAGAAAAGAGGCTATAACATGCAGAAAACTACAGTGGTAGAAGCCTATAGAAAGGCAATTGAATCTCTTTATACTGGTAAATGCTCAGTGACAGTCAGAGAGACTGCAAAAGACCAAGTGACCAAGGTATCAGGACTTAAAGAAGTGACTAAATTTGAAGATATACCTTGCAGGTTATCTTTTTCGAGTGGCAAAAACACTGATGAAGAATTTACCACATCAAGTGAGAGCACTTTTACTCTATTTGTAGCTCCTGAAATTGATATACCTTTAAACTCCAAGATAAAAGTTACTCAAAATAACTATGAATTTAATATTCAAAACACCAAGCTTAAGTCTTATGCTTCTCACAATGAGTACTTATGCGTAGAGTTCACGAGGTGGGCATAGTATGAGTATTAGGATTGACATGTCAAAGTTAGAAGACTTTGAAAAGTCTCTGGGAGAATTTAAAGACACTCTAGGCAATGTCATGGAAGAAGCAATCAAAGAGATAGCTTTAAGAGAGCTTAGATCCGTGAAGAAGTTGACACCTGTAGACACAGGGACTTTAAGAAGAAGTTGGTATGTGGGGGATATTAAGAGAAAAGGCTTAGAGGTAGAGGTCACCATATACAATAATACCAACTATGGAAATTATGTAGAATTTGGGCATAGAACAAGAGATCATAAAAAATGGGTGCCTGGAAAATTTATGCTGACTATATCAGAAAAACAGATTGAAAAAGAGATAGAAAAGATAGTGGATAGGCACTTAGAGGAGGCTTTTAAAGGACTATGATTCAACTACTAGATGCAGTGATTAAAAGAGTGGATGAGCTTTTCCCTTATACCAATATCTATATAAGAGATGTGCCTCAAGGACTAGTAGAGCCTTGCTTCTTCATAACCATAGTAAATACTGACGTGAAGGTGGACTTCATGAAGAGGTATAGAGTAGATAGTTTGGTCAATATAGTCTACTTAGATCAGAGAGCGGATGCCTTTTTGAAAGAAGAGATAGAACAAAAGCTACTCTATGGCACGAGAAATATAAGGCTTGAAAGTGGCGGTGTATATGGATTTGAACCTAACTCAAAAACTGGAGACACAGAGGTAAATTTCACTATAAACTATAGGTATCACACCAAGGAAGAAATTCCTAAGGATCCTTTTATGATGGTGGAAAATATCATACACTACACCGAAGAAAAACCTTATAGAAATGCTACTAAAAAGGTCAATCCTGGTATGTGGGAATTAAAGAAATAAACGGAGGTAAAAATGGCAGAAAAGAAGACTCAATCAGATAAGTACACTAAAGAAGCGATACTGAAATCTGAAAAATTGAGATGGAATAGAGATGTGCTATCAGTACTGCTAGAAAGTGGCAAAGAGTACACACTAGACGAGGTAGAAAAGATAGTACAAGATTTTAATAAAAGGGAGGTTAAATAATGGCATATGGTGCTTTAGGTGGGGGAACTTTTTTAACACAGAATAAAGTTTTACCTGGATCTTATATAAACTATATTTCAGTACCAAGGGCAACCAACTTCTTCTCAGATAGAGGCTATGCAACTATCGGACTAGAGCTAGATTGGGGTGCTACTGGTGAAATTATAACAATAGAGCCTGCAGAGCTTCAAAATGAGTCACTAGAGCTGTTAGGCTATGACTATGCTCATGAAAAGATGAAGCCTTTAAGAGATCTTATGCAGGGAGCAAAAACTTTATACCTTTATAGGCTAAATGACAATGGCGGCTCTGAAGCTAAGGCTACAATAGGTAGTCTAACAGCTACAGCTAAATATAAGGGTGTAAGAGGAAATGATATTCAAATTATCATCGAAAAAGACGTGGACGTGGATAAAGGCTACATCGTCACTACTAAATTTGGTAAAACTACAGTATGTGAGCAGCGTGCAACCAAAGGAAGCGACCTAAAGGACAATCCTGTGGTAGCATTTAATGCTTCAGATGAAGAACTTACTACAACTGCTGGGTTGAAACTTACTGGTGGTGAAAATGGTACTACTCTAGCTGAGTCACATTCAAGATACCTTGAAGAGATAGAAAAATACGACTTCAATGTAATTGGATATGCAGGGGTAGATCCTACAATCAAACTTCTATATAAGGAATTTATGAGAAGAATGAGAGAAGACGAAGGGGTTAAATTCCAACTAGTTGTATACAATATGGAAACAGCAAAGGCAAACCATAAAGGCTTAATTAATGTTAAGAACTCTGTAACCGATGTAGAAAATGAAGCCTCTGCAGTCTACTGGGTAACTGGTCAAGAAGCAGGCTGTCCTATAAATAGATCTTTGACCAATAAGCTATATGGCGGAGAATACAAAATTAATACAAAGTATAAGAAGAGAGAGGCTGAACAAGCTATTAAGAGCGGATACTTCTTCTTCTATGAAAGAAATAAGGAAGTAAGGGTACTTGAAGACATCAACTCTTTCACAGAATTTACTTTGTATCAAAATGTAGACTTCTCAAAGAACCAAGTCATAAGAGTCCTCGATCAAAGAGCAAAAGATATAGCTATAATTTTCAATAAGTACTACTTAGGTAAGGTGCAAAATAACGAAGATGGCAGAATTGGATTCTGGAATGAACTGGTAAAACATGCCGAAACATTATCCGATTTAGGAGCTATAGAAGATTATGACTCTAAAGACTCAACAGTGGAAAAAGGTCATGAAAAAGATACAATCATAGTCCATGACTACTTAATGCCTGTTATGGCTATGCAAAAACTTTATATGACAATTTTAGTTAGATAGAACTCAAAGGCAATCTTTAAGATTGTCTTTTTTAATTGAAAAGGAGAAAAAAATGGTGGATAAAAATCAAGCTATAATGCACGCAAGAGAACCGATACACGGTGCCGAAGGTGCAGCCTACGTCACTATTGAAGGTAGCAGATATTTACTTTTCCAACTTAAAGACTTTGAAGGAACTTGGGAAAAAGGAAAATCAGAGATCCCTAGACTAGGTACAAGAATTAAAGGAAATAGATCCAACACAGTAACTGGAAAATGGAGTGCAACTTGCTACTACAATACTGATATTTTCAGAAAGTTAATGATGACCTACGTCAAAGACCATAGAGATATTTATTTCGATGTACAAATCACTAACGACGATCCAAACTCAAACGCTGGTAGACACACTGTAATCTTCAGAGACTGTAATATCGATGGATCAGTGATGGCAAAGATCGATATAACTTCAGATACTTTGGAAGAAAAGCTATCAGGTACTTTCGAAGACTGCGATATGCCTGAAGAATTTAATATCTTAGAAGGGATGATTTAATGAGTTTAACAGCTTTTTTAAAAGAAAACGTGGCAAATGCCTACGAGGAAGTAGAGTTTATAGTATCAGATAGATTTAAAGATGAAGATGGGAATCCAATTGCATGGAAATTAAGGGCAATGTCTCCAGACAATGCCCTTTTGGCTACTGATAAGTCAACAATAGTAAAAGGCAAGAAAGGCGGCTTTAATACTAACATATACTTTAAAAGTGTAGTAGCTGAGAGTGTAGTTTACCCTAATTTAAGGGATAAAGAGCTCCAAGATTCATACGGAGTTATGGATCCTGGTCAACTTTTAAATAAAATGCTTAACTCAGCAGAATTTAACAGGCTTCTAGAAAAATGCTTGGATATAAACGGCTTAAACAAGAACTTTAACGATTTAAAAAATGAAGTAAAAAACTAATCAGGGAGGACTTAGAAACCTCCCTGGCATACTATGTTTTTGTTTGTAGTAAATTTCAAATAAGACCTGAGGAATTTATACAACTAGATGAAGCTACTCAAGCTATGTATGTGGCAATGCTTGAAAAGTATGCTGAAGACACTAAAACAAAGTAGGGGGTGAGAAATTGGGAGTTTTAGAAAGTACTATAATTTTAAAAAATCAAATGTCAGGAGTTTTAAATAGTATTGTAGACAGTATGAATATGGTGATCTCTGCTGCTTATGATGTCGAAACGGCTGGGAAAAAGGCTTTTAATCCTGCAACACTAAATGGAGCAAAAAGCAAACTTGCTGAAGTTCAAGCTACTATAAATAAAAACGCTGAAGAACAAGAAAAATTTAATAGAAAACTACAAGAAGGATCCTCTGCTGCTAACAAAATGGCAGGAATGATTAAAAAAGCCTTGGTAACATACGCTTCTTTTAGAAGTGTTAAGGCTTTTGTAGGCTTATCAGATGAAATGACACAGATTAAGGCTAGACTAGATGCTATAAACGATGGTCATCAAACTACACTAGAGCTTCAAGAAATGATATATAAATCTGCTCAAAGGGCTAGAGGAGAATATAAGATGACTATGGATATAGTCTCTAAACTTGGAGCACAGGCTAAAGATGCCTTTGCAAGCAATGAAGAAACTATAGCATTTGCCGAAAATCTAAATAAACTATTTACAATTTCTGGTACCTCTGCTCAAGGGGTTGAGTCAGTCATGTATAACTTAACTCAAGCAATGGCTTCTGGAGTCTTAAGGGGTCAAGACTTAAACGCTGTAATGGCAAACACACCTCAACTTCTAAGAATAGTATCAGAATATATGGGTGAGCCTATAGGCAAAATAAGGAAATTGGCGGAAGAAGGCAAACTATCTGCAGATGTTATTAAAAATGCACTTTTAGGTGCAAGCAAGGAAATAAACGAAGAATTTGAGAACATGCCTATGACTTTTGGGCAGATAGCAGTATCAATGAAAAATAGATTCTTAAAAAACATTGAGCCTGCTTTAAATAGGCTTAATGACTTTGCAAACTCAAAAGCCTTTCAAGAATTTTCTGATAGAGCTTTATTTTATCTGGGAGAAGTAACAAAAGGGATCTTTACAGCAACAGAGATAGCAGTTAAAGGGATGAATTTTATATCCGACAATCTATGGCTAATAGAACCTGCAGCAGTTGCAGCAGCGGCTGGATTTACTGCATATACAGTAGCAACTACTGCTGCGAAGTTGGCAACTATGGAGCTTAATCTGGCTATGCTTAAGAGCCCTATGTTTCTAATACCTGCAATTATAACTCTAATAGTAGCAGCCTATTTAAAATGGGCAAATTCTGTAGGCGGCGTAGGTGTAGCTCACTTAATAGTTGTAAATGCTATAAAAAACTACATGGCTAGCTTAATCATAAATACTAGAAATGATATCAGCGATATGATTTACCAATGGCAAATGTATAAAGTCGGCATAGCGAGAATGAAAAATGGAGTGCTAGACCACTTAGACAACATGAGGATTAAAGGCTTGACTATCCTTGAAAACATGGTCAACGGAGCTATAGGTTTAATAAACAAGCTTATAGATTTAGTTAATAAAATACCTGGTGTAGGGATAGAAACTATAGATCAAGTCTCTATGGTAGCGGGTGCTAAGGCTGAGGCTGCTAGAAAAAAGGCGGAGAGAGATCAAAACTTAGAAATGGTAGTAGACCAAGTCGAAAGAGACAAGGCACTAAGAGATTCCGAGACCAAGAAGATAGCCTTTAAGTATGAGAGCGAGAAATTCCAAAGAGAACGCGAAATTGCAAAGAAACAAGCTGAAAAACTCAATGCTGAAAAAACTGAAGACAAGATCCCTAAATTTGATATACCTAAATATGCAGAATTACCTGGCATAGCAAGCGATATTGGAGATCTGAAGAAATCTGCAGCAGGTACAAAAGAAAACACTGAAAAGTTAAAAGACGGCTTAGAGGTCAAAAATGAGGATATATCCTATCTAAAAGACCTTATGGAACGAAGAGCGATTCAAAACTTTAGCTTTGACAAACTAGAAGTGATTGCTAATAACAACTTTGGTGATGTGCACGAAACCGCCGATCTTGATGGCTGGATGGAAGGATTAACTGACAAGCTCACTGAAGCTGTAGAAATGACAATGGGAGGAATACCGCAATATGAATAAAGGATATGACTTTTATATTGATAATTTACTACTCCCAATAACACCAAAGAAAATAAACACCAAGATTAAGAATAAAAACAAGGTTGTAACTCTTCTAAATGGAGAAGAGTTGAACCTTTTAAAAAAACCTGGACTTACGGAGTTTGACTTTGAGTTTAGAGTACCATCTGAAGATTTCCCTGCAGTCAAAAGATACGTAAGTCCTCAAACTGTGCTAAATAAACTTGAAGATCTAAAGGTCAAAAAGAAATCTTTTCAATTCATAATTCTTAGAAGTCAGTACCAAGAAAATCTTAAAAACTCCATCAATAAGTCGGTAACTTTAGAAGACTACGAAATTATTGAAGATGCTGAGAATGGTGCTGATTTAATTATTTCTATAAGTTTAAAGCAGTATTTACCACTTAAAACCAAGATTATAAATACTAATGCGGACAAGTCTAAGTCAATCACTGTCTCTGAGGGAAATGTGCCAATGAATAAGGGAAAACCTGATGGCAGCCTTGCTTCAAAGGTAGTACATGGAGCCTTTAATGGAGTTAGTGCTTTTTTAGATGCTGTCTTTGGCGGTGGTAAAAATGCGAGATAGATTTAAAGTCATCATTGATAATAGAGGTAAAGTCCAAGAGGCTATGATTGAGGGCACTGTCCAGGTGATGTGGTCAAGAGATGGATCACCTGGACAGATGACCTGCAACATCGTAAAAGATGAGAACCTAGACTATCAAGAGGGAAATCCAATAGCTTTTTATGTAGATGGCAAAGTCTTTTTTTATGGATATGTCTTCTCTAAGTCAAGGACTGGAGAACAAATTATAACTACTACTTGCTACGATCAGCTTAGGTACTTAAAGAACAAGGCTACTTATCAATATAAAGATTGGACCTATTCAGAGCTTCTAACTAATATCTGCAGAGATAGAAATCTTCAGATAGGAGAAGTAGAGGACACTAAATTCAAAATACCTGGAAGAATTGAAGAAAATAAAGAATTTTGGGAGATTTTAAGATTTGCAAGTGATATGACTACGGCAAACACTGGTAAACTCTATACGCTCTTTGACAAGGGTGGAAAAATCTGTCTTAAGTCTATAGAAAGTATGAAGACCAAAGATGTTATCGATTATGACTGCACAGAGGATTTCAACTACGAAACCTCTATCAACTCTAATACCTATAATCGGGTCCACTTAAAACTTTTAGACGACAATAAAAAAGAAATCAAGTCAGCTACTGCAGAGGACACCAAGGCTATCGAAAAATGGGGGCTTCTTTCATACTCAGCTACTACAAATAATGAAGAGTTGGATATAGATGCAAAGGCTAAGGAACTTTTAAAAGTCTTAAATAAGAAACATAGAAAATTAAGGCTAAAAAACATAGTCGGAAGACTCGATGTAAGAGCAGGATCCCTAGTACCTGTACAGATGATGGCTATTGGTGACATTGATATCAACTCTTTAATGCTAGTGCAGAGCGTGACTCACAAATTTCAGGAGGAACATCACTTTATGGATTTAGAAGTATATAACAAAGACATTAGTCCTGAGGTAGCTCCACAAAGTTTACCTCAAAAACAAAAGAGTGGATCTGCGGATATTTCTTCACCTGGAGGCTCAGATGGCGGAAATAGCAGCATGACTGAAGCTGCTAAGAAATATCTAGGAGTTAAGTATGTATGGGGCGGTGAATCGATGAGTGAGGGCGGTGTAGACTGCACTGGCTTAGTAATTAGATCACTTAGAGATATGGGAGTCAATATGCCGAGATTCACATCAAGTACACTGGCTTCAAATCCAAAAGCTTATGGCTTCGTGGAAATACCTATCAATCAGGCTGAGCCTGGAGATGTACTTTGGCATAAAGGGCACGTGGCTATGAAGTATGACGATACTAACGTCATAGAGGCGGCTTTTTCAAAGAAAAAAGTAGTAATTCAAAGTCAATCTAAGAGACCTAAGAAGTTCACTAGAGCTTTCAGATATAAGGGGTGATTGAGTGAGTGATGTAAATGTTTTAAATTTAAAAAGGGCTGTTACTAAGATAGCGGCTAATTATTGCGAAACTTTAAAGATCCCTACAATCGTCCATGCAAAATTAGAAACACTAGAGCCTTTGACTTTTAAAAGAGATGATGACATAGAGCTTAAAGAAGAGTTTTTGGTAGTGCCTAAATATAGAAAATTTACTGCCGAAGAAATCGGGCACTACTTTGTCTTTCAATCTAACTCAGAAGGTCAAGTATGGTACTACTTGTATGAGGCTTCAAGTCCTCAAGGATCTAACGGGGTTGATTATTATTTTGATGGTACTCACAAATTAAAGGGCAATATCACCTGCGAGATTCATGGCACATGTCCTCATGGTGCAGTAGTAGTAACCAACGGCACTGTGGAGCTCTTTGAGGGAGATATCATTGAGATTAAACATGACAAGGGGATAAAGAAATGATACCTGAACAAAACGAAATCAACTTAGCTATGCAAGAAAGCATAGATGAAGAAATATCACCTACTAAAACCTATAGGATGCACGTCAACTCCGAGAGAATTTACGGGAATATTGACGATGTAGAAGCTTTAAAACAGATGATCTATAAAAATCTAAATACTGAGTATGGTGTGCACATCATCTATCCTACTTTTGGTATGCCTCTTCAGGATCTATTTGGTCAACCTAAAAATTATGTTTATGTAGAACTTACTAGAAGAATTGAAGAGTGCTTAATTAAAGATGATAGAGTGCTTTCAGTGACCGACTTCAACTATTTAAAAGATAGATCACTGAGAGACGAGCTTAGTATGTCATTCATAGTAAATTCAGTGTATGGAGAAATTGAAATTGAAAATACTTGGAAATTTGACTACGACAACGTGAACTAGGGGGTGAAAAATGGCTAAAAAAGAATATAAACCTCAGTTTGAAGAATTTTCAGCGGACTTTCTTCTTGAAAGGATGCTGTCTAGGGTAGACAACACTAGGGATAAAAGAGAGGGTTCAATAATCTACGATGCCCAAGCTCCTGCTGCGGTAGAATTTTCTCTCGTATATATGACCTTGGACTGGATCCTTAAAAATATGTATGGTGACACTGCGGATAGAGAGGGACTCAAGGCGGTAGCGAAAGATAGAGCGATGGAGCCTTTTCCTGCGACTCAGGCAATAGTTAAGGGTGAATTTAATATTGCTTTGCCTATAAATGCGAGATTTAACTTTGATGATCTAAACTATATGGCAATAAAATTCATAGAAGAAAATCAAGGTAAGTTTTACTATGAGCTAATTTGCGAAGAGTATGGAGAAAAAGGCAATGTCCCTTATGGAAAATTAATTCCGATAGATAATATAAACGGATTAAACCACGCTTTTATAGTGAGTGTAATTAAACCTGGTGAAGAAGAGGAAGACACTGAAGACTTTAGAAACAGATACTACAGAAACATTAATACCAACGCTTATGGCGGAAATATAGACCAATACCTGGACTGGTGCCACGCAATAGAGGGTGTAGGCGGAGTGAAAGTCTATCCTGTGTGGAATGGCGGCGGCACTGTGAAGATCGTCTTCACTGACTCTAAATTTGATGTACCGAGCAAAGAGCTTATTGATAAAGTACAAGAAAAGCTGGATCCTGTGCCTAATCAACAAAAGGGGTACGGACTAGCTCCTATCGGTCACTTAGTAACTGTAGAGGGTGCAAATAAGGTAGAGGTTAAAGTATCTTTAAAAGTTACTTACAGAGACAATAACAAAATAGAAAGTATAGAAGAAAAGATTAAAAGTGTTTTAAATCCATACTTCTTACAGCTTAGAAAAGAGTGGGAAAATGAAAAATCGACAATAATCAGAGTATCTAAATTGGAATCTTTAATCCTAGATATAGACGGAGTAGTCGATGTATATGACACGAAACTTGAAGGCTTCGATAGAAATGGAGCTTTAAAAGAAAATGAGATCCCTGTGCTTAGTGTGGTGACAGTCAATGGATAAGAGAAGAGATATTGAAAAGCTATGGTACTTCGACACGAAAGAGGACTTCTCAGGCTCTGAGATAAGGCTTAGTAGAAATGTAGATCTAAAAGCCTATAATGACTTCGAGACCATAGCGAAATCTGCTGACTGGATTGACTGGAGCGACAGTGAGAGCCTTGAATTTGACTTTTTAACTAGAAGACTTTTAAAAACTTTTAACGACAAATTTATTTTAAGAGCTAGTGAGTATGGCATAGCTAGATATGAAAAAATCCTTGGCATATCACCTGATAAGAAAGAGTCACTAGAAGATAGAAGAAAAAGAGTTTATCTTCTTTGGAATAAGAAGATTATTTGGACTCATAGAACGCTGTTAGAATGGCTTAATATCAGAGTTGGAAAATCCAAGTACAGGCTAGAGCTTAAATATAATAAATATGAACTAGAGTTTGAGTTATTTGTCGGCAAAGAGTATGAAGAAAGCGGGCTATATGAGGAACTAAGAGGGATAGTACCTGCTAACTTGGGAATTTTCATCAAGTACGGCTTTGTATGCGGTGTAGATATAATCTCAAGATATGGCACTTATAACTATCCTGCCTTTTTATGTGGTGAACATCCTTGCGGTGATATTCCTTATGTATTTGCTGAGGCTCAAAGGTTAGTAAGTGACTTAAATGTTGAAGTTGGTAGCAATTATGGCAAAAACTATTATCCTACTGTCGGGAAAATTAAATCTGGAGATCTTGAGAATGGAGAAGTCACAGAGATAATATATGCAACCGACTTTGCAAGTGATAATATTTACAGTTTTGAAAGAGGTGAGTAAATGCTTAGCGAAAAGCTAATAAGTGATATATGCGGCTTTATTGAAAGCAAAGTTGCAAGTGCCGAGATGATAATTGACGGCAATAAAAGAAATATGGAGATTTTAAAAACTGAAATTTCAGGAAATATTTTAAAAATCTTCACAAATGCCTCTGAGGGAAAAGGAAGAGTGAGCGATATAGTGATCAAAGACAGTGAGGGAAATGTCATCATTTCAAAACCTGATAGTCTTTTAAAGTCTACAGGATATAGCCTCGTAGCTTCTTTTTATATAAGGGTGAAAGAAGTAGAAATCGATGACCCTATAAATATCTTTGACTTAGCTAAGGGGGTAAGAAATGAGTAAATTCACTTTAAGGGATTATTACAACTTAAAGAAAGACGAAGACAACAATAAATTCATAGAGAAATATAAAGACAAGCTCTTAAATGACGAACTAGGGCTTGTTTTTTGGTATGACAACATTTCTGAATTTGGTGATGTCAAGAAAGAAACGATTGTAAAAAATAACTCTGATGGTACTCAGTTGGTTAGACACGAAAGATTTGATGGAAATATATTCCAAGAAGGTACTTTTGTAAACGCTGAAAATTTAGGGAGGATGGAGTGGAATGACCTTATAAACTTCGTCAACATTAAAGCATTAAGAGAAATTGTATCAAGGCTTCAAATTCAAGTGGCTACACTTCTTGGCCAAGCTTCAAATAACATGTCATATAACGGATTTGTAGCTTCAGCTATGAAGATTAACGAGGATCTCGTAATCCTTGAAGGATGTTACGACGAGGTAAACGGAAGGGGTATCGTTTAATGGCTTTGCCTAAAATATGCGGTGGCTTTTTAAATGTCACTCAGAGGTGTAACTTAGCTTGTAAGTACTGCTTTGTGGTCCAACAGCCCAAAGAGATGACCTATAAGGTAGCGAAAGACTGTGCTGACTTCTACGCTAGAAATGCACTAGAAGAAAAGACTGTGCCAAACATAACCTTTTTTGGCGGTGAGCCTATGCTTCGATATGACGATATAGTTAAACCGCTTGTAGAGTATATAAGAAAAACATACGGAGATTATCACCTAGATATTACTACTAATGGCACTCTGCTAGATGAAGAAAAATTAAAATTCTTTAAAAAGAATGATGTAGGGATCCTTTTATCAATCGACGGAGATAGAAAAACTCAGGATTTGCTAAGGGTAAAGCATGATGGAAGCGGAAGCTTTGATGATGTCGATGTTAAGACTTATCTCAAATATAATCCTTATGGCACTTTTAGAGCTACTTTAGATCCAAGAAATGTGAGATATATGTTCGATAACTATATCTGGGCAAAAGATATAGGCTATAAAAGCTGCACTATGATTATAAATGTCTTTGCAACTTGGACCGAAGAAGATTATAGAGAACTTGCTAGAAACTTAAATAAAATTATGACATATATAGAAAATAATGATGGCTCAATCGAATTTACTGAAGTATCTAAATATAAAAGAGATCTTGAGCTTTTGGAATCTGGAGAAGCAGGAAATAAAAGAGTGCAACTCTGCAATACTGAGGGCTGCGGTAATTGTGGACTTGGTGCAGGTAGGTACGCTTCATGTGGTGCAAGCGGAAATCTTTATAGTTGTCAAGAAATGACTGAAAATTCCGACTGTGATGACTTCATAATCGGCAATATCTACGATGGAGTGGATGATGAAAAGAGATATGAAGTTATTTCAAGATATCATATTTCAAAGGTAGAAAGCTCTAAGGCTGGTAGATGTGAAAGCTGCAGCTTGAAGCAAGTTTGCAACGGCGGCTGCGTGATTAATAATTACTTTAAAAATGGAGATTTAAACGTCATGAGTGAGCCTCTATGCGTATATAGTGAAATGTGTTTTGAAAGCTATAAGAAATTAAAGAAAGGTAAGGTGAAATAATGGGATATTGCGATGGATGGGAAACATGTAGTGCTTGCCAAGGGGTAAGCTGCGAAGGCTACTGTCAGGAGTGCCAAAGTAATAAAGAAGAACGCTGTAGACATAGTTGTCAAACAACATGTGAGAGCAATTGCCAAGGATGTCAAGGATATTGCGAAAATGGCTGCCAAAGTTCATGTCAAAAAAATTGTGAATCTTCATGCGAGAAAAGCTGTCAATCTGGTGCAGAAAAGAACTCTGCTCCAAGTAGTCCTGGAGGAGTCAATCTTCCAAATCCAATAAGAAGTGAGAAATCCTTTAGTATATCTTGGGGGTATGCTAGTGATTCTGATGGAAATTTAAGTGGATACACCTTAGAAAGGTCTATCGACAACGGCAGCTATAGTCAAATTTATAACGGAAGCTCAACTTCTTACACTGACACAGTACCTAAAGGCACTAAGAGCGTAAGATACAGAGTAAGAGCCTACGACTCCTACAATTTAACTTCAGGATATACTTACTCTCAAATAGTAACAGTTGTGAATAACTCCGCTCCTATAATCTCTGGATCCAATTATGATTATGGAGCTGTAACAGAAAATTTCTCAATTAATTACATCGTCACCGATTCAGATGACGGAGATAGAGTAGAAGTTAAAATTACAGTTGATAATCAGATTATCCAAGATTTTACAGAAACATCATTAGGAATTAGAAAGACTATTGATGTAGATCTTACTAAGTATGAGCTTGGAAAACATAAGATAGAGATTATAGCTAGAGATAAAGAAGGTACAACCTATACTAGAACCTATACTTTTGAGAAGATAAACACCGCTCCTATAATAAGCGGTACTGACACCGATCTAGGGAATAAAAACTCTGCTTTTACAATCGTTTATACTGTCAAAGATCCTAATAATGACAAGGTCAACGTAATTGAGAAACTTAACGGCAAAATCTTAAAGAACATTACAAATATTGGTACTGGTGAGCAATCTATAACTGTTACTGCTGAAATGCTCTCTGAATTTGCGATCAATACAAGCAATGTAATAGAAATTGAAGCGAGAGATGCAAATAATGCTGTAAGTTATAGAAGATTTACCTTTGTTAGAAGTAACTTTGCTCCTATTATCAGCGGCACTGACACAGATTTAGGAGAAAAAGACAAAGAATTTACTTATATTTACTCAGTTACTGATGAAGAAAAAGACAAGATAAAGATTAAAGTCTTCTTAGACAATAGGCTCGTAGTGCCTGAGTTTGATGGAGTAGACAATAAAGAGTACAGATATGAGCTTAAAGGCTTTGACTTCTTAAAATTGACACTAGGTAAGCACACTCTGAAGATCGTGGCTACTGATAGCAATGGCTTGGTATCTACTAGGCTAGTATCTTTCACTAGAACTGCTGCAAGAGTCGTAATGCAACTTAAGGATCCAAGAGATACTGACGTAATGGCAAAGAAAGTCCTTGTTATTCCTGGCTGGTTCGTGGCTCCTGGAGCTACAGGCAAAGTAGAGGTTTGTAATAATGCTTATGATGCGGCTCCTACATGGGAAGATGCAACTGTGGTAACTAATGAGGGTAGAGCCTTTAACTTCTTAAACTCTTCTAAGACTGCTACAAAGTGGGGAGTAAATATAAGGCTAACGATTGAAAAAGGCAAATCCACAGTAACTAGCTATATAACTTCGATAGGAGGATCAGTAGAATGATAGAATTTTTACAAAAGCCTGTCTCAGAGATACAAGCAATTAGAGAGCTTGAGGCTTCAGGTGATTTAAAAAAACAAACTGAACATTTAGCAAATGTAATAGAAAGTAAAGCTGCAGATAGTAGCGAACTTGCAGTTGAGATGACCATGATGGTACAGCAGATGGCAATGGATCAAGCAAAGGCAATAACAGAACTTACAACAATGATGGTAAGTATGGGAGGTATGAAATAATGGCAACTGGATTTTTTAAAGAAGATAGTATTATCGTAAATGCGTGGGTAACCATGATTTTAAGTGGTGAAAGAATACTAGACGATGTGCCTGATATCTGGGATTTGAGGGCAGTCGTTAAAAAAGTGTTAGATCAAAGAAAGGGGGATAAATAATGTTAAAATTTGATAGAAATTCAATGGTAGTAAAAGCTTGGGTCACTATGGTTATGACTGGAGTCTATAAAATTGACCAAGTACCTGCTTTATTTGGTATAAGAGCAGCAGTTGAAGAAGTGATCAAAGAGCTTCAAGGAGTTTAAAATTGAAAATCTTAAAAGAAGGAAGATTCATTTTTAATTATGGCACTAAGGCTGAGCTTGAAGAGGAAAACTTAATCTTGCTTAAAGGGGAGCTTGCAATTGAAAATGATACACAGTTTATGAAAGTCGGAGATGGCAAAAGTCCATACTCCGACTTACCTTATTTAAATAGAGGTCCTATAGGACTCACTGGAGATAAAGGTGAAAAAGGTGATACTGGTACTAGTCTTAGTATCAATGGCACTGTAGCAGATGAAGCCTCACTTCCTAAGAATCCCAAAGATGGTGTAGGTTACATGGTACAAGGTGACCTGTATATTGCTAAAGATGGCAAATTTACCAATGTAGGCAGAATCAAAGGTCCTAAGGGTGATCAGGGAGAAATTGGACCACCAGGACCACTAGGACCTCCAGGTAAGACTGGCGAAAGAGGAAAAATTGGTCCACAAGGCTTTAAGGGTGAAAAGGGGGATCCTTTAAAGTATACAGATTTGACGGAGGCGCAGAAACAGGAACTAGCCACCAAGGTAGCCAAGGACGAACTACTAAAAGACTATGCAACTAAAAAAGACTTAGAAAGCATTGATGTTACGAGTCAATTAAGTGGATATGCAAAGAAAGAAGAAGTAGGAGTTAAAGTAGTGTGGATAACAAAAGCAGAACACAGAAAACTGGTAAGCAGCGGAACTGTTGAGCCTGAAACATTATACCTTGTTACTGAAAGATAGGTGGTTAAATGTTAGAAAACATTGAGAAAAATAATAAAATCATAAATCAAATGTATAAAGGTAAGGAGCTTGTTTGGCAATTACCTACTGTAATGATTAGCGAGGTTAACGTATACGCGGGCATACAAACTTTAGTTTTTACAACTTATCCTGCGAGATGTAATGTTACTGTTACGGTTAACGACAAGGAAGTCGCAAATGCTCAATCTTCATTTGATGGCAATTTCTCGTGTGGATTAGGCACTCCACTTCGAAGCGAAGATTATGTGACTATAAAAATTACAAAAAGTGGATGGAGAGATTTACGAAATAATTATATAGTTTAATAAAAAGGAGGATTTATGGAACTTAAAAATGGCTTAAATAAGCGTGTTGTAGAAATATTTAGGGGGGGGGGATTTAGTTTGGGAGATGCCAACGGTGATGACTAGTGATATAAATATATATCCAGGATTGACAGATCTTGCATTTAATACCTACCCAGCTAAATGTAAAGTTAAAATCAGTTTAAACGGTAAATTTTTTACTGAAGGTGTCTCTTCTGTCTCTGGAAGTTTTACGTGTAGTTTTGACAATTCAATAAGACAGGATGATTATATTACGGTAGAAATTTCAAAAGAAGGATGGCAAAGAAAGGTAGACAACTATTTTACTGACTAAAAGGAGAAAATTATGGAAATAGAATTAAAGCAACTTATAGTAGCATGTAGAAAAGCATGAAAATAGACCTAATTTTCAAAAGAAAGGACGAGAAAGCCTATGACAGATGATGAAAAATGTAACGACCACGAAAAAAGAATTGCCCTTTTGGAAAAAATTTCAGAAAGACACGAAATCAATTTTAAGGATCACGATAACAAAATCGAAAAGCTCTCGGCGGAGATATCAATCCAAAATACGAACAGTCAATTATTTCAAAAAGACTTGGATTTCATAAAAGAGCAATTAAAGAGTATGAATGCAACCCTGGTTGAACTTACAGACAAGCCGAAAAAAGCATACGACAAATACAAGGACACTATAATCACTATAATAATTACTGCTATTGTCACTGGAATAATAGCTAAACTCGTAAAGGGGTGATAGATTGCTAGAATATAAATTTATGCCTATAAAATATAACTTTTCAAGCAGAAAAGGGCAAAAGATAAAATATTTAGTTATTCACGACACAGGAAATTCAGGTGTAGGAGCAAATGCCCTAAACCACTTTAAATTCTTTAGTGGCGGAAATCGAAATGCAAGTGCTCACTACTTCGTGGATGACCATCAAATAGTACAAATCATTGGAGATAGCTTCTCTGCTTGGCACTGTGGAGATACACAGGGATATGGCAGAGCTTTAAATGGAGTTAGAAACTGCACTTCTATAGGAATTGAACTTTGTATCAATTCAGATGGTAATTATCAAAAGGCTTATGAAAATCTAGTAGAATTGGTGAAAAATCTAATGGTGAAATTCAACATCAATGTACACTTTATTTGCAGGCACTATGATGTGTCTAGGAAGAGATGCCCTGGATCCTTTTTTACCAAGAATCTTTGGGAGAAATTTCTACAAGATGTACAAAAGCCGATTAAGATAAAGCTTGACCTATCTAAGTCAAGTGTAGGAGTACCTGTGCAACAGAAAGCACTAGATGAAAGGATTAAATTTGTTATGGATGAGATTTTAAAAGCGGATAGAGTGAAAGTAAATTATAATGGCAAAGAAATAGAGCTTCGTGGCAAGAATATTCAAGGAACTAACTATGTATCTATAAGGGATCTAGCAGAGGCTTTAAACCTTAAGGTAGGCTGGAACCAAGATAAGAAGATTGTAGAGTTAAGAGGCTAACATGCAAGATATAGTCTTCAGCTTAAAAGAGTATCTTAGCCCTGAATTAGTCTTCATGATACCTGTACTAGTAGTTATAGGAAGCGGCTTGAAAAAGTCTACAAGAATTAGTGATAGCTTAATACCTACTATATTATCAATAGTAGGTATACCTATAGCTTTAATCACTAGTCTTGCAAATCGTATGGATCCCATGAATAAAATTCAAATCATTGTATGGATCCTTATGAGTGTTGGGCAGGGAGTTTTTCTTGGTGCCACGGCAGTAGGAGTGCATCAATTTTTTAAACAGCATTCAGAATTTAAAAGCTTAAAAAAGTGGGAAGATAAAGAAGAATTAATCAAAGAAATTAAAAAATCTATGGAGGTAGAAAATGAGAGTAAGTGAAATATTTTATGTAGTTTTGTCAATTTCATCAGTGCTAATCACTGGTGTACTTGTGCCGCTGTTAAAGCAAAAGTATGGCAGAGAGAAAATTCTCACAGCTATGAAAGCTGTAGATATTGCAGTCAAGGCTGCAGAGGAAATCTATAAAGAAGCTGGTCAGGGCGACCTCAAGAAGAAATATGTCTTGATGAGGTTAAACGAACAAGGCTTTAAGGTTACGGAAAAGGATCTTGACGACATGAGAAAAGCTAGCGTGCTTGAATTAAATAAATGGAAAAAAGAATTAGAGAAGCCTGGGGAATAATCCTCAGGCTTATTTTTTTGTTTGTAACAATATTAATAAATTGATGGCTGATCAATGATTTTTTAATGTATCATAATTGGATTGCCATGATGTACAGTACTTTAAATATAAAACTTTATATTTAAAAATCCCGCTTAGAGTCCCCGCTCGTTAAAATAAAAAATACCTCGTAACATTGAAATTACAAGGTATTTTCTTGGGGTGGATAGTGGGATTCGAACCCACGACCTCAAGAGCCACAATCTTGCGCCCTAACCAACTAGGCCATACCCACCATATGACAACATATAAAATTTTAACATCGATTAAATATATTGTCAATACTTTTAATAAGTTAATTAATAAAATTTATACGTTAAATCTAAATAGTATTACGTCGCCGTCTTGGACTACGTAGTCTTTACCTTCGCTTCGTACTAGACCGTGTTCTTTTGCGGCATTCATAGATCCTGATTTAACTAAATCGTCATAACTTACGGTTTCTGCTCTTATAAATCCTCTTTCAAAATCTGTGTGAATTTTGCCTGCTGCTTGGGGAGCTTTGGTGCCTTTTTTGATGGTCCATGCTCTTGTTTCCATAGGTCCTGAAGTTAAATAAGATATGAGACCTAGTAGACTGTAGGAAGCTCTTATTAGTTTATCAAGTCCTGATGATTTAAGCCCAAGTTCTTCTAAGAAGAGTTCTTTTTCATCATCGTCTAGCGCTTGAATTTGTGATTCAATTTCACATGAAATTACAACCACATCTGAGCCTTCTTTTGCGGCATATTCTCTCACTTCAGATACCATTTTATTACTTGCGCCGTCGTCTGCAATATCATCTTCAGAAACATTGGCAACGTAAATGATTGGTTTTGATGATAGAAGTTGGTAAGATTTTAAAATTTTACTTTCTTCTTCTGAAAGGTCAAGAGATCTAGCAGCTTTTCCTTGTTCCAAAACTTCTTTAGTCTTTTTTAAAACTTCTACTTCAAGTGCCAATGATTTATCGGCTTTAGCTTGTTTTTCAACTCTTGAAAGTCTCTTGTCAACTAAATCTAAATCAGAAAAGATTAGTTCAAGATTTATATTTTCAATATCACGAAGTGGATTTACAGAACCATCAACGTGGATGATATTGCTATCTTCGAAACATCTTACAACTTGAACGATAGAATCAACTTCACGGATATTTGCAAGGAATTGGTTACCTAGACCTTCACCCTTGCTCGCGCCTTTTACTAAACCTGCTATATCAAAAAATTCTATGGTTGCCGGTAGAATTCTCTCTGAATTATTAATTTTAGATAAAACTTCTAATCTTTCATCTGGCACTGCTACCACGCCGATATTTGGTTCGATAGTTGCAAATGGATAGTTTGCAGCTTCTGCACCGGCTTTGGTAAGTGCATTAAAAAGTGTAGACTTGCCTACATTTGGAAGTCCAACTATTCCTAATTTCATAAATATCTCCTCACTTTACTTGTTAATTATATCATAGAATTTATGTTAATTTTAATGAACTTCCAATATAAAATAAAATAATTGGTGTTATAATATTACTAAGTAGAGAATTAAATTAATAAATGAAAACAGAGGTGCTAAATGAAAGTAGCAGTATTTGCAGGTACATACGTTGATACTAAGATGGGTTCAGACTTACTTGAGAAAAACAATTTTGAAACAATTCTATATCCTATTTCAAAAAATCCCAAAGAACAGTCGAAGCTACAGTTCTATTCAGTAGAAGAACTCACAAATATCGTAAAAGAAAAGATTGAAGACGCAAAAGAAAATGGAGCAGAGAAGATATTCATCTATTGCAATTCTCTATCCGTTGCAATTGATTTAAAATATCTAAGAGAAACTACTGGCATGGAAATTATAACACCGATAGATGTGTACAAAAACTTGGATAAGAAATATAAAAACATAGCAATTATTGCTGCAAATTCGAAATCTGCATTTAAAATTGATCAAATTCTTTGTGAAGAGGAATTTAGAAATATAGTTGCCATTGGAAACCTAACCTTGGTAGAAGCAATAGAAGACAAATTAAACCCAGAAGAAATAATAAAGCTCCTTGCTCTTGATAAACTCGCTGATTATTTCAATAATATTAAAAGAGAAAAGCTAGATCTTATAATTCTTGGTTGTACACATTTTCCATATATAAAGGAAGAACTTGAAAGGCTAACAGACATAAAAATCCTAGACCCAGCAGCGGAAATGATTAAGATGCTAGGAGAATAAAATAGATGCTACACGGATAGTGTGTAAATAAATTTAAATGCTCTACGTATAGCATTAAAAAATGATTCACGTAAAGCTTTATAACTATTCTTGATTACAAAAAAATAATATAAATTTAAGACCTTAGAATTTAATTAACTAAGGTTTTTTTATTGTCATCATAAATAATCCATTTTTTAAAAATTTTATAAAATTCATTGGATTAATTTTGTAGTATCGAAATCCAAAAAATTGTAAAATAGATTTGTGTTATAATAAAAATAATGAGATAACTATGCTACTATAATGAATAAAAAATAATTTTATATAAATAGAAGAAAAAAAGGTGAATAAATGATAAAACTAATTGCAATAGATTTAGATGGAACTCTTTTGACTTCAGACAAAAGAATACCAGATGAAGACAAAGAATATCTTTCGAAGTTAATAGATAATGGAATAAAGGTTGTAGTTTCTACCGGAAGAGATTTCTTCTCAGCAAGGGAGTTTTTCGACAAGGAAGATAGAATTCTCTACAACACACTAAGTGGTAATGCAATCTTCGATAGTTTTGGAAATGAACTCTATTCAAACCATCTTAGCTATGAAACGGTGAAGAAACTTTCAACCTATGGAATAGATAATTTCATCGCCCATGTAAACGGCTACAAGGATGGCTACAACACTATCATGCTTAGAAGGCCAGAGACTGAAACTTTAAAAAAATATATTTCTAGATATCATTTCCCGGTTAATTTTAAAGACGAACTCTCAGAGGATGAAGAGTATTTCAGTGTTATATACGTTGGAACATTGGACTATGTAACTGAAATTATGAATAAAATCAAAAATGATTTTTCAGATTTAAAATTTTATATTATGCCTGCAACTAATGTTGATAGCTACATGTTAGAAATCGTTCAAGCAAATATTTCTAAGTATTCAGCTTTGGAAAAAATATTTAAAACTTATGGAATTTCTCCGGAAGAGGTAATGGCTTTTGGAGATGAAGAAAACGACATAGAGATGTTAAATAGTGTTGGTCATGGATATATTATGAAGAACGCAAGGGACTCTCTAAAAAGTGGATTTGATGTTACTGAGTTTGACAACAACAATCACGGAGTAGTAAGAACAATAGAGAAATGGGGTTTAATATGAATATAAACTGGTTTCCAGGTCATATGAAGAAGACCATTGAAGAGATTGAAAATAAACAAAAGCTCGTGGACTTCGTCATCGAAGTGGTTGATGCGAGGATCCCTCGTTCAAGTAGAAATCCTCTCTTCAATGAAATAATTAAAAAACCAAGACTCATAATTCTAAATAAGGAAGACCTAGCTTCTCCAAGTGAAAATAGAGCTTGGGTTGAAGCAATTGATAAAACAAATGACAGAGCGATTCTATATAATTCAAATAGTGGAAATCCAAATGTCATCGTCAAAGAATCCAAAATTTTAATGAAGGATTTTATAGAGAGACAGAAGGAAAAGGGAATCTCCACAGGAGCTCTAAGAGCTATGATAGTTGGAATTCCAAATTCAGGAAAGAGTACCTTTATAAATAATGTCAGCAAGAGAAGGGCAACTAAAGTTGGTAATCGTCCAGGAGTTACAAAGACCAACCAATGGATCAGAATAAACGATGACCTACACCTATTGGATACACCAGGTGTGTTATGGCACAAACTTGATAAAGAAGCACAGCTGCATCTTGCTTGGACGGGAGCAATCAAAGATGAAATTATGGACATAGAGACATTGGCATTTGAATTTATAAAATACACACTTAAACTAGATAAAACTATTTTAGAAAACAGATACAAGATAGAAGCGACAGATGATCCTCTCGAAGTGATGGAAAGTATCGCTAGGAAGAGGGGCGCCATTTTAAGAGGGGCAGAAGTCGACTACAACAAAGTATCCTCTATTATATTAGACGAATTTAGAAAGGGAATTCTCGGCAGAATTACACTAGAAAAAAATGATTGAAATAGAAAAAAACTATTATGACAAGGGTTTGGACTTAGTCTGCGGTATCGATGAAGTGGGAAGAGGATGTCTTTTCGGAGATGTGGTTGCTGCTGCTGTAATCATGCCAAAGACTAGGATCCCAGGAGTAAATGATTCTAAAAAACTAACTGAATTAAGAAGAGCTGAGTTATATGACAAGATTCTTAGTTCATGTGTCGCATACGGAATTGGAATCATGGACTCTGTCACCATTGATAAAATAAATATAAAGATGGCAACCCATCTTGCTATGTTACTAGCGGTGCAAAACTTAAGAGCAAAGGACGGTTCGAAAGTGGATCCGAATGTACTCTTAATAGATGCGGAACATTTGGAGACGGACATACCACAGGAATCCATAGTAAAAGGGGATGAAAAAGTATATTCAATCGCCTGTGCATCAATAGTTGCAAAAGTCTATAGAGATAGACTCTGTGAAAAATGGGGTAAGGAATATCCAGGATATGAAATAGAAAAACACAAGGGATATGGAACGAAAAAACATAGGGAAATATTACTTGAAAAAGGTCCAACGCCACATCACAGAAAATCTTTTCTAAAAAATATGGAGAATTGGAAATGAATACAAAGGTATTTGGCGACATCGGAGAGGATATTGCAGCTAAATTTCTAGAAGAAAATGGATATAATATTCTTGAGAGAAATTACAGAGGCATTGGTTTTGAGATTGATATAATCTGTAAGAGCAGTACTGAAATCGTTTTTGTAGAGGTTAAGTCGAGAAAGAACTCAAGCTATGGAAGACCTTCTGAAGCGGTAAATAAAAATAAACAGAGTAGGATAATTAGAGGAGCAATGAAGTACATATATGACAAAAAGCTCCAAAATATAAAAGTTAGATTCGATGTAGTAGAAGTATATTTAGATGAGAAGAAGATAGTACATAACAAAGATGCATTTATTTTAAGTTGAGGTAGAATATGTATGCAAAAGTAAAGACGGTAACACTTCTAGGACTAGAGGGAACTCTTGTAAATGTAGAAGCAGATATAGTTAGGAATATTCCAAAATTAACCATTGTAGGACTTGCGGATACGGCAGTAAAAGAATCTGGTGAAAGGGTAAGATCTGCTATAACCAACTCGGGATACTCATTTCCAAACGAAAGAGTAACGGTGAATTTAGCTCCAGCTGCAATAAAAAAGGACGGATCTGCACTAGACCTAGCAATAGCTATGTCACTTCTTTGCGCAAACGATGAAGTAGACGAAGATCCAAAAGATATTATATTTATAGGAGAACTAGCACTAGATGGAAGTATAAATTCTGTAAAAGGTGTGCTTCCTATGGTAATTTCTATGAGGGAAGAAGGATTTACCAAATTTATAGTTCCATATGCCAATAGAAATGAATGTTCTGTAGTATCAGATATTGAAATATATCCAGCGAAAACTTTGACAGAAGTTGTGGAATTCGTAAAAGGAACAGGAACATTAAAGAGAATGGTAGGCAATAGATCAGAAGAAGAAGTAACCTATAATCTTGATTTCAAAGATTTAAAAGGTCAAGAAAAGGTGAAGAGACTCTTTGAAATATCTGCAGCATCAAGAACCAACGTGCTCATGGTGGGCACACCAGGTTCAGGTAAGACCATGGCAGCCAAGAGATTTCCGACTATACTACCGAAACTTTCATTTGAAGAAGCAATAGAAGTTTCTAAAATATATTCCGTATCAGGACTTTTAAAAGAAGGAGCACTTATAACTACGCCACCATTTAGATCTCCCCATCATACCGCATCAGCGGTAAGTTTAATCGGCGGAGGATCCATACCAAAACCAGGAGAAATTTCTCTTGCTCATAGAGGTGTATTATTCTTAGACGAGCTACCAGAGTTTCAAAAGAATGTATTGGAAGTTTTAAGAGAACCACTTGAATCAAAGACAATTCACATAAGCCGAGCGACTGCGACGCTTACTTATCCTGCAGACTTTATCTTAATCGCTGCACTTAATCCATGTCCATGTGGATACCATGGTTCAAAACTTCATGAATGTAATTGTACGAGACCTCAAATAGATAGATATCTTTCAAAGGTATCACATCCTCTTCTCGATAGAATTGATATGCACATTGAAGTATCAGAAGTTAAGTATGAAGATATTTCTGATGAGGCATCTGGACTTGATTCTGAAACTCTTAGAAATTCTGTTCTTCATGCAAGACAATTGCAAGAAGAGAGATATGCAAAGGAAAGTTTCAAACTAAATGGCGATTTGCCTGATAATAAAATTAGAAAATACTGTAAGCTAGACTCAGCTTGTGAAAAGTTAATGGCGCTTAGTTTTAAAAAATATGGATTCTCAGCGAGGACCTACAACAAAATTTTAAAGATAGCTAGAACTATTGCAGACCTTGATTCATCAGAAAACATCAAAGAGATGCACCTACTAGAAGCTATAAGATATAGAACTATCGACGGTAAATATTGGAGTAAGTAATGAACTACGATGAAATGCTTGTATATTTGAATGCAAAGGGAATATCCAATAGTGAAATTTTAATAATAGACGAGTTTTTTTCAGATAATAATTTGACAGCAGATGATCTAAAAGATATAACTAATAATATAGAGCTAAAGAGTTTGGTTCAAAAGGCGACATTTCAAAAGCTAAAAGATTATGATGAAGATCTACTTAAAAAGCTATACGAATACAATGACAAACATGGAATCAAAGTCATAACTTATAATGACGAGATATATCCGGTGAGCCTAAAATTAATTGAAAATTCTCCGGCTGTTCTATACTACATGGGAAGTTTCAACGAAGAAACCATAAAGATAGCGATAGTCGGTGCGAGAAATCATACAGAGTATGGTGCATATGTAACCGAAAAGTTTGCATCAGACCTATGTGAGCTTGGAGTTGAAATAGTAAGTGGAATGGCTTATGGAATCGACAGCATTGCCCACAAAACCGCTCTTAAATATGGAGCAAGGACTACCTGTGTACTAGGCACAGGGGTGGATATTTGTTATCCGAGCAAGAATAGAAAAATTTATGAAGAAGTTAGAGAAAAAGGACTTATAGTTAGTGAATTTCCACCAACTTCAGGTCCGATGCCCTATAGATTTCCGCTGAGAAACAGAATTATTTCTGGACTTTCAGATGGAGTAATCGTAGTTGAAGCGAAAGATAGAAGTGGATCTCTTATAACAGCAAGAGTTGGAGCAGAGCAGGGCAAAGAAGTCTTCGCTGTGCCTGGAAATATAAATTCTGTTTATTCTGAAGGAACCAACAAGCTTATAAGAGACGGTGCCATTATAGCTCTAGAAGTTGGAGACATAGTAGAAAATATCTACAAATTACAAGAAGCATGTTTAGACAAAAAGAATAAAAAAATGAGAACAGAGCTCGGTGAAGATGAGCTAATAGTATATGATTTAATCGTTAAAGGAAAAAACGATGTGGACAGTATCGTTCAGAATACAAACTTTAGCGTATCCCAAGTAAGTGGAATACTTACAGTACTGGAAATAAAAGGTGTAATAATGGAAGAATCTATGGGAAGATTCATGAGTAAGTAAGGAGAATTATGGCAAAGAATTTAGTTATAGTAGAATCACCTACAAAGGCAAAAACAATAAAGAAAATGTTGGGTTCTAATTATAAAGTAGTAGCCTCAATAGGACATATTAGAGATTTACCTAAATCAACTATGGGAATCGACATTGAAAATGACTTCGAACCTAAGTATATAAACATTAGGGGAAAGGGTCCATTAATTAAAGAATTGAAAAAGGATGCAAAAGACGCTTCAAAAATATTTTTAGCAACTGACCCGGATAGAGAGGGGGAAGCTATCTCTTGGCATCTTTCTCACATACTTGATTTAAATCCAAAAGATAAGGTGAGGGTAACATTTAACGAAATAACAAAAGACAAAGTTAAGGGAGCAATCAAAGAACCAAAGTCAATAGACATGAACCTAGTTGACGCACAACAAGCAAGAAGAGTTCTAGATAGACTTGCGGGTTACAATATTTCACCATTTTTATGGAAGAAGATTAAGAGTGGACTTTCAGCAGGCCGTGTTCAATCGGTGGTACTAAAACTAATATGCGATAGAGAAGATGAAATCAGAGAGTTTATTCCTGAGCTGTATTTCACTATAGAAGCTAGCCATTTAAAGAATAGAAAGACTTTTAATTCTGAATACTACGGAAAAATTGAAAATGGAAAAGCGAAAAAAGATAAAATTACATCAGAAAAACAAGCGAAGGCAATTATAGACTCAGTTGATTTAAATAATTTTAAAGTTTTAGAAATATCTAAATCAGACAGAACAAGAGCATCTCAACCTCCATTTACAACTTCTACCATGCAACAACAAGCCTCAACGAGATTAAGCTTCTCAACGAAGAAGACAATGATGGTTGCACAGAAACTCTATGAAGGAATATACCTTCCAAAGGTCGGAGAAGTGGGACTTATAACCTACATGAGAACCGACTCCACAAGAGTTTCTAAAGAAGCAGAAGACAATGCATTTTTATTTATAAACTCTGAATACGGAAGCAAGTATCTAAAAGGACATAGAAGTGTTAAATCCAAGGACAATGTACAAGATGCTCACGAATGTATAAGACCAACCGATGTTACAAGAACTCCAGAGAGCATAAAGGATTCGCTTTCTCGCGATGAATACAAGCTCTACAGTTTGATTTGGAAGAGATTTGTAGCATCGTTTATGAGTCCTGCAATATATGAAAATCAAATTATAGATATAGCATCCAATGACAATTTGTTTAAAGCAAAAGGCTCAACTATCGTGTTCGATGGATTCTTAAAAGTTTACAACTATGCAATTGAAAAAGATACGATTCTTCCCCCTTTAGAAAAAAATGAAATAGTTAAGACAACTTCTTGCAAAGAAGAAAAACATTATACACAACCACCAGCTAGATATTCAGAAGCGACATTAATTAAACTGCTTGAAGATTTAGGAATAGGAAGACCATCAACATATGCACCTACAATTTCTACCATTCTATCTAGGTACTATGTAGTTATAGAAGATAAGAAGTTTGTACCGACAGAACTCGGGGAAACTGTCAACAATGTCATGAAAAAATACTTCAAAGACTTGGTGGATGAAAATTTCACCGCAAAACTTGAAACGGGACTGGATAAAATTGCAGAAGGAGATATGTTCTGGAAGGAAATAGTAAGAGAATTTTACAAAGATATTGAAGGCGATTTAAAAGTAGCGGACAAGGATCTGGAAAAGATAGATATAAGAGATCAAGAAACAGATGAAGTCTGTGAAAAATGCGGTAGAAAAATGGTCATAAAAATGGGCAGATTTGGAAAATTTCTAGCATGTCCAGGCTGGCCAGAATGTAAAAACACCAAACCTCTTTTAGAAAAAATCGGAGTTAAATGTCCAAAGTGTCACAAGGGTGACATAGTTGTAAAGAGATCTAAAAAAGGTCGTAAATTCTTCGGCTGTTCAAGATATCCTGACTGTGACTTCGTATCCTGGGATGAACCTGTGGAAGAAAAATGTCCAAAATGCGGAGAAAATTTGACCAAAGTTAGAACTAGAAATGGTGTAGTATTAAGATGTCCAAACAAGGACTGTAACTTTCAAAAATGAGATAAATGGAAATAGAAAGATTAAAAAAGATAATAAATAAAGATTATTCAGAAAAATATAGCCTTGTTCCCAAAAGCATACTTGGGAATGAGGCAACCTTTTATATACTTGAAGGTGTAAACTTCAATGATAAGATTTTAGAAAATAGTTTTGGATTAAAATCTAAATTTATTCCAGTAAGTGAAGCGGAGCTAGAAGAATTAAGAGATAAATTCTATGATGAAATCTCTGAAATTGAAGATTTTGTAAAGAGTATAGAAGTAAAATCTGAAGAAGATAGATATTATTTTGAAAATATAAAAAGCCCTGTATCCAAACTTTTGGATAAGATAATTACATATTCAATAACAAAGAAGGCATCAGACATTCATTTCGATCCTCGAGAAAAATCTGCAGTTATAAGAATAAGGATGGACTCAATTTTATCCGACATTTCCGAGATACAAAAAGATCTCTACAACCAAGTAATCATGCGTATAAAAGTCTTATCAAATCTGGACATAGCTAAGAAATCTCTACCGCAGGATGGAAGATTTACCTATAAGAACGAAAAATTTTCAACTGATATAAGAGTGTCAACCATTCCAACGGTCTATGGAGAAAAGATCGTTCTAAGAATTTTGGATAAGCTTAAGGTGGATTTTACATTTGATGGAATTGGAATAGAAGGAGACGATAGGGATAAACTTATTAAGCTTATAGGCCAGCCATCGGGTTTAATTCTACTAGTTGGACCTACAGGATCAGGAAAAACTTCTACACTTTATACAATTTTGGAATACATAAAAAATCCAAAGCTTAACATAATTACAGTTGAAGATCCAGTTGAATACAAAGTTGAGGGAATAAACCAAGTTCAAGTAAATGAACAGTCTGGGCTTAATTTTGAAACCGGACTTAAAGCAATTTTAAGACAAGACCCGGACAAGGTCATGGTTGGAGAGATTCGTTCGCTAGAAACTGCAAAAGTTGCCTTAAGGGCAGCGATAACAGGTCACTTAGTTCTTTCCACACTCCATACAAGGGATGCAATAGGAGCAGTTACCAGATTAGTTGAGATGGGAGTTCCAATCTATGAAGTAAATGCAGGATTAATAGGAGTGGTTTCACAAAGACTGGTGAGAGTTCTCTGTCCTCATTGTAAGAAAATTATCCACGAATACGTCGATGTTTTCGATAGAGAAATGGACCACGCAATTCCTGTTGGATGTCCGATGTGTAAGGATGGATACTTAAATAGAACTTCTGTATTTGAAATACTAGACTATGACGATGAACTAGAGAGCATGTTTTACAAAGGTGAAGACATAAATAAAATACGAGAAGTCGCTGAAAAGAAAGGACTAGTTACTCTAAAGAAAAGTCTTTTAAAATTGGTAGAAAATTACACCACTTCAGTTGAAGAAGTAAAGAAAAATATATTCCATTAAAATGAAATTTAAATATAGAGCCATAGATCCGTCGGAAAAGATTGTGAATGGAGTTTTAAAAGATTCAAGTAGAGAAATTGCCATTCAAAAGCTAAAATCCAGAGGATATAAAGTTGTAAAAATTGAAGAAGTATTAGAAGAAGAGAGCTTTAAAGGAACCTTTAAAGAAGGAGAGATACCTCTTTTATTTAAAGAAATATCAATAATGCTAAGATCCGGAATAGATCTATATGGTGCATTCGTTCTTTTAAAGAATAGTAGCGATGGCAAAAAGTATGATTTCTTTTCAAATGTGGAAAAGAGGCTTAAGATGGGAGAAAGTCTAGGAGAAATATTTGAAGAATCCAAGATTTTTTCTAAATTTGTGATCTCTAGTATTAAGATTGCTGAAGAATCAGAAAACCTCGAAGAGACCTTTACAAATATGGCAGAATACTTGCAGGAACTAGAAAATATTAGGCAGGAAGTCAAGAAATCTCTAATATATCCAATAATTTTGATCTTCACAACTATGCTTGTGGTGAACTTTCTAATAATATTTGTGGTGCCGACATTTGTTGGTTTGTACGCCAGCAGAGACCTAGAACTTCCTTTAATTACAAAAATTGTTGTAAATAGTTCCAATTTTATAAGACAAAACTTTTTCTACATAGCAATACTTTTAGTTTTAATAGGAATTTCGATATATTATTATTTTGGAATTAAGAAAAGAATAATTTTCGATAGATTTATCGCCAGAACAAAAACGGGCAAGATATACTACACAGAGAGATTTGTTTCATCCTTAGATGCACTTTTATCATCTGGAGTTAAGCCGCAAAGAGCACTGGTGATGATTAGAGATTCGTTTTCAAATGAATATTTAAAAGAGATTTTTGAAAATGTACTTACAAATATAAGTTCTGGAATGAGTATCTCAACATCCTTAAAAATGGACAGGTACTTCAATAAATTATTTTTAGAAATTATAGAAGTTGCTGAGATGTCATCATCTTTAGATTCAGTTGTAGGAGAATTATCTACCTACTACAGAGAAAATTTAAAAATTCATCTAAAGAAGATGGTTTCATACTTTGAACCAATAGTAATACTTATTCTAGCAGTAGTGGTAGGAACTATAGTAATTTCCGTAGCACTTCCAATGTTTGATATAGTAAATTTTATTTAGGGGGGGGGAAGAAATGAAAAAGAAAAAAGGATTTACATTAATTGAATTAATAGTTGTAATAGCAATACTTGCACTTCTTGCATCAATTGCAATTCCAAAATATATGCAGACTCAAGAAAAGGCGAAAGCAGCAGCCCACAACACCAACGTAGAAGTTATAAAACAGGCAGCTGCCACTTACTTAGTAGAACATCCAGAAGCTGATTCGGTAACATTAAATGATTTAGAGGGTTATATGGATTCCAAAATTCCAAAGGCATATGACGGATCAGACTTTTCAGTGAGCGTTGATGCAAATAGAAATATAGTAGTAACACCAGGCCCAGTAAAATTTGAAAATGGAAAAATAATTCCGCAATGATTTATATTTTAATGTTCATTATTGGAGCATGTGTAGGATCATTTCTAACACTAGTTTCCATTAGAAGAAATAAAAATGAAGTTTTTATTATAGGAAGAAGCCATTGCGATCATTGTAATAAAACTTTGAAAGTAGTGGATAATATTCCGATAATTTCATATCTTCTTTTAATAGGAAAATCCTCATGTTGCAATAAGAAAATAGATCCACTCTATCCAATTTTTGAAACTATTTCAGGAATTGGATTTATGCTTGGATATTTGAAATTTGGATTTAATTTTAATCTTTTTATATTTTTAATTATTTTTTCATTTTGTTTTCTAATTGCAATTACAGATTTGAAGTACATGGACATTTATGACATTGACACGATGACGCTCACAATTTTGTTAATTAATTTTAGAGTTACTAATAATAATTTTACATTTGATGCTATTAAATCAATGTGTTTTTTAGCTGCTATTTTTTATGCAATCTATAAAATAACTGGAGTTATGGGTTCAGGAGACGCACTACTTTCTATTCCGTTAGGAATCGTTTCTAGTGGAATAATTGATGCTCTATATAATTTTACATACACATTTTTACTTGGCGCAGTAGTTGCAATTGTGCTTATTTTATTTAAAATAAAAGATAGAAAAGATTACATACCATTTGGACCATTTATAGTAACAACCATATTAGGAGTTTTACTTTGCAAATTGTAAACATATTTTTAGACGAAAATTTAATATATCTAAATTACAACGAAAATACAACTAGAATAATTGTTGATGAATCAGTTCTATATAACGGAAGGATAACGGATGAAAATTATCTTCTATACATTCTAAAAAAAGAGATAGAAAATAGAGAGATAAAAAGTGGTACGGATGCCTATGTCTACTTTATGAAATCATATATCCATAAAACTTTAGAACTACCAAATCTTTCTGAGGCAGATCTTGAGTCCATGATTCAAATTGAAAGCAAGGAATATTTCGAAACTGATGAACAGATCATCCCGATGGTTGAAAAGTTTAATGATGGAAAATATTCTGTCTCTGCCATCTATTTAGAAGAGTTTGAAAAAGTTCGTAAAATATTTGATAAATTAGATTTAAATTTAAGAAATGTATATCCTATTACGACTTTTGTAGAAGAAAATTCCGATGGTGCCTATGTGTTTGTCGGTAGAAGAAGTGCAGATATTATCATTAAAAATGGCTCCATAGAAAAAATAAAAAATATTGATTTAAATAATTTAGTGACTCTTAAAAAAGATTATGATATTGATGAAAAGTATTTCCATGAAATAAAAAATCCATCTTTTTATAGAGATTCTGTAGATTTACAAGACTTTTTCATGGGATACGACTTCATAGTAAGTGAGTTTCTAAACGATCTAAAAAATATTGCTACAAATAATAATGTAAGCAAAATATTTTTAAATGATTATTTTGAATTTGATCAATATTTTTTAGAAGAGCAATTAGGAAATTTTAGTGTAGACAGAATTGATTTTTCAAAAGTTAAAACTACTACAAAGAAGACGAATTTAAAGTCATTCAATTTCAAAAAGCTTGGATATATACTATTATGTTGTGTTTTTTTATTATTTAGTTTTATAATATACAGATCAAAGTCAGATAAACTTGAGATAAATGAAAGAAAGCTTGAAAGTTTAAAAGAAGAACTTGATTCAATCGATTTAGAAAATATAAAAAATGAAAATATCTCGGAAGACAGTTCAGAAAATACAAATGAAAAAGTAGATTTTTCTGAAAAATTTGAAAAAATACTTGAGAAATTAAAAAAATTAAATGAAAATGATATACTCATCACATCGATAAAAGCTGACGAACAAAAAATAGTCATTTCTGGTCTTGCAAAAGATGAACCTACAATAAAAATTATTGAAGATTATCTAAAAGATTATAATCCTAGAATAGATTATGAGAAAAAAGACGTCTACTACTTTACAATTAACTTGGAGGAAAAATGAAAATAGGTAAAATCTCTAATAACGACTTAAAAAAATTAATTTTTAATAATCTTACATTAAATAGAAAAGAAGTTTTAGAAGCTTCTGAAATTGGAAGTGACTGTGCTGTTGTGGATTTAGGAGATGAGCTCCTTGTCACTTCAGTTGATCCAATAACTGGAGCGAGTAAAAATATAGGTTCACTTGCAGTAAATGTGGCTTGCAATGATGCATACTGTCTACTTGCAGAACCAGTGGGACTTTTAATGTCCGTTCTATTACCAGAAAAGACGACGAAGAATGAAATTGAAGAGATAATGATTGATGCACAATCTGCTTGCGACAAGATAGGTGTAAATATTATCGGAGGTCATACTGAAGTAACAGATGTTGTAAATACAGTTGTAATAACTACAACGGTATTAGCAAAGACCAAGGATAGGATTCTTCCAAATAGAAAATCTGCAAAGGTTGGAGATAGAATTCTAGTGTCAAAGCATGTTGCATTAGAAGGTACATCAATAATAGCCCACGACTTTGAAATGGATAGTTCAAAATACTTAAATGAAGAAGAATTAAATGAAGCTAAATCCTATTCCAAACTTCTATCTGTAAAAGAAGAATCACTTATTTCTAGAAAATTTAGAGTTAGAGCTCTTCATGACATCACAGAAGGTGGAGTCTTAGGAGCTGTTTGGGAGATGGCGACCAACCTTGGGTTTGGTGCAGAAATAAACTTTGAAGATATACCTATAACAGATGTTACGAAAAAACTCACCAAAGGTTTTGATTTAAACCCTTTTAGATTTATTTCATCTGGTTCTATGATGGTAATCGTAGATAGAGAAGACAGTGAAAAATTAATTGACGAAGCGAAAAAGGTGGGACTATTATTTACTGATATAGGAAGTTTAGTTGAAACTGGTATAGTTATGAATAAAAACGGAGAAAAATTAGACATTGATGAACCTTCTCCTGATGAACTTTACAAAGTGGTATAATGAATTGGGAGGTAACATGAGAAAATTATTTTTTGTAATTATTTTATTGATATTAATAGTGCCAGCCTATGCACTAAGCAATGTAAAGATAGATAAAAAAGATGTAAAAGTTTTGGACGCGAACGTGCTTGTAAATGGAAGTCCAATTAAGTCTGACTTCGGTCCATATGTAACTAGCGGAAGAACTTTTGTCCCAGTTAGAGAACTAACAGAAGGACTGGGAGCTGAGGTTAATTGGGACGGAGAAAATATGACCGTTGAGATTAAATTCGGAGAAAAAACTATAGTTCTTAAAATAAATTCAGATGTCACATATGTAGACGGAAAGAAAAATATAGTTGACAAGGATCAAATTCCTAAGCTTGCTTTATATAATTCACCTAGAGTTGAAACCAAGACTATGATCCCACTTAGGTTTGTATCAGAAACTTTGGGATATAATGTGTCTTGGGACGAAAAAACTTCTACCGCACTTATAACTACTGGAGAAAATATAAGTTCAACGGTACTTCAAACTGCGACAATTATTAGTGATGAAGATTTAAAAAACGAAAACAATAAGAAGAATAGTAATTCAGGAGTTCAATTTCAATCACAATCTGAAAAAAAAGAAACAAAGAATGCACAAAATAATAAGAAAAACAAGATTTATGAAAGAGCAGGACTTAAAGAAGAGGAATACAAAATAGATCCAAAGAAAAGAAAAATCACTAAAGGATTCATTCAAAATGGCGAAAAGATTAAGATAGTACTAGATGCAGGCCATGGTGGAACAGATTCAGGCGCAATAAGTACTATAGATAAGTCGGTCATGGAAAAAACACTTACCCTTGACATGATAAATAGACTTAACGAAAGGTTTTTGATGCTTGGTTATGATGTTATCCTTACCAGAACAGAAGATGAATATATAAAACTTTTGGACAGAGCAAGAATTTCAAACACTAGTGATGCAGATATATTCTTATCTATTCACTTTAATGCTTCCAACAGTAGTACATCAAAAGGGATTGAAGTACTTTATGGTTCAGAAAAAAATATTATTATAAAAAAATCTGAACAGGTTCATATGGCAAAAGCAATCCTCAAAGAGCTTATAGATAGCACAGGAGCAGTAAACAGAGGAGTTAAGAATAGAGCAGACTTAATCGTTTTAAATAAAACCAAAATGGTTGCTGCACTATGTGAATTGGGATTTGTAACAAACAGTGAAGATATGGAAAAAATAACCGACAGCTCCTACTTAGATACTATGGCAGATGCAATAGTAAGAGGAGTTCAAGAATATGTGATGAATTACAGGATGGAATCTGATGAGAGATAGAGAATTTAACAAGATAAGAGATTTAAAAATAACTCCAAACTATTTGAGTAGTCCAGATGGATCTTGTCTAGTAGAGATGGGGAACACGAAGATAATTGTAACTGCAATGATTGAAGACAAAGTTCCGTTCTTTTTAAAAGGACAAGGAGTCGGTTGGCTCAGTGCAGAATATTCCATGATACCAGGTTCAACTCAAAGAAGAAAACCAAGAGATATCTCTAGAGGTAAGATCGACGGTAGAAGCCAAGAAATACAAAGACTTATAGGTAGAGCATTAAGATCTGCGATAGATTTATCCCTAATAGGAGAGAGAACCATATGGATTGATTGCGATGTAATCTCCGCCGATGGAGGCACTAGAACTCTTTCTGTAACAGGAGGATTTGTAGCATTAAAACTTGCTGTAAATAAATATCTAAAAGAAAAATTAATCTTTGCTAACCCTATTAAGAGAAAGGTAGCAGCAATATCACTTGGAAAAGTTTATGGAAGATTAATGGTTGATTTAGATTTCAATGACGACTCTAAAGCTGATGTAGATATGAATATCGTCATGGATGAAGACCATAACATTATTGAAATACAAGGCACATCAGAAAAATCTCCTTTAAAAATTAAAGAACTTGAAGAACTGGTAAAATTATCAGAAGAAACTATAGATGAGATTATGAAAATAGTTGAGGATACAGTACCTTCTAACAATTACTTGGTGCTTTCAACAGACAATGTTCACAAGATTAAAGAGATGGAATCTATTTTATCCGATATAGATTTAATCGTTGAATCTAAATCAGATGTAGGTCTACAAGATTTACAAGTGGATGAAGATCAAGAGACCCTTGAAGGAAATGCAAGAAAAAAAGCTGAAGAAATTTCAAAATTGGTCGGATATAAAAATGTTATTTCTGATGATACAGGCTTATTTGTAAATGCACTAAATGGAGAGCCAGGAGTGCATTCTGCTAGATACTGTGGCGATCACGATGACAAGAAAAATATTGAAAAGATTTTAGAAAAATTACAAGACAAAGAAGATAGAAGCGCTTACTTCCAAACTTCTATTGCCTTAGTAGAACCAAGTAAAGAAATAAAACTCTTTAGCGGTAGAATTGACGGCACCATCGCCTATGAAGAAAGAGGCGAAGAAGGCTTTGGCTACGATAGCGTGTTTATTCCAAATGGATACGACAAGACATTTGCTGAGCTAGGCGAAGAAGAGAAGAATAAAATATCTCATAGAGCAATAGCTACAGAAAATTTAAAATCATATTTAAAATATAAATATAGAAATAATTAAACCTCTTAATGAGGTTTTTTATTTTGGATAAATTTAAATATTCATTTTATATTATTTGAATAGCATAATAAATGCTAATTATCACCATTTATCGAAAAATGTGCTAAAATATGATAAAATACTTAATTATAGGTGAAATATGGAACGTTGGATATTAAAAGGAAATAAAGAAAATACTTTAGATATAGAAAAATTAAATATAACTAAGACCACTGCCAATCTCCTTTCTAAGAGAGGAATAGTAACTAATGAAGAGGCAGAGCATTTTTTAAATATTGATTATGATGACTTAGAAACTCCGCTAAAGATGAGGGACATGATAATAGCTGGGAATATAGTCTTATCTGCAAAAAGTAGCGGTAAAAATATTGCCATAGTTGGAGATTATGATGTAGATGGAGTCATGAGTACGGTTATTCTTTTAAAGGGACTTCAAACACTTGGAATGAATCCAATCTATAGAATTCCAGCAAGAGAAGAAGGATATGGAATAAATAATAATATCGTAGATGAATTAAAAGAAAAAGATGTTTCACTAATCATAACTTGTGACAATGGAATAGCGGCAAGCGAAACAGTTAAATATGCAAAATCACTAGGAGTTGATGTAATAGTTACAGATCACCATGAAGTACCAAAGATCGATGGCAAGGACAGTATACCTGCTGCGGATGCGGTACTAAATCCCAAGAGATCTGACTGTGACTATCCATTCAAAGAACTATGTGGAGCAGGAGTTTCTTTTAAACTTATATCCTATCTATATAAAATTCAAGGCATTGATGAAGAAAAGGAAAAAGCTCTACTTCCATATGTAGCTGTTGCAACCATTTGTGACATGATGAACTTGGTGGGAGAGAACAGAATATTTGTAAAGTACGGACTTGAAATTTTAAATAGTAGTACTATTTCAGGATTTGACGATATTGTTAAGCTTTCAGGATTTCAAAAAGAGTTAGACGTGTCTGCGATAGGATTTCTAATCGGTCCTATGATTAACTCTGCTGGCAGGATTGAAACTGCAGATATTGGGGTTGAATTATTTATGTCAGACTCCATTACTAAGAGAACTGAAATTGTAGAATTGCTTAAAAAACTAAATACAACTAGACAAAGCTACACAGAAGAGGGGTTTAAAAAAGCTATAGATTTCATAGAAACCCATGAGATGCAAAGGAAATTTCCAGTACTTGTAGTGCTAGATGAAGATCTACATCCTGCAGTGGCAGGAATCGTTGCAGGAAGAATAAAGGAAAAATATTATAGACCAACCATTGTACTAAGTGGTAAGGATGAACTTAAAGGCTCTGGAAGAAGTATCGAAGCCTATGATATGTTCACAAAAGTATCAGAGATAAAATCATACCTTACAGCTTTTGGTGGTCATCAAATGGCTTGCGGATTAACTATTCAAAGGGAAAATTTAAGAGATTTCGTAAAGGATTTAAACAATAATTCAAATCTTACGAGAGAGGATCTTGTAAAGACGATTTATTTAGATGATAGCCTTACATTAAGAGATATTAATTTTGATTTTTACGATGAAATTATGAGACTTAAACCTTTTGGAAAGGGAAATGAAGATCCGATCTTTGGATTTAAAAATTTAAAAATAGTTAGACTTGATGTACTTGGAAAAAATAAAAATGTTTTGAAATTTACCTTTACCGATGGAGAAAATTATGTAGAAGGTATATATTTTCAAACTTTTGATAATTTTAAGAAGCTAATGAGCTCTAAATATGATGGAGAAGAGCTAAACTATATTCTTCAAAATAAAAAAGAGCTATTTATAGATGTGGTTGCATCTGTGGATGTAAATAAATTTATGGGAAATACGACTCTTCAACTTAGCATAAAGAGTGTAAGACCTTAGGAGTAATTATGATAGAAGTATTATTAGATAAAGTAAAATCGTATAATGAACATGCAGACCTAGATCTAATCAAAGAGGCTTTTGACTTAGCGGAAAAACATCACAAGGGACAAAAGCGTAATTCTGGAGAGGACTACATCATCCATCCATTCAATGTAGCGCTTATACTTGCAGATATGAATATGGATACACCTACTATAGTTGCTGGTCTTTTACACGATGTAGTTGAAGATACAGATGTAACTTATGAGGATATCAAAGAAGAATTCGGCCAAGAGATTGCAGATCTAGTAGATGGGGTTACGAAGTTAAAAAAATTAAATTACAAGACGAAAAAAGAAAACCAAGCAGAGAATATAAGAAAAATGGTTCTTGCTATGGCGAAAGATATTAGAGTAATCATAGTTAAACTTGCAGACAGGACTCACAACATGAGAACTCTAGAGTACATGACCCCAGAGAAGAAGATTGAAAAAGCAAATGAAACCATCGAAATCTATGCGCCAATAGCGGATAGACTAGGGATGAGTAAAGTTAAATGGGAACTTGAAGATCTATCACTTCGTTACTTGGATCCAGACAATTACTACAAATTAGTAGATATGGTGAACAAGAGACGTAACGAGAGAGAAGACCTCATCAAAAAACTCATTGATGAAATCAAAGCCGAAGTTGAAAAGGCTGGTATAAAGGCAGATATTCACGGAAGACCAAAAAACTTTTATTCCATTTACAAAAAAATGATAATAAAGAAAAAGTCTTTTGATGAAATATATGATCTCCAAGCGGTAAGAGTGCTCGTAGATACAGTCAAAGATTGTTACGGGGTTCTTGGTGCTGTTCACAATCTTTATAAACCAATTCCAGGAAGATTTAAAGACTATATAGCAATGCCTAAGTCAAATAACTACCAGTCATTACACACAACTGTAATTGATAGTAATGGTGAGACTTTTGAAGTTCAAATCAGAACTTACGAAATGCATCAAACTGCTGAATACGGTATTGCTGCCCATTGGAAATATAAATCAGGAGCTACTAAGTCAACGTCATTTGACGAGAACCTAACTTGGCTAAGACAGCTATTAGAGTGGCAAAAAGACGTAAATGATGCAGATGACTTCATGGAAACGCTAAAGATTGACTTCTTCGCAGACGAAGTATTTGTATTCACACCTAATGGTGATGTGGTGAACTTGCCAGAAGGATCTACTCCAATTGACTTTGCTTATAGAATTCACTCCCAAGTAGGAAATACTTGTGTCGGTGCAAAGATAAGCGGAAGGATAGTTCCACTTACCTATAAATTAAAGAGTGGGGACATTGTAAGTGTAATTACAAACCCTAACTCCGGACCATCACTTGACTGGTTAAATATAGTTAAGAGTCCTCAAGCTAAGAAGAAAATCCAACAATATTTCAAAGTAAAAGACAGAGATAAAAACATTGAACGCGGAAGAGATATGCTTGTAAATGAAGCTAAGAGAATAGGATATAAACCTTTTGAATTTTTAAAGGATGAATGGCTTGAAGAAGTAAGATCTAAATTAAACATCTCAACCATCGACGATATGTATGCGGCGGTTGGTTTTGGGACTATCTCTGTAAATCAAGTTACTGCAAAACTAGTAGACATATATAAGAGAACTTACAAAGATACAGAAGATCCAACTGAACAAGTAGGAACTACAAGGTTCAATAGACCAAAACGCGGTGGAATTGTCATTGACGGAATAGATGATGTAAAGGTAAGATTTGCAAAATGTTGTAACCCGGTTCCAGGAGATGACATCATAGGTTATGTAACTATTGGCCGTGGAGTTTCTGTTCATAGGGCAGATTGTCCTAACTTAAAAGGAATAGACGAAAATAGAATTGTAGATGTTTCTTGGAATCAAACTGAATCAGGATTCTATTCAGCTCAAATAGAAGTTATGGCTTTTGAAAGGGCGACAGTTATTTCAGATATTGCAAATAAAATATCTGATTCTAAGCTCGAATTTTCATCACTTAGCGCGAGAAAAGGAAAAGACCATGAGCTTATAGTGGACCTTACTGTTGAGATTAAATCTATAAAAGAACTAGAAAAATTAATTGAAAAGATAAAGAAAATAAAACATGTTTACGATGTTTATAGAGTGGAGGCATAATGAGAGCAGTTGTTCAAAGAAGTTATGAAGCCAGTGTAAAGGTAGACGGAGAAACTATAGGGAAAATCGACTGGGGAATGGTCGTTCTTCTTGGTATAAAGGATACCGACACTGTTGAAGACTTAAATTATATACTGAGAAAACTATTAAATCTTAGAATCTATGATGATGAAAATGGAGTAATGAATAAATCTATAATGGACGTAGGAGGAAGCATCCTTCTAATCAGTCAGTTTACTCTATATGGAGATGTGAGAAAGGGTAATAGACCATCTTACTCAACTGCAGCTGGATTCGAAGAAGGAAGAGCTCTTTATGAAAAAATGATAGAAGAACTTAAAAATTCACAACTAAAGATAGAAACTGGATCCTATGGAGCAGATATGAAGGTATCGCTTATAAATAATGGACCGGTTACAATTTTACTTGATTCAGAGAAGGTGTTTTAAATGATAAATATAGAAAAGATGATACTTGGACCTTTTCAAACCAATTGTTATATAGTCTATGATGATGAAAAAAATGCGGTTGTAATAGACCCTGCAGACAATGCAAAAGCGATACTAAAAAAATTAGATGAATTACAGCTAAATTTAAAAAAGATTCTATTAACTCATGCCCATCCAGATCATGTTTGTGGACTTTATGACATAGTTCAAAAGAAAGATGTGCCCGTATACTTAGTTTCAAAAGATGTAGAAATGTTAGAGACTAATTCAAAATACTTTGGACCTATGCTTGGCATGGAAGTAAAAGATGTTACACCAGATGTTATTTTGAAAGATGGAGATGAAATAACTGTTGGTGAAATGAACTTCAAGGTTCTTCATACGCCAGGTCATACAGAAGGAAGTTGTTGCTTCTTATTAAATGGCAAAGATCTTTTCTCTGGGGACACACTTTTCTACACATCAATGGGAAGAGTAGATCTACCAGGAGGAAGTGAAGAAGCAATGATGAATTCACTTCTAAGACTTTCCGATTTAGATAAAGATATAAAGGTATATCCTGGTCATGGACCTGGAACAGATATCGGAAAAGAATTAAGACTTAATCCATATATACAAAAAGCGAAAGGTCTTTGGTAATGATATATATAACTGGACACAAAAAACCTGATACGGACTCAATAGTTTCAAGTATAGCCTATTCATATTTAAAAAATATAGAAGGAAATAAGACTGAGCCCATTAGACTAGGTGAATTAAATTTAGAAACAAAATTTATACTAGATTATTTCAACATAGACGTTCCTGAGTTAAAAGAAGATATTTTCCCAAGGGCGATAGACATAAATATGGACGATGCCATAGAAATAGAAGAAGATGCTTCTATCTTTGATACTCTAGATATTTTACAAAAGAAGAATTATAAGAGTGCATATGTTGTGGATAAGAACAAGAAGATGGTCGGACTAGTAACCATGTATGACATCATGGATAGATATCTAAAGTTTGCCAGTGAACATAATCTAGAAGGTAATATAAATTTAGAAAGTTTATCAAAAGTGCTAAGCGGTAAACTTATAAAAAATAATTTCAAAGGCATAAAGCCAGAGACAAAACTAACTGCCTATGCGATGGATACAGACCTTGCAAGAAAATATATAAGTCCTGGAGATGTAGTAATCGTAGGAGATAGATACAAAGCTAGAAAATCTGCTATAGAGATGGAAGTTTCTCTTATGATACTTGTAGGTGGTATAGATCTAGAAGAAGATTTAAAAAAGCTTGCAAAAGAAAAAAATGTTTCATATATCTTAACAGACTTAGATACGGTAGGGGCAGCTAAACTAATCCCACTTGCAACAAGCATAGATAAGATAATGAAAAAAGATGAAATAATAGCTTTCTATGAGGATCAAGAAGTATCCGAAATAAAGAATATTATGAAATCGACGAGATTTCGTCAATATCCAGTCCTAAATAGAAAAGATGAAGTCCTAGGAAGTATTTCAAGATTTAATCTTTTGAATCTAAAAGGACATGATTTGATATTGGTAGACCACAACGAAAAGACTCAATCTATCGATGGAATTGAAACGGCAAATGTACTTGAAATAATCGATCATCACAGAGTACAGTCCGTGCCAACAAACGAACCTATATACTTTAGAAATGAGCCTGTTGGAAGTACAGCAACCATAGTTTCTAAAATCTATTTAGAAAGACTTGTAAATATGCCAAAGGAAATAGCTGGAATACTTATGGCGGGGATAATTTCAGACACATTATTCTTTAAAAGTCCAACCACCACAGAAACAGACAAGAAGATACTTAAAATTTTAGAAGAAATCAGTGGAATCGATAGCAAAGAATTTGCAAAAGAAATGTTTAAAGCAGGAACCTCATTAAAAGGAAAGACCGTAGAAGAAATATTAAATATAGATCAAAAGAAATTTAATATATCTGGATACGACTTTCTAATATCTCAAGTCTTTACCATGGACGATGAATTAGTAGATGAATTAAAAGAAGATATTTCAAGGATAATGAAATCGACAGTAGAAGAAAAAAATATTTCAGGATTTGTAACCATGGTAACAAATATATTGGATGAATCATCTAAAGTTTTTATAGAATCATCTTTTTATAATGGAATAAAAAGTGAATTAAATCCTGAAGATGAGAGAAAAGTATTTGAGGTAAAGGGACTTCTATCTAGGAAGAAACAATTATTACCAGCAGTGACAAGAGGCGTCGACAAAGAAATTAAAAATTGATCTAGAGGACACAATGGAAAAATTACAAAAACAAATAGATTTTATAGTGGAAATTGACAAAATGAAATCTGTTTTTAGACAGACAAAAGTAATAGAAACTGGCAAGTTCGAATCCGATGCAGCCCATTCATTTCATGTGGCACTTATGGCGGATGTGCTAGCAGATTATGCGGATAAGCCAATCGATAAATCAAAAGTAATAAAGATGCTTCTAATTCATGATATCGTAGAAATAGACGCAGGAGACACCTACGCCTATGACTACGAAGGATATAAAACCAAAGAAGAAAGAGAAAAAAAGGCAGCAAATAGAATCTTCGGACTACTTGATGACGAAAAGAAAAAAGAATATATGGATCTATTTTTCGAGTTTGATAATCTAGAAACCGACGACTCACTCTTTGCAAATACTATCGATAGACTCCAACCAATCATGCTCAACTACTACAGAGGTGGAGGATCCTGGGAAGAACACGGAATAAAAATAGAACAAGTATATAAGAGAATAGAACCAATGAAAAAAATCTCTACAAAGCTCTATGAATATACAAAGGGTATTATAGACAATTACTTTTTGGGAGAAGAAAAGTAAAATTTAATTAAAATCTTTATATTCAATGTAGATTTGCGAAAATAAAAATATCTAGTTTAAGTTTAATATTATTAGAAATACTAAAGTTAAACGAATGAAAACAAAGCTATTAGAGTTCTTTATAAAGAAATTATAAAATGATATAATAAAAAGAAGAATTGTATTCCTGCAGAGCAGGTGTGATCCAGTATTAGTTTGGATTGTGCAACAGACAATTCTCAAATGCCCGCATAAGCGGGTTTTTTTATTACTCAAAAAATATTTTATAAATTTTAAATTTATAGTTGCAATTATATTTTAAATGTTGTATATTGATTTTAGAAACGTATTAGTTTGAATATAAATTGAGGATATAAAATGCTTGCAAAAAATTTCTGGGCAAAAAAATCTGACAGAGATGGAACTTTAAAATGGCTGTCAGTAATTGATCATCTTCAAGACACGGCTGGAATTATAGGAAGGCTTTGGGAGTTATGGCTTGATGATAGTCAGAAGAAGATGATAACAGAAAATTTAATATGTGAAGAAGATGGAAAGAAGCTTGCTACATTTATAGCCTATGTTCATGACATTGGAAAAGTAACTGCTAACTTTGTAACTAAAAAAAGCTTTACAAACTCTGAAGATTTAGATAGCGAAGTTTTAATTAAACTTGAACGATGTGGATTTAAAGGAATACATAATTTAGAACTTGCAAATGCAAACAAAAGCCATCACTCTATTGCTGGGCAAGTAATATTAGAAAAATTTGGCGTGAAAAGAGATGTTTCATCTATAGTTGGGAGTCATCACGGAAAATCTGTAAATTCTTTAGAAGATATCGAGTTACAGCTCAGTTCATACTCTGCAAACTATTACGGTGAAGAGAATTGCAGCAGTGATAATTTATTTAGAAAGGCTCAAGAAGAATTATTTAATTGGGCTTTAAAAAAATCTGGATACAGTTCTGTAGAAGATATTCCTGAGATTTCAGTTCCGGTACAGATGATACTAACAGGTCTTTTAATTATGGCGGACTGGATTGCAAGTAACGAGTATTATTTTCCCCTCATACCAATAGACGATGAAAGTGCTTGTAATCCTCAAGTTAGAATTATTGATGGATTTAATAAATGGAGGATGTCTGATACTTGGATTGCTGAAGATGTTTATGAAGCTTCGAAGATTTATGAAAAAAGATTTGGATTTAATACTCCAAGACACGAGCAACAAGTTTTATTTGATGTAATTGAACAAATAGATGAGCCAGGAATTATAATTTTCGAAGCACCAATGGGAATGGGAAAAACAGAAGCATCACTAATCGCAGCAGAACAACTTGCATGCAAAATTGGGAAAAGTGGATTATTCTTTGGCCTGCCAACTCAAGCTACAAGCGATGGAATCTTTCCAAGAATCAATGACAAATGGTTAAAGTCTATTTCTGAAGATATGGGAGAAAAACTTCCTATTAGACTTAAACACGGAAAATCTTCTTTAAACGATATTTATAGACATCTTTCAAGAAATATTTATGAAGATGATTTCACACCTGGTACATTTGTAAATGAGTGGTTTTCTGGAAATAAAACTTCTGTTCTAGATGATTTTGTAGTTGGAACGGTAGATAATTTTCTTATGATGTCACTTAAACAGAAGCATTTATTTTTAAGACATCTCGGTTTCAGCAAGAAAGTAGTAATTATAGATGAAGTCCATTCCTATGATTCGTTTATGGCTTCTTACTTATATCAGTCCATAAAGTGGGCAGCAACTTACAATATACCGATAATCATACTTTCAGCAACCCTTCCTTCAGAAAGAAGAAAGGAACTTGTAAAAAATTATCTAATCGGTAAAGGAATTAAAAATATAGAAATAAAAAAACAGCTTTCAAGTTTAAACACTGATTCTTATCCACTTATAACATATACAGATGGTGAAGAAGTGAGAATTTTCGATGAATTTAAGACTAAACACAGTAAGACCATCGAGATTATAAGAGAAGATTCAGAAAATCTATTAAATCTCGTTGAAGATTTCTCTAATGAAGGTGGAGTAATCGGGATAGTTGTAAATACGGTAAAGAAATCTCAAGAAATAGCAAAAGACTTGACCTTTAAATTTGGCGAAGAAAATGTGGAGCTTTTGCACTCATCATTTATAGCCACAGATAGAATAAAAAAAGAAAAGAATTTGATGAAGATTATCGGTGGAAAGATTGAAGACAGACCGAAATTCAAAATAATAATTGGAACTCAAGTGATCGAACAGTCCCTAGATATTGATTTTGATGTGATGATTTCTGATCTTGCTCCGATGGATCTACTTATTCAAAGGATGGGCAGATTACATAGACATAAAAATATAAGGCCAGAAATATTTAAAGAGCCAAAATTTTATGTTCTTGGAACATCAGATGTCCTTGATTTTGAAAAAGGATCAATAGCAGTTTATGATGGATATAATTTAACCAGAACTCAGTATTTCTTACCGGATAAAATTAATATACCAGAAGATATTTCTCCATTAGTTCAAAATGTATATGGAGAATCAGAAATTGAACTTAAGGAAGAATTACTGCCGATTTACAAAGATTACAAATATAAATTTGAAGCATATACTAAAAACAAAAAACAGAGAGCTGAAACATTTAAACTTAGGGAACCATATGAAAGGAGTAGGTTTACTGATGTGAATAATCTTATCGGGATGTTCACTACATCTAAAGATTTTTCAGGAAAATCAGAAGAACAAATCTATGCTCAAGTTCGTGATATAAAAGAAACAGTTGAAGTTATTGCGCTTAAGAAAGTTGGTGAAGGATATGGTATCTTTGGTGAAGATGTAGATATATCGAAAGATTTAGAAAATGTAGAAACATTAAGAGAGATTTCAAAACACACTCTTAGAATTCCTTCGAGTCTTACATTTTCTTCAGCTCAGGTGGATAGACTAATATTAAATTTAGAAAATTACAACAATAAATATTTAAGAAATTGGCAAGACAAATCCTTTTTAAAAGGTTGTCTAGGAATAATTTTCGATGAGGAAGGTGAGTTTTTATTAGATGGAGTTAGATTAAAGTATGATGAGAAATTAGGGCTTATGTATGAAAGGATGTGAAAAATGGGAAAGTATAATTTACTGGATGAAAAGTGGATACCTGTAATCTTAAATGAAAAAGGAAGCATCGAAAAAGTGTCAATACTAGAACTTTTTAAAAATGCTAGTAGTTATTTAGCTTTGGGTGGAGATACCGAAACTCAAAAGTTTGCATTGCTAAGATTTTTACTTGCTATACCTCAAACAGTGTATTCACGATTTGGAATTAATGGAGATCCCTATGAATTTTTCGAAGTAGATGAAAAATTCATGCAGATCGAAGAGGTAGAAGATGCGGATAGTGAAGATTATAAGTATGAACTGGGATCTACATGGTCAGATCTTTGGAAAGAAAAGAAATATTCAAAAATAATGTTTGATTATTTAGAAAGATGGAGGGATAGATTTTATCTATTCGATGATAAATATCCTTTCTATCAAGTTACAGCTGATGTAGTAGCTGAAGACAAGATAAATAAAGCGAGTCCAACATCTATTTCTGGAAAGACTATGAATAGAATCATCTCTGAAAGTGGAAATAAAATTGCTTTATTCTCACCTAAAAATGAATTCAAAAACAACAAAGAAATCTTAACAGAAGATGAAATCACAAGATGGCTCATTACATTTCAAGGTTATGTTGGTACGTCTGATAAAGTCATGTTTGGCAAAGAAAAATACACTGCTTCTAAAGGATGGATATATGATATCGGTGGTATATACTTGGAAGGGGACAACCTCTTCGAAACACTTATGCTAAATACTATCCTTGGAAATAGAGATAATTTCTATTATAAGAAACAAAAACCTTGTTGGGAATATTCAGGTCAAGAGATTATAGATAGGTATCTTGTAAAAAATGATCCTGACAATATTGCAGAACTTTACACCACTTGGAGTCGGGCAATCTATATAAATCCTGAAACAGATGTAGAAAAACCATTTGAAATGCAGGTGGTAAAAGTTCCAGACATAGACCATAGAGATATGTTTCTTGAGCCGATGACTGTGTATAGAGAAAATAAACAAGGGCCTAACAAAGATAGTTTCACACCTAGAAAACATATTTCAAATCAATCTATGTGGAGATCCTTTGGAAATATATTTTTAGCGGGAAGTGGTGAAGACAATGTTCAAATCCCTGGAGTAATAAGATGGTTTTCAGAAATTTCTGAAATAATTGGAAGGGATAAAATTATTACCATCAATGCAATTTCTATGGAGGATGATGGAAATGCAACTTCATGGATGCCAGTAGGAGAAATCCATGACAGACTAGATATTCACGACATAATCATTACAGATGGCAGAAATGATGGTTGGAATAACATAGTAAATGATGTAGTTGAAGAAACAAAGTTTGCGGTGAGCGTAATATATAGAAATCTACTAGCTGACATAAGCGATATGAGAAGATTTAAAGGCACCGGCTTTATAGATGAAAATATAAGTGAAATGTACTATATCATAGATCAGCCTTTTAGAAACTGGATATCTTCAATAGATGAAAATTCATCAAAGGAAGAAAAAGTATTCGAATGGAGAAAAACTGTTAAAGGTTTAATTTTAAAATCAGCAGAAGAGATTGCCTTAAAGTCTGGTTCAAGAGAGTATAAAGGCATAATCGTTAAAAGAAAAAATGAGCCTATAACAGAAAATTGCATAAAAAATTTAGCAAAATCATACTCCAGGTTTAAATACTTTTTAGATAAAAAAATAAAGACAAAGGAGGAGGAATATGCAGAATCCAAGTAAAAGACAACTCGTTTATTCCACAACGAACAAGATAATTTTTAGTTTGGAAGAAAGTAAAGAACTATCAAAAACCAAAGCTACACTTTCAAATCTTAGAAATTCTGTGGGTAGACCATCGGCAGAAAATCTAGAAGGAATAAAGCTTCTGTATCAGTTCATTCCAGAAGAATTTTACACTAAATACAGTAAACTAACTTATGAAGAAAATGCCATCTTAACAACTTTACAACTTTATGCGATACATCAACAATCTGAAATTGATTCGGTAAATAATACGGAAAAGAAAGATGGATGGGACAATGTAGGTGAATCGATAGCAGAAATTAGAACAGAAGATAACTTTTTATCACTAGATAGAAGGTTTAATGCAATGATAACCTCACAATCATTTGAAGAATTATCAAACCACCTAAGACAGTTAATCAAAATATTAAAAGGTTCAAAAGAACTTATTAAGATTAACTATCCAAAACTTGCCCAAGATCTATACGATTTTGCAAGAGGGTACGATGAAAGAGTAAGACTAAATTGGTCAAGAGCATATTATAGTAAAAATATTTCAAAAGGAGAAGAAAATGAATAAAAGAATTTTTATGGACATTCACGCAGTACAAACTTTGCCGCCTTCAAATATCAATAGGGATGACACTGGAAGTCCTAAGACTGCGCAATATGGCGGAGCTAGAAGAGCAAGAGTAAGCTCTCAATCATGGAAGAAAGCAATCAGAGAATACTTCAACAAAAACACTGCTCAAACAAATGTAGGTATAAGATCTCTTAATGTTGTTGAATACGTTGCAGAAAAGATAAACAACATAGATAGTTCTATAACTATGGAAGAAGCAATAAAAATGGCTGACGAAATATTCAACCTAGGAGGAATAAAGACTAAAGATAATAAAGTAAGAGCACTCTTTTTCCTAGGAGAAATTCAAGCTGTAAAACTTGCAGAAGCAGCTATTGAAGGTGTTAAAGATAAGAAGACCATCCAAGAAATATTTAATTCAAACCCAGCCATAGACATAGCTTTGTTTGGAAGAATGGTAGCAGACGATCCATACTTAAATGAAGACGCATCTTGCCAAGTAGCCCATTCAATTTCAACCCATGAAATTCAAACAGAATTTGATTTCTATACTGCAGTAGATGACTTATCTCCACAGGATAATGCTGGCGCTGGTATGCTTGGAACAATAGAGTTTAACTCATCAACCATGTATAGATACGCAAATGTAGCAGTGCATGATTTCTTAAATCAAGTTGGAGATAAAGAATCTACAATTAACGCATTGAAAGCCTTTGTAGAAGCTTTTTCAAACTCACTTCCAACAGGAATGTTAAATTCATTTGCAAACCAAACATTACCACAATTCATAATGGTAAGTATTAGAAGTGATAGACCAGTAAGCTTAGTAAGTGCATTTGAAGAACCAGTTAGATCTAAAGAAGGGTATGTGGAAGAATCTATAAAAAAACTTACGAAGGAATACAAAGAAGTAGAAAAATTTGTAGAAGAACCACTATTTACAATTGTTTTAAGTACCAGAGCAATAGAACTATCAGATGAATTTGAAAAAGCTGAAAGCATGAAAGATATACTATCAAAATTAGGAGAAAAATTAGCAGAAGTCATAGACGAAAGTCAAGGTGAATAGATTGAAAACCCTATTATTGAAATTTGCAGGACCACTTCAGTCCTGGGGAACTGACTCTAAATTTGAAACCAGGTATACAGATTTCTATCCTTCTAAAAGTGCGGTAATAGGTATGATAGCTGCGAGCTTCGGTTATAGAAGACACGAAGATGAAAAAATAAAAAAATTAAATGATTTAGACTTTGCGGTAAGAGTTGATCAAAGAGGAAACTTGCTAAGAGACTATCAAATAGCCACTGCATATAAACCGGATGGAAGATTTGAAAGAAACTATGTAACCAACAGATACTATTTAGAAGATGCAATCTTTGTGGTTGCAATAGGTGGAGAAGATAATTTTATAGATCAAATCGAGCACAGTCTTAAAAATCCATACTTCCAAACATTCTTCGGCAAGAGATCTAATCCTATAAATCCAGACTTTATACTAGACAAAACAGACTTAGGAGTAATAGAAAGCTTAGAAAATCTAAGCTGGCAGGCAGGGAACTGGTATAAAAGAGATTTCAAAGACAAGAGTAAGGTGGATTTAGAAGTCTATATAGACGGAGATTTATTAGAAGAATCCGTAAGTAAATTTAGAAAAGATAGAGTGGAATCTTTTTCTCAAAAAAATAGAAGATTCGGATACAGAGGAGAAAAAAGATACGTAGTTACATTAAGTGAAGAGCATGATGCTTTCAATTTCTAGGAGGAAAGATGTATTTATCAAGAGTTGAAATAGACTATGAAAATAGATTGGCATTAAAAGAATTAAATCACTTAGGTGCTTTTCATAATTGGGTAGAACAAAGCTTCCCAGAAGAAATTAAAAATAGTGAACGAAAAAGGAAACTATGGAGAGTAGATAGATTAAAAAATAAAAACTATCTACTAATAGTTAGTGAAGATAAACCTGACTTTGAAAGATTAGAAAAATACGGAGTAAAGGGGACAGCGCAGGCAAAAGATTATGATGAATTTTTAAATACATTTAAAAATAATGATAGAATGACATTCAGAGTAGTTTTAAATCCTAACAAGTCAATCTCAGATAGAAGTCTTCGAAGGGGAAAGGTAATTCCGCTTTTGCAGGAAGATGAACAGTTTAAATATTTGATAGACAGAAGTGAAAAAAATGGGTTTTCATTAAATAACAAAGATTTCTATATTCTTAAAAGTAACTTCGAGACACTATATAAACCAAATGGATTTAAATTGGATTTAATAAAGGCAGAATACCAAGGCGAATTAACCATAACAGATGTTGAAAAATTCAAAAATGCACTTACCACTGGCATAGGAAAGAAAAAAGCTTATGGATTTGGTATGATGACTGTAATACCGGTAATAAGATGAAAAAACAAGTAGGTGCTAAAAAAACAGAACTAAAGGAATTACCTAGAATAGGAGACAGGGTTAGTTTTATCTATATAGAACATGCAAAAATAAACAAGATTGATAGCTCTATAACCATAACAGATTATAGAGGGACAATAAGAATTCCAGTTGCTATAATAGGAGTATTACTTTTGGGCCCAGGCACAGATATTAGTCATAGAGCGGTAGAAATAATCGGAGATACAGGCACAAGCATCGTTTGGGTTGGAGAAAGAGGGGTCAGAAACTATGCATATGGTAGACCCCTTGCCCACTCAACGAAACTTTTGGAAAAACAAGCTAGCCTAGTAAGTAATACCAGGTCAAGACTAGAAGTAGCAAGAAAAATGTATCAGATGAGATTTCCGGGCGAAGACGTAAGTAAACTTACGATGCATCAACTTAGAGGAAGAGAAGGAGCCAGAGTAAGAGGAGTCTATAGAAGATACTCAAAAGAAACAGGTATTAAATGGGACGGAAGAGAGTATGACCCAGATGACTTTGAAAACTCAAACTTAGTAAATCAAGCACTATCAGCGGCAAATGTTTCACTATACGGAGTAGTCATGAGCGTAGTAGTAGCACTGGGAATGTCACCTGGACTTGGATTTGTCCACACAGGTCATGACAAAAGTTTTATCTATGACATTGCCGATCTATATAAAGCAGAACTGACAATACCGATAGCATTTGAAATGGCAAAAAACATAAAAGAAGGCGAAGACATAGGCTCAGAAACTAGAAAAAGAGTTAGAGATGAGATGGTAGACGGTAGAATTATGTCTCAAATAGTAAAAGATGTCCAATACTTACTAGAAATAGATGAAAAAGATCCAAACTATATAGAAACAGACTCCTTAAATCTATGGGATGACAAAGAAAAACTAGTAAAATATGGAATAAGTTATAGAGAGATTTAGACATGCCATTCACAGTAATAACATTGAAAAACACGCCAAAATCCTTAAGAGGAGATTTAACTAAATGGATGCAAGAAATAGCAACAGGAGTATATGTAGGTAATTTCAACAGTAAAGTAAGAGAAGAGCTATGGAATAGAGTAATAGAGAGCTCTGGAGTAGGAGAGGCAACTCTATCTTACTACAATAGAAATGAAATTGGATATAACTTTGAAACCCATAACACAGATAGACAGGTAATAGATTTTGAAGGAATACCATTAATAATTATAAAGTCAAAAGAAAAAATAGAAGAAGATGCTAAAATTCATGGATATAGCAACGCATCTAAATACCATAAATCCAAAAAGTATACAAGTATTGGAAATAATTATTCAGAAAAAACTTTTGTGTTTTTAGATATTGAAACAGATGGACTAGATGAAAAGACAAATAAAATAATAGAAATAGGAGCTATCAAAAGTGATTCAAAGGAAGAATTTCACAAAATAGTTAAAATAGATACCAAACTACCTAAAAATATAATAGAATTAACAGGAATAACGGACAAAGAATTGGAATCTGGAGAAAACATAAAAGAAATCTTAAAAGAACTGAAAGAATTTATAGGATTAGAAGATTTAGTAGGTTACGGGATAAAATTTGATATAAAATTTATAAATAGAAAATTAAAGTTAAATGGGTTAGACGTACTGACAAACAAAACATGGGATCTAATGGATTTTGTAAAAAGAGAAAAAAGCTTTTTAGAAAATTATAAACTAGAAACAGTATTAAAAGAATATGGGATCGATAAAAAAGTTCCTCATCGAGCACTCGAAGATTCAAAATTAATATATGAACTTTCAGAGAAAGTGCAAAAATTTCAAGAATTTTCAAAAAGAAAACCTTGAAAATTAGAGGAAATTTAAGTAATGTTCCTGCACACGCAGGGGTGATCCCGAAGTGGACAGTATAAAGCTTTAAACGCTGGAAATGTTCCTGCACACGCAGGGGTGATCCTAAGACCGCAGAACTGATAGCTAACTATTTCAAAATGTTCCTGCACACGCAGGGGTGATCCTAGATAAGATATACGGATATTTACCACGATTTAAATGTTCCTGCACACGCAGGGGTGATCCTCATTCTAAAGAAGATTTATAAAGAAATATGGAAATGTTCCTGCACACGCAGGGGTGATCCTATTTGATGCCTATTCCTGGTTACTTTGGGACAAATGTTCCTGCACACGCAGGGGTGATCCCCAAGTCCAGTAAATCAAATGAAGAATTTACTAAATGTTCCTGCACACGCAGGGGTGATCCCCTTGCAATACTTCTTATAAACCAATCATTGTCAAATGTTCCTGCACACGCAGGGGTGATCCCTTGCTGGATTATGACCCAGAGTTTGAAATTGAAATGTTCCTGCACACGCAGGGGTGATCCCAAAGGAAAAGACAGATTCTACTACTTTTTAGAAATGTTCCTGCACACGCAGGGGTGATCCTAACAATGACGGAAAATTCAAGAAGATTTCCAAAATGTTCCTGCACACGCAGGGGTGATCCCGACTACCGCCACAGGCAGCAACTACAAGAATAAATGTTCCTGCACACGCAGGGGTGATCCCGCACTTTGGACTAGAGAGATTACAAGGCTTTTAATGTTCCTGCACACGCAGGGGTGATCCTAGGGGGTAGCTTTTCGAATTTCGAAGCGTCAAAATGTTCCTGCACACGCAGGGGTGATCCTAAATCTGGCATTTTTTTCTACTTTACTTAATGAATGTTCCTGCACACGCAGGGGTGATCCTATGCGTCGCATGACGTACACTTACAAGCCCCAAATGTTCCTGCACACGCAGGGGTGATCCCTGGTATTGAAATCATGAAGAGGTGAAAAAAATAATGTTCCTGCACACGCAGGGGTGATCCTGAAGAGATTAGAGGTTTGGTGCTTGGAATTAGAATGTTCCTGCACACGCAGGGGTGATCCTCCCTATTGTTTGAAAAGATACTCTTTCGGTCCAATGTTCCTGCACACGCAGGGGTGATCCTGTCTGGGTCATTGATTTCGTATTTATAGCCCAAATGTTCCTGCACACGCAGGGGTGATCCTAGCTGAAATGTGTCAACCATTTGAAGTAGCAGAATGTTCCTGCACACGCAGGGGTGATCCCAAAGACAAATAAGTCCAGTAAACCAAATGAAGAATGTTCCTGCACACGCAGGGGTGATCCCACCCTCAAAGCATTGATATTATGCAGCTATAGAATGTTCCTGCACACGCAGGGGTGATCCTGACGATTAAACCAGGATATGATTTAACGGGTAAATGTTCCTGCACACGCAGGGGTGATCCCGCTTCAATAGAACACGTAGTCAAGAAACTAGCAATGTTCCTGCACACGCAGGGGTGATCCTACGGACTTAATGAGTCAATCAAGAAAGTGTACAATGTTCCTGCACACGCAGGGGTGATCCCTACCTGGACAAATTTTGCCCGTAGCGTCGAAGAATGTTCCTGCACACGCAGGGGTGATCCACCACTCGAACTTTAAGACGATCTACGTATTAGAATGTTCCTGCACACGCAGGGGTGATCCTACGGACTTAATGAGTCAATCAAGAAAGTGTACAATGTTCCTGCACACGCAGGGGTGATCCTCCATTTGCTTGCGGTTGGGAAACCGAAATGGAAATGTTCCTGCACACGCAGGGGTGATCCCAAGAAAATAGGACTCTAAGTCCAGTAAACCAAAATGTTCCTGCACACGCAGGGGTGATCCCTAGCGTATCTTCTGGTACTGCGTATGATGGGAAATGTTCCTGCACACGCAGGGGTGATCCCTGGCGAAGAAGAATAGAGGTGGCGAATGTTAAAATGTTCCTGCACACGCAGGGGTGATCCCTGACCATCGGATTTAAGAATAGCAAGTTCTGAAATGTTCCTGCACACGCAGGGGTGATCCGCGTCTACCCAGTAGGACATGATTACTTCTTCGAATGTTCCTGCACACGCAGGGGTGATCCTCTCCGAATAGGGAAGATGTGTGTATATCATTAAATGTTCCTGCACACGCAGGGGTGATCCTAAATATTTAGGTCAATTACTGAATGTCAATGAAATGTTCCTGCACACGCAGGGGTGATCCCAAGAAAATAGGACTCTAAGTCCAGTAAACCAAAATGTTCCTGCACACGCAGGGGTGATCCTAGACATAATCTGTTGCGGATTTTATTATGAACAAGTTTCCTACATAGACAATGTAACCTTAATTTAATTAGACTATAATATATTTAAAAATATTTACTTATTAATAAATTAATATCTAATTTTAATAAATCAACATCTAATTTTAATAAATCAACATTCATATTTTTTTTAACTTTCATATTATATAAATTAGTTGTAATTTAAAACTCTTTTTATTTTTTGCTTAATTAAAATAATGAATTAAATATACATATCTTAATAAAAAAGACGATTTGTTCTAAGGTATTTATAAGAAAAATAAGCCATAAATATGTTATAATTTACTTGAGGTGTAATTTTGAAAAAGAGAAGAGCAAAAACTAAATCTAAACCAAAAACTATAAGGCCGGAAATTGTAGGAGCAGTTCTTATATTCATTGGACTTATGTCATTTGTGAGTATTTTTTCTGACAAAATGGGATTTATCGGCAATTTTTTATATAAATTAAATACAAATTTAGCGGGTAGAGCGAATTTAGTAGTTCCACTAATTTTTATGTTTCTAGGAACTAGTCTAAGTTTTAAATCTCTTAGAGAAAATTTTTTAAAACATTTTGTGTGTTCTCTTATTTTATTTGTGTGTCTTATTATTCTTTTAGACACGGATAAAAGTGGAGACTACACTCTTATCGAAAGAATTCATTTTTCTAAAGAGTATGCAACAGTTGGTAAAGGTGGAGGAGTAATAGGTGCTTCTTTAGGTTTTTTCCTTTACAAGGCTCTTGGTGTGGTTGGCACATCGATTGTTATAAGTATTCTTGCTATTGGAACCATACTATACTTAATTAGATTTGATCCTCATAAGGCTAAAGAATTTATCTTTGATTTTTCTCAAAATACAAAAGAAAGTTTTGCAAATTTAAAAGAAAAAATCGTTGAGATGAAAAACGAAAGAGCTTTAGCTAAGGAAGAAAAGGAAAAGAATAAAGATATTAAGGATAAGAAAATTTCTAAAAAGAAGTCAAAAATTGAAAAAGATAATGAAGACGAACCTTCTTTAGAAATTATAGAAAATGATTTTGAAGATGATTCAGATGATGAATTACTTATAAATGTATATGATCAAAATACAAATGAAGCCATTAGTTCGGATAATAAAGAAAACTGCATTAAAGAGAATGAATCTTATGTAGAAGAATCTAAAGAAAAAGTAGAAACTAAATCTAAAAAGACTAAACTTCAAACCTATGATGAGATTATTGAAGATGAAAAAGAAGAAGAGGAGTTAAGCAAGGATATAGAAAAGTCCATGGAGGAAGAATATGTATATACTGCTCCTCCAATAGAACTTCTTGACAATATAGAAAATGAACGTGGGGACAATAGTGAGATTCTAAAAAATAAAAAAATAATAGAAGAAACTATGGAAAACTTCGGCATTGAATCAAAAATTGTAGCTATAAATAAAGGACCGGTTATAACTTCCTATGAACTTGAGCCATCTCCTGGAGTTAGGCTTTCAAAGATTGTTTCTCTTTCTGACAACTTGGCATTATCACTTGCAAGTTCTGATATTAGAATCGAAGCACCAATTCCGGGCAAATCTGTAGTAGGTATCGAAGTTCCAAACAAAACTAAAGCTGCGGTAACTGTTAGAGAACTAATTGAGTCAGATGAATTTAAAGAATTGAACTCTCATCTTCCTTTAGCTTTAGGGAAGGACGTAATGGGCAAGAACATAATTAGTACCATTGACAAGATGCCTCACCTATTAATTGCGGGTGCAACAGGGTCTGGTAAATCTGTATGCATAAATACGATTATAACGTCAATTATTTATAAGAGTTCGCCAGAGGATGTAAAGCTTGTACTAATCGACCCGAAAGTAGTTGAGCTTTCAATTTATAATGGCATTCCGCATCTACTTATACCAGTAGTTACAAATCCTAAGAAGGCGCAATATGCTCTTAATTGGGCTGTGCAAGAAATGGAAAAGAGGTACCAAGCCTTTGCTGAAAATTCTGTAAGAGACATAAAAGGTTATAACAAGAAGATGAAGAGTCAAGGCGAAAAAGAATTCCCTAGAATAGTTGTAATTGTAGACGAGCTTGCAGACCTTATGATGGTATCTGGACAAGAAGTTGAAGATTATATTGCAAGACTTGCTCAAATGGCAAGGGCGGCAGGTATATATCTTATAATTGCAACCCAAAGACCGTCTGTTGATGTAATTACAGGAACCATAAAAGCAAATATTCCTTCAAGAATTGCATTTGCTGTTTCGTCATCTGTGGATTCAAGAACTATACTTGATATAGGTGGAGCAGAAAAACTTCTAGGAAAGGGAGATATGATGTTCTACCCAGGTTTTTATTCGAAACCAAAGAGGGTTCAGGGTGCATTTATTTCTGATGAGGAAGTGGAAAGGGTAATAGACTTCGTAAAAGGCAATAACGCTAGTCAAATGACTGAGAAGAAAGAAAACTTACTCGATGAAATTGAGAAAAAGACAGAAGAAATAAAAGACAAAGATCCGCTTTTTGAAGAGGCGGTAAGATATATTTTAACGGATGAACAGGCTTCTATATCATTCTTACAAAGAAAACTTAAGGTAGGATATTCTAGAGCTGCAAGAATTGTAGATCAAATGGAAGAGGCTGGAATAATCGGGCCGCATGAAGGCTCTAAGCCTAGAACGATTATTATGTCACCTGAGGAAATAGAGAAATATCTGGGAGAAAGAAATGAATAAAGTATACTTTATCACCCTTGGATGTTCAAAGAATGACGTTGATACGGATCTTATGAACACCATTTTGGATGAAAAGAAATCAGAAGCAACAAACAATGTTGACGATGCAGATGTAATCATAGTTAACACCTGCGGATTTATAGAGTCTGCCAAAGAAGAATCTATAGATATGACATTAGAAGTAGCTTCTTATAAAGAAAATAAAAAATTAAAAAGTCTTATCCTTGCCGGGTGTCTTGCCGAGAGGTACTCAAATGAACTTATGAAAGAGATACCAGAAATAGATGGGATAATCGGAACTGGACATTTAAATAAAATAAATGAAGTTATAGATCTTTCATTAGAAGGCAAGAAGCCTGTTTTTATCGGAGATATAAATTCAGAATATTTAGAAGGAAATTTAAAATCAAAACAAGATATAAATATCACAGAATATGTAAAAATATCTGAAGGCTGCGACAATTTCTGCACCTATTGTATAATTCCTAAACTAAAAGGAAAGAATAGATCTAGAAAGCTAGAAAACATCGTAGGTGAAGTTAAATACTTGGTAGAAAATGGAACTAGAGAAGTAATTTTAATAGCACAAAATACCACTGACTATGGAATTGATCTATACGGTGAATATAGACTTGCAAAGCTTCTACATGAACTGGAAAAGATTGAAGATTTAAAATGGATAAGGGTGATGTACCTTTATCCAGACCATTTCACAAAAGAATTGATAGATGAATTTAAAAACAATAAAAAGCTTGTAAAATATGCAGATATCCCTCTTCAACATGTTTCAGATAATGTTTTAAAGAGGATGAACAGAAGAACCAACAAAGAAGATATCAAAAATCTTATAAAAACCCTTAGATCAGAAATTGATGATATGGTAATAAGAACCACATTTATAGTTGGTTTTCCAGGTGAAACTGAAGAAGATTTCATGGAGCTTTTGGAATTTATTAATTTTGCAAAATTAGATAGAGTTGGAGCATTCACATATTCAAAAGAAGAAGGAACTCCGGCTGCTAATCTAGAAGGACAGATTTCAGAAGACATAAAACAAGATAGGTTTGAAAGAATTATGATGGAACAGATGGGAATTTCTGAAGAGCTTTTGAATTCAAAAGTTGGCAAAGTTTTAGAAGTTTTAATTGAGGAAAAAGCCGATGATAAAACTTATATTGGAAGATCAGAGTATGACGCTCCTGAAATTGACACAGAAGTCATATTCACATCGGATAGAGAGCTTGAGATAGGGAGTTTTGTCAAAGTATTTATAGAAGATAGCCAAGAATACGAATTATTGGGAGTTTATAATGAACATAGCAAATAAATTGACTTTTATGAGAATGATACTGGTACCAGTGTTTGTACTATTTATGTATCTTCCAGGAGATAATTACAGAATGATAGCTACAATTATATTTGTAGCTGCATCGTTTACAGATTTTTTAGACGGATATTTAGCAAGAAAGAATGGACTTGTAACTACTTTTGGTAAGTTTGCAGATCCATTGGCAGATAAAATTCTAGTAGCAAGTGCTATAATACTTCTTTCGGAACTTGGAATCATCCCAGGATGGACTGTAATAGTAATAATTGCTAGAGAATTTGCAATTACAGGATTTAGAGTAATAGCTGCATCTGAAAATATAACAATCGCAGCAGGACCTCTCGGAAAGATAAAGACAGCAACTCAAATGGTTGGAATCATTCTTATTCTTTTAAATTACACTCCATTAGTTAAAATAGGAATAATACTTTATTATATTTCAGTATTCTTTACGATTCTATCAGGAGTAGATTATATTGTAAGGAATAAAGAGGTACTAGATCTTGAAAACATCTAATATTGTAGAAATTATTTCCGTTGGAGATGAAGTCTTAAGAGGATTTACTGTTAACACAAACGGTGCATATTTAGCGAAATATTTATTTGATAGAGGATATATAATCAAGTACCAAACAAATATAGGTGATAATGAATTTGATGTAACAGAAGCGATAAAAGTTGCATCTAAAAGAGCAAGCCATATATTTTTAATAGGAGGTCTTGGACCTACTGAAGATGATTTAACCAAGGAAATACTTGCAAAATACTTGGGAAGAAATTTAATCGAACATAAAGAAAGTCTATTAAACTTAGAAAAATATTATAAAGGTAGAAATAGAAAACTTACTAAATCTTCTAAAAAACAGATAATGGTGCTAGAAAATTCTACAGTTTTAAATAATTTAGTCGGCATAGCGCCAGGTGAAATATTAGAAGAAAATGGTATAAAATACTATTTATTACCTGGACCACCTAGAGAATTTCATTTCTTAGTGGATGAATATTTCGATAAATATTTAGAAAAGGAAGTCTTCTATTCAGAAAAAATAAATGTACACGCATTAGGAGAATCACCTATAGAGGTAAGACTTAGAAAGCTTGGAATAGATGGAGATATAACAGTTAATACCTATGCGAAAGGCGCATTCACAGAGATTGACGCAATCTCATATTCAAAAGACAAAACGAAGTTTGAGACTTGCATGAGTCTTATAAAAAATGAATTTAAGGGATTTACATTTGAAGAAAACTCATTAGAAGAAGCCATAGTTAAAAGGCTCATCGAAAAGGGTTTAAAGATTTCTTTTATGGAAAGCATAACAGGAGGTAGACTCGCTTCAAGCATCACTTCTGTTCCTGGTAGTTCAAATGTCTTAAAAGAATCTTATGTAACATATTCTAACGAAGCGAAGATAAAACTTGGCGTAGATAAAGATATAATAGAAAAATACTCTGTAGTTAGTAAGGAAACTGCAAGAAGTATGGTCGAAGCACTAGAAAAGATTACGGGAGCAGACATTGTAGTCTCCGTAACTGGAGAAGCAGGTCCTGTACCGAGTGTAAAAGATGTAGGAACGGTTTATTCCTCTATTAAATATAGAGATGAGATAGAAGATTTGTCGTTTAATTTCAGTGGATCAAGAGAAAATATTCAAAATAGTTCCACCACAAGCATATTATCACGTATACTTTTAATAATTGGAGGTTAATATGGATTTAAATTTAGAAAACAAAGAAAAACAAAAAGCCTTAGAGACAGCGGTAACTAAGATCGAAAAACAATTCGGTAAGGGAGCAGTAATGCTCCTTGGTGAAAACTCAAAGCTAGATATAGAATCTATTCCAACGGGATCTCTAAGTCTGGATGTTGCACTTGGAATTGGTGGAATACCAAAGGGAAGAATAATAGAAATATATGGACCAGAAAGTTCTGGTAAGACAACCCTTGCACTTCACATAGTAGCTGAAGCTCAAAAAATGGGCGGAATAGCAGCTTTTATTGATGCTGAACATGCACTAGACCCACAATATGCTAGAGCTCTCGGGGTTGATGAAAAGAACCTTATCATTTCACAACCAGATTCAGGAGAACAAGCTTTAGAAATTGCAGAACACTTGATTAGATCAAACGCAGTTTCAGTAATCATCATAGACTCAGTAGCAGCCTTAACGCCGAAGGCAGAAATCGATGGTGAAATGGGAGATGCGATGGTCGGAAGACATGCAAGACTTATGTCTCAAGCTCTTAGAAAATTCACAGGAGCTATTCATAAATCTCAAACATCTGTAATCTTTATTAACCAACTTCGTGAAAAAATCGGTGTAGTATTTGGAAATCCAGAAACTACAACAGGTGGACGTGCACTTAGATTTTATTCTTCTGTAAGGCTTGATATTAGAAAGATTGAAACCTTAAAACAAGGTGACGACATGATAGGTAACAGAGTAAGAGTAAAAGTTGCTAAAAATAAAGTCGCTCCTCCATTTAAACAAGTGGAATTCGATATCATGTACGGAAAAGGAATTTCCAGATCTGGAATATTAATAGATATGGGAGTTGACTATGGATTTGTTGACAAATCAGGTTCATGGTATAGCTATGGCGAAGAAAAATTAGGTCAAGGAAGAGAAAACGCAAAAGCCTTCCTAGAACAAAATAAAAATATTGCAGATGAAATAGAAGCTAAAATTAGAGAAACATTAAAACCAAAAGAAGAAGCTGAAGTGGATGCAAAAGAAGTAAAAGAAGAAGATATAGATCAAGGATTCTTAGAATAATGAAAATTCTTTACTTTACTGACACCCACTATAGAGGTACCAATCCTCAAAACAGATTGGATAACTTTTTAGAAACACAAGTAAAGAAGACGGAAGAAGTTATGGAGATCGCAAGAATGGAGGATGTGGATTATATCCTTCATGGAGGCGATCTCTTTGACCGTCCAGATATAGCTATATCTGTTGTATCAACTTTTGCTAAGATTTTTAAAGAAGCTCCTGCACCTATCTATATAGTTAGCGGCAACCACGACATATATGGTCACAATCCTGATACGCTAAATAGGACTGTTATGGGACTTCTTTGCGATTTAAAAGTTTTAAATTTAGTAAATGGGAAAGATATCTACTTAAAAAAAGATGTAGTAGTTAAACTTACCGGGACTCCATATAAATATGGAATGGATCTTAAAGAAAATATGAAGAGATACCTGGTAAAAGAAGAAGAGAAAGATTACGACTATAGAATTCATATGACCCATGGATTTATAATCGATAAATCATTTGTAAACACGGTAGATTATACAACGGTTGAAGATTTATACACAACGGATGCAGATATTACTCTTTGCGGACATTACCATCTAGGTTTCAAAACAGTTTGTCATGAGGAAAATGGACATAAGAAATACTTTATAAATCCAGGAGCCATGGTAAGACTTTCAAATTCTATGCTTGAAATAAAGAGAAAACCAAAAGTTGTAATAATAGAATTAACAGATGAAATAAAACTAAAAGAAATCTATTTAAAATCTGCACTTGACGGAGAGTTAGTCTTAGATAGAAGCGTAATGGAAAACTTTAAGTCCAAGAGAAGTAGAGATTTAGCCTTTAGTGATATGGTTAATTCGAACTTAAATTTAAATAAATTAAATATATTTGACATGATTTCGGAAATAGCAAAAGAAAATAATCTTCCGGAAAAAGTCAGAGAAGAAGCGATAAAAAGAATAGGGGAGGCTGAGTTAGAAAGCAAATGAAATATATAAAAAAAGTTCACTTGATAAATTTCCAATCTCATGCCGACTCTATTTTAGATTTCGAGGAAGGTTTAAATGTAATCCTCGGTAGAAGCGATAGCGGAAAGACAGCGGTAATAAGAGCTATAAAATGGGCTCTATACAATGAACCAAGGGGAGATTACTTTGTTAGAATTGGAGAAAAGGATACATCTGTTGAAATAACATTTTCTGACGACACTGTACTTAAAAGAGCTAGAAACGGAAATAAAAACGTATATGAATTTAAAAATCTACTGGGCGAAGTTACAAGGTATGAAGGATTTGGCGGAGAAGTACCTCAGGAAATAATCGATCAAACAGAAATATTTAAAGACTCAATAGGTCAAAACAGTCAAATTCTCTATATACAAGATCAACTTGAAGGACCGTTTTTATTATCACTAAGTCCTGGTCAAAAAGCAGCGGAGATTGGGAAATTAATAGGAGTAGATATCTTAGATATAGCCATTACAAATACAAGAAGAGATACATTAAAATTAAATGGAATTTTAAGGGAAAAGAAGGAAGAGAAAGAAAAACTAGAGAAAGAACTTGAGGGATTTTCATTCTTAGAAGAAGATGAAAAAAAGTTAAATAGACTAATAGAAATTCAAAAAGCTCTCTCTGAAAAAGAAGATAAACTAAATAAACTTTCTTTCCTTTACGATGGTCTTTCTAAGATTAAAAAATCTATAGAAGAGCAAAAAGCTATTATAGAAAAGTTTAAAGACTTAGAGAATACAAAAAATATATTCGAAAAACTAGAACATCTAGGGCTTAAATTAAATTTACTTGAAAATGCACATTCAAAGCTTGTTAAAAGTAAAGATGATCTAGAAAAGAATAAGAAAGTTATAGATAATTTAGTAAATCTAGATAAGAGTTTAGAAAAATATAGAGAATCAGAAGAAAAATTTAGAAATTTACAAACATTTTATAGATATTATAAAGAAATTAAAATTTTTGACGAAAGAATTAGCAATGGGAATATATACATTAAAAACTTCACAGACGTTGAAAGAGCAAAAGAATCATACACAAGACTTGATTCTTTAAATAGAAAACTAAACATGCTTGAAGAAATAGGCATTAATTTAAAAAATTTAAATAATGAAATTTTAAGAATTAACTCCCAATTAAAATCCATAGATAAGGAAAAAGAAAATATACTTTTAAAGTATGAAGAAATATATAAAAAACTTGATTACTGCCCATTCTGCTATTCTAAAATTGGAAATGAAAGCAGACAGAATATACTTGACCACTTAAGAGGTGAAATATGAATTACGAAGAAGAACTAAAAAAATTAAAAGAAAAATTAAATACTGCAAGCACTATGAAGGTAAAAGCTGAAGCAGCTCTAGAAAGTATAGAAAATAACAGAAAAGAATATCTTGAACAAGTAAAAAGCTTGGGAGTAGATCCAAAGAATTTAGAAAGTGAAATAAATTCACTAAAAACAGAGATAAATTCCCTACTAGAAGAAGCTAACAGCCTACTTCCTAAGGATATTTAAAATGGATCTAAATACAAAAATAAGAGAGTATTCAAATTATGTTCTACTTCAAAAGGCAAAGAAAGAGTCGCTAGAAGATAGGATTTCTGAACTAAATAAAGATTTAAAATCTCAAGAAGAATACTTGGACCTCGTAAATAAAACACAAATCTTGTTAAAAAATACTTCTGAATATGCGAGAAAACAGGCGATATCACAGATAGAAATAGTGGTGACAAGATTTCTACAATACGTATTTGAAACAGATATGGAATTTAAAATCGAATTACAAGAAAAATCTGGGGTGCCTTCCTGCGAATTTTATGTAGTAAATAGATATGATGATTTAGAAATAAAGACAAAGCCAGAGGATTCTAGGGGTGGAGGAGTAGTAGATATAGTTTCTATGGCTCTTAGGATATCGTTTATCACCCAGATGAAAAGAAGATCATCAGGTCCACTAATATTGGATGAACCAGGAAAACATGTAAGTAATGACTATATTTTTAACCTAGGAGAATTCTTAAGAGAACTCTCAAGGAGCCTAGATATGCAAATCATCATGGTGACACATAATGAATATTTAAAAGAAATTTCTGATAGTTCTCAAACTGTAAGCATAAGAAATGGAATTTCAAAAATTTCTGATAGTATAGAGGAATCTAATAATTAATAATTAAGTTTTAACTTATAAAAATCCTGATATTTTCCTGATACTACGGGTATAAATAAAAAAGAAATGAAATACCAATTAATACTTTAATCCACTTTTAAGGTATTGACATACAAGTTGATATAGGATACTATAAAGGTATAGTTTGAAACAAGTTTTTTATTTCTTTGAATGGAAAACCTTTCCTATAATTTTATTTGGAGGTGAGTAGTCTGAGTATCTTTAAAAGAAGGAAGCCTAATAAAAAGAATTTTAAAAATGAAGAGCATCCGAAAGAAGAAAACAATAAAGACGAAAGAACGAAACTGACCGACATTAAAGACAAAAATGCAGATGTTAAACAAGCGTCTAACAAGAAGGAAATGACAAAAAATGAGCATCAAAATTCTCAAAATACTAATAACGGGAAAAATAACAGTATCAAAAATGTAGAAAAAGAAAGAAAAGATAATAAAACTGACAAATCTTTCGAAAAATCTACTGAAAAAGGTATAAATGCTCATAAAGATGAAGGGGGTAAATCAATGTTATTTAAAACAACAGAACAACATGAAGCTTTACGTAAAGCTGTAAGAGAATTTGCAGAAGCAGAAGTTAAGCCAATAGCATTCTCACTTGATCAAAACAACGAATTCCCAGATGAAATCGTTAAAATGATGGGTGAACACGGATGGATGGGTCTACCATATGAAAAGAAATATGGCGGAGCTGGATTGGATGCTATTTCTTATGCGATAGCTGTAGAAGAACTTTCAAGAGTTGACGGTGGTGTAGGAGTTATACTAAGTGCTCATACTTCACTAGGTTCTTATCCAATCGAAGCATTTGGTACAGAAGAACAAAAACAAAAATATTTAGTACCACTTGCAAAAGGTGAAAAAATAGGTGCTTTCGGTCTTACTGAACCAGAAGCAGGATCTGATGCTGGTGGAACTGAAACAGTAGCAGAATTAGATGGAGATTATTACATTCTTAATGGTAATAAAATATTCATCACAAATGCTCCTAAAGCTGACTATTATGTAGTGTTTGCAGTAACTACTCCTGGAATTGGTACTCACGGAATATCTGCATTTATTGTTGAAAAAGGATGGGAAGGATTCACATTTGGAGATCATTACGATAAATTAGGTATTAGATCATCATCAACTGCAGAACTTCAATTCAACAATGTTAAAGTTCCAAAAGAAAACTTACTTGGACAAGAAGGACAAGGATTTAGAATCGCAATGCAAACTCTTGACGGTGGACGTATAGGTATCGCTGCTCAAGCACTAGGTATTGCACAAGGAGCTTATGAAGCTGCTCTTAAATACGCAAAAGAAAGAATTCAATTTGGTAGACCAATTGCTCAACAACAAGCTATTTCATTTAAACTTGCTGATATGGCAACTAAACTACGTTGTGCAAGATTCTTGATTTACTCTGCAGCAGAAATGAAGACTAACCATGAAAATTATGGTATGGAATCTGCAATGGCTAAGATGTATGCATCTGATATTGCTCTAGAAGTAGTAAATGATGCACTTCAAATCCACGGTGGAAACGGATACCTAAAGGGCATGGACGTTGAAAGAATGTACAGAGATGCTAAGATCACTACAATCTATGAAGGAACTAACGAAATTCAAAGAGTTGTTATAGCTTCTCACATCATAGGAAAAATGCCTAAACGTGGCGGTGGATCTAAAGCTGTAGCTCCAGGAAAAAAACAAGGACCTATAACTGGAGAAAGAAAAAGAGAAATAATTAAAGCTGACACAGCAAAAGAAGCTGTTGATATATTAGTAAAAAATCTTAAAAAAGACGGATACGACTTCTCAGTTGGTATAGATATAAATACTCCAATTGGAGATGCTGAAAGAGTAGTTTCAGTTGGTAAAGGTGTTGGAAATGAAAAAGGATTAGAACTAGCTCGTAAAGTTGCAAAAGCAGCAGGAGCAGCTCTAGGATCTTCAAGACCAGTAGCAGAAAACATGAAACTATTACCACTTGAAAGATACGTTGGTATGTCAGGACAAAAATTCAGAGGAAACCTATATATTGCACTAGGTGTATCTGGAGCAAGCCAACACTTAAAGGGTATTAAAGATGCATCTACAATAGTTGCAGTTAATAAAAACGCAGGAGCTCCAATATTTAAAAATGCTGACTATGGTATAGTTGGAGATATGTTCGAAATCATGCCACTACTTGCAGAAGCACTAGGAACCGGAGAAAAGAAACCAGCTCCACCTATGAAGAAAGTTAGAAGATCAAAACCTAGAAAACTTGCACCAACAGCAGGCGTATATGTTTGCCCAGGATGTGGATATGAATATGATCCTGATCTAGGCGATCCAGAAGGTGAAATTGATCCAGGTACAGTATTTGACAGACTACCAGATGATTGGGTATGCCCAGATTGTCAAACTGAAAAATCTGAATTTATAGAAGCTGATTTCCCAGCTGATAGAAAGTAATTAGGAGGTTTTTTACTATGTCAATGTACAAAATTAGAGAAGTTGCTGAAGACCTATACTATGTAGGCGGTAACGATAAAAGAATAGAATTATTTGAAAATATGTTCCCAATACCAGACGGAGTTTCATACAACTCTTATCTTCTATTAGATGAAAAGACTGTATTAGTAGACTCTGTAGACTGGTCAATAGCTAGAGACTATCTTGAAAGAGTAAGAGAAGTTCTTAATGGAAGACCACTAGATTACCTTCTAATTCACCACATGGAACCAGACCACTGTGGAGCTATAGAAGAAGTACTTCTAAGATATCCAAAATGTAAAATTATATCAAGCGAACAAGCTTTTGATATAATGAGACAAATTGGATACAAGATTCCAGATGAAAATATAGAAATAGTTAAAGAAGGCGATACTAGAAGTTTCGGTAAACATACACTAGCATTCATCGAAGCTCCTATGGTTCACTGGCCAGAAGTTATAATGTCATTCGACACTTATAATGGAGTTCTATTCACAGCAGACGGATTTGGATCATTCAAGGCTCTTGATGGAAAACTATTCAATGACGAAGTTGATTGGGATAGAGATTGGCTAGATGAAGGACGTAGATACCTAACTAATATCGTAGGTAAGTACGGACCATTCATCCAAGATGTTCTTAAAAAAGCTGGACCACTTCTACCACAAGTTAAATATATCTGTTCACTTCACGGACTTGTTTGGAGAAACAATTTCGGATATATTATAGACAAATATGACAAATGGTCTAAATATGAACCAGAAGATTACGGTGTACTAATTGTTTACGGTTCAATGTATGGAAATACAGAAAGAGCTGCACAAGAATTAGCTAACGACTTAGTACAAAAAGGAATGACAAAAGTAGAAGTATTTGACGTTTCAAAAACTCACGTATCATACCTAATTGCTAAAGCTTTCCAATATTCACACATCGTTTTAGCTTCTGTAACTTATAACCTTGGAATTTATCCTCCAATGAAGAACTTCATCGCTGACATGGCTGCTCTAAATCTACAAAACAGAACAGTTGGTATCATTGAAAACGGTACTTGGGCATGTACAGTAGGAGATAAAATTGAAGATTATCTAAACGAAAACATGAAGCTTATAGACGTTTTAGGTGAAAGAGTTACAATCAATACTTCATTAAATATCGCAAACAAGAACGATATGGAAGCATTAGCTGACTCACTAATAGAATCAATTAAGAACACTCAAGAACTTAAAGCTAAACTTGCTGAATAAAATAAAATTTGAGAGACCCTTAATGGGTCTCTTTTTACATATGATGATATAATTTTTAAAACACTAGAGACAAAATAAATTTTAAAGATGTATAATATACTTATATTAAACATAGGAGGAGAGATGAGTAAGAAGAATTTAAAAAATGGAAAAAATAAAATGCCTAAGTTCGATAAGGAAAAGGCTGAAAAGGAATTTAGAATTGGAGCTTATTCTGTAATATTACTCCTAGCAATTTATTTTATTTTAAAATATTTTGGGAATTAGGCACAATTAAGAATGATAAAAATAATTAAATAAAATTTAAATTACTAAACGTATAATAAACTTATAATATTATACGTTTTATTTTGTGTAATATATTTTAAATTGATCGTTTAGTTATAGGAGAAATATTTGTGTTTAATCTTACCAATAGCAATGGGAAATACATATCTACCCAAAAAATTTTTTTCATAGTATAATAAAATGTAGGAAAAAAGGAGAGGACATGAAAAAGAATAATAATATTTTTATAATAATAATGGCTTTGGCGGCATTATTCTCATTTTATTTTGTAAAGAAGAGAATAGAGATTGAAAAAGCTTACAAAAATTTTGATATAGTAGCTGATTATAATGAATTTAAAACTCTTGGTTATTTATATGGAGATAGTGATGAGTTTTTACAAAAAATTGTTGATGCAGGAGCAAATGTAATTTCTCTTAGCGAAAGCACTATTAATTCTTTAGAGGAAGATCCAGAGATAAATATAAAAACTAAAATTGACAATGGATTTTTATATGTTTCTGGAGATAAAGATATAATTGAATTTGTAAAAGAGGGACTCAAATCTTTAAAAGATAATAGAAGTGTTGAATATACAAAAGATGGAAGTTTAAAAATAGAAACATTACCTAAAGATTTAGTTAAATTTAGAGATAAGGGAATTGATATTTTTGGTTATCCAGCAGGCAGTAGAGGAGAACCTCATTCTTATATTGAATATATTGGGCTAGGATTCTATAAACCATATTTAGAAAATATTCCTGCTAACGCAAAAATTTTACTTCGCCCTATGGTAAATAATTTTTACCAAGATCAAAAGTTTGTAATCGATAGATATTTTAAAGCTTACGATGAACTCTATAAAAATAAATCAGTAGAAGAAAGAGTAAATTATTTAACTTTTGCTGGCGGAGAAGCCTTTATGGAAACAGAAGATGGCATAGTAGGCAAATTTGTAGATGAACTAAACAAGAGAAATCTTGGCGTTGCTGTAATAGAATCTTCTACTCAAAGAGGTAGCTTAAAATTACTTGGTCAAGAACCAATCGTTAATAGAGAAGATGTAAGAAAACTTAGAATGTTCACTACTTGGGATTATATACAAAGTGAATTTGACTATGGAATTCCAGGACATCAAAATGGTGAAGAAATTTCAAATGTCTACTTTAGAGCAATTAGTGAAAGAAACATTGCATCTATAATGCTTAAACCATTCGTAAAAGACGATAGAGCTATAACAGATGTAGCTGCTTATGAAAATGTTATAAAGATGACTGTTGATAGAATGGAAAAGATAGGTTTTAGTCACGGAACGGCAGTACCTATGAATGAATGGTCCCCTAGATCATTTATGAAACTTCCTGCTGCATTTGGAGTAAGTGCAGCTGCGGTTATTTTCCTTGGAATATTATTTAACATAAGTTTTGTGTTTAAAATAATATTATTTATACTTGGAATAATACCTGCAATTCTATTCTTTGGACTTGGTAAGATGACAGGTTTTGGTGCAAGTCTTTACAATTTAGGAGCAATAATAATTCTTCCTACACTTGCAACATGTTATGTGCTTAAAAATTATAATCACTATAGAAATAGAAAAAATATAGATACCAATAAAATATCTGATGTACAAATATTTATAAAGGGAATGATTATTCTTTTAGTTTCTGTCATTATAACTATGGTAGGCGCACTATATGAAGTATCATTCTTAGCTTCAACTAGAGATATGCTTGAACTTATAATATTTAGAGGTGTTAAGATTAGTCAAATAATGCCAATCCTTCTATCACTAGTAGTATTTTTATACTATATTGGTGTATCAAGAGATAAGGTAGAAGAAAGACTAGACATTCATGAAGTTGGTAAATTCTTAAACATGAATGTTAAGTTTTGGCATGCGATGATGGGTGTTGTAGCACTTGGAGTTCTTGCTCTACTTCTTCTAAGAGGTGGAAATACGAATGTAAAAGTACCAGGAGCTGAATTAAGATTTAGAAACTTCCTAGAAAATACTCTTCCAGTAAGACCTAGAACAAAAGCGATATTCTTAGGATATCCAGCTGTAGTTTTATTGATCTACTTGGCATATAAAAAACGTGGAAGATTTTTAGAAATATTCTTGACAATTCTTATTGCAATCGGTCAAGCTGACATTGTAAATACTTTTTCACATATTAGAACACCGATTTTGGTTTCATTCCAAAGAATCGCAATCGAATATATAGTCTGCATTCCTGTAGCTATTTTATTCGTATTAATATACAAATTCGCATTGAAAGGATACGATAGATTTGCCAATTAAAGTGCTTTTATCGGGCTATTATGGCTATAACAACATAGGTGATGAAGCTATCTTAAAAGGGCTTATAGATTCATTACAGACTTACAATTTAAAATTAAAAGTTCTATCTAAAAATCCTGAATGGACCACTAAGAAATATTCTGTAGATTCTGCCAATAGGTCAAATATATTTCAAATTTTAAAAGAAATTAAAAATTGCGATGTACTACTAAGTGGCGGAGGAAGTCTTTTGCAAGATGTGACTTCTTCAAAATCAATTATTTACTATCTAATGATTCTTTTCTTGGCTATTATAATGGGCAAGAAAACAATTATCTATAGCCAGGGGATAGGTCCAATCAAAGGCAGATTTAATCGTAGGCTTACTAAGTTTATTCTAAACAGAGTTGACTATATAAATGTAAGAGATAACAATAGCTATGATTATCTTAGAAAGATTGGCATAAATAAAGATATTATTGTAACTACAGATACTGTTTTTGGAATAAATAAGCCTTCTTTAAAAGAGGGGCAAGGAATAGTAGAGAATTATTCTAAAAGAGATTCTAAAAAACTTGGTGTTACAATTATAAATTGGAAAGACTGTGGTGAAAGAACTATTGAAGAAAGTGTTAGACTTCTAAAAATAATTCTCGAGGAACAGCCAGATGTAGATGTGTTTTTAATTCCATTTTACTACCATGTAGATCTTGATATTTTAACTAAGATTTATGATAGACTAAAAGATGATTATAAAAATATTTATTTAGTTGATAAATATCTACATGTAGATGGTTATCTTTCACTGGTTGGTAATATGGATATATACCTCTCTATGAGGTTACACGGTTTAATATTTGCAACCCTTATGGGTGCTTATCCAATTGGAATTTCATACGATCCAAAGATAGATGGGTTTATGAAAGAATTAGGCAGAAATCAATCAAACTATGTTGAAGATTTCGAAGGAGAAAAAGTGGCTAATGAAATTTTAATTTCTTTAGACAGTATAGATAGTCTCAATAAAAAGCTTCAACAAGACGTAGAACATTTAAGAAAAATAGCTAAAGAATCTGCTGAAAATTTATATGAATTTATTAGGTGATAGAATGGAATATGTAGACATTTTTGGAGTCAAAATTTTTAATATAGATTTCAAAGAAGCCATAGATATAGCAAATAGATTTTTAAAAGAAGAAAGGAATCATTCAATAATAACTCCAAATACTGAAATCGTAATGGCAGCAAAGGATGATGAAGAACTAAGAGATATTATAAATGGAGCAGATCTTGTAATTCCAGATGGAATAGGTCTTATCTATGGATCTAAGATGAGAGGTCATCCTCTTAAAGAAAGGGTAACCGGATATGATGTCTCTATGGAACTTTTGAAAATCTTAGATGAAAGTCGTGGATCCCTTTACATGTTAGGTGGAAAGCCAGGGGTTACAGATAAGGCTGAAGAAAAAATCAAAAAAGATTATGAAAATATAAATATCGTTGGCCATCATCATGGATATTTCAAAGGGATACACCGTGGTATGAAAGGCGATCCAGAAGAATTAGAAATTATTGAGGAGATTAATTCTCTTAAGCCTGATATAATATTTCTAGGACTTGGATTTCCTAAGCAAGAGATGTTTATAAATGAATATAAAGATAAACTACATTCCAAGATTATAATTGGAAACGGAGGAGTTATGGATATTTTGGCGGGTAATATGAAAAGAGCTCCGGAAATATTCATAAAACTACATCTGGAATGGTTCTATAGATTACTAAAAGAGCCATCTAGAATTAAGAGACAGGTTGCAATTCCAAAATTTATTTTTGAAATTTTAAAAAATAGAGATTCTGTAAAAGTAGAGGAGGATATATGAATTTAGAAGAACGTTCAATAAATGCAGTTCGTATGTTGTCAGTGGATGCAATAGAAAAGGCAAACTCAGGGCATCCTGGATTACCTTTGGGTGCGGCAGCTTTTACTTATGAACTATGGGCAAACCATTTGTCAATCAATCCAGATGATCAAAAATGGATAAATAGAGATAGATTTGTGCTTTCGGCAGGACATGGAAGCGCAATGTTATATTCATTACTCCATCTCTTTGGATTTGGACTTACAATTGATGATTTAAAGGCATTTAGACAAGTAGATTCACTTACTCCGGGTCATCCAGAATATAAGCATACCAATGGGGTGGAATGTACCACAGGTCCACTAGGACAAGGTATAGCTATGGCAGTTGGTATGGCGATGGCAGAAGAACATCTAGCAGCAATGTATAATAAAGATGATTTAAAATTAATTGACCATTATACCTATGTTGTTTGTGGCGATGGCGATCTCATGGAAGGGGTAGCACTAGAAGCTATTTCTTTAGCTGGTACATTAAATCTAAATAAATTAATCGTTCTTTATGATTCAAATAAAATAACCATTGAAGGCTCTACTGACTTAGCATTTAGAGAAGATGTAGTTAAAAAATTTGAAGCTTGTGGCTGGTGCACTAGAGAAGTTTCCGATGGAAATAATCTAATGGAAATAAATGAAGCCATTAATTCAGCGAAAAATGATCCTCATCCAACACTTATTAAAATAAACACAAAGATTGGTTATGGTTCTCCAGTAGCAAATTCTAGCAAGGCGCATGGCTCTCCTCTTGGAGCAGACAATTTAAAAGCAACTAAAGAATACTTTGGATATAGCGAAGAACCATTCCATGTAGATGAAGATGTATATGAAAATATAAAAAGTCATGTAGAAAATAAAAAGATTATCTATGAAGGTTGGAAGAGAGTAGAACAGTTATATAAGGAAAAATATCCAGAAGAATATAAAAATCTAATGGATGTATATGAAAATAAGAAGAAGGAAGCTTTCTTAAATGAAGAAGATTTCTATTCTTTTGATAAAGACTTGGCAACTCGTGCAAACTCTGGAGAAATTATAAATAGAATCGCAAATAAGGTTAACTACTTATTTGGAGGATCAGCTGACCTTGCTCCATCTAACAATACCCACATGAATAATTCAAGCAATTTTAGCGCAGAAGACAGACTTGGAAACAATATTAATTTTGGAATTAGAGAACACGCAATGGGAGCTATAACTAATGGAATTTTACTTCACGGAGGACTCAGATCCTACTGTGGAACATTCTTAGTATTTTCAGATTATATGAAACCGGCTCTTAGACTAGCATCACTTCAAATGCTTCCAAATATATTTGTATTGACCCACGATTCTATAGGTGTGGGAGAAGATGGACCTACTCATCAACCGGTAGACCAAATTCCAATGTTAAGATCAATTCCTAATATGATTGTATTCCGTCCGGCGGATGGATTTGAAACTGCAGTAGCTTGGAAAGTTGCGATGAATTCAACATCAACTCCTGTATGTTTAATACTTACAAGACAAAAGCTAAAGAGATTAAATTCAAGTATAAATGCTTGTAAAGGTGCATATATAATAAAAAAAGAAGAAGGCGAACTAGAAAAGATAGTTATAGCATCTGGTTCAGAAGTTTCAATAGCACTAGAAGCAGCAGAAGGCTTAAAAGGTGTAAGAGTGGTATCAATGCCATCAATGGAACTATTTGAAGCACAACCTGCTGAATATAGAGAAGAAGTTCTACCTTCAAACATTGAAAAGAGAATTTCTGTGGAAGCAGCATCAACATTTGGATGGGCAAAGTATGTAGGGCTCAAAGGAGTTTCTATAGGAATGGAAAGTTTTGGAATGAGCGGTCCAGGACCAGAAGTGTTTGAATACTTTAGAATAACTTCATCTAGAATTAGAGAAGAATTAGAAAAATTATAATTATAAATTTCTTAGTAGATTTATAAAACTAATTAAATAAAATTTTTAAAAAACCTCCTGTAATTTATGTATTTGAAAAACACATAAAATATATTTCGGAGGTTTTTTTATTGTGTCTTAACTAAACTATAAATTGATTTTGAAATATAAAATTATAATAAAATTTATATTTAAATACCAGACATTTTATAGAAATAATAAAATTTTTCCTTGATAAAAATTTATAAATGTACTACTATTGAAATGGATATTTCTCAAGTGGGAGGGGAGCGCCTTTCACTTCAATACTCGCGAGGGAACTTGTATAACAAGGTGAGAGTGGACTACTTAGTCCTTACCGTTAATAGGAGAAAAAATTGAGAGAAAAACATTTATTGAGGATGGTCACATTGGCCATGATGGTTGCTATTGGAGTGGTTATATCTCCAATACTTAGGATAGAAGGATTCTGTCCAACAGCACATTTTGTTAACATTGTTTGTTCAGTATTTTTAGGACCTTGGTATTCACTTTTAAATGCATGCATAATTGCCTTTTTAAGGATGACACTTATGTCAATACCACCACTTGCTATAACTGGACAAGTATTCGGAGCAGTACTTAGCGGAATTTTTTACAAAGCATCTAAAGGTTCAATATTTTATGGTTGCTTGGGAGAAATTATAGGTACCGGTATTATCGGAGCAATAGTTTCATATCCAGTTATGTCACTACTATGGGGTAAGACTGGACTTACATGGATGTTCTATGTGCCATCATTTTTAATTGCAACCACTATGGGTTCAACAGTAGCATTTATTTTTCTTCAAGTTTTAAAAAGAAATGGATCACTATATACTATCCAAAGAAAACTTGGAGTGATGGATTATGAAAAATCTAAAAGAACTATTTGAGATAAGAAAAAATTTAAAAAAAGACAAAAAACTTGTACATTCAATAGTAAGTAAGATCGGTGTATTTGAAATTTGTAACTTCACTTTGGCGACAGGTGCTAGAATAATATGCGCTGACGCAATAGAAGAAGTAGAAGAAGTAACAAAAAATGCTGATTCGCTTACAATTTCGCTTGCAAATATAAATAAGACTAGGTTTGAATCTCAAAAATCTGCTCTTGAATCTGCAAAACAAAACAATAAACCAGTCTCTATAGACGTGGTTGGAGTTGGAATTTCAGATTTTAGAAGAAATATTTTAAATGAATTATTTAAAATAAAGATTCCAGAAGTTATAAAGGGCAATTTTACAGAGATAGAGAGTCTATACAAAGGATATAAAACCATTGGCATAGATGAATTAGAAAATGATTCAAATGATATTTTTTATAAAAAAAGTGTTGTAAAAGAACTTTCTAAAAAATTAAATTCAGTAGTATTAGCAACTGGAGAAGTAGACATAATCTCAAACGGAGAAGAAGTAGTAACTATTTCTAATGGCAGTGATTTTATGCCTCAGATTGTAGCTACAGGATGTATTTTAAATTCAATAATCGGAGCGTATCTAACAGAACTAGATCCTCTAAATGCCGCTATAATTTCGGTTTTACTATTCGACATATCAGGAGAAATATCTAAAGGCTCATCACCTATCGAAAGATTTATTAATATGCAAAGCGTGTTTTATAATTTGGATTATGAAACGGTTAAAGATAAAATGAGGCTTGAGTATGAGAAAATTTAAAGATGCACTTTACTTAGTTACAGATTCTACAAATTTAGATGAAGAAGAATATCTAAATAGAGTTTATAAAGCTTGCAAATCTGGAGTAGATATAGTTCAGATTAGAGAAAAAGATAAGACTGCAAGAGAAATTATGAGACTCGGTGAAGCTGTAAAAGAGATTACAGATAAATTCAATATTCCACTTATTATAGATGATAGGGTGGATATTGCTTATGCCTTAGGTGTTGGCGTTCATTTGGGAAGTTCAGATATTCCTGTCACAATCGCTAGAAAGATTTTAGGAAAAGATGCAATTATAGGTTCATCTGCAAAATCTGTAGAAGTTGCAAAAGAGTGTGAAAAAGATGGGGCAAACTATCTTGGGGTCGGTGCTATAAGACCAACGAAGACAAAAGTTATAACTAAATTAACCTCCGTAGATACATTGGATGATATTTCTAAAAATGTAGATATAGATGTATTTGCAATCGGAGGACTAAATAAAGACAATATTGAAATTTTAAATGGTCTTGATATATCTGGAGTTTGCGTAGTTCGAGCTATAATGCAAAGAAGTGACGCTGATATTGCAGTACAAGAATTAAAACAAAAAATAAAATGTATAAGATCCCAGTGTTAACTGGGATTTTTAGTAGGTGAAATTATGAAAATAATGATTGTTGAAGATGATATAGATATTAACAACCTTTTAAAAGAATTACTAAGTGAAGAAGGTTACGAAATTACCCAATGTTTTACAGCAAGAGAAGCATTGCTAATGGAGATTTCTGAATTTGATTTAATACTACTAGATCTTATGATGCCATTTATGTCAGGGGAAGATTTTATAAAAGAAGTTAGAGAAAGAAAAATGTCAATCCCTATCATCGTACTTTCTGCTAAGATAGATAAGGAAACGAGAATAGGAGTGCTTAAAGATGGAGCAGATGATTTCATAACGAAGCCATTTGATTTTGACGATGTCCTTGCAAGGGTAGAGGCAAATATCAGGAGATATAGAGACTTTACAAAAGAAATAAAAAAACTTGAAGTAAAAGATTTAAAATATAATTACGAAGAAGAATGCTTCTATCTATACGATGAACCTCTGAAGCTTACAATGGTTGAAAGTAAGATTCTCAAACTTTTTCTAGAAAATCCTAAGAAGATATTTACAAAGAAAAATATTTACGAAGCGGTATGGGAAGACTATTTTGCTGCAGATGAAGATATTATAAATGCTCATATTTCAAATATCAGAAGAAAGATTAAGAACAAAACTAAAGAAGAGTATATAGAAACGCTTTGGGGAATAGGTTATAGATTAAATAAAGATTTAATTCTTTAGAAATTCTTTAGAAAGTATTTAGAGATATTTAAGGAAGACCAAATATAATAATAATCAAGGAGGAAGAAATGAAAGAATTATTAAAAACCATTAATTTAACCAAAGATTATAAAAAGTTCAAACTAAAAGATATAAATATCTCTATTAATGCTGGTGATATTTACGGTTTAGTTGGACCAAATGGCGCTGGTAAAACCACGCTTTTAAAATTAATCGCAAACCATGAAAATCCTAGTTCGGGCTACATTGAAACCTTTGGTAGAGAAGGAGATGTGTCTAGAAAGATTGGCCTCGATGAAATGGGATTTATGATCGACATGAACTCAATGTACTCATACTTAAGTGGATATGACAATTTAGTCTATATTGCTAAACTAAGAGGTCTAAATATAAAGGATAAATATGTAGAAGAGCTATTTAAATTCTTCAAAATTGATAAATTTAAGAAGAGAAAATTTAAATCCTATTCTACAGGGATGAAACAGAGAGTTCAACTTGTGGCTGCACTTTTAAATAGACCTAAGATACTTGTGCTCGATGAACCTGTAAATGGACTTGATCCTGATGGAATCTTAGAACTTAGAAACTATCTAAAGAAATATGCAAAAGAAAATGAAGCTGCTATTCTAATAAGTTCACATATCCTATCAGAACTTGACATGATTGCAACCAGGTATGGATTTATAAAGAACGGAGAAATTTTAGAAGAAATTTCTGCTGAAGATTTGAAACAAAAAGGTGAAAACTATACTGTTCTCGAATTTTATCCAGAAGATTTAGAAGAAGGAATAGCTACTCTTGAAGAAAATAATGTACTAAAAGATTACAAAGTATTTGAAAATAACATAGTAAATATATATGAAGATGTAAATTTAAAAGAAATTCAAAAAATATTATCATCTAAAGAAATATATTTAAAGAGTAGTACAAAGAAGGAAGAAAGCCTTGAAGAATACTATGTAGATCTAATGGGAGGACAAAATGAGTAGATATTTAAAAGCTGAATTTTTTAGAATTAGAAAATCAAAAAGTGCACTTATAAGTTTATTTTTGATACCGGCATTTATATTAATAAACTTTGTAATTGGATATAGAGGCGGAAATGTAGAATGGACAACCACTAAACCCATAAATAGTGATTTTATAATGATAATTGGTGAGGCACTTCAAGCATTGATTCCATTCATACTAATAATTCCTATATATGCTAGCATAAACAAAGAGATAAATGAGCATGGTATGGAGAAGGCATTGGAATCAGGAATAAGACCTGTAAGTATATATTTATCTAAATTCATAAGTATAGTAATAATAGGAATTATTTATTCAATTGCGATGGCGATAGTTATATCAATTATTCCAATGACCATGGGATATAGTTTTAATGATTGTTTAAATATTTTAGAAAATATTTTTAAAGTAATTTCTATAGAATTTATTCCTATACTTTCATTGATATCGCTATATTTATTACTAATATTTGTATTTAAAAATGAAGTAATATCTCTTATTACCTACATTATTTTACTTGGACCTATAGATGAGATATTACTATTTATGGAAAAAATAACTAGAATCAAAAATTTACATTTGATTTCAAACTACATTCCAAATAGATTTATGGATAAACTTCCACTAGTATTTGATTTTAAAGAAACTACGAGTCTTTTCGGTAGAGAAATGGCTGCAATACCATCAGTATATATTATCTGTACAGTTTATACTATAGTGTTATTAGGAATCGGAATTACATTATTTTCTAAGAGAAAAGTTGAGGGAATATGATCTATTTAATCGCAGTCTTACTTTTGATTTCTATCTATTTAAATTATAAATTAATAGGAGAAAGAAAAAGATTTAAAAAAGATTTTAACATAAGGACTATGATCAACTCCACAAGTAAGATGAAGAGTGATTACGGAGTAGAACTAAATGAAGTGGCAAGTAAACTTGAAGAACTTCTTTTGAAAAATAAAGATCAAAGGGTTCAGTTAAGAAATTTAGATGATTTTCATAAAGAAAATTTAGCGGATATGAGTCATGATCTTAGAACTCCACTCACATCTATACTTGGATATATAAAACTTCTTGAAAAAGAAAATTTAAATGAAAAAGAAAGATCATATTTGGATATAATAAAGAATAAATCACTTTATCTAAAAAATATGATAGATATGTTCTATGAAGCTTCCCTCGCAGAGATGGGAAGCCATTTAAATATTGAAATAAATGATGTTATATCCATTACAAACGAATGTGTACTAGAATATTATGACGATTTTACAAAAAAATTCGATTCTACAGAAGTTGATTTAAATAATAAGTTGGAATTAGAGATAGATGAAAATATTTTTAGACAAGTAGTATCAAATATACTTTCTAATATGTTAAAATATTCATTAGGTCAAAATAAGATTTTATATAGTGATGGAAAACTCTATTTTAAAAATCTTACAGATTTAGAAGATGGAAACTATGATAGACTTTTTGAAAAATCATATGTTTTGGATCCTTCTAGGCAAAATTCAACAGGACTTGGACTTTATATAGTAAAGACAAGGCTTGACAGCATGAATATTAGCTCAAAAATATATGTACAGGAGAAAATATTTACTATTGAAATCGATTTTAAGAAACTTCTATGATTTAAGTTATAAACCTTATGGATTTAAATTTTATACGACATTTCACTTTGTAATGCTATTTGTAATTATATTAGCAGGAGTACTTTTTTATAAACCTTATTTAAGGAATAAAAAGTTTAAGGTAATTTTACATGTGGTCCCTATAACGCTAGAACTTATTAGGTTAGCCTTGGTTTATAATACTGAGTATTACATGGTTTCCTATCTTCCTTTTCATCTTTGTATATGGGGAACATACTTTTTAGTGTTGGATTTAGTATTTGTAGATAATAAGTTTATAAAAAGCTGCTTATTCTATCTATTTATGACAGGAGCGATACTTGCATTGATATTCCCAGATTGGGGACTATTAAATAAATATTCCTATGTATCGATGATTTCTTGGATAATTCATGCAATACTCGTATTTATACCTATATATATGATTTTGAACGGCGAATATAAACCTAAATTTTTAGATATTAAGTACCCTTTAATATTTATAATTGCAATATTACCGGTAATCAAATATTTAAATTTAAGATTTGACGCTAACTTTTTCTATATAAATGAACCAAGTCACGGAAGTCCTTTGGAAATAATTTACAAATATGCGCCTAACTATATTATGACTCTTATGTTAATAACGGCGGTTGTAATGGCTCTAGTTTATTTGGTTTATAGATTAATAAATTTAGTTTTAACACGCGGGAAATAAATTTTCCTGCGTTTTTTTTGTGTAAATTTCTTGATTTTTGTTTATTTATTAAATTTTAATGGTATAATTATAAAGAAATCATAGTAAAATTGTGGGAATTAAGGAGGAACTATGAATAAAGAATTATTAAAAGTTGAAAATCTTTCAGCAGGAACTGAAGATAAACAAATATTAAAAAACATTAACATTTCAATTAATCCTGGAGAAGTCCATGTATTAATGGGACCTAACGGTTCTGGAAAGACTACTCTTTCAAATACTATTATGGGAAATCCAAGATATATTATAGAAAACGGAAAAATCTTCTTTGAAGGAGAAGATATAACTGAACTTTCAACAGATAAAAGAGCGAGGGCTGGAATCTTTATGAGTTTCCAAATACCTATGGAAGTAAATGGAATTTCAACTGAAAATTTCATAAGAACAGCTCTTCAACAAAAGACAGATGAAAATATTTCATTCATAAAATTTAGAAAGAAACTTCATGAAGAAATGGATAAACTTAGCATGGATAAATCATATGGAGATAGATATCTAAATGTTGGATTTTCTGGTGGAGAAAAGAAGAAGAATGAAATCCTTCAACTTCTAATGTTAAATCCTAAGCTTGCAATACTAGATGAAACAGATTCAGGACTTGACGTAGACGCAACAAGAATAGTGGCAGAAGGAATAAACAGATATAGAAACAAAGACAATGCGGTTATTATAATTACTCACCATAGAGAACTGATAAGATCAATTGCTCCTGACAAAGTGCATGTAATTGTAGATGGAGAGATGGCTCTTGAAGGTGGAGAAGAAATCGTAGATAGAATAGAATCAGAAGGTTTTGGCTGGATTAGAAATAAGGTGAAAAATGACTGATAAAATGGAAAGAAAGAAGACCCAAATCGATGATATGGATAGGGGAATTTATGATATTAAAAATAAATTCGAATATAGATCCAAAACTGAAACTGGGCTATCTGAAGAAATAGTAAGACAAATTTCATACGAAAAAAATGAACCTGACTGGATGCTTGAAATAAGATTAGAAGCTCTTAAAATTTTCTATGAAAAGGAAAATCCTGTATGGGGTCCAGATCTTTCAGAAGTAGATATGGACAAGGTAACTACCTACATTCGTCCAAATGCAGACATGACTGATGATTGGAAGAATGTTCCAGACGATATTCGTGACACTTTTGATAAGCTTGGTATACCTGAAGCTGAAAAAGACGCACTTCTATCTGGTGTTGGAGCTCAATATGACTCAGAGGTTGTATACCACAATATTCAAAAGTACCTACTTGATCAAGGGGTTATATATACAGATTTTGATTCAGCAGTTAAAGAGTATCCAAATATTGTTAGAAAATATTTTGGTAAATGTATAAATCCGACTCTTCACAAGTATGCTGCACTTCATTACGCAGTATGGAGTGGTGGATCATTCGTTTACGTTCCAAAGGGAGTAAAGGTTGATGTGCCTCTACAATCATATTTCAGACTCAATGCTCCTGGAGCAGGACAATTTGAACACACTTTAATAATCATTGAAGACGATGCTTATTGCCACTTCATTGAAGGATGTTCTGCGCCTAAGTACAATGTGCTAAATATACACGCAGGTGCGGTTGAACTATTCGTTGGAGAAAACTCAACTCTTAGATATTCAACTATTGAAAACTGGTCTAGAAATATGTACAACTTAAATACTAAGAGAGCGCATGTTGAAAAGAATGGACTTATTCAATGGATAAGTGGATCTTTCGGTTCAAAAGTTTCTATGCTATACCCATGCTCAGTTCTACTAGGAGAACATGCATCATCTGAATATACTGGTATCTCATTTGCAGGTACTGATCAAAATATAGATACCGGAGCACAAGTAATTCATGCGGCTCCATATACAACTAGTACAGTTGATTCAAAATCAATTTCTAAGAGTGGAGGAATCGGGGTATACAGAGGTCTTGTAAAGATTACAGAAAATGCACACCATTCAAAATCTTCAGTAAGTTGTGAATCCTTAATGCTAGATCCTGAAAGTAGATCAGACACAATTCCGGTAATAGACATCAGAAATAAAGATGTAGACTTCGGTCACGAAGCTAAAATAGGCAGAATTTCTGATGAAGTAATCTTCTACTTGATGAGTAGAGGTATTCCTGAAGGAGAGGCAAGAGCAATGGTTGTTCGTGGTTTTGCCGATCCAGTCGCAAAGGAATTACCTATGGAATATGCGGTTGAAATGAACAATCTTATAAATCTCGAACTTGAAGGCGCTATAGGTTAAGGGGGAAATATGTCAACTATACAAGCAAATGAATTAAAATTTAAGACTTTTGATTATTTAAAAGTAAATGAGACTACAGTAAAAATTCCGGCTATATTCACCCAAGACTTCAGCTTACCATCAGATAAATTCGTAGAAATAAATGAATTTAAAGATGATGAATATGGAGTATCCAAAGAAGCTCTTGAAATGAATGAAGAGTTTGAAAATTACTATAGATATTTAAATTCAAAAGATAATAATAAAGAAATAATAAGACTAGAAACAGATGACCTACACACAGAACTTTTCGATACAATTGATATTGTTACAGAAAAAGGTGAAAGTCAATCAATAATTATAGACTATGCATCCAAAGGTCATAAAGATAAATTTAGAAATTCAATAATAAGAATATTAGGTCATGAAAATTCAAAGACAAATGTATTTATAATCCAAAGAGAAGGTGAAGAATCAACGGTTTTGGAATCTATCCTTGTTCATGCAGAAGAAGGCGCAAATATATTTGTAAATCAATACGAGGTAGGTTCTTCCAAACTTATATCAAATTATAAGGCAAATTTAATTGGAGAAGCTTCCCACGCAGAAGTAAATTCAATTTATTTTGGATATAATGACCATGAAATTGATTTAATTTACAATATTATTCATAAGGGAAAACAAAGCACTTCAAATATCATTATTAATGGAGCTTTAAAAGATAACGCTAGAAAAGTGTTTAAATCAAATCTAGACTTCTTAGAAGGAAGTACAGGAAGCGTCGGTAATGAAGAAGAATTCTGCATGCTATTAGATAGTACTGTAAAAAGTATATCTGTTCCACTTCTTCTATGCCATGAAGACGATGTTCTTGGAAACCACGCAGCTTCAGCAGGTAGAATAGATGAAAATATTCTATTTTATATAATGAGCCGTGGATTTTCTATGGCAGAAGCAGAAAAGTTAATAATAGAATCCAAGTTTGCAAGTGCAATAGATGAACTTGAAGATGAAAAACTAAAAGAAGAAATATGGAATAGAGTACTTGTGTATTCAGGAAAGGATTTACATGAATAGAGAAGAAGTTTTAAAAATAAGGGAAGATTTCCCTTATCTAACCATGGATAAAAACATCATATATTTAGACAATGGAGCTACAACTCAGAAACCTATTCAAGTTATAGAAGCATTAGAAAATTATTATAAATTTGAAAATGGAAATCCACATAGAGGCGCCCATTACTTGGCGATGGTATCAACAGAAGCGTATGAAGGGGCAAGAGAATATATTGCTAAATTCTTAGGAGCTGAAAGTGATGAAGTAGTATTCGTTAGGAATGCTACAGAAGGACTTAATCTGCTAGCTTATAGTTATGGAATGGAAGAGATAAAAGAAGGAGACGAAATTCTAATCTCAATAATGGAACACCATTCAAACCATGTAACTTGGCAAGAAGTAGCTAAGAGAAAGAATGCAAAACTTAATCATCTCTATTTAGATGAGGATATGCAAATACCTTGGGAAGAATTTACTAGCAAGATTAATGAAAATACTAAGATATTTTCTATAACAGCAGCATCAAATGTTGTAGGAACTATGCCAGATCTTCCACGAATGATTTCATATATTAGAGAAAACTATAAAGATGTCAAGATATTCGTAGATGCAGCTCAATACCTACCACATCAAAAGATAAATGTAAAAGATCTTGACTGTGATGCTCTAGTATTTTCAGGACATAAAATGGTAAGCCCGATGGGCATTGGAGTTTTATATGGCAAGAGAGATTTTTTAAATTCTCTTAAACCTTTTATGTACGGTGGAGATATGATCGAATATGTGTATGAAGATAAGAGTACCTACTTAATGAGTCCTCAAAGATTTGAAGCAGGAACTCAAAATGTAGGTGGTGCAGTATCTCTTAGGTACGCAATAGAATATTTAGAAAATATTGGTTTTGACAAAATCTTTGAACACGAAAAAAATCTAACCAACTACTGCTATGAAAAACTTAAAAAATTAAACTATATAGACGTTTATACAACTTCAAATGAACATAGAAGTCCTGTAATTTCATTTAATTTTAAAGATGCTCATCCTCATGATGTCGCATCAATAGTTGATACTAAGGGAGTTGCAATAAGATCTGGACACCACTGCGCCCAACCTCTTCACAGAAAGCTAGGATGTAACTTTTCTTGTAGGGCATCCTTTGCTTTTTATAATACTTTTGAAGAAGTTGACAAGTTTGTAGAATCTTTGGAATATGTAAAAGAGGTGATGGGAATTGAATCTTAATGATATATATACAGAATTAATTCTAGAACAATCTAGAAATAAAAAGAATAGAAGAGAAATAGAAAATCCTACTTACAAAGAATTAGGACACAATCCAAGTTGTGGAGATGAAATCACTCTCTATGTACTAATGGAAGGTGACAAGATAAAGGATGTATCTTATACAGGGGCGGGATGTGCAATTTCACAAGCCTCAACTTCAATAATGGTAGATACTATTAAAGGTTTAGAAAAAGAAGAAACTATAAAACTTGCTAATGATTTTATAGAAATGATAAAAGGAAAAGAGCTTACGGAAGATGAAAAAGATGAACTTGGAGATGCAATAGCATTTGAAAGTATCAAAAACTTACCAGCAAGAGTAAAATGTGCTGTCCTTCCATGGTATACAATTAAAAATATTTTAGAAGAAGGCAAATCACAAGGCTCTTTTACAGTTCACTAGGTGTAGATATGAAACTATCAACAAAGGGAAGATATGGACTTATGGCAATGTATAGACTTATGGAAAGCTATGGAGATGGACCTCAATCCATAAGTAATATTGCTATGAAAGAAAACTTATCTGAATCATACTTGGAACAACTTTTCTCACTTTTAAGAAATGCAAAACTTATTAAATCTACTAGAGGTGTAAATGGTGGATACAGTTTAGCAAAAGATCCTAAAGAAATAAAAATTGGTGAGATTATAGAAGCTTTGGAGGGGAATATGGAACTTTCCTGTTGCCAAAAAGATGTGGTTTGTCCAAAATCAGAAGAATGTCCTACTAGAGACATATTAGATGTAGTTCAATTTAAAATTGAAAATGTGCTTGATTCAATGACCCTTGAGGATATGAGAAAATGATATATTTTGATCATCAAGCGACAACAAAAATGAATAAAGAGGTACTAGATGCAATGATGGATTCGTATAAATATTATGGGAATCCATCATCCATTTATTCCCTAGGACAAAAATCAAAAGGGATAATAGAAGAGAAGAGACTTAGCATTGCTAATATGATAAATGTAAACCCTAAGGAAATATTTTTTACTTCTGGAGGAACAGAATCAGATAACTGGGCTTTAATTGGAACACTTAAAAAAGGCGATCATCTTATAACCTCTATGATAGAGCATCATGCGATTTTACACACCGCAAACTATCTAGAAGGTATAGGAGTCGAGGTAACATATTTAAAACCAGAAAGAGATGGAAGCATAAAGCTAGATAGTATCAAATCAGCCATAAAAGAAAATACAAAACTAATATCTCTTATGACTGCAAACAATGAAATCGGTATTATAAACGATATAAAGTCAATTGGTAAGCTAGCAAGAGATAACGGGATATTATTTCATACTGATGCTGTTGCTGCAATGTTTAAAACTCCAATAGATTTTAAAGACTGTGATTTAGCATCAATAACTGCACATAAATTCAATGGGCCAAAGGGTATAGGCATACTTTATGTAAAAGAAGGAACAAAAATAAATAATATTCTATTTGGTGGAGCACAAGAAAGGGGTAAACGCCCTGGTACCGAAAGTGTTGCTCTAATAGTTGGTCTTGAAAAAGCCATGAAAATTCACTATAATAGAGAACATAATAATTATGTCAAAGAACTAAGGGATTACTTAATAAAAAATTTGAATGAAATGGGTCTAAAAATTAATGGCTCGCTTAAAAATAGACTGGATTGTAATGTAAATTTCATTTCAAAAAATAGCTCGGAGATTACACTTCTAAGATTAGATATGGAAGGAATAATGGCAAGTGCAGGTTCTGCTTGTACCGCTGGAGCAATGAGCCCTTCCCATGTTTTGACAGCTATTGGGCTTAGTGAAGAAGAAGCAAACTCTTCAATAAGAATTAGTCTAGACATAGAAAATACAAAGGAAGAAATAGATACATTAATTCGAGCACTGAGGTGAGCTATGAATAAAATCGAAATAGCAAAATCTTTAATAACACCTAAATTCTTATCAAATACTGTACTCGTTCTTTTAGCTACTTTAATATTTTTACTTATCTATTATCTAATAAATATAGGAAATAAATATATTGAGAGAAACAAAAGAATAAACATAGACATACTTTTACTTATCAAAACATTGGTTGGGTTTATTTGTTTATTTATAGTACTTATGATTTTTAATAAATATAAAATCTTAAAAGATACATTTTTCTCCATTTTTATCGCAATGATTCTTGCATTTATAATAAATCCATTGGTGACAAAGTTAGAAGGAAAAGGAATCAAAAGAGGATATGGAGTAATTATTGTATACTTCGCATTTTTATTAATTCTTACAGTACTTATAGCTACAGTAATACCAAAGACGGTACAGGAACTTACAAAACTTGTAGCACAAGCTCCTGCCACTCTTGATATACTTTCTATAAAGGCAGAAGAGATTTCAAAATCACTTGCGAAAATATTTGAAGGCAAGATGTTCACAGGATTTAATCCTAGTGATATGAATTTGGTAGAAACATTTGGAGATAAATTTTTAGAAATACTTAAGAAATCTCAAGATCTTATGATTTCAAATTTAAAAAATATTGCTACGGGTATATCAACAGTACTATATTCATTTGTAAAACTTTTTATAGTTTTGGTTTTTTCATACTACTTCGTGGTTGATAAAGATAAGATCAAATCAAAAGTAGTTGAATTGATTCCAGAAAAATATAAAAGGGATGTACTTTTCGTATCTGTTAGAGTAAATGAAGCTCTACTTGGGTTTGTTAAGGGTAGACTTTTAATGGCGGTATTCGTTGGTATACTTACTATGATAGCATTACTTATAATAGGTGTAGATTTCGCCGTTATAATTGGTCTTATCACATGTGTAGCTGATATCATTCCATATATAGGTCCATTCTTAGGGTTCGTACCTGCAATACTTTTTGCACTTATAGAATCTCCTATGAAAGCAGTATGGGCAGGAATTATATTCTTAGCTATTCAGTGGGCAGAAAATAATATTCTAGCTCCTAAGCTTTTAGGCGATAGAGTTGGACTAAACCCACTTGTAATTTTATTATCGATAATTATAGGTGGTGGAATGTTTGGAGTACTTGGAATGATTTTAGGTGTTCCAGTCGTTTCTATAATGATGATTTTAATAGAGTTCTTTAAGTTGAAATATAACGAAAAGAAAGCTCAAATTAATATATAATAGCCTCCCTAATGGGAGGTTTTAATAAGTAAGAGGTGTATATGAAAAATTTAGGACTTCACGAAATAAGAAAAGAATTTTTAGAATTTTTTAAATCAAAAGATCATTTAATTTTAAAAAGTTTTCCACTTATTCCAAAACAAGACAAATCTTTATTGTTAATTGGCGCTGGTATGGCCCCAATGAAAAAATATTTTACAGGCGAACTTACTCCGCCTAGCAAGAGAGTATCAACATGCCAAAAATGCATTAGAACTGGAGATATCGAAAATGTCGGACTTACTGACAGGCATGCAACTTTTTTTGAAATGCTTGGTAACTTCTCATTCGGCGATTACTTTAAGCATGAAGCTATCTCTTGGGCTTGGGAATTTTTAACTGAACATTTAGAACTTCCTAAAGATAAATTATGGGTTACTGTATTTTATGAAGATGAAGAAGCTTATAAAATTTGGAGAGATGAAATCCATATTCCAGAAGAGAGAATTGTAAAGATGGGCAAAGAAGACAATTTCTGGGAACTTGAGGTTGGTCCATCTGGTCCTTGTTCTGAAATCTATGTAGATAGAGGCGAAGAATATGGATGCGGAGATCCAGATTGTAAACCAGGATGTGAATGCGATAGGTTTATCGAAGTTTGGAATCTTGTATTTACACAATTTGATAAAGATGAAGCTGGAGTTTATCATCCACTTGCACATCCAAACATAGATACTGGTATGGGTCTTGAAAGAATTGCAACAGTACTTCAAAATACAAATAATATTTTCGAAATAGATGCAATTAAAAATATTATAGAAAAGATAGAAGAACTTTCTAACTATAAGTACAAAACAGATAATAAGAAAGACATATCTGTAAGAGTTATTACAGACCATGCAAGAGCAATGACTTTCATGATTTCTGATACAGTTAGACCTTCTAACGAAGGAAGGGGATATGTTCTTAGAAGACTTATAAGACGTGCTGCAAGACATGGTAGACTTCTTGGTATAAAGAGAGCATTCCTATCAGAAATTGCTGATTTAATCATAGACTCATGGTCAGTTGAATATGATGATCTAAAAGAAAATAGAGAAAAGATAAAAGAAGTTATAAGAATTGAAGAAGAAAAATTCCTAGAAACTATTGATCAAGGAATGAATATATTGAATTCTTATCTAGAAGAACTTGATAAAGAGAATACAAAAGTTCTTCCAGGAGATAAAGCTTTTAAACTCTATGACACATACGGATTCCCTATAGACTTAACTATAGAAATACTTGAAGATTCTGGATACGAAGTAGATAGAAAAGGCTTCGATGAAAATATGGAAGAACAAAGAAGACGTGCTAGAGAATCTCGTGATCATGACCAAATTGGCTGGACTTCAAAGGAATCTGAACATTACTATGAAGACTTAAATACTGAATTCACTGGTTATAGTGATGATGAAAGTGACTCTAAAATAGTTAGAATTGTTCTTAATGGAGAAGTAGTTGATAGTGCCTGTGAAGGGCAAAGAGCAATATTTGTACTTGATAAGACACCTTTCTATGGAGAAGGCGGAGGACAAGTAGGAGATATTGGAACTGTAACTTCAGATAATTTTGAAATAGATATTATAGATACTAAGAAAACTTCTAAGGGAATAGTTCTAATGATTGGTGATGTTACAGCTGGAATAGCAAAAGTTGGTTCAGATGTTCACACTGAAATAGATGTAGAAAGAAGAAACAATATTAGAAGAAATCACTCTGTAACACATTTACTTCACAAGGCTCTAAAAGAAGTTTTAGGAAATCATGTAAATCAAGCAGGTTCTCTTGTTAGAGATGACTATATGAGATTTGACTTCACTCATTTTGAAGCAATATCACAAGAAGATTTAAAAAAGATTGAAGAAATTGTAAATAAAGAAATATTTAGAGCGCTACCTGTTGAAACAATAATTACAAATCCAAAAGAAGCTGCAGAACTTGGAGCTGTTGGTCTTTTTGAAGAAAAATATGGAGATATTGTTAGGGTAGTTAAGATGGGTGACTTCTCAATAGAGCTATGTGGAGGAACTCACGTAAAGAATACTTCTGAAATAGGAATGTTCAAAATTTTACAAGAAGGTGGAATTAGTTCTGGGGTTAGACGTGTTGAATGTATCACAGGACCTGCAGTTTATAAGTATTTAAATGAAAATATAGAACAAATAGATAGAATTTCAAAACTTGTAAAAGCAAACAAGAGTGAAATTGAACACAAAATAGAAACTACTCAAAACGAACTTAAAGAAGCTCAAAAAGAAATAGAAATTATTAAGAAGGACAAGGCAAAATCAGAAGTTGATAATGTTCTTGATACTAAGTTTGAAATTGATGGTGGATTTGGTTTAGTTTATAAGTTTGAAAATATGGATGTTTCAACACTTAGAGATTTAGCTGACACTGTAAAGGATAAACTTGGATCTGCTGTAGTAGTATTCTCAACTGTAAACGAAGGTAAATTAAACTTTGTAGCTGCAGCATCAAATGAAATTTCAAAGAAATATAACGCGGGTAGTATCGTAAGAGAAGTTGCAAAGATATGTGGTGGATCTGGTGGTGGAAGACCAACTATGGCAACCGCAGGTGCTAGCGATCTAACTAAAGTAGACGAAGCATTGAACTTCGCAAAGAAACTTTTAACAGAATAAAAATTTTATATTTTAATTTAACCAGGGATAATCTCTGGTTATTTTTTTACAAATAATTTTAAAATAAATTATATAGAAAAAATTTTTAAAAATTATTATTTATTTATTACTAAGTTATCTATTATAACCGCCTAAGTATTGGTTTTAAGTGAAAAATATTGTATAATGAAAGTAATATTGTATGGGAGGTAATATTTTGAGTGCAATTTTAATAAAAGACTTATCTAAAAAAATTGGAAAAGAAGTAATCTTTTCTTCATTGAATTTAGAAGTCCTAGATGGAGAATTTTTCGCACTACTTGCTCCTGAAAAAAAGGGAAAGACTACACTTGCAAGAATTATTTTTAATTTCTTAAAACCTAGTCAAGGCAAAGTGCTTGTATATGATATGGATGTGACCAAAGATTCTAAAACTATAAAGGAGGGTGTAGCATATGTACCTTCTGAAGTAATGTTTGAAGAAAATACAAAGGCATCATCCATCTTCAATAAAACATTGAGTCAACATAATTTAAGCAATAAGGATGAGCTAAACAATCTATTAGATTATTTTGATTTTGATCAAAGACAAAAGTTCTCAAATATGACTGAACGTGAAAAAAAACTATTTTCTATAATCAATGCTTTGCTTTTTAAACCACGTTTGATAGTTTTAGATGATACAACTAAAGATTTAACTAATGATGATAATATAAAATTATTCTCATATCTTAGAAATTTAAAAGAAGAATATGGTTTAACAGTATTTATGCTTTCTGATAATCTTCCAATGGCACAAAGTTATTTTGATAGAGTAGCTATTTTAAAAGATGGAGAAGTAAAAGATATTGAGTTTGTTAAAGACAGAATATCAAATGATAAGGTACTTGTAATTAAAGGACCGATAGATTCTATTAAAGAATTTGAAAAGATAGGTGCTAGAGTTATAAGAGATGAATTAGAGCTACACGAACTATACTACAATGGATCCATGATTGAGCTTACTAAGATAATAAACGACAAACAGCTCAAAAATTACTCAATATTTGATTCAACTCTAGACGACAAGGTAAAAGCACTTCAAGGTGGACCACTTCCAAAGTTTGTAGATAATAATTATAAAACAGATTATATTTCCAATAGAGAATATGATGAAGTAGATCAAATTGTAGTTGAACCTAAAAATGACGAAACAATAGTTATTTCTAATGAAAATACAGAAGTAGTAGATAATTCAGATGACACCATTTTATTTAATGCAAGTGAAGTTGCATCTGAAGAAAATAAAGAAACTGAAACTACGGATTTAGAAAACTCAGAAGACAACGCTCTAATTAAAGAAAATAATAACTTCGATGAAAATACATTTGTAAATGTAAGTCATTTAGTTGAAAATCAATTAGAAAATGATGATACAGTAATCGTGGAAACCAAGGAGGATAAATAATGATTTTTTCAAAAGAATTTAAATCAACATTTGGCAAGATGATAGCTTGGTTACTAGTTATTGGAGTCTTAACTGGACTTCTTATGGCTTTCTATCCACTAATGCTTGAAGACAGAATGAAATCTATATTCGACACATTTATTAACGGGTTAAGTGACAATTTAGCTGCTGGTCTTGGGTTTGATAAAGAACTAGATTACTCAAATATTTCTTCATACTTAGCATTCGTATTTCAATATATAGCAGTACTTATTGGAATATTTGCATTTCAATTAGGCGCGAAAAGTCTAGCAAAAGAAGAAGAAAACGGATCAATCCAATATTTATACTCTAATCCAATCAGCAGATCTGAAATAGTAAGTTCAAAATTACTTTCAGGATTAGTTACTTTATTTTTATTCTTAATTCTACTATGCGCACTTAGTTTAGGATTTATTAAAGTAATAGGTCTTAAATATCCAGACATTGAAAGTAACGACTATTTAGTTAACTTAGTAATAATTCATTTGGGAATGCTAGCATCATCATTAGTATTTATGGGAATAGGATACTTTATTTCTTCATTTACTAGATCTGCTAGTTACTCAGAGACTGTTGCAGTACTATTTATAATTATAATTGTTTTATTTGCAACAACCGGAAAGGTTCTAGGCGGAACTTATGAAATGGTTGCAAGCAAATTACCTTTTGAAGTATTCAACCCTTATAAATTAGTAAGTCATAGTTTTGATATTATTGGAATAGCAATAAATGGAGTAATATTTATAATTACTATTGCTTTAACATATCTTATCTATGGCAATAAAGAATTTAAATTTTAGTATTAAAAGTTTGAGTAAAGCTCAAACTTTTTTAGAGTAAAGACTTTTATATTAAAAAATTTAGGAGGAACAATGAAAGACGTTATAGTAGCTCTAGATTTTAAGGATAAAGAAACGTGTTTAGAATTTCTAGATAAGTTTGATGAAAGTATATTTGTAAAAGTTGGTATGGAACTTTTCTATAAAGAAGGTCCAGAAATTATAAAACTTATAAAAGAGAGAGGACATAAAATTTTCTTAGACTTAAAACTTCATGATATCCCAAATACAGTAGGTGGCGCATTTAGGTCTCTTAGCTCTTTAAATGTGGAAATGCTCAATCTTCACATTGCCGGTGGATCTGAAATGATAAAAAGAGCTAAAGAAGAACTACCAAATTCGACTCTATTAGGTGTAACTATGCTTACTTCAATAGATGAAAAAACTATGCATGATGAAATTCTTATAAATTCAAGACTTTCAGTTGAGCAAGTAGTACTAAGTTACGCAAGATTCGGAAAAGAATCTGGACTTGATGGAATTGTATGTTCAGCTCAAGAAGTTCCAAAAGTTAAAGAAGAGCTTGGTCCAGAATTTTTAACAGTAACGCCAGGTATTAGACCTCAAGGTGAAGATACCGGGGACCAAAAGAGAGTTGTGACTCCTGAAGATGCTAGAAATTTAGGTTCCGATTATATAGTTTGTGGAAGACCTATTACGAGATCAGAAGATCCTGTTTCAAGCTATAGAAAAATAAGAGAGGAGTTTTTAGGACTATGAAAGAAATAGCAAAAATATTATTGGATTTAAAAGCTGTAAGTTTATCTCCGAAGTTACCATATACTTGGGCTTCTGGAATAAAATCACCTATATATTGTGACAATAGACTCACTCTTTCATTTCCTAAAGAGAGAAATATAATCGAAGAAGAACTTAAAAATTTAATAGAAGATAAGTTTCCTGAAGCACAATATTTAATGGGAACTGCTACTGCTGGAATTCCTCATGCAGCTATTATTGCCGATAAGATGCAACTACCTATGGGTTTTGTCAGAAGCTCTAATAAGGATCATGGTAAAGGAAATAAAATAGAAGGCAAGATTATAGAAGGAGCTAAAGTGGTAGTAATTGAAGATTTATTCTCAACTGGTGGATCTTCTATAAAAGCTGCAAATGCACTTATGGAAGCAGGCTTTGAAGTGTTAGGGGTTTGTGGTATATTTTCATATAATTTAGATGAATGTGTAAAGAATTTTGAAGAAAATAATCTAAAGTTTTATTCACTTACAAACTATGATGAACTTTTAGATATAGCTCTTAAAATAGATTATATAGAACACTCTGATCTTGAAAAACTACAAGCTTGGAAAAAAGACATAAAAGATGAATCTTGGATAAATCTATAATACTATTATTAAAATTTAAAAATTACTAAGCCAAGGGAACTTGGCTTTTTTAAAATAATATTATTTAATTATCCAGTATGAAAATGGTGAAAAATGATAGAAGTAAAAAATGTAAGCTTCAAATATGAAGATGACAGTAAGTATGTTCTTAAAGATGTTTCTTTAAATATAAAAAGTGGGGAGTTTGTCTCTATTCTAGGACACAATGGATCAGGGAAATCAACTCTTGCAAAACTTATGAACGGACTATTTATTCCTACTGATGGACAGATATTAGTAGATGGGATGGATACTAAAGAAGACGACAATATTTTTAATATTAGGTCAAAGGCTGGAGTTGTTTTTCAAAATCCTGACAATCAAATCGTAGCTACAATAGTTGAAGAAGATGTAGCATTTGGACCAGAAAATTTGGGAATTGAGATGCCTGAGCTAAGAGAAAGGGTGGATAGTGCCTTAAAATCTGTTGGCATGTATGAATATAGGAAGTCTGCGCCGCACCTTCTTTCTGGAGGACAGAAACAAAGGGTTGCGATAGCTGGAATTCTTGCAATGCATCCTAATTATATTATTCTTGACGAACCCACAGCTATGCTTGATCCAGGTGGAAGAGAAGAAGTAATGAATGCTCTTATTGAATTAAATAGACAAGGAAAAACAATAATTCTAATTACCCATTTTATGGAAGAGGCAAAACTTTCCGATAGAATATTTTTAGTCGAAGAAGGAAAACTAATAAAGGAAGGTACTCCTTTAGAGATATTTAAAGATGTTGAGATGATGAAGAAGATTGGACTCGATGTCCCTCATGCTACAGATGTGTCTCATTTTTTAAAGATTAATGGAATCAATATAGAAGAAGTTTTAAATGTTGATGATTTGGTGGATGAAATATGGCAATTATTGAAATAGAAAATTTAAATCATATATATTCGGTAGGAACTCCTTATGAAAAAAAGGCCCTATCAAACATTAATCTAAGCATAAATTCTGGAGATTTTGTCGGATTAATCGGACATACAGGTTCTGGTAAATCGACATTAGTTCAACATTTGAATGGACTTTTAAAAGCTACTTCCGGAAAAATTGTTGTGGATGGAGAAGAGTTATTCGCAGAAAAAACAAATATGATTAAGATTCGCGAAAAGGTAGGTTTAGTGTTTCAATATCCAGAATATCAACTATTTGAAGAAACCATATATAAAGATATTGCCTTCGGTCCAAAAAACTTAGGCTTATCAAGCGAAGAAATAGATGAAAGAGTCATGTATGCTGTAAAATGCGTAGGACTTGAAGAAAGAATGCTAAAAAAAAGTCCTTTTGAAATATCTGGAGGACAAAAAAGAAGAGTTGCTATAGCAGGTGTGCTTGCTATGAAACCAAAAGTATTAGTCCTTGATGAACCTACTGCTGGACTTGATCCTTATGGTAGAGATGAAATATTAAGTGAAATAAACGAGCTCCATAAAGAGGGAATTACAATAGTTCTAGTATCCCATTCAATGGAAGATATATCAAAGTTTGCTAATAGAGTGTTAGTAATGAATCATGGTAAACTTACTTTTGATGATGAAACTTTAAAGATTTTTGAAAAAGCTGAGGATCTTAAAAAAATAGGATTAAGAATTCCTATGGTTCTAGAAATTATAAAGGAACTTGAAAAAAAAGGAATACACGTAGATCCAACACTGGATATTGATGTTTTGAAAAAAGATTTACTATCTAAACTTGGAGGTAAAAATGCTTAAAGATATAAACTTGGGACAATACTATCCAGGAGAATCAAAAATTCATAGATATGATCCTAGATTAAAGATTCTATCTGTAATGTTTTTTATAGTGCAATTATTCTTTGTAAAGAATCTTTACCTATTTATTCCGCAAATTATTTTCTTAACCATAGTTACAATAGCTAGTGGTTTGAAGTTTAAAACTGTATTTAAAGGGTTAAGACCTCTTAGATGGATTATTTTAATTACATTTGTAATTAACTTACTCTTTGTAGGTGGAACTGTTTTATTTAGTTTTTTATTTATAACAGTGACAAAAGAATCCCTAGTGCTTGCTACAACTACATCTACAAGAATAGTACTCTTGGTTTGGGGTTCATCAATCCTTACCCTTACAACTTCTCCAATACAGCTAACTGATGGTATTGAATCTCTATTAAAACCTATGAAAGTTGTTGGGCTTCCAGCTCATGAAATATCTATGATGATGACTATAGCTCTTAGATTTATACCGACACTTATCGAAGAAACAGATAAGATAATGAAGGCTCAAAAGGCAAGAGGAGCGGACTTTGAATCTGGAAATGTTATAAATAGAGCTAAGAATTTAGTTCCACTTTTGGTACCATTATTTATTTCTTCTTTTAGGAGAGCCGATGATTTGGCGACAGCTATGGAATCTAGATGCTATAATGGTGGTCAAGGTAGAACAAAATTAAATAAAGCTGTAATTAAATCTTCTGATATTTTATTATTTATAATTTCACTTATATTTTATTCAGCGATTATTGCTGCTAGTATTTTAATGAGATAATTATGAATATAAGAATAAAAATAACTTATGATGGAACGAATTTCTACGGATTTCAAAAGCAGGATAGAGGTAGAACCATTGAAAAAGTGCTAACTAAAGCCGTTGAAAACACTGTAAAGCATCCTGTAAAACTTTTTTATTCAGGAAGAACTGATAGTGGAGTGCATGCTTTCGGTCAGTATGCAAATTTTTATACTGAATCTACGATTGATATTGGAAACTTGCCAAAGGTAATAAACTACCATCTACCAACAGACATATCTGTGGTGGAAGCTAAATATGTAGATGATAATTTCCATTCTCGTTATAGTGCTAAAGGAAAGTTCTATCGTTATATTATCTATAACAACAAATATAGGAATGCATTATTTGAAAATCGTGCATGGCAGTATCCACATAAGATTGACATGGAAATTTTAGAAAAATCTCTTTCTTATTTAGTTGGAGAACATGACTTCAAATCTTTTATGGGAAGATATGCCACGGTAAAAGATACTATTAGAATTATTCATAAGATAGAAGTTAATAAGGTTGGAGATGTTATAAATATAGATTTTTATGGAAAGAGTTTTTTAAAAAACATGGTGAGGATAATAGTTGGAACTTCTGTTCAAATATCCAGTAAAAATAAAAGCCCAGAAATAACGAAAGAAGCTCTTGTTAGAAAAGAAAGAATTTCTGCAGGCATGACAGCTCCAGCTTGTGGTCTTTATCTGATGGATGTGTATTTTAGAGGTAATAAATGAAAAAATATATAATGGCATTTGATGCTGGTACTACCAGCAGTAGAACAATAATATTTGATAAGAATGGAGAAATTGTCTCATCTGCACAGAAAGAATTTACTCAATATTTCCCAAAGCCTGGTTATGTAGAACACGACGCCAACGAAATATGGTCAACTCAACTAGGTACAGCTATTGAGGCAATGTACAAGGCAGGAATTTCAGCAGACGAAATAGCTTCAATAGGTATAACAAACCAAAGGGAAACTACAGTTTTATGGAATAAAAAGACTGGAGAACCAATTTATAATGCGATTGTTTGGCAATGTAGAAGAACTTCTTCATATTGTGACGAACTAAAAGCAAATGGCTATGAGGATATGATAAAGGAAAAGACAGGTCTTATTATAGATGCATATTTTTCAGCTACGAAGATAAAATGGATTCTAGATAATGTTGAAGGTGCAAGGAAGTTAGCAGAAGATGGAGACCTAATGTTTGGAACTATCGATTCATACTTAATATATAGGCTCACCGATAAAAAAGTGCATGTTACCGATTACTCAAATGCATCTAGAACGATGATTTTCAATATAAATACATTGAAATGGGACGATGATATCTTAGAACTTTTAAATATTCCTAAGAATATTCTTCCAGAAGTTAAAAATTCTATGGAAATATATGGTTATACCAACGAAAAAATATTTGGTCAAGAGATTCCGATTGCAGCTGCAATAGGAGATCAACAGTCTGCACTTTTTGGACAACTCTGCATTGATGAAGCTGAAGCTAAGAACACATATGGAACTGGAGCATTCTTGCTTATGAATACAGGAGATAAAATTGTAAGGAGTAAGAATGGACTACTAAGCACTATTGCTTGGTCAATAGATGGAAAGGTAAATTATGCGCTTGAAGGATCTATATTTGTTGCTGGATCATCTATTCAATGGTTAAGGGATAAACTTCGTCTCATTGACTCTTCTGAAGATTCAGAATATATGGCTGGAAAAGTTGAAGATACATTAGATTGCTATGTAGTGCCAGCTTTCACAAGCTTAGGAGCTCCCTATTGGAACCAATACGCAAGAGGAACAGTTGTAGGTATAACAAGGGGTACAACTAAGTATCATTTGATTAGAGCAACCTTGGAATCAATTGCGTATCTATCCTATGATGTTCTTCATGCAATGGAAGAAGATCTAGGGCATGGACTTAAATTATTAAAAGTTGATGGAGGAGCATCAAATAATAATTTCTTGATGCAATTTCAATCTGATATATTAGGATGTGAAGTAAAAAGACCAAAGGTAACTGAAACTACAGCTCTAGGTGCATGTTATCTTGCGGGACTAGCGGTAGGATTTTGGAAAGATATAGATGACTTGAAAAATAAAACTGAATCTAGTGCCACATTTACTCCAAACATGGAAGAAGATTTAAGAAAAAAGAAGATAAAGAGATGGCATAAAGCTGTTGAAACATCTTTTGACTGGGGATTAGAATCAGAATGATTACAAAATAATAAAAGAGAGATTACAATTTAAAAAATTTCTTGAACTGAAAAACTCTTTAAATTATTATTACAGTAGGAGGTTTTATGAAACCATTTTATCATCTAAAAGAAAAATTCTTAAGCTCCAGAAAAGCAATAGAAAGATTTCCACTACCTATGATATTTTCAATAATTTCAACTGTATTTTTCATATTGTCTATACAGAGAAATGAAGGAATAAAAAATAATGCAAAACTTGGATTCTTCTTTATTTTTGCAACAGCTTTATATCTAAACATAAAACTATTTCTTGAAGGTATAATCTTCAGTAAAAAAGATAAATTTTCATTTAAAAATGTGAGCCTTTTGAAGGCGTCATCTTATCTGCTCTCATTGCCCGCAATTTTTGGAATGTATCTCAACATATTTTATTTGAATAAAGAGTTTAGATACAATTCATTATATATTTATATAGGTTGTATGGCATTTTTAATAATATCTATATTTTTTATTTCAAAATTAAATTATTTTGAAGACTTTATACCTTATGTACTTAATGTAAATTTTCAGCTTATTGCATCTATTATATATTCTATGACAATAGGCATAGGGCTATTAATATTTTTTGTAAGTCTAAATAAATTGTTTGACTTAAATATGGATTATAAACATTTACTTTCATTGGAATTAATAGTATTTATCCCATTGAATCTAGGTTTTTTCTTAAGTGATTTTCCAATTATTCAAAAGTCATTTAATGATTATGAAGTTTCAAAAGAAATTAATATCTTGGTAAACAACATATTTATACCTTTAATATATTTATACACACTTATACTTTATGCGTATTTCTTTAAAATAGTATTTACTATGACATTGCCAAAAGGAATAATTATAAATTTAGTACTTTGGTTTTCTATATTTACTACATTTGTTATATTTATTTCTGCCAAGACAAGGGGAAATATAGGTCAGAATTTTAAAAAAATTCAGCCTGTACTTAGTTTACCATTAATACTTTTTATGTTTTATTCAATATATATAAGAATAAATCAATATGGTTTTACAATAAACAGATACTTGGTGGTGGCTTTAGGATTTTTCTCTCTACTTTCAATGTTATACTATATTTTCGTTAAAAACAGTTCAAATATGACAATTATAGTTTTATTTTCTATAATTGTTTTAATTAGCTCTATAGGACCAGTATCAGCTTATAATATTAGTGCAATTTCGCAAAATAAAAGGCTTAAAAATCTACTAATAAAAAATCAAATGTTGGTTGGCGGCAAAATTGTGGCTAATAATAATATTTCTAATGATGATAAAAAAGAGATTATTTCCATAGTTAATTATTTAAATGATTACTTTGAGCCAAAAGATATAGATTTACTCAGAAACTATGATTCTAATTTTGAAAGGACCTTTGGTTTTAATGAAAATATAGAAGCTTACAATAATTGTTATGAAGTTGCAAATATTTCAGATGATGAGGCAATAGATACTACTGGGTATGATTGCTTTATTTCCAAAGACTACTATAATGGCGAAACTTTGTATGATGACAATAATATAAAGATATATGGTGAAAATAACAGCATAATTATTACAAAAAAAACTAAAGGCAGCGAAGTTAGTAAGGAAATTAATTTAAATGACATTGCTAAGAAATATATAGCATTAAAAAAAGACAACTCAATAATAAACCAAAATGATTTAGCGTATAAGGGAAGTATAGATGGATTAAATTATAAGATTATATTTAAAGAGTTAAGCTTTACAAAAGAAGATAATAAGATAGAGATACTAGATGTATCATTCTATTTCTTAATGGAAAGAGTCAATTGATCATTGATTCTTTTTTTTTTACAAAAACAGTATAAAAATCTAATTATCCGCATAAACACTGGACTTATCACACTTTATCAAGGTCAAAACCACTCAATTTACTACTAATTTACTACTTATGAATGAGCTTTGATACGACGATTTATCCTTGAAAAGTGAAGATACAAAGATACTTCCAATAAAATTGAATATTTAATAGGTAGACACTTCAAAAAATGAGGTGTCTATTTTTTTACCCAATATTTGAAAGGAAGTGAACTTATGAAAACAGAAAATCAAGAATCAAAAGGTCGCTCCCCTCCCTTTAAGACCATCAAACAAACAAGATTTATCAAACAATAAAAAGAAAGGATAGGTAAAAATATGGAACTTAAATTTGTGATTCCCAACATGGAAAAAACATTTGGCAATTTAGAATTTGCTGGCGAGGATAAAGTAGAACAGCGAAGAATCAACGGACAATTAACTGTCTTATCTCGAAGCTACAACCTCTATTCTGACGTTCAAAGAGCAGATGATATTGTGGTGGTGCTTCCTGCTGAAGCTGGAGAAAAACATTTCGGCTTTGAGGAACGTGTAATGTTAGTCAATCCACGTATTACCGCAGAGGGCTATAAAATTGGTACTCGTGGATTCACAAATTACCTTTTACATGCGGACGACATGATAAAAGAATAAAGAAAGAGAGGAAAAATGATGAGATTACCTAATGGCATTGTATTAGATAAAGACGCTACATTTGGAGAATTAAAGTTTTCAGCACTCCGTCGTGAAGTACGAATCCAAAATGACGACGGTACGGTTTCAGATGAAATCAAAGAACGTACCTATGATTTAAAATCCAAAGGGCAAGGACGTATGATTCAAGTGAGTATTCCTGCCAGTGTTCCTTTGAAAGAGTTTGACTATAACGCAAAAGTGGAAATCATCAATCCAGTTGCAGATACCGTCGCTACCGCTACCTTCCGAGGGGCAGATGTTGACTGGTATATCAAGGCAGACGATATTGTATTGACGAAAGATTCCAGTACCTTTAAAAATCAGCCACAACCTAAAAAAGAGCCAGCCACGGATAAATAGTCATGCTACTTCCACTAGAGAGAAAGGAGGAAATCCCGCATGAAACAGTTTGGCATTCGTGGTAAAAGGATTCGCCCAAGTGACAAGGATTTAGTCTTTCATTTTACAGTAGCGTCCTTACTGCCAATTTTCCTGCTGGTTATCGGACTGTTTCATGTGAAGACAATCCAGCAGATTAACTGGCAGGACTTTAACCTATCACAAGTAGACAAGATTCACATTCCCTATTTAGTTATTAGTGTTAGTGTCGCAATTCTTGTCTGCTTGCTGGTGGCATTTCTATTCAAAAGATATAGATATGATACAGTAAAACAACTGTACCACCGTCAAAAGCTGGCTAAGATGGTACTTGAAAACAAGTGGTATGAATCGGAACAGGTCAAAACAGATGGCTTCTTCAAAGATTCGTCCAGTCGTACTAAGGAAAAGATAACCTACTTTCCCAAAATATTTTATCGCCTTAAAGATGGTTTAATACAGATGCGAGTGGAAATCACGCTAGGAAAATATCAAGACCAGCTCCTACACTTGGAAAAGAAATTAGAAAGCGGATTGTACTGTGAGCTGACGGATAAAGAGTTAAAAGATTCTTATGTGGAATATACCCTGCTCTATGACACCATCGCCAGTCGTATTTCTATTGATGAAGTCCAAGCCAAAGATGGCAAACTACGCTTGATGGAAAACGTATGGTGGGAATATGACAAGCTCCCTCACATGCTCATAGCTGGTGGTACAGGTGGCGGTAAAACTTACTTTATACTGACACTGATTGAAGCCTTGCTTTATACAGATTCTAAGCTCTATATTCTTGACCCAAAGAACGCCGACCTTGCCGACTTAGGCTCTGTGATGGGGAATGTCTACTACAGAAAAGAAGATATGCTCTCCTGCATTGACCGTTTCTATGATGAAATGATGGCACGAAGTGAAGCTATGAAAGAGATGGAAAACTATAAGACTGGCGAGAACTATGCCTACTTAGGACTTCCTGCAAACTTTCTTATCTTTGATGAATACGTGGCTTTCATGGAAATGCTGGGAAATAAAGAAAATACCGCAGTCTTAAACAAGCTCAAACAGATTGTCATGTTAGGTCGTCAAGCTGGCTTCTTTTTAATACTGGCTTGTCAACGTCCAGACGCAAAATATTTAGGCGACGGAATCCGTGACCAGTTTAATTTCAGAGTGGCACTTGGAAGAATGTCTGAAATGGGCTATGGCATGATGTTTGGCAGTGATGTACAAAAAGATTTCTTCTTAAAACAAATCAAAGGTCGTGGCTATGTTGATGTGGGAACAAGTGTCATATCAGAATTTTACACTCCCTTAGTACCAAAAGGTCATGACTTTTTGGAGGAAATAAAAAAACTAACCAACAGCAGACAGTCCACGCAGGCGACGTGCGAAGCGAAAGTCGCAGGTGTGGACTGATCTTGCTGGCTGGTGTGGCGATAGCCACGCCAGCACCTAACCCCCCGTATCTAACAGGGGGGTACAAATCGACAGGAAACAGTCAAAAAAATAGCAGAAAATTCTTTGGTTACAAGGAGTTTAGAAAATTTCGTGGTATGTCAAATGAGCTTCAATAGTTGACATACCTTTTTTAATTGGAGGGATTTAACTGAATGAACAAACTTTGATACAGCATTTAAAGGAAAAACGGTTGGCTTATGGGCTATCTCAAAACCGACTGGCTATTGCTACAGGCATTACAAGGCAATATCTTAGCGACATTGAAACTGGCAAGGTTAAGCCATCAGACGAGTTGCAACAATCCCTTTGGGAAACTCTGGAACGCTTCAATCCCGATGCCCCACTTGAAATGCTCTTTGACTATGTAAGGATTCGCTTTCCCACAATGGACGTACAGCATGTGGTTGAAGAAATATTGCAATTGAAACTTTCCTATTTTCTTCATGAAGACTATGGCTTTTATTCTTATTCAGAACATTATGCCTTAGGCGATATATTCGTTCTCTGCTCTCATGAGATAGACAAAGGTGTTCTGGTGGAATTAAAAGGTCGTGGGTGCAGACAATTTGAAAGCTATCTTCTAGCACAACAAAGAAGCTGGTATGAGTTCTTTATGGACGCTTTGGTGGCTGGTGGCGTGATGAAACGCCTTGACCTTGCCATCAACGATAAAACAGGGATTTTGAATATTCCCACACTGACGGAAAAATGCCTACAGGAAGAGTGTATTTCGGTGTTCCGCAGTTTCAAGAGCTATCGCAGTGGCGAACTGGTACGCAAAGATGAAAAGGAATGTATGGGAAACACGCTTTATATCGGTTCATTACAAAGCGAAGTCTATTTCTGTATCTATGAAAAGGACTATGAGCAGTACAAGAAAAATGATATTCCCATTGAAGACGCAGAGGTTAAAAACCGTTTTGAAATCCGACTAAAAAATGAGCGTGCCTATTATGCAGTACGTGATTTACTTGTCTATGATAATCCAGAGCATACAGCTTTTAAGATTATCAATCGGTATATCCGCTTTGTGGATAAGGACGATTCAAAAGCACGTTCCGATTGGAAACTCAATGAAGAATGGGCATGGTTTATTGGAAACAATCGTGAACGATTAAAGCTAACCACAAAACCAGAGCCTTACTCTTTCCAAAGGACACTAAACTGGCTATCTCATCAAGTCGCCCCGACCTTAAAGGTTGCTATTACACTTGATGAAATTAACCAGACGCAGGTTGTGAAAGACATTCTCGACCATGCGAAACTGACAGACCGACACAAGCAGATTTTAAAGCAACAGTCGGTAAAAGAACAGGACGTGATAACGACAAAAAAATAACTTAAATACAAATTCACTGCATACAGAAAGGAGAACATTTTTATGAATTTTGGACAAAACCTTTATAACTGGTTTCTATCAAATGCTCAATCACTGGTACTTTTAGCAATCGTTGTAATTGGCTTGTATCTTGGCTTCAAGCGTGAGTTTAGTAAACTGATTGGCTTTCTCATCATTGCGATTATTGCGGTGGGCTTGGTGTTCAACGCTGCTGGAGTAAAAGACATTTTATTAGAGCTATTTAATCGCATTATCGGTGCTTAAATTAAACCGTTATTTTGTGGAATATAAGTGGTTTTCTTATGTTCCGCAAAAGAATGGTACACCAAACGAAGTGCGGTAGGGATTTTTGAATCTCTACAAAGAAAGGACGTGAACACATGGACGATATGCAAGTCTATATTGCCAACTTAGGTAAATACAATGAAGGAGAATTAGTCGGTGCTTGGTTTACCTTTCCCATTGATTTTGAAGAAGTCAAAGAGAAAATCGGCTTGAATGATGAATACGAGGAATACGCCATTCACGATTATGAGTTACCCTTTACGGTTGACGAATACACTTCTATTGGCGAACTCAATCGCCTATGGGAAATGGTATCGGAGTTGCCAGAGGAACTACAATCCGAGCTATCTGCTCTGCTCACTCATTTTTCAAGTATTGAGGAACTAAGCGAACATCAAGAGGATATTATCATTCACTCGGATTGTGATGATATGGCAGATGTCGCACGTTACTACATTGAAGAAACTGGAGTATTGGGCGAAGTGCCAACCAGTCTTCAAAACTATATTGATTACGAATCCTATGGTCGTGATTTAGAAATTTCGGGAACTTTTATCACAACCAATTATGGGATTTTTGAAATCGTCTATTGAAAGGATTGATTCTATGAAGAAAATACGAAGCTATACCAGTATTTGGTCTGTTGAGAAAGTGCTGTACTCCATCAACGATTTTAGACTTCCGTTTCCCATAACCTTTACGCAAATGACGTGGTTTGTCGTGTCACTGTTTGCGGTTATGATACTTGGCAACTTGCCACCTCTTTCCATGATTGAGGGAGCATTTCTCAAATATTTTGGAATTCCTGTGGCTTTCACATGGTTTATGTCTACAAAAACCTTTGATGGTAAAAAGCCTTATGGATTTTTGAAGTCTGTCATTGCTTATGCACTGCGACCAAAGCTGACCTATGCAGGGAAAAAAGTAACCCTTGGCAGAAACCAGCCACAAGAAGCCATTACGACAGTTAGGAGTGAATTTTATGGCATATCCAATTAAATACATTGAAAATAATCTGGTCTGGAATAAAGATGGCGAATGTTACGCCTATTATGAGCTTATTCCTTACAATTACTCATTCCTAAGTCCAGAACAGAAAATACAAGTGCATGATTCTTTCAGACAGCTTATCGCACAAAATCGTGATGGCAAGATTCATGCTCTACAAATCAGTACAGAATCCAGCATACGTTCTGCACAAGAACGTTCCAAAGAGGAAGTAACTGGCAAACTCAAAGTAATTGCCTATGACAAAATCGACCAACAGACAGACGCTTTAATATCCATGATTGGCGAAAATCAAGTGGACTACCGCTTCTTTATCGGCTTTAAGTTGCTTCTCAACGATCAAGAGTTTTCTATGAAAAGTCTTACCGTTGAAGCCAAAAATGCTTTGTCTGATTTTGTCTATGATGTGAACCATAAGCTAATGGGCGATTTTGTCAGCATGAGTAATGATGAAATCCTGCGTTTTCAGAAGATGGAAAAGCTCTTGGAAAATAAAATCTCTCGTCGTTTCAAAATCCGTAGACTGGATAAGGACGACTTCGGCTATCTGATTGAACATCTTTATGGACAGACAGGTACAGCTTATGAAGATTATGAGTACCATCTATCAAAGAAGAAGCTGGATAATGAAACGCTGATTAAATATTATGACCTTATTAAACCGACCCGTTGTCTGGTGGAAGAAAAACAGCGATACCTAAAAATTCAACAGGAAGACGAAACCGTCTATGTGGCGTACTTTACCATCAACAGCATTGTCGGCGAATTGGACTTTCCGTCCTCTGAAATCTTCTACTACCAGCAACAGCAATTTACATTCCCGATTGATACTTCTATGAATGTGGAAATCGTGGCAAACCGTAAAGCACTAAGCACCGTTCGTAATAAAAAGAAAGAACTAAAAGACCTAGATAACCACGCATGGCAAAGTGATAACGAAACCAGCTCTAATGTGGCGGAAGCTCTGGAAAGTGTCAATGAGCTGGAAAATAATTTAGACCAAAGCAAGGAATCCATGTATAAGCTCTCTTATGTGGTGCGTGTTTCCGCAAATGACTTGGACGAATTGAAACGTCGTTGTAATGAAGTGAAAGATTTTTATGACGATTTAAGTGTCAAGTTGGTACGACCATTTGGAGATATGCTGGGCTTACATGAAGAATTTTTACCATCAAGCAAGCGTTATATGAATGACTATATTCAGTATGTAACCTCTGATTTCTTAGCTGGACTTGGTTTCGGTGCTACTCAAATGCTTGGCGAAAATGAGGGTATTTATGTTGGCTATAGCTTAGATACAGGACGCAATGTCTACCTCAAACCTGCTCTTGCCAGTCAAGGGGTTAAGGGTTCAGTAACCAATGCATTAGCGTCTGCCTTTGTAGGTTCGCTAGGCGGTGGAAAATCCTTTGCGAATAACCTTATCGTCTATTATGCAGTGCTTTATGGGGCACAAGCAGTGATTGTTGACCCGAAAGCGGAACGTGGCAGATGGAAAGAAACCTTGCCAGAAATCGCTCACGAAATTAATATTGTCAATCTGACTTCTGATGAGAAAAATAAAGGCTTACTTGACCCTTACGTGATTATGAAAAATCCCAAAGATTCTGAATCACTGGCAATCGACATTTTGACGTTCCTTACGGGGATTTCATCACGAGATTCTGACCGTTTCCCTGTTCTACGAAAAGCCATTCGTGCTGTAACTAATAGTGAAGTGCGAGGTCTTCTGAAAGTGATTGAGGAATTACGGGTTGAGGGAACTCAAATAAGCACCAGCATAGCCGACCATATCGAAAGTTTTACAGACTATGACTTTGCACATCTGCTCTTTAGTGATGGATATGTGGAGCAGTCTATCAGTCTTGAAAAACAACTGAACATCATACAGGTTGCCGACTTGGTACTTCCCGATAAAGAAACCTCCTTTGAGGAATATACCACAATGGAGTTACTATCGGTGGCAATGCTGATTGTCATTAGTACCTTTGCGTTAGACTTTATCCATACAGACAGAAGCATTTTTAAAATTGTTGACTTAGACGAAGCGTGGAGCTTTTTACAGGTAGCACAAGGAAAAACACTATCTATGAAGCTGGTTCGGGCTGGTCGTGCTATGAACGCTGGGGTATATTTCGTGACCCAAAATACAGACGACCTCTTAGATGAAAAACTGAAAAATAACCTCGGCTTAAAATTTGCATTTCGTTCCACTGACCTTAACGAGATTAAAAAGACCTTAGCCTTTTTTGGTGTAGACCCAGAGGACGAAAACAATCAGAAGCGATTGCGTGATTTGGAAAACGGGCAATGCCTTATCAGTGATTTATATGGTCGTGTCGGTGTGATACAGTTCCACCCTGTATTTGAAGAACTGCTCCATGCCTTTGATACCAGACCACCTGTGCGAAAAGAGGTGTAAATGTGAAACCATCAATAGTAAACAGAATAAAATCAAACTGGACGCTGAAACGTCTAGGTAAAGTGGCAATGACAGTGGCTTTCACACTTGTGATTGCCATTTTTCTTTTAGCCATGCTGGGAACGGTGGTTCAAGCTGCGGGCTTGGTAGATGATACGGTCAATGTGGCAAATGAATACAGCCGATACCCACTTGAAAACTATCAACTGGATTTTTATGTGGATAATAGCTGGGGCTGGCTTCCGTGGAACTGGTCGGACGGGATTGGAAAACAGGTCATGTATGGACTATATGCCATTACCAATTTTATTTGGACAATCAGTTTGTATGTTTCCAATGCGACAGGTTACTTAGTACAGGAAGCCTATTCCTTAGACTTCATTTCCGCTACAGCAGATTCCATTGGTAAGAATATGCAGACCTTAGCTGGTGTGAGTGCAAACGGATTTTCAACAGAGGGTTTCTATGTTGGATTCCTCTTACACTTGATTTTGGTTCTTGGGGTTTATGTTGCCTATACGGGACTGATAAAGAGAGAAACCACAAAGGCAATTCATGCCATTATGAATTTTGTGCTGGTGTTTATCCTATCGGCTTCCTTTATTGCCTACGCTCCCGACTACATTAAAAAAATCAATGACTTTTCATCAGACATCAGTAATGCCAGTTTATCACTTGGCACGAAGATTGTCATGCCCCATTCCGATAGTCAAGGCAAGGACAGCGTGGACTTAATCAGAGATAGCCTGTTTTCCATACAGGTTCAGCAACCGTGGCTACTGCTTCAATACAACAGTTCAGACATTGAAAGTATCGGTATTGACCGTGTGGAAAGCCTGCTCTCCACCAGCCCAGATTCCAACAATGGCGAAGACAGAGAAAAAATTGTTGCGGAAGAAATTGAAGACAGAAGCAATACCAATCTAACCATTACAAAGACCATTAACCGTTTAGGTACAGTCTTCTTCCTATTTGTCTTCAATATTGGGATTTCCATATTTGTATTCCTATTAACAGGAATCATGATTTTCTCGCAGGTACTTTTTATCATCTATGCTATGTTTCTGCCTGTGAGCTTTATTTTAAGCATGATTCCATCATTTGATGGTATGTCAAAACGAGCCATAACAAAGCTCTTTAATACCATTTTGACACGAGCTGGAATCACATTGATTATTACGACAGCATTTAGTATTTCAACCATGCTCTATACCTTATCGGCTGGTTATCCGTTCTTTTTGATTGCTTTTCTACAGATTGTGACCTTTGCAGGAATCTACTTCAAGCTGGGCGATTTAATGAGTATGTTTTCTCTACAGAGTAACGATTCTCAAAGTGTGGGAAGTCGTGTGATGAGAAAACCTCGTATGCTTATGCACGCTCACATGCACCGTCTACAGCGGAAACTTGGACGTTCCATGACTACTCTAGGGGCTGGGTCTGCCATTGTTACAGGTAAAAAAGGACAGTCGGGTTCGGGGAGTTCTGCAAGGACACAAGCAGATCACTCCCGACCAGACGGAAAGGAAAAATCAACACTTGGAAAACGTATCGGTCAAACCATCGGTACAGTAGCTGATACCAAAGACAGAATGGTAGACACTGCTAGTGGTTTGAAAGAACAGGTTAAAGATTTGCCGACCAATGCAAGATATGCAGTATATCAAGGAAAATCCAAAGTAAAAGAGAATGTCCGTGATTTAACCAGTAGTATTTCTCAAACCAAAGCGGACAGAGCCAGTGGACGCAAGGAACAGCAGGAACAAAGGCGAAAAACCATTGCGAAGCGTCGCTCTGAAATGGAACAGGTCAAACAGAAAAAACAGCCTGCTTCTTCTGTTCATGAAAGACCGACTACAAGACAAGAACAATATCATGATGAACAGACCTCAAAACAGTCTAATATTCAGACTTCATATAAGGAATCTCAACAAGCCAAACAAGAGCGTCCAGCAGTTAAGTCCGATTTTTCAAGTCCAAAAGTGGAACGCCAAGGCAATACCGTTCAAGAAAAAACCGTTCAAAAGCCAGCAACTTCAACCACTACAGCAGATAGAACTTCACAACGTCCAATCACAAAAGAACGTCCGTCTACTGTTCAAAGAGTACCACTACAAAATACAAGAAGTAGACCACCAATCAAAACCGCCACCATTAAGAAAGTCGGTAAGAAACCATGAAGTTGAAAACTTTAGTGATTGGTGGTTCTGGATTATTCTTGATGGTCTTCTCACTGCTTCTGTTTGTTGCCATTTTATTTTCAGATGAACAGGACAGCGGAATTTCCAATATTCATTATGGAGGTGTGAATGTTTCCGCAGAAGTGCTGGCTCATAAGCCTATGGTAGAAAAATATGCCAAAGAATATGGCGTTGAAGAATATGTCAACATACTTCTTGCGATTATACAGGTGGAATCGGGCGGTACTGCGGAAGATGTTATGCAGTCCTCGGAATCCCTCGGTCTTCCACCTAATTCATTGAGTACAGAAGAATCCATTAAGCAAGGTGTGAAGTATTTCAGTGAATTATTAGCCAGTAGCGAAAGGCTCAGTGTAGATTTAGAATCGGTTATCCAGTCCTACAATTATGGTGGTGGTTTCTTAGGGTATGTGGCTAATCGTGGAAATAAATATACCTTTGAACTGGCTCAAAGTTTCTCAAAAGAGTATTCAGGTGGCGAAAAAGTGTCTTACCCCAATCCCATAGCCATACCTATCAATGGGGGCTGGCGATACAACTATGGCAATATGTTTTATGTGCAACTGGTAACGCAGTATCTTGTCACAACAGAGTTTGATGATGATACGGTACAAGCCATCATGGACGAAGCACTGAAATATGAGGGCTGGCGATACGTTTACGGTGGAGCTTCCCCGACTACTTCTTTTGATTGTAGCGGACTGACACAATGGACGTATGGAAAAGCTGGAATTAACTTACCACGAACCGCACAACAGCAATATGATGTGACCCAGCATATCCCACTATCGGAAGCACAAGCTGGCGATTTGGTTTTCTTTCATTCTACCTATAACGCTGGCTCTTATATTACTCATGTTGGGATATACCTTGGCAATAACCGTATGTTTCATGCAGGCGACCCAATCGGTTATGCCGACTTAACAAGCCCCTACTGGCAACAGCATTTAGTGGGAGCAGGACGAATCAAACAATGAGAAAGGAAGATTTAATGATGAAATTTAGAAAAAATCAGAATAAAGAAAAACAGATACCAAAGGAAAAGAAACCTCGTGTCTACTATAAGGTCAATCCTCATAAAAAGGTTGTGATTGCCTTGTGGGTACTTTTAGGGCTTAGTTTCAGCTTTGCGATATTCAAGCACTTTACAGCTATAGATACTCATACTATTCACGAAACAACTATCATAGAAAAGGAATACGTTGATACTCATCATGTAGAAAATTTTGTAGAGAACTTTGCGAAAGTCTACTATTCATGGGAGCAATCCGATAAGTCCATTGATAATCGAATGGAAAGTCTAAAAGGCTATCTGACAGATGAACTTCAAGCTCTCAATGTTGATACAGTACGCAAAGATATTCCTGTATCGTCTTCTGTAAGAGGATTTCAGATATGGACGGTAGAGCCAACTGGCGACAATGAGTTTAATGTAACCTACAGTGTAGACCAGCTCATTACAGAGGGAGAAAATACAAAGACCGTCCACTCTGCTTATATAGTGAGTGTCTATGTAGATGGTTCTGGAAATATGGTACTGGTTAAGAATCCGACCATTACCAACATACCTAAGAAATCAAGTTATAAACCAAAAGCCATTGAAAGTGAGGGGACGGTTGATTCCATTACAACCAATGAAATCAATGAGTTTTTAACGACGTTCTTCAAGCTCTATCCTACAGCGACAGCCAGTGAACTTTCCTACTATGTGAATGACGGGATATTAAAACCAATCGGAAAAGAGTACATCTTTCAAGAACTGGTAAATCCTATTCACAATCGTAAGGATAATCAAGTCACGGTATCGCTGACAGTGGAGTATATCGACCAGCAGACCAAAGCAACGCAGGTATCTCAATTTGATTTGGTACTTGAAAAGAACGGGAGTAATTGGAAGATTGTAAAATAACAAATATTGGTACATGATTACAGATACTTTGTAATCATGTACTCTTTTTGATAAAAAATTGGAGATTCCTTTACAAATATGCTCTTACGTGCTATTATTTAAGTGACTATTTAAAAGGAGTTAATAAATATGCGGCAAGGTATTCTTAAATAAACTGTCAATTTGATAGCGGGAACAAATAATTAGATGTCCTTTTTTAGGAGGGCTTAGTTTTTTGTACCCAGTTTAAGAATACCTTTATCATGTGATTCTAAAGTATCCAGAGAATATCTGTATGCTTTGTATACCTATGGTTATGCATAAAAATCCCAGTGATAAAAGTATTTATCACTGGGATTTT
>NZ_GL397071.1:1520631-1631503 GCF_000146345.1 Peptoniphilus duerdenii ATCC BAA-1640 | reverse complement strand
AATCCCAGTGATAAAAGTATTTATCACTGGGATTTTTATGCCCTTTTGGGTTTTTGAATGGAGGAAAATCACATGAAAATTATTAATATTGGAGTTTTAGCTCATGTTGATGCAGGAAAAACTACCTTAACAGAAAGCTTATTATATAACAGTGGAGCGATTACAGAATTAGGAAGCGTGGACAAAGGTACAACGAGGACGGATAATACGCTTTTAGAACGTCAGAGAGGAATTACAATTCAGACAGGAATAACCTCTTTTCAGTGGGAAAATACGAAGGTGAACATCATAGACACGCCAGGACATATGGATTTCTTAGCAGAAGTATATCGTTCATTATCAGTTTTAGATGGGGCAATTCTACTGATTTCTGCAAAAGATGGCGTACAAGCACAAACTCGTATATTATTTCATGCACTTAGGAAAATGGGGATTCCCACAATCTTTTTTATCAATAAGATTGACCAAAATGGAATTGATTTATCAACGGTTTATCAGGATATTAAAGAGAAACTTTCTGCCGAAATTGTAATCAAACAGAAGGTAGAACTGTATCCTAATATGTGTGTGACGAACTTTACCGAATCTGAACAATGGGATACGGTAATAGAGGGAAACGATGACCTTTTAGAGAAATATATGTCCGGTAAATCATTAGAAGCATTGGAACTCGAACAAGAGGAAAGCATAAGATTTCATAATTGTTCCCTGTTCCCTGTTTATCACGGAAGTGCAAAAAACAATATAGGGATTGATAACCTTATAGAAGTGATTACGAATAAATTTTATTCATCAACACATCGAGGTCCGTCTGAACTTTGCGGAAATGTTTTCAAAATTGAATATACAAAAAAAAGACAACGTCTTGCATATATACGCCTTTATAGTGGAGTACTACATTTACGAGATTCGGTTAGAGTATCAGAAAAAGAAAAAATAAAAGTTACAGAAATGTATACTTCAATAAATGGTGAATTATGTAAGATTGATAGAGCTTATTCTGGAGAAATTGTTATTTTGCAAAATGAGTTTTTGAAGTTAAATAGTGTTCTTGGAGATACAAAACTATTGCCACAGAGAAAAAAGATTGAAAATCCGCACCCTCTACTACAAACAACTGTTGAACCGAGTAAACCTGAACAGAGAGAAATGTTGCTTGATGCCCTTTTGGAAATCTCAGATAGTGATCCGCTTCTACGATATTACGTGGATTCTACGACACATGAAATTATACTTTCTTTCTTAGGGAAAGTACAAATGGAAGTGATTAGTGCACTGTTGCAAGAAAAGTATCATGTGGAGATAGAACTAAAAGAGCCTACAGTCATTTATATGGAAAGACCGTTAAAAAAAGCAGAGTATACCATTCACATCGAAGTTCCACCGAATCCTTTCTGGGCTTCCATTGGTCTATCTGTAGCACCGCTTCCATTAGGGAGCGGAGTACAGTATGAGAGCTCGGTTTCTCTTGGATACTTAAATCAATCGTTTCAAAATGCAGTTATGGAGGGGATACGCTATGGCTGTGAACAAGGATTGTATGGTTGGAATGTGACGGACTGTAAAATCTGTTTTAAGTATGGCTTATACTATAGCCCTGTTAGTACCCCAGCAGATTTTCGAATGCTTGCTCCTATTGTATTGGAACAAGTCTTAAAAAAAGCTGGAACAGAATTGTTAGAGCCATATCTTAGTTTTAAAATTTATGCGCCACAGGAATATCTTTCACGAGCATACAACGATGCTCCTAAATATTGTGCGAACATCGTAGACACTCAATTGAAAAATAATGAGGTCATTCTTAGTGGAGAAATCCCTGCTCGATGTATTCAAGAATATCGTAGTGATTTAACTTTCTTTACAAATGGACGTAGTGTTTGTTTAACAGAGTTAAAAGGGTACCATGTTACTACCGGTGAACCTGTTTGCCAGCCCCGTCGTCCAAATAGTAGGATAGATAAAGTACGATATATGTTCAATAAAATAACTTAGTGTATTTTATGTTGTTATATAAATATGGTTTCTTGTTAAATAAGATGAAATATTCTTTAATAAAGATTTGAATTAAAGTGTAAAGGAGGAGATAGTTATTATAAACTACAAGTGGATATTGTGTCCTGTATGTGGAAATAAAACACGATTATAAGGGAAGATACTGAATTAAAAAAATTCCCCCTCTATTGTCCGAAATGCAGACAAGAAAATTTAATTGAAATAAAGCAGTTCAAAGTAACTGTGATTACAGAGCCAGACGCAAAGACGCAGAGCCGATAAAATGAGATTAATACAATCTCATTTTATCGGCTCTTTCCGTTATGTATGGATTCTTTTAATTAGTCTTCGATGTTTCTTGCTTCGTTGATACCGCTGGCTAAAGATTCCATTAAGGATAGTTCTTTGTCTGTAAAGCTATCCATGTATTTCTCTATCTGTAATCGTCGGGTGCTTTTTACCAAGTTATTAGCAGGTAAGAAAAATTCATCAACGGAAACATGAAGTAACGATACAAGGTCATAAAGAACTTGTATGCTGGGGTGTTGCCCTTTATTTTCAATATTAGTTAAGTACCGTGGGTCAATTTCAATCAATGCTCCCACTTGTTCACGAGTTAAACCTCGTTTCAATCGAGCTTCTTTAATGGCTAAACCAAAGGCTCTAAAATCATATTTATCTTCTTTTTTACGCATAGTAGACCACCTCTATACATTTTATTGTTCCTACTGAATTAAAAACAGGTATAGAAAAACGTGTTATATGGTTTATAGGTTTATATTTAATAAAAAGCACTACTAAACGCCAATAAAAAAAACCGTTATATGGTAGTGCTATTTACGCTGTTAAAATATTGTATATTACTTCCAAATGGCGGTTTGTTGGAGGTCAACGTCGCCATGAAGTACATCATATACAATAAATTTCCTTACATTGGGTTCTTGTCAAAAAAAGTCGTCTATCTGCAATAGATAAGTACGTCCACCAATGTGGTTTTATAAATCATATAGATAGAATAACAGAAGCATGTAAACAGAGAAATAAATCTGTTTATATGCTTTTTTGGCTATTCAGAACTTTTTTACAAAGTTTATTTATCAGTAATGCAACAAATCCCCCTTTCACATTGGGACTAAGAGTGAAAGGAGATAAACGAGCAAGGCTCACTTCCTTTCCTAGACAGAAAGGGGGTGAGAAACATGAAACCATCTTCTTTTCAGACCACAATAGAAAATCAGTTTGACTATATCTGTAAACGTGCTATGGAAGACGAGCGAAAGAATTATATGCTTTATCTTTCAAGGATTGCAAAGCGTGAGGTGTCCTTTTCGGATGTTGGCGATTATCTTGTTAGCCAGTTTGCGACAACAGATAACTATTCAACTGACTTTCAGATTTTTACACTCAATGGGTTATCAGTAGGCGTTGAAAATGATTTGTTGAGTGAAGCATTACGTGAGTTGCCAGACAAGAAACGTGAAATTCTACTGCTGTTTTACTTTATGGACATGAGCGATTCAGAAATTGCAGACCTGTTGAAATTGAACCGTTCTACTGTCTATCGGCATAGAACCAGTGGACTAGCCTTAATCAAGAAGTTTATGGAGGAGGAAAACGAAGAATGAGAAAAGAATATTCCAGAATTCCATTCCCATTGATTGTAAAGGCTTGTGATGGCGATACAGAAGCGATTAACCAGATTCTACATTATTACAGAGGGTACATTGCTAAACGCTCTCTACGGTTGATGAAAGATGAATATGGCAATCAAAGTATGGTCGTTGATGAGGTCTTACGTGGACGAATGGAAACCAGGTTGATTACAAAAATCCTGTCATTTGAGATTGAGTAGCACCGATTTATCTCTCTTTTCGTGGAAGTGCGGACGAGCTTTCCATACTTCCCGATTGGGGAGGTTTGTTATTCCATCAAAGCATATTGTCTTTCAGTATGTTTTGATAGGCTGACAAGCCATCTGTTCTTTGAAAACTGAATAACAGCAGTCGAATACATTTCGATAAGAAAAGAGCCAACGGAGCTGACCGCCATGACCTGCCCTGTAAAGATAGCGAGCGATTCATGTCAGTGATCCGAGAAGTAATCTTTAGCAGGATTGCCAGCGAAGACATTCTTATCGTAATAATGATACTCCTGTATCGTCATAGTCCGAGCGTTAAAAGCGTCGCAGGCAATGAGTACAGTTGGACGAGAACCGTGCAAGGGTGGAACTCCCGTGAGCTTTGCTAAAGCTGTTCGATTGCTTGTAAAACTACTTTTATGAAATCTAACGTGTGATTGGGAAAGGAGGATTTTATGAAGCAGACAGATATTCCTATCTGGGAGCGTTATACCCTGACCATTGAAGAAGCGTCTAAGTATTTCCGTATTGGCGAAAATAAGCTCCGTCGTTTGGCAGATGAAAATAAAAATGCTGATTGGCTGATTATGAATGGCAATCGTATTCAGATAAAGCGAAAACAGTTTGAAAAAATTATTGATAAATTGGACGCAATCTAGCGTCGCCAAAGGGTCTTGGATATGATAAAATAGCATTAAGTCGTATCAAGGCTCTTTCCATTTTGGAAAGGAGCGAAAGCCATGTCAGAGAAAAGACGTGACAATAAAGGTCGCATTTTAAAGACTGGGGAGAGCCAACGAAAAGACGGAAGATACTTATATAAATATGTAGATTCATTTGGAGAACCGCAATTTATCTACTCATGGAAACTGGTGGCTACAGACAGAGTACCAGCAGGAAAGCGTGATTGTGTTCCTCTTCGGGAAAAAGTTGCGGAGCTACTGAAAGACATTCATGATGGCATTGATGTTGTAGGAAAGAAAATGACACTTTGTCAGCTTTACGCAAAGCAGAATGCTCAAAGACCCAATGTGAAGAAAGGCACGCAAACTGGACGGAAATATCTGATGGATATTTTGACAAAGGACAAGTTAGGTGCAAGGAGCATAGACAGCATTAAACCGTCTGACGCTAAAGAATGGGCGATTAGAATGAGTGAAGATGGATATGCTTATCAAACCATCAATAACTATAAGCGTTCTTTAAGGGCTTCATTCTATATTGCGATTGAAGACGATTGTGTTCGGAAGAATCCCTTTGACTTCCAGCTAAATACCGTCATTGATGATGATACTGTTCCTAAAGTCGCATTGACAACGGAGCAGGAAGAAAAGCTGTTATCCTTTGCGAAAGCTGATAAGACCTACAGCAAGAATTATGATGAAATCCTGATACTCTTAAAAACGGGTCTTCGTATTTCAGAGTTTGGCGGTCTGACACTTCCAGATTTGGATTTTGAAAATCGTCTTGTCAAGGTAGACCATCAGTTACTACGAGATACTGAAAATGGATACTACATTGAAACTCCCAAGACTAAAAGTGGCGAACGACAAGTTCCTATGGTTGAAGAAGCCTATCAAGCGTTTCAGCGAGTGCTGGCGAATCGGAAGAACCGTAAATGTGTTGTGATTGATGGTTATAGTAATTTCCTTTTTCTCAATGGGAAAGACTATCCTAAAGTGGCAAGTGATTACAATGGTATGTTGAAAAACCTTGTCAAGAAATACAATAAATATCATGAGGATAAGCTACCCCATATCACTCCACACATTTTGCGTCATACGTTCTGCACTAACTATGCAAATGCAGGAATGAACCCAAAAGCATTGCAGTACATTATGGGGCATGCGAATATAAACATGACGCTGAACTATTACGCACATGCTACATTCGATTCTGCTATGGCAGAGATGAACCGCTTGGAAAAAAAGAAACAGCAGGAACGTCTTGTTGCTTAGTAGTACAGATGAATTTACTACTAATTTACCACTTCTGACAGTCAATTCATGAGGAAATATATAAGGAAACGTGAAGTATCTTCCAACAGTAAAAATGCTCGAAGCCCTTTAGAATAAGGATTTGCGAGCATTTAATGAGATTTAAAAGGATAATTAGAAATCTATGTTTTGTTTAATATAAAAAATAGATTAATGTGATATTCTATAATTAAGTTAAATTTAATTATTAAAAATTGTTTTGCATATACTTCAGGAGATAAATATGGAAGAAAAAATATTTCATAGAAAATTAAGTAAGAGAGAAAAAATTTTATTTGCAATATTTCTATTTACTCTGCTAGAGTTTATTTTTTATAAGTTTTTAATATTGCCTAAAGATAGGGATATTTATGAGTCGAATCTAAGTATTTTAAAATTAGAAAATCAAATTGAAGACAATAAATTAAAAAAACAAAATATTGAAAAGAAACCAGAGGCAAATATTAAAAAAGAAGAAAATAAAGGTTCAGTTCAAAACTTTCTAAACCTAAAAAAATCTGAGGTCACAAATTTTATTAATAGTGAAGATGACAATTCTTATACTTTTAGCTTTAAAGGAAGTTATGACGATATTATTACCGCCATAAACACTTTGGGTGTAAAAGGAAGAGCTTATGAATTTGATTTATTAGAAGATGGATATAGCGGAAATATATTTGCTAAGACTGATGAAAAGATAACTATTGAAGAAAATACAAATCAAATTGATAGTACAAAAAGTTTGAAAGATATATTTTTAAAGAAAGATAAAAATGTTGAATCTTCAGTAGAAAAAGATGATGTTAAAAAGTCTAATAATGATAAAATAGATGGAAAATCAGATAAAAAAGAAGATTTAATTAAAAATAATGGGGAGTTCTACATAGAAAGTTCATCAGAAAATGCTGCTATAAAATCAATAGATGACATGATTCAAGTAAAGTATACAAATCTTGAATTCAAAAATAATTTTGACATGCAATTTATAGATCTATTCTTTGAGAATTTAAAATTAAAAGATGGCGAATCTTTAAAAATTATTTATTATCCTATAAATCAATGGGGAACTTTTGGTTATATAGAAGATATGAAGAGATATCCTATCTATGCAGGCTATGTTCAAGAGAAGAATAATCAAATCATAATTCCCGATGCAAAAGATATAAACGGTTTTTATTACCAAATTGATGAGAATACATACAAAGGACTAGAGGAAGGTACATTCTATATTGTAAAGATGTCTATAGTTGATAGTTATAACAATGAAAAAGAACTTAAGTTGACTTATTTAAAAGATGATGATGAGTTAGAAGAACTTTCTTCAGACAAAGAAACTACAAAGGTTAAAAGAAAAAAGAAATCAAAATTGAAAAATGAAAAAACAAATTTAAATGAAACCAATAATTCTAAAAGTAATATAAATAATAAAAATAAAGATGAATAAGAAAAATACAAAAAAATCTGGATTCACTCTTATAGAGCTGATTCTTGTTTTATCTATTATCTCAATACTAATATCCACTGCATTCTATGGAATAAAGAATTTAGGATTATTTAAAGAAAAACATGAAATAGAAAGGATAGTAGATGATATAAAATCTACCAGAACATTGGCAATGAAGATGAGGGATACAACAAAATTAGAATTTAGTAGCATTGGATATAAGCAATACTTAGGAAGTGAACTACAATTTAGTTATGATTTTGAAGTTTTAAACGTAATTTCATATCCTTATCAAAACAAAAGTTTTTCATTTACAAAAAGAGGATCTCCTAGTTATGAAGGACCAGGAACTTTGATCTTAGGTGGGAAAAATAAAATATACACAATCACAGTTGCTCCTGTTACAGGAAATGTAAATATGAGGGTGGAATGATGAAAAAGGGATATTTTTTATTAGAATCTGTCATTTCTATATTTTTGATTTCTATAATCTCGATTGCTTTAGTGACCGGAATTAGCACTATATCAAAATCAATCTATAATCTAGAATCTAAAGAAAAAGTAATAGAAGAATTAAGAAATAATGCTGAATCTTTAATAGGGGCGTACTATAAATCAGGAGTTCTTACAGGAGATTTTGAAGAAGAGGACTTTGGCGGAGTAAAAAAGATTATTTTAAAAAAAGAAGATAATAGGGGAAATAATTATGAAATTATTTTATACCTCAAGGAAAAAGGGATTTACACTGATTGAGCTTATAGTTTCAATAGCCATATCTTCAATTATTTTAATGGTTTTATTTAGCGCTTTTAATAATAGTGTAAACACCTATAAAGTTTTATCTAAATATACCAAGGGTTACAATGATTGCGAATTTGCTTTAAATTATATAGCAGATGAAATAGGCGCAGCTTCATTTATAGTTCAATCTGTAAATAATGATGAAATATTAATAGGAATTGATTGGGGAGAAAATGTAAAACCCAATAACAGATTTCAACATATTTCATATAAAAGAAAATTTGATTCTATTTATAGATATTCTTTTTCATCCTCAAAAAAATATAATTTGGGAATCTCAAAGTATAAAAATATAGGAACTAATAGACTTGCAGATGATATAAAAAGTTTTGCAATTAATTTAGAAAATGGAGTTGTAAAGATAGAAATAATTTCATCCTCTGGTCTAACATATAAGAAAAATGTAGCAGTGAGGTGTAGAGATGAGACGTAACGGATATGTGCTATTAACCTCATTAATTACTATCAGTATTATATTAGTTTTAGCTATTAGCATTATTAAAATTGGTGTAAATAGAGTAAATTCTTTGAAAAATATAGAGAATCAAGTACAAGCAGATTATATACCGGAATCAATTGTAAATATTATATTTGGTGAACATATTGATGAACTTGAAAAATTTTATGAAAATAATTATAGCTCTCTTGAAAGTCCTATGACTTTGCCATTTGATTTTTCAAAGTATTATGATGCAGATATAACAGCGACTATTCAAAGTGATCCAGCCTTCAATTACAACAAATTTTTAATTCGAATCACATCAAAATATAAAGGAATTACAACAAGATGCGTTGCTGGTGGACATGATATAAATGATATTTATCTTAAAAAAGAAGGTATATCCTTGGAGGATTCAGAAAATCTAAGTATTTTCAAGTTTTATGAGCCTAGAGTTTTAACGAAGATTCATCTAAAAAATGAAAATGAAATTTTTTTGGATAATGATGAAATAGTAATTAAAGATGTTGAAACAAATAAAATTGTTGAAAGATTTCCAAGCTATATATTTGTAGCAATAATAAACGACGGTAGGTTAGTATTTAGGGATTCTATTTTTATTAAGGGTATGTTTATAAACAATGGAGAAATTGATAACGAATTTGACTTTACTGTAAGAGGAATTCTTATTGACTTTTCTAAAAAATCACAGAATATAATTGTAAAGGGAACTGCTGCTTACTATGTCAAGCCTAAAAAATTAATATATAATTTTAATTTTCTAAAAGACATTCGTTATGATTTACCTAAATATTTTAATTTTAAACTTGATAAAATAACAACGTCAGATATTGTCAATTAGAAATTACTTGTAGTAAGATAAACTTATTGATATAATAAATTTGATAAACATATAGGAGGTAGAATATGATTTCAGCCGGAGATCTTAGGAAAGGCTTAACTTTTGAATATGATAATGATGTTTATGAAGTAATAGACTTTCAACACGTTAAACCTGGAAAAGGAGCAGCTTTTGTAAGAGCTAAAATTAAATCTGTACTTACAGGTGGAATAAAAGATACAACATTTAACCCAAGTGAAAGATTTGAACGTGCAGTTATAGAAACTAAAGAAATGCAATATCTTTACAATGATGGAGAACTATACTATTTCATGGACAATGAAACTTACGAACAAATTCCATTTGACAAAGATATGGTAGGAGATGCACTTCAATTCACTCGTGAAAATGATACAGCGACTATCAACTTTTATAAAGGTAAACCATTTAGAGTTACACCAGAAAACTTCGTTGAACTTGAAGTAACATTTACTGAACCAGGAGTAAAAGGTGACACATCTTCAGGTGGATCTAAACCAGCAACAGTAGAGACTGGTTTTACACTAAACGTGCCACTATTCATTAACACAGGAGATGTTATAAGAATCGACACTAGAACTGGTGAATATATGTCAAGAGCATAAGGAGGACATATGGATTATTTATTAAAAAGAGTAGCCTATTTACAAGGCCTAACAGATGGATTTGAATTAGACGAAGAATCAAAAGAAGCTAAACTTCTAATCGAAATCGTTGATGTTCTAGAAGACATTGTAGATGTAATGAAAGAATCAAACGAAGATTTAGAAGAGTATATAACCATGGTTGATGAAGATTTAGATGATCTTGAAGATTATGTTTATAACGAAGATTCTGATTATGATGACTATGATGATTTAGAAGATTTTGATTTTTATGATGATGACGACTTTGACTTTGATTCATGTTGTGATGATGAAAATTGTGAAGGTTGTGAATAATACGAATAGCCTCAATTGAGGCTATTTTTATTGTTTTACAGCCTTTTTTTTGTTATAATAAACGATAGGGAGGTGTGCTATGGTAAATAAATATTTAGTAGACACTATTTCAGAAGGAACAATTCAAATTTCTGATGAAGTTATTGAAAGTATAGCATCTTATGCAGCAGCAGAAGTTGAGGGAGTTGTAGGACTACAATCTAACCTTAAAAGTTCTGTATCAGACATACTAGGTGTAAAAAATATAAATCGTGGAGTAAAAGTTTCTGCTGGTGAAAAAGAAGCATTAATCGACATATATGTAACAGTAGAATTTGGAAACAATATAGTAGAAATTGCAAAAAAAGTTCAGGATGAAGTCAAGGAAAAAGTTGAAACAATGACTGGACTATTTGTAGTAGAAGTGAATGTCCATGTAAGTGGCATCCATATCACAGAAAAAGATAGAGCCTAATGAGTAGAAGAGTAGCTAGAAGAGGGCTAATGAAACTTCTCTATCAAATGGATATAAATGAAGATTATTCTGATGAAGCTTTAGATTTTTATTTTGAAAATTCAGATTTAAAAGAAGACGAAGTCGAATTTATTCGAGAACATATTTCGGGAATGATAGACAAGTTTGAAGAAATAGATGAAATTATCAAATCAAATCTTGAAGGTTGGTCCTTAGAAAGAATTTCAAATATTGATAGACAGATACTTAGAATTGCTGTTTATGAATTATACTTTACTTCAACGGCATCAAACATTGTAATAAATGAAGCTGTAGAAATAGCTAGAGAATATTCCTCAAATGAGGCACCTAAGTTTATTAATGGAATTTTAGGTACAATTTTTAGAAAATTTGCAAAAGAAAGTTAAGTACTCAGAGGCACTCTGGGTACTTGGTGTTTAAATGAGTGTTTTAAAAGTAAGTGAATTAACCAATTACATATCGAAATATTTAAAATTAGATTATTTTATCAATGATCTTTCGGTAGAAGGAGAGGTAAGTAACTATAATAAACACAGTTCAGGCAATCTATTTTTTTCATTAAAAGATGACAATTCAAAGATAGATTGTTTTATGAGTGTTGTAGATACCTCAGATATTGAATTATTTCCTGAGGAGGGAGATAGATTAATCATAACTGGAGCAGTTACACTTTCTGAAAAAACTTCAAAAATCATTTTTGTAGTTAAAAGCTTCGAACTAAGTGGGGAAGGATCATTACTTAGAAAATTTACACTTTTAAAAGAAAAACTAGACAAAGAAGGGCTATTTGATTCGATTCATAAAAAACAAATACCTAAGTTTCCAAATAGGATAGGAGTTGTGACTTCTCCTACAGGAGCGGCTATTACAGATATTTTAAATGTAATGAAAAGAAGGAATAAAAATATAGATATTATAATTTATCCTTCTTTGGTGCAAGGAGAAGGGGCAGCAGAAACTATAATAGAAGGGCTTCAGACTCTGGATAAAATGAAACTTGACTGTATAATTTTGGCTCGAGGTGGTGGATCTAAAGAAGATCTATTCGTCTTTAACGACGAGAATATTGCTAGGACAATATTTAAACTAAGCACTCCTATTATTTCAGCAGTTGGTCATGAAATAGATTTCTCTATTAGTGACTATGTCGCAGATTTAAGAGCACCAACTCCATCAGCAGCAGCAGAGCTTGTCTCATGTAAGCTGTCTGATATGATTGAAAATATTTTTGATTTAAAAAAGAGAATGGATGTTAGTATTTCTAACAAGCTAATGATTAGGGATACAAAATTGCAAAGATTAAGATATGGTTTAAATTCTCATTCTCCTGTTTTACTAATAAACGAAAATAAACATAAGTTAAGTTTATATAGAGATAGGATTACTTGGTCCACCAAGGAAAGGATAACTAGTAATAGATTAGAAGTTGTAAAATTAAAAAATTTTAAAGATAGACTTATTGCAGAAAATATAAATAGACACAAAATTAATTTAAAAAACTATAGATTTATAAGTGCATCTTTACAAAATAATTTATACTATAAAAAAACTCGGTTAATTTACAATAAGAATAGGCTTGATAAACATATACTCCTTGAAATTAGCAAAGCATATCAAAAGAATAAAGCACTTTATAACGAAATATCTCTTAGAGATCTTTATTTTAAAATAAAGCATCTTAGAATTGATATAAATTCTATTGAATCTAAGATAAAGTCAAATATTGATTCAAAATTACAGAATAATTTGTTAAAACTTAATATTTTAAAATCAAAATTAGATATGGAACATAGAAAGAATTTTGGAATTTATAAAGACGGTAAACTTATAAAATCTGTAAATGATGTAGAAGTAGGAAGTACAATTAAATCTTTATTGGAAGATGGAATACTTAACTTAGAGGTTACAAGTATAGAAAAAGTGAGGAAATAAATGGAAAATCTTAGTTATGAAGAATCTGTAAAGAGATTAGAAAAGATTGTTGAAGATTTGGAAAGCGGAAACTTAAGTTTAGATGAATCAATAAAAAAATACGAAGAAGGAATAGCACTTTATAAAAACTGCAGTAAGCTCTTGCAAGAATATGAAAATAAAGTAGAAATTCTTTCTAAAAATCAAGACGGAGAAATAAAACTGGAGGAATTTAGTCGTGACAACAAATAGGTATGAAGAACTTATAAATATAATCGATCAAAATTTATATACCAATATTCCAACTACTGATGATTTTCAAAAAAAGATTTATGAATCTATGAAATACTCACTATCAACTGGAGGCAAGAGAGTAAGACCAATTCTAGCTCTTGTGAGTTATAGTATTTTTAATGATGATTCAAAAAATTTCTCTGAAATTATTCCATTTGCTGTAGCTTTAGAATATATTCACACCTACAGTTTAATTCATGATGATCTTCCAGCAATGGATAATGACGATATACGTAGAGGAAAACCAACAAATCACAAGGTTTATAATGAAGCTATAGCTATATTGGCAGGTGACGGTTTATTAAACTTAGCTGCTGAAGTTGTAGCCAAAGAATTAGAAGGTATAACAGATCCAATAAAATTAAAAAGAGCTATAAAATCATTTAGATATATTTTTTCAAGCTCTGGAATTCAAGGAATGGTCGGCGGACAGACAATAGACATAGACCTTTCAGTAGATGAAATGAGTTTAGAAGAGGTTGAAACAATGTACAAACTTAAGACAGGTGCGCTTATAAAAGCCCCTTTAGCTGTAGGTGCAATAATGGGTGGAGCAACACCAGAAGAGCTGATTTCAATAGAAGGATATGCTGAACAACTAGGACTTCAATATCAAATTAAGGATGATATTCTAGATTATGAAGATGATTTAAATAGTGATGTTGCTACATTATCTAAGCTTGTTAGCAAGGAAGAATTGGAAAGCCTGCTTATGAAGACATATAATAAAGCAATTAATTATTTGGAAGAGATAGATAGAAATACCGATGAATTAAAGAACATTGCTAGAGATCTTTTAAACAGGAGTAAGTAATGGCAAAAAAAAGAGCTGATGTTTTAATATTTGAACAAGGGCTTGCACCATCTAGAGAAAAAGCAAAGAGAATAATAATGGAAGGCAGAGCGCTTTTAGGCACTATGAGAATCGAAAAACCGGGCGAACAGATAGATGAAGATGAAAAGATCACTATCAAAGAATCCAAGGTAGACTATGTTTCTCGTGGAGGTTTAAAGTTAGAAAAAGCAATAGACTATTTCGATTTAGATTTAGAAGATGTAACTGCTGTTGATATTGGAGCTTCTACCGGAGGATTTACCGATGTTATGCTTAGAAATGGTGCTAAATTGGTATATGCGATAGATGTTGGCTATAACCAACTTGACTACAAACTTAGGATAGATCCTAGGGTTGTAGTTATGGAAAAAACAAATATTAGATATCTGGATAAATCTTTAATAACAAATGAAATTGATTTTATATCTATAGATGTTTCTTTTATTTCTCTTAAACTTGTGCTACCTGTAGCAAAAGAAATATTAAAAGAGAATGGATATATCGTGGCACTAATTAAACCACAATTTGAAGTTGGAAAAGAACTAGTAGGAAAGAATGGAATAGTTAGAGATATAAAAGCACGAAAAGATGTAATTGAAGATATATTTAATTTTTCTATAGATATTGGGTTTTCTCCAGTAAATTTAACCTATAGTCCAATTAAAGGCGCAAAGGGAAATGTTGAATTTCTAGTCTTGTTAAAAAATAATAAAATAGAAGCACTAGATAAAAAAATAATCGATGATGTTTTGCTCAGAAGCGAAAACTTGGAGTGATATATGTTACTTGAATTAAAAATTCAAAATTTTGCAATAATAGATGATGTTACCATAGAATTTACAGATGGATTAAATATTCTTACTGGTGAAACTGGTTCAGGAAAATCAATAATCATAGATGCTCTTTCTACGGTACTTGGTGGGAAAGCCTATAAAGAAATGATCAAAGCTGGATGTGAAAGTGCATATGTAGAGGCAGTTTTTTCTACATCAAGTGAACAGATAAAGAATAAAATAAAAAATCTTGGAATTGAGATAGAAGATTTGGTGGTTATTAACAGAATTATTAAATTAGATCGTCCATCTATTTCTAGAATTAATGGAGCCGCTGTTACTCTAAACGTTCTAAATGAAATTACAGAAAATCTTATTGATATATTTGCCCAAGAGGAGAGTCAATCTTTGATGGATACAAAGAATCAACTTAAATTACTTGATTTTTTATGTGGCAAAGAACAATCAGAAAATCTAAGTATTCTTGAAAACTTAATCAATGAAATTTCATTGATTAGAAAAAAAATAGATAGCCTAAAAGATAAATCCGAAAATAGGGAAAGGGAGTTAGATGTTCTAAAATACCAAATTGATGAAATAGATTCTTCTAATTTATCTCCATATGATGAAGAAGAATTAGAACAAGATTATAAGAAACAAAATAATATGTCTGAGATAATAGCTCATCTTAATATAGCTAAAGAGTATTTAAATTCAGATTATGAAAATAACGATGCTCTTAGCATAATTGATTCTGCAATTGGAGAGATGTTAAATATTTCTAAATATGATGAAACTTACCAAGATACAATAAGTGAATTAGAAGATATAAAATATAGAATTCAAGACATTTCATTATATTTAAATAGAAAACTTTCAACAGAAGAAGTCGATGAAGATAATTTGAGATACTTAGAGAGTAGATTGGACCTAGTGAATAATCTTAAAAAGAAATATGGCAATACTTTAGCTGATATAGAAGAATTCTATTCTAAAACTAAAGAAAGATTAAATGAACTTGAAAATTTAGAATCTATTCTATCTAATTTGCAAATCAAAGAGGAAGATTTATATAAAAAAGCTTATGAAATTGCAAAAAATATAAGCTGCAAGAGAAAGTCAACGGCAAAAGATCTAGAACTTAAATTAAAATCTGAAATGAGAGATTTAAATATAAAAAATTCTGACTTTATGATAAAGATTGAAGAGCAAAATCTTACCAAGAACGGTATTGATAATGCTGAATTCTTTATAAAAACAAATTTGGGAATGAATTTTTTAAGTTTAGCAAAGACAGCATCTGGCGGAGAAATGAGCAGAATTATGCTCGCATTTAAGTCTATCATTTCAAATTATGATGAAATAGAAACACTTATTTTTGATGAGATTGATACAGGGTTGAGTGGATTTACCGCGAATATTGTAGGTAAAAAGATAAAAGAACTTTCAAAGAAGAGACAGATAATTGCGATTTCCCACTTGCCACAGATTGTAGCTTTAGGAGACTCACACTTTAAGATTTATAAAGAAGAAGTTGGAGATAAGACCGTTTCAAATATTTTAAAACTTAAAAATGATGAAAGAATTGATGAAATAGCAAGACTTATAGGCGGTCCAGTTATAACTGACAATACAATAAAAGCAGCTAAAGAGATGCTTAGAGGAGAATGAGATGGAGATTATAGAAAGAACAATAAAGTCTGAAAAAGTTTATTCAGGAAAAATTTTATCTGTTAAGTTAAGCACAGTGGAGTTACCTGATCAAAAGTATTCCAAAAGGGAAATAGTGCTTCACGACAATGCAGTAGCAGTAGTTGCAATCCACGATGACAAGATTTTACTTGTTAAACAATATAGAATTTCTGTGGACAAAATTATTTACGAAGTTCCTGCAGGAATGATAGAACATGATGAGAATCCAAAAGATGCAGCACTAAGAGAATTAGAAGAAGAAACTGGATACAGAGCAAAAAACATTGAATATTTGACTGAATTTTATTCTACTCCCGGATTTTGTACAGAGAAACTTTCTATCTTTTACGCAAAGGATTTAGAATTTGTAGGTCAAAATCTAGATGAAGGAGAAAATCTAGAAGTAGTTGAAATGCCGTTAGAAGAAACTATGAGTATGATAGAATCTGGAGAAATAATGGATGGAAAAACAATTTCATCAATACTTTTTTATGATAAATTTAGTAGAGGTAAATAATGGATAAATCAATAGAATATATAAAATCAAAAATTAATAAAACTCCTGAAGTAGGATTAATATTAGGATCTGGTTTGGGAGATTTTGCTGATAATATTGAAAATAAAGTAGTAATTAAATACGGAGAATTTGAAAACTTTCCTATATCAACTGTTAAAGGACACAGTGGAGAACTTATTTTTGGTAATATAGGTAATCTAGAAGTTGTAGCTATGAAAGGAAGAATTCACTTCTATGAAGGAATTGGTATAGAAAAAGTTGTCTATCCAACCAAAGTTTTGTGTGACTTAGGGATAAAGACACTTATAGTTACAAACGCTGCCGGTGGTGCGAATGAAACATTTAATCCTGGAGATTTAATGCTTATTTCTGATCATATCAACTTTGCTGGAGTAAATCCATTAATAGGACCGAATGATGACTCTGTAGGGCCAAGATTTTTGGATCAATCCTATGCCTATGATAGAGATTTAAGAAATACCGCAAAAGCTGTAGCAAAGAAATTGGATATGGATTTAAAAGAAGGAGTCTATATGTGGTTTTCTGGCCCTACTTATGAAACACCAGCTGAAGTTAAATTTGCGAGGATAGTTGGAGCAGATGCAGTAGGTATGAGTACCGTTCCAGAAGTAATAGTAGCTAATCATAGGGGAGTAAAAGTACTTGGAATTTCATGTATAACCAACATGGCAGCTGGAATGTTAGATAAACCTCTTGATCACAAAGAGGTTATAGAAGTATCTAATAGAGTTAAAAATACATTTAAGAATTTTATTACTGAAATTTTAAAGGAAATCTAAGATGAATATTTACGATATTATTGAAAAGAAAAAACACGGTCAAATTTTAACCGATGAGGAAATTAAATATGTAGTTAATGATTTTACTGAAGATAAAATTCCAGATTATCAAATGGCTGCACTTCTCATGGCAATATATTTTAAAGGACTTAATGTTTCTGAAACATATACTCTTACAAAAGCAATGATAGAGTCAGGAGATAAAATAGATCTATCAAAAATCGAAGGTAAAAAAGTGGACAAACATTCTACAGGGGGAGTAGGAGATACTACGACTCTTGTTCTAGGACCAATGGTAGCATCTCTTGGTATTCCTTTTGCGAAGATGAGCGGTAGAGGGCTAGGTCATACTGGTGGTACTTTGGATAAACTAGAGTCAATTCCAGGAATGCACATAGATCTTTCAACTGAAGAATTAATAGATAACACTAATGAAATTAAGATAGCTATAGCTGGGCAAACTTCTAATATAACACCAGCAGATAAAAAGTTATACGCCTTAAGAGATATCACTGCTACTGTAGATAATATTTCTTTAATAACTTCATCAATTTTAAGTAAGAAATTTGCTATGGGAGCTGATTGTCTTGTGCTTGATGTAAAAGTTGGTTCTGGCGCATTTATGAAAGATTTAGAAATGGCTGAAGAACTTTCAAAAATGATGATTGAAGTTAGCAAGAAATTTAATAGACATACAAAAATATTGATTACATCTATGGAAGAACCACTTGGATATGCCATTGGAAACTCATTAGAGGTTATAGAAGCTATAGAAACACTAAAAGGACATGGTCCTAGGGATTTGTATAATCTATGTTTAAAACTTGGATCTAAGCTTCTAGTGATGAGTGGAAAATGTACTTGTGAAGAAGAAGCCATTAATTTACTTGAAGAAAATGTTAAAAATGGATTAGCATTGGAAAAATTAGTAGAACTTGTTGAAAAACAAGGAGGAGACTCTTCTTATATCAAAGATCCTTCAAAATTTAAATTATCTAATATAAAACAAGAGGTTTATGCAGAATGTGATGGCTATGTAAAATCAATCGATGCATTACTTATTGGAGAGGTAGCTAGAGATCTTGGAGCAGGTAGAATAACTAAAGATACAGTTCTTGATCTTGGCTCTGGAATAGTTCTAAATAAAAAGATTGATGATGAAGTAACCAAAGGAGATTTGCTTGCAACTATTTACACAAATAAAGATGATGAAGTAGTAAATGCCATAAAAAATATTAAAAAAGCTTATAAAATAGGCGAAAAAAATAGTCAACCTTACAAGTTAATTTATAAGGAGATTGAATAATGGGTATTTTGACGCCTGACATAAAAGATTTTTTAGTAACAGCAATAGCTCTTATGTTCGTCATAATACCACATGAAATAGCTCATGGATATGCATCATACATGCTAGGAGATAGCACGGCAAAAGATGATGGAAGATTGTCTTTAAACCCTTTAAACCATATAGATCCTCTTGGAATTTTAGCAATGGTTATATTCAGATTTGGTTGGGCAAAAGCTGTTCCAATTAACATGAGTAAAATAAAAGGTAATAAAAATATAGGCATGTTTATTATTTCTATAGCAGGAGTAGTAACAAACTTTGTATTTGCTTTTCTATTTGCAATAATCTATGCATATCTAATGGTTAAGAATTCTGGTTATGAACTTTTAAATAGATTTGTAATGATGGTAATGTGGTACAATGTAATGCTTGGAGTATTCAACCTTGTTCCTCTACCACCACTAGATGGATCTAAAATTTTGCTATCATTTATGCCAGATGACACGAAATACTTAGTATATAAATATGAAAGATATTTTTACTTTGCACTTTTTATACTTGTAATGACAGGAGTAGTAAGTAAAATAATAAGTCCGATAATAATGTCTATAGTCAATTTTTTCTTTAATATAGGAGTTAAAATTTGGGTTACAATATTAGTTTGAAGTCATATGAAGGTCCAATGGATCTACTGTTGGACTTGATTAAAAAAAATGAAGTTGATATTTATGATATTCCGATACATTTAATAACTGAACAGTTTTTAGAATATTTAAACTTGAGTAAGACTTTAAACATGGATATTACATCCGACTTTATATTGATGGCTGCGACCCTTATAGAGATAAAATCTAAGATGCTACTACCTAAACATCAAGATGAAGATGAATCAGAAGAGGAGACAGAGGATCCAAGACAAGAGTTAGTTCAAAAAATTCTTGAATATGAAAAATTCAGGGAGGTTTCTAATATTTTAAAGACATCCCATGATTTTGAAAATAGGAGTATTTATAAACTACAAGAAGATTTTGCATCTATAGATGATGTTGATTTTATAAAAAATTTAACGACAGATAAACTAGCTATTGCTTTTTCTAATATTATTAAAAATATGAAAGCCGAAGAAAAGAACTATACTATTAGAACAGAGCTTTTCACTAACAAAATGGCTATGAATATTATAAGAGAAAAATTAAAAATTTGTAAACAACTTAGTTTTATTGAAGTTGTAAAAGATCAAAGTCTAGAAAATATAATCACATATTTTTTAGCAATATTAGAATTAGCAAAGAATGGAAAGATTACATTAGATCAGAATGAAGATCTAAGTGATATCCTAATATTAAGGAGATAGAATGGATTTCAAAGCTATAATTGAAGGGATTTTATTCGCTTGGGGCGACAAAGTTAAAGTTTCGGAAATTGCAAAATCTTTAGAGATATCTGAAAAAGAAACTAATAAATATATAGATGAAATGATAGGTGATATGGATAATTCATCTAGAGGCCTTCGAATAATAAGAATTGATGACTCTGTGCAAATAGGTACAAAACCTGAAATATATGATTATATAAATGATTTTGTTGTAGATAGAAATAAAAAGAATATCTCAGGTGCTTCAATGGAAACTCTTTCAATTATTGCTTATAAACAACCGATAACTAAGATTGAAATAGAAGAGATAAGAGGAGTTAAGTGTGACTACACTTTAAAAACTCTATCTGACTTAAATCTTATTACTGAGGTTGGAAGGTTAGATAGAATAGGTAAGCCAATAATTTATGGGACAACTTCAGAATTTTTAAAACAGTTTGGTCTGGAAAAAATTGAAGATTTACCAGAAGTAGATAATTTTAAAGAAAATGAAGAACTAACTTTCTTGGAGGGAAAATGAGATTACAAAAATATTTAGCTCATGCTGGTGTAGCATCTAGAAGAACGTCAGAAGAGTTAATATTAAATGGTAGAGTAAAAGTAAATGGAGAGGTTGTCACTGAACTAGGATATAAAGTAGATCCATTGAAAGACAAAGTTTACTTTGATGACAAAAAATTAAAATTAGTAAGAGAATATACCTATGTAATGATTAATAAACCAATAGGAATTGTATCTACAGCTAAGGATGAAAAAAATAGGAAAACAGTTGTAGATTTAGTTCCAAATGATGAAAGAATATATCCTATAGGAAGACTAGATATTGACACGACAGGACTATTAATACTTACAAATGATGGAGAATTAGCAAATAAATTAATGCATCCAAGAAAAGAAATTGATAAGGTATATATAGCAACTGTAGAAGGAACTCCTTCAAAATCTGGTTTGGATAAACTTAGAAATGGAATTACCATTGATGGTTACAAGTTAAGCAAATCTGAAATTAAAATTTTAAAATCATATGAGTCTGACTCAATAGTAAGAGTAACTATTCACGAGGGTAGAAACAGACAGGTTAAAAAGATGTTTGAAAGAATTGGAAATCCTGTCAAGAAATTAAAAAGAATAAGTTTTGGACCAATAGAACTTGCAAATCTTGAAATTGGGGCATATAGATACTTAACAAATGAAGAAATTAAAGAGTTAAAATCTATATGATTAGTTATAATTTTAAACATATATTTTTGAATCTATTAAAAGAAAATAATTTTTCTTATGGTGTTGATGCTACATTAGGAAATGGAAACGACACATATAGTATATTGAAATATACAGATGCTCATGTAACATCTTTTGATATTCAAGAAATGGCGTTAGAATCTTCTTTGGAAAAATTAAAAACTTTTAGTAGAGATAGGTATAATCTCATTTTAGATTCTCATTCCAATATGGATAGATATTTAAAAGACAGTCCTGATTTAATAGTGTTCAACACAGGATATTTACCAGGCTCTGATAAAAAAATAATTACTGATGGACAGACTTTAACTAAAGCTTTAGAAATTTCTGTAGAAGCTTTAAAGACTGGAGGAGTAATATTTTTTGCTCAGTATATTGGACATGAGGGATCATTTGAAGAAAGTGAGATTACTGATGTTTTTTTTAAAAATTTATGTCAAAAGAAATTTAGAGTTTTAAAAAATGAATTTTATAATCAAATAAATAATCCTCCGATTGTTTATTTGGCGGAGAAACTATGAAAAATATAGCTATTATAGGCGCTGGACCTGCTGGAATGATGGCTGCAATATTTGCGTCAAAAAATAACAATGTAACAATATTTGAAAAAAATGAAAAAATTGGAAAGAAGCTATTTATAACTGGAAAAGGTAGATGCAATATTACTAATGATTGCGAAAAGGATCTGTTCTTTGATAATATTGTAAAAAATAAAAAGTTTCTTTACTCTGCGTTTGAATATTTTGACAACAAAGATATTATTAAACTTTTAAATGAGAATGGTCTTACAACAAAGGTTGAAAGAGGAGGCAGGATTTTTCCAAAATCTGATAAATCTTCGGATGTTCTAGCTACACTTTTAAAAATTCTCAATAAAAATAATGTAAAAGTAGTGTTAAATCATAACGTAAAAAATATAAAAAAAGAAAATGATAAATTTATAATCGATGGAGAAGAGTTTGATAAACTTGTAATTGCAACAGGTGGAATCTCTTATCCTATGACGGGTTCGACAGGGGACGGATATAAATTTGCAAAATCATTTGGACATAAAATTACAAAGCTTAAGGCTAGTCTATGCGGGATAATGTTAAACAATCCAGAAGATTCTTTAACTGGACTTAGTTTAAAAAATGTAAAGTTTAGAGTTAAGAAAAATAAGAAAATTATATTTGAAGATATAGGAGAAATGATGTTTTCTCACTTTGGTATAACTGGACCACTAGTTCTTTCTGCATCATGCTTTATAAATGATGAAGATAAAGTTAAGTTATCTATTGATTTTAAACCTGGGCTAGATGAAGAAAAATTAGATGCAAGAATACTTAGAGACTTTGAGGAAAATAAAAATAAATTAGTAGTCAATGCTCTTTACCAATTGTTGCCAAAAGCTATAATTCCAATAATTGTTAATAAAAGTGGAAATCAAAATACAGTTGTCAATCAAATGACAAAGTCTAAGAGACAAGAACTAGTAAAGATTATTAAAAATTATCAATTAGATTTTAAATCTCTTATGGATATTTCAACTGGAATTATAACTCAAGGAGGAATTGACTTAAGACAGATCAATCCATCTACTTTGGAATCCAAATTAGTAGAGGGATTATATTTTGTAGGAGAAGTACTTGATTTAGATGCAGTAACTGGTGGATTTAATTTACAAATAGCGTGGTCAACAGGAGCGCTATGCGGCAAGAGCATTTCGGAGGACATATGAAGATAGCAATAGATGGTCCAGCAGGATCAGGTAAGAGTACAATTGCAAAAAAATTAGCGAAGACATTAGGTATAGAATATATTGATACAGGGGCTATGTATAGAGCTCTTGCATTCTATATGAATGAAAATAATTTATCTCTTCAAGAATTAAAGAATGAGATGGATTTGATTAATATAGAATTTAAAAAAGAGAGAACATTTATTAATGGAAAAGATATTTCTGATTTTATTCGAACAAATGAGATTTCTAGTCTGGCTTCAAAAGTTTCAAAAGATAAAGAAATTAGGGAAAAGTTAGTAGATTTACAGAGAAAACTTGCTGATAAAGTTTCTTGTGTAATGGAGGGAAGAGATATCACTTCAGTTGTATTAAAAGATGCTGAATATAAATTTTATTTAGATGCAAATCCAATGGTAAGAGCAAAAAGAAGATTAAATGATTTAAAGGGTAAAGACAGCAAAATAACTTTAGATGAGCTTATTGCAGAAATTGAAGAAAGAGATAAGAGAGATAAAACTAGAGAAAATTCGCCGCTGCAAATAACCAAAGATTCAAACTATATAGATACCAGTGAAATGACTGTTGAAGATGTAGTAAATAAAATTTTGTCATATGTAGGTGATTAAATGTTTTATACAATTTTAAAGACTATAACATTTATAATTTATAAGCTTGTATTTAATATAGAAATAATTGGATCTGAAAAAATTCCTTTGGATGGACCTGTAATAATTATTGCAAATCATAAAAATGCTCAGGATCCACTCCTCATAAGTTCCCTTATAAAGAGGAAAATTAGTTGGATGGCAAAGATAGAACTCTTTGAAAATAAGTTATTGGCAAAGATTTTATATAAACTTGGAGCATTTCCTGTAGATAGAGATATTGCGGATATTGCCGCAGTAAAAAAATCTATGGTTATTTTAAGAAATAACTCTGTGCTAGGCATATTTCCAGAAGGCACAAGAGTTGGAAAATTTGATGAATCAAAAGTTAAACCTGGAATAGCAATGATAGCTCAAAGGACAAAATCTAAGGTTGTACCAATATATATAGAGGGAGATTATAAAATATTTCGAAAGATGAGACTTTTAGTTAGAGATCCGATAGATTTTGCAGATGTCCCTAAGCTTACTAATGAAGACTACTTAGATTTATCAGTGGATATAATGAAAAAAGTTTATTATGGTGATTAAATGGAGATTTTATTAGCAAAATCAGCAGGGTTTTGTTTCGGAGTGAAGAGAGCTGTTAAATTGGCCAATGAGAATGCTTCAGATAATACTTACGCTTATGGGGAATTGGTACACAACAAAGATGTTGTACAAGAATTAGCAGCTAAAGGTGTAAAACAATATAATAAAAATATAAGAAATAAGAAGATAATTATAAGATCCCATGGAGTTCATAAAAATATACTTAAGGATTTAATAAATGATGAAAATGAAATAATTGACTGTGTTTGCCCAAAAGTTAAATATGTCTATACAATTGTCGAAAAATATAAAGAAGATAGACAGATAATTATTATAGGTAAAAAAGATCATCCAGAAGTAATAGGAATTAATTCTTATTGTGATGATAAAGGTATAATAATTGAAAATTTAGATGACATTAAAAATATAGAAATAAAACCGTCAATTATTGTTTCTCAGACTACAAATGAACAAAATTTCTTTAAAAATGTAACAAATATCATAAAAGCTATTTTAAAAGATGACGTTTTAGTTTATAATACTATTTGTAGTGCAACTAAAGTTAGGCAAGATGAAGTCAAAAATCTTGCAAAAGAAGTTGACGCAATGATCGTTCTTGGAGGAGTAAATTCTTCAAATACGAAAAAACTCGCTATCGTTGCCAAAGAATATTTAGATAATGTATATTTAGTAGAAAATATTCATCAGGTAGATCTTGACGAGTTAAAAAAATTTAATAAAATTGGTATTACTGCCGGAGCATCCACTCCGGATTCAGTAATCAAGGAGGCTGTTAGTAGTATGGAAAATTTTGACAACAATGAAATGATGGAAGCCATTGAAAACTCATTTAAAAGAGTTAGACGTGGCGAAATAGTAGAAGGGGAAGTCCTTTATGTAACCGACAATGAAATTATGGTTAACATCGGATACAGATCTGATGGAATAGTTTCAAGAGAAGAATTATCTTCAAACCCTGATGTAAAACCATCTGATTTGTTTAAACCAGGAGATACCATTCAAGTTTATGTAATTAAAATTGATGATGGTGATGGTAATGTAGTTTTATCTCATAAAAGAGTTGAAGCTATGAAAGTTTGGGACGAGTTTGAACAAAAATTCGAAAATAAGGAAAATGTAGTTGCTCATGTTAAGAATGTAGTTAAAGGTGGACTTACTGCAGATGTAGATGGTCTAAAAGCTTTTATACCTGCTTCACATGTAGCTATGAGATTCCAAAGAGATTTAAATAAATTCGTTGGTCAAGACCTTGAATGTGAAATTATAGATTTCGATAAGGCTAAGAGAAGAATTGTTCTTTCTAGAAAAAATATAGAAGAAAAACAATTTGAAGATACAAGAAAAGAAGTATTTTCAAAACTTCACGAAGGTGATGTAATTGAAGGTACAGTACAAAGACTTACTGACTTTGGAGCATTTGTAGATGTTGGAGGAGTTGATGGACTAATTCATATTTCAGAAATGTCTTGGAATAGAATTAAACATCCTTCAGAAGTAGTAGCTCCAGGAGAAAATGTTGAAGTACAAATTTTAAACCTTGATGAAGAAAAAAATAGAATTGCACTAGGATTAAAACAAACTACTAAAAGACCTTGGGATGAATTTGTTTCATCAGTTGAAGTTGGAGATACAGTTACAGGACATGTTGTAAATCTACTTGATTTTGGAGCTTTTGTAAGATTAGAATCAGGTGTTGATGGACTTCTTCACGTATCTCAAATTTCAAGAGATCATATCGAAAAACCTGCTGATATACTAAATATCGGCGATGAAGTAACTGTTAAAGTTACAGATATAGATGAAGAAAATAAAAAGATATCTCTTTCAATCAAGGCTCTTCTTCCAGAACCAGAAAAGAAAGAAGAAAAACCTAGAGTTAAAAAAGAAAGACCAAAGAAAGAATTTAAACCAGAAATTATCGAACCAAAACAAGATGAATTTAATACAACAATTGGAGATCTAATCGACATTGACCTTGATAATTTAGGTGAATAATTAGAAATTTAGCTTCCCGTTAAGGGAAGCTTTTTTATAAGGTGTTAAATGTTATTAAAAGCGATAGATTTAGAAAATAAAATAAATAAAGAAAATTTTGAAATTTTACAAGAGCTAAAAGAAAAGAATATTAAGGTCAAACTATTAAGCATACGAGTTGGTGATGACTACGGTTCTATTCTTTATGAAAAATCTCTTGAAAAAACTATAAATAGCTATGGTGGGGAATATATTAAGTTAATTTTTAATGAAGATGATAATGAAAATGAAATCATAGATCAAGTTAAAAAATATTTAGATGATGATTCCATAGGAGGCATACTCTTATTAAAACCATTTAAAAATAAAGAATTAGAATCAAAACTTGATGACATAATAGATTATAAAAGGGATCTAGATGCTGTTAATTTTAGAAGTAAAGCTAAAATTTATGATTTGGATTTTTCTGGACATGTTCCTATAACAGCTCTAGCTTCATTAGAACTATTAAAATTCTATGGATACGATTTAACTGGTGAAAAATGTCTTGTTATCAATAGGTCTCAAGTGGTTGGAATACCTCTTAGCCTAATGCTACTTAAAGAAAATGCGACAGTGACTATTGCCCATTCTAAATCTAAAGATTTAAAATCTTTGATAAAGAATAATAAGTATATTTTTACTGCAATAGGGAAAGCAGATTTTTTTGATTCTAGTTATTTTAATTCTCAAAATATAGTAGTAGATATTTCTACAAATTATAAATCTGGCAAAGTAACAGGAGATGTCTTATTCGATGATGTAGTTGATAAAGTATCTGCAATTAGCCCAGTACCTGGCGGTGTAGGCAGGATTACTAAGAGCTTACTTATAAAAGAAATACTTAGCTACTACTTGTAGTTTAAAAGAAATCTGTGATATTATTTATTATAAGAGGTAATTATGATAATAGAATTAACTCTTGTGGGTTTAATTATTAGATATTTTAAAGATAAAAATTTTAAATTCATTAATAATTTCAATTTAAAAAAAGTATATTTTTTATTTATAATTGTTACCGCAAAATTATTAGTTAAAAATTTTTTAAGTATTGAAATTTTAGCTAATAACTATTACTTGATTGATTCGATATTTTTATTATTGTTATCAATATTTTTCTTTTCAAATGGGAAGAGTCTATGTATTTGTGGACTAGGAACACTACTTAATTCATTGGTAATTTTTTTAAATAGAAAAATGCCTGTTTCAGAAAATTTTGCACATCTAGTAATGGATTATGATAAATATGAAATGATAAAAAATGGAAAAATTTTAAGTCATGGTTTTATAGATAATGCTAAACTTAAATTTTTATCTGATATTATTCCTATTCCAATGCCTTACATTTATCCTAGATTAATAAGCATAGGTGATATATTGATTTCAATTGGAATATTTATATATATTTTGTCGACTAAGGAGAATTAAAAGTGGACTTTATACTAAAATTTTTCGAGCTAATAAGGTTTAAAGACATTGTGGATGTTGCCTTAGTAGCAATCATGTTTTATTATGTTATAAAGATTATTAAAGGAACAAGAGCAGAACAGCTTTTCAAAGGAATTTTGGTAATTTTAATACTTACAAAAATTTCTGACTTATTAAGGCTTTATACTATAAAATGGATCTTTTCTAATATAATGAATTTTGGTTTTATTGCAATTTTAATTGTATTTCAACCAGAGCTTAGAAGGGGATTAGAGTTTTTAGGTAGAACTAGCTCAATTAAAAATGCTTTATTAAATAAAGAAAATAAAGTTCCTTCTCAAGTAACAGAAATAGTAGATGCTGTGGCTTCTCTGTCTAGACAAAAAATTGGAGCTTTAATAATATTTGAACGAAAAACAGGATTAGATGATATAGCTGATACAGGTACTAGATTAGATAGCTATATAAGTAGTTCTCTATTAATAAATATATTTATTCCAAATACACCTCTTCACGATGGAGCGGTTATAATTAAAGGTGATAGAATTAAGGCGGCAGCATGTTTTTTACCACTATCTGATTCAAATAGTATCGCGAAAGAACTTGGAACAAGGCATAGAGCTGGTATAGGTGTTACGGAAAGATCTGACGCTTTATCTCTTATAGTTTCTGAAGAGAATGGAAGTATCTCTATCGCTGAAAATGGTGAAATAAGCAGATACTTAGATATAGAAACTCTTGAAAATATCCTTACATCTCTGTATTCTAATTCAATGGATGATACAGTGTTTACTAAATTTTTTGCTAGATCAAAGGGAAAGGGTGAAGATATTGAAAATGAATAAAGATATGTTTAAGAATATATTGGGTCAAAATACTACTATGAAATTATTTTCAATAATATTTGCGCTTTTACTTTTTTCATATGTAAGAAATGAAGTGGATCCAGAGACAATAGAAACTATAAAGGGGATACCTGTTAGGTATGATAATGTTCTTTCTCTAAAGGATAATAATCTCGTACTTATGTCTCCAGGTGAGCTTACAGTTAATGTTACTTTAAAAGGAAAAACATCTGATATGAGAAATATCAGAAAAGAGGCAATTGTAGCCTATGTTGATTTTAAAAATGCTACATCCGGTGAACAGAAAATACCGATATTTATAAATGTACTAGATAAAGGAATTAGAGCAGAAAGGTTTGAACCAGATTCAGCTATTTTTAAAATTGATGAAAAAATAAGTAAAAATATGAAGGTATCTATTAATACGGTTGGTAGTCTTGCTAAAGATTATGTTCTTGGTAAGATGTCACCTGAAACTGAAATAGAAGTAACAGGCGCCAAATCATTAGTAGATACCATTGATAAATTAGTATGTACAGTTAATATTTCAGGAATTTCAGAAACTACTATTCTTACTGAAAAAGTTAAAGTTCTAGATAAGAATCATGATGAATTATCTGGAGTTACACTTAATCCTGAAAAAATTGAGGTGGGAGTTCCTGTTTTAAAAACAGAAACTGTTCCAATTAAAATGAGACCTTTTGGATATTCAAATATAGTAAATCAAAGTCACATGATTGTTGATCCTAACGCCGTTTTAATTAAAGGCAATAGTGCGGTTATCAACAAAGTTAAAGAAATACCGACAGTTCCATTTAATATAAAAGATTTGGAAAAGGGACCAATACATGTGCAGTTAGATCTTCCAGAAGGCGTTAGCTTAGTAGATGCTTCAAATAATTTTATAATTAAATTGACATCTGATGAAAATACAAATAATTAAGGAGGTAATATGGAATTTATAGGAGACGGACTAACATTTGATGATATTCTTTTGATGCCATCATATTCAGAAATTTTGCCACACGAGGCTGATCTTACAACTTACTTAACAAATGATATTAAGCTTAACATACCACTAATGAGTGCTGGTATGGATACAGTAACAGAATCAGCTATGGCTATAGCAATGGCAAGAGTTGGAGGTATAGGTATAATTCACAAAAATATGCCTATAGCAGAACAAGCAAAAGAAGTAGACAGAGTAAAAAGATCTGAACATGGAGTTATTACTGATCCTTTCTTTTTGACTAAAGATCATAAAATCAAAGATGCCCTTGATATAATGTCTAATTATAAAATTTCTGGTGTTCCTATTGTAAATGAAAAAGGACATTTAGAAGGAATAATCACTAATAGGGATATCAGATTTGAAACTAATTATGAAAGACCAATTTGTGAAGTTATGACATCTGAAAATCTAATAACTGCACCTGAAAATATAAGCTTAGACGATGCACTTAAAATATTAAAGAGTCATAAAATAGAAAAACTTCCATTAGTAGACGATGGTAACTATCTAAAGGGACTTATTACCATAAAAGATATTGAAAAAATGAAAGATTATCCTGATTCTGCAAGAGACGCATCAGGAAGATTATTAGTTGGAGCTGCTGTAGGTATAACTAAAGATATACTAGACAGAGTAGATGCTCTTGTTAAATCAAAGGTAGATGTTATTACCGTTGATACTGCTCATGGAGAATCCAAAGGAGTACTAGATGCTATAAGAAATATAAAACATCATTATCCAAATGTACAACTTATAGCTGGAAATGTTGCAACCTATGTAGGAACAAAAAATCTTTTCAAAGCTGGAGCGGACTGTGTCAAAGTTGGTATTGGACCTGGATCAATATGTACAACTAGAGTAGTATCTGGTGTTGGTGTTCCACAAATAACAGCAATTCTTGAAGCTGCAAAAGCCGCAAGAGAATTCGGAAAACCAATTATAGGAGATGGTGGTATTAAGTATTCAGGAGATGTTGCTAAAGCTATAGCTGCTGGAGCAAACGTAATAATGATAGGATCACTATTTGCTGGTACTGATGAATCACCTGGAGAAGAAATATTTGTTGAAGGTAGAAGATATAAAACTTACAGAGGTATGGGTTCAATAGGCGCTATGAAAGCTGGCTCTTCAGACAGATATTTCCAAAATGATACAAAGAAATTAGTACCTGAAGGAGTAGAAGGTAGAGTACCATTCAAAGGTTCTGTTGGAGATGTTGTCTACCAACTTATGGGTGGCTTGAGATCAGGAATGGGCTACACAGGTTCAAGAAATATAGAAGAATTAATGAATAATTCTAAATTTATGAAGATAACTCCTGCAACCCTTATTGAAAACCATCCACACAATATAACAATAACTAGAGAATCACCAAACTATATAAGTAAATAATAAAACAAAAAAGAAGCCTTTTAGAAGGTTTCTTTTTTTTGTCTAATATTTTTTGTTTTATATGAAAATTATTTATTTTATAAACTACATATTACTATTTATTTTTTTAGTAACATCCATAGTTTTCCATTTTCCAGACTTAAAGAATATTAGTATAATTACAAAATATACTATATCTGCAAGAGGAAATGAAAATGCAATGGATCTATATGATAGTTTTAGTACATATACACATATGGCAACGAATGGAAGCTGTAGTAGCCATTGAGAGACCAGCGAACCTACCAAGTAAGGTTTAGTATAGCCTGAACCCATAAACACTATGGATTGTCCGAATGCATATCCTGTTAGAGGTATGGTAAGGGTTACGATAGGTACTAATTCTTTTCCCATTTGAATTATTTCAGGGTCTTTATTAAAAATACTAAAAAGATATTGAGGGAAAATTGCAAATAGTATTGAGAAAAATGCCATAATTAAAAAATTTATCCTAGAAGCTATTGATGCTGAAATCTCAGCATTTTCTATTTCTCTTCTTCCTAAGAAATGACCAACGACGATACTTCCTCCCATCATCAGTCCATTTACTGGCATATATATAAATGTTTGTAGCTTTGCAATTATTCCAACAGCAGTAATTACAGAGTCGCCGTAATGGGAAACAAATTTTACCATTATTGCCATAAATAGACCGCCTGCAAACTGTTTAAGCGCGTTTGGAAGACCAATCTTAAGTAAGTCTAAGTCTATGTTCCAGTTTAATTTAAACAATCCTTTTAATGAGACGTATATTTCATTTTTTCCTGATAATAAAATAGATAATCCATATATTAATGAAAACATCACAGAAATGACTGTAGCCACTCCTGCACCTTTAACTCCCATATTAAATCCAGGGATGTTTGTAAATGGAATAGTTTCAAACATAAGAATTGGATCTAATATAATATTTAAAATTGTGGAAAAAATCATAATTTTCATCGGAGTTTTTGGATCTCCCTGGCATCTAAATATTGTGTTTACAGAATAAGATGCATACATTGCGGGAAGAAAAAATATTCTTATATATCCATAATCCATAGCTAATTTAACTGTGGATGGATTTTTTAAATAGAAATTTAATAGTGGATTAATGGTAAAGTACAGTAAAACACCTGAAATAAATCCCATAAAAACTTTGAAAGACATAGTTTGCTCTGAAACAAGTCTTGTCATTTCTTTGTCGCCTTTTCCATAATTTTGAGAAATCATAGATACTGAACTAGCACCGATAAGTTCATTAAAAAATAAAAAAAGCCAAAATATTGTTGAAAATATAGTAACGGCTGCAATTGCCTGTTTTGATATCTGTCCAACCCAAGCCATATCAACTAAATCATAAACTGTTTGAAGTAACATAGAAACCATTGCAGGGTAAGAAAGTTGCCAAATTCGATTTCTTATATCGGCTCTTGTTGTTAAATTTATATTATTGCTCATAAAACCTTCCTTTATTCGATAAGTAATATTTTAACATAATATAATGTGGCTAACAAATATTCGATATATTTTAATAGAATTTTAAAAATTATTATTTACTAATAAGCAAAAACTTATAAAATTGCCATAGTGTACAAAGTGTACAACATCCTTATTTTGTGATAATATTAAAGTAATATATATTTGTTAAATACTGAAGTTTAGCCAATAAAATAGATACTGTTTCTCTTAAATTTTAAAATTATGAGATTACTTGGAGGATTAAATGAAAACAAAAATACTTCTTGTTGAAGACGAAGATGCTATAAGAAAATTTATTAAAATAAATCTAGAAAGAGAAGGATACGATGTTTACGAAGCTGGAACAGGGGAAGAAGGCATAGAAATTGCTGATTCAGAAGATATAAAAATAGTTGTCTTGGATGTAATGTTACCTGGAATTGACGGATTTAAAGTTTGTGAAACATTACGAAAGAAATATAAGGACTTAGGAATTATAATGCTTACAGCTAAAGCAGAAGATTATGATAAAATAATGGGTCTACAATATGGAACAGACGACTATATGACTAAGCCTTTTAATCCAACAGAACTTACTCTTAGAATTAAATCTTTAGAAAGAAGAGTTATTCCAGAAGATGAAGAAGACAAGAAAAATATTATAGAATCGGATATTTTCAAGATGGATACATATTCTAGAAAGTTTTACAAAGCTGGGAAAGAATTGGATTTAACTCCAACAGAATTTTTAATTATGAAGACATTCCTGGAAAATAAAGGAAGAGCTATAACTAGGGAAGAGCTTTTAAATAAAGTTTGGGGAGAAGAGTTTATTGGTGATTCTAAAATCGTTGATGTAAATATAAGAAGGCTTAGATCTAAAATTGAAGGAGATTCAGCAGACCCAAAATATATTGAAACTGTATGGGGATTAGGATACAGATGGAATGATGAAAAATAGTATAAGTAATAGGTTAAGAAATAATTTTACTATTCTTACGCTTCTAGTTGTTCTTGTAACTGATATATTTTTAATACTTGGTATAAAGGAATTCTACTACAAGGCAGTTGAAAGTCAGCTAGTAAATAGACTTGAAATATCAATGGACTATTATTATAAAAACTACGCTGATAGATCTTTAGAATCTCTTGTTTCAGATGAAATTGATTTATTATTTCTAGATGTACCATCAGAAATTCAAATCTTAAATAAAGATGGAGTAATTCTTATGGATAACATAGGAGTTACAGATAAAAATCCAATAAATACTTCTGATATTAGGGATGCAAACACAAAGAATTATGGAACTTGGATAGGAAAGAATAATATAAGAAATGAGTTTGTCATTGCTGTAACTAGTAAAATAGAAAATTCGAATAACGAAACTATTGGGTATATGAGATTCTTATCAAGTTTGAAATCTCAAAATAGCGTAATTATTAATACTGCAATAGCAATATTTGCATTTTCTGCAATTGTTATGATTATTGCAATTACTGCAGCTACTTATATAGCAGACACTATTGTAAAACCGATTAGAGAGTTAACTACGATAGCTTCTCTGTACATCGATGGTCAATATAAATCACGGGCAAATATTAAAACTGGAGATGAAATAGAGTCACTCGCTGATGCTTTGAACGCGCTTGCTGACGAAATAGTGAATAAAGATAAAATTAAAAATGATTTTATATCTTCTATTTCTCATGAACTTAGAACTCCACTTACATCCATTAAAGGGTGGGCAGTAGTTTTAAAAGATTCATTGGAGAATGAAGAACTTATGGAGGATGGTCTTTCTATTATAGAAAAAGAATCTGATAGACTTTCTAAAATGGTAGAAGATTTACTAGATTTTTCTCGTTTCATCTCTGGAAGGATTACTCTTGATAAGGATACATTTAATATTACCTCCACAGTTATTTCTGTTGCAAAACAGATGAAACTTCGTGCTAATCTAAATGGACTAGAGTTTATAACTGAAATTTATCCTGACATAGTTATAACTGTAGGAGATGAAAACAGAATTAAGCAAATACTAATTAATCTCCTTGACAACGCAATTAAATTCACATCTGAAAAGGGATGGGTTAAGATAAAAACAGAAGTTGAGGACGAAAATTTCGTCATAATTGTATCTGATAATGGCGTTGGAATTAGTAAAGATGAAATTAACTTAGTAAAAGAAAAGTTTTATAAAGGTAGACATTCTAAAAGTCATTCTGGCTTAGGACTATCTATATCAGAAGAAATAGCAAAACTTCACGGCGGTTCCTTAGATATTTTTTCAGAAGAAAATATTGGGACTGTGGTTAAGGTTAAGATACCAATAGTTACAGAAGGAATAGCATAATTGAAAAGAATATTATTAATAATAACATGTATCTTCATGCTCACAGGCTGCACGATAATTAAAGAAGAGTTTACAGAAATTGAAAAACCTACAATTTCAAACACGCCACTTAGTGGTCAATATACTATTTCGAAAATAATCGTTGACAATAAAGATATTGTAGATTCATTTGGTTTAAAAGATTTCATAGGAAAAGAAGTTGGATTTAGTACAAACGGCGCACTTATTGGGGAGTACTATATCCAAAATCCTAACTTTAAAGTTAAGAATGTAAATGCACTCAATTACTTACTTAATAAATACAACACTAACAAAGAAAAATTAGAAATTAAAAGTGATATGTTGGAAGTAATAGATGTGTATAGTAGTGGTGATTTCTTTTGCGAGATAATTAAAGAAAGTCCTGAAAACACATATGTTGTTATGAATGGAATGGGTTCTTCATTTATTAAATTATCTAAAGTCAAAGACGATATAGATGGAAAAGATTTTGAAGAAATGGTTCTTAGAAATGTAGATAGTGGACTTGTTTATATGGATGGTTCCAAAAAGGATTCGTTAAATGGATTTCTTTTAGGACTGAAATTTAATGAAAATAACAAGGTTTCCTACGCAACATATTTTTTCAAGTTTGAAGGCAATAATCTACAAGAAGTTCAAAAGTTAGATAAACTTATCTGTCCAAAAGACAATGAATTTGTAGAAGTAGGAGTGCATTCTACGGATCATGGTGATTATGTAGTAGGCAAAACTATGGTTTCTGAAAAGACTCTTACAAAAGATGAAGCCACTGGAACTAAGAAAGAAATAAACTATCTAAGTTCAGATTATTATGGAATGGATATAAAATCACAAAAAGGTGAGCTTATTAGTTTAAATTTTAGGTCATTAGGTAGAGAAGACGCCGATAAGAGTCTTTCTCTTGAAGACTTATTTGAAGATGGAGATAAAATATTTTCTGAAAGTGCAAAATCCAAAATTTCTACTGACAAGAATGTTATAATAGATGATTTTAATTTTGGGCTTAGAAGAAATAGAGGTTTTTGGAAATTCTTTGGCAGGGCGCAATACGTTGACTACGATAAGTATACTGACTTCGATATAAATGTACTTGTCCCTAAAAAGATTGTTAAATATGAAAGTTTGTCCATACCTATAATCAATATTAGAAAGACACTTCCTGCTGTAACAGATGCTTTTACAACTCCTAATAATAAATTTATTATAACCTTGGAAAATAATAGGATAATGGTTTATAATCTAGATAGAGGAAAGATAGATAAGAAAGAGATTTATAAAGATGATATAAAGAACCCAGTAGCCATTATGACTGAATGGAGTACAGGAGATTATACTAATACATGGCAGAAGTTTATTAGTACATTGGGAGGAACAAATGGGGAAATTATTAAGTAAAATAACAGAAATTTTTCCAGGCAATACTGAGTACATGGGTGTTGCATTGGTCATTATAGGAGTTGCGGTTTTTGTGACTCTAGTGCTTAATTTTGTAGCTAGAAAGCTTAAATTTGTTAAGTACCTACCAGGAATTGTACTCATATTTGTAGGCTTATTCTCGATTTTTTCAGTAATAGACAATCTGTTTGATCCTGTTAGTTTGAACAACATTTTTATATTTATAACATGTGTTGCTGCAGGGTTAGTCAGCATATTATTTGCTCTAATTATTGGAATAGTAAGCAATTAAAAAATAAGAAGGTAAGTTTTATAAACCTACCTTCTTTTAATTTTTTGTGTTATTAAAACTATTTATTAATTTTTCTTTTTTTGTTCTAGTTAATTTTTTAATAGCTATTTCTCTTTTCAAAGCTTCTGATTTTGTATATCCATTCTCATAGTAAACTAGCTCTACAGGAGTCCTACCTCTAGTATATTTTGCGCCTGTGCCTTGATTGTGCTTAGTAAGTCTCTGCTCTAAGTCCGTAGTTATACCAGTATAAAGGGTATTATCCCTACATTTTAATATATAAACATAATAATTATTCATCGATAACCTTATTAATTAAACTTATACTGTACCCACGCCTGTATAAAAAGTTCATTATTTTAGCCTTTCTATTCTTAGCATCCGGTTTAAGAGATCTTTCTTTAGCTTCTTTATCTTTTCTAATATTTTTTAGTTCATTGTCATCTGAAATTGTTTCTAAGGCTGAATCTATATATTTATCAGGAACTCCTTTTTCTTTTAACTTATATTTAATTTTATTCTTGCCCCATCTGTTAAATTTACTCTTATCCTGAGCATAACTATAAGCATAGTCCTTATCATCTAGTAAGTCTAAACTATATATATATTTAATAGTTTCATCTATTATTTCATCATCTATATATGAATTTTTTAACTTCATTCGAAGTTCAAATTCAGTCTTTAAATTTTTTAGAAACTTAAAAGATATTGTTTTGGCTTCGTGAAATTTATCATAATAGCTAAATTTTTCGCAGATTTCTTCGTTTATTTCCTTACCAACATATAAATTAAATTTTACGAAAGTTGATTCATATACGTAGAAAGTATCCTTATCAGTCTCTACTATGTATTTCTTTGTGTTTTTATCAAAGCTAATTTTTAAAATATTCATATTTACCTCATTTCGATTGTATCATATGATAATTTTATTCTCAATCGATTTAATAAGAGGAAAAAGTTGATTTTTACAGTAATTCTATATCTTTCTATGTAAAAAATAATGATTTTATGTTATTATAAAGTAAGTAATAATGAGGTGAAATATGTTTGAAATAGTCTCACAAGTACTTAAGTATGTTTTTATTGTGATTATTTATATTTTTATAATAAGTATTATTAGACTTATGTATTTAGATATTAAATCTATGAGCGAGGTAGGAGCGAGTATAGACTCCTGTTACCTAAAGGTTGTAAATAGACTTGATTCTCTTAGTTTTAAAATGCAAGAATACTATGTTCTAGACAAAAAAATTACTATGGGAAGATCTAACAGATGCACAATTCCTATTAAAGATAATTTTGTAAGCAAGGTTCATCTACAAATTTTTGAAGATGAAGGTTCTTATTTTATTGAGGATTTAAACTCAGCAAATGGTACATTTTTAAATGGAAATAAAATAGAAGATATTATTGAGCTTAGAAATGGCGATACCATAGGTGTAGGTTTAATTCAATTTATATTCGTTGATAATAGGGGGTAGTGGATGTTAAGCTTTTTTACTAGACTTAGACGACCTAGAGATCTTCTATTATTATTTGAACTTTTAGCATTTATTTTATTGTTTTTTTACAACAATAATCACATAGATATATATATCACTATTTTATTTGTAGGATTAATCCTAATTATATATATATCTAATTTTCTACTTGGAAGAATTTCAAAAGGGGACAACTATATATTTATGATAGTTTCCATGCTTCTATCGCTTGGGCTCATAACTATCTATAGAATAAGTCCTCATTTGGGATTTTTGCAATTAGTTTGGATTCTATTGGGTCTTCTTTCTTTTTATGTTTGCTATTTTGCGTTAAGAGCATTTAGAAAACTAGAGGATTATTCAAGGCTTTATGCATTAGGAATTTTTATTCTTTTAGTTTCTACTTTGATTTTTGCAGTAGTTTTTAAAACGGGAAGACAATATGGATCTTACAACTGGATTAGAATTGGTTCATTTTCTGTACAACCATCAGAGTTTGCAAAGATTTTGATGATGTTTTTATTAGCTTCTTATTTTACAAAATATAGATATAAAATGGACATTGTAAACAAAAACAAGCCTGCTTATAATCTACTTTTTATAACTTATTTCTTTATAGGCATATTATTTATCGAAAGAGATTTAGGTATGTCTGTAATTTTTCTTTCACTATATTTAGTAACAGTATATATTTATGAAAATGATAGAAAAATATTGCTAATAAATTTCATTTTAATTGTACTTGGATCTGTACTTGGATACACACAATTTGACCACGTAAAGGTTAGAGTATCAATTTGGGTCAATCCATGGAATGATCCATATAGATATGGTGCACAGATTGTACAGTCACTTTTTGCAATTGCTGAAGGTGGATTCTTTGGAAAGGGAATAGGAAGAGGGTTTCCAAGTCTCGTTCCAGTTAGAGAATCGGATTCAATATTTCCATTTATTTGTGAAGAGATGGGAATATTTATTGGAATAGGAATTATTATGATGTTCATGCTTCTTGCATATAGAGGTTATAAAATTGCGCTTAGTCAAGAGTATCTATTTTATAGAATACTAGCAATATGTGTCAGCACTTTATTTGCTATTCAGGCATTTTTAAACATAGGTGGAGTTGTAAAATTCATTCCTATGACTGGTATAACACTTCCGTTTATATCATACGGAGGTTCTTCTATGCTTAGTAGTTTTATTTGTCTGGCAATACTTCAGGTTGCAAGCGAAGATATGTCGTATAAATATGAGTGAGGTAGTATGTTTAAAGATAATAAAAGAATACTCGTTGTACTTGTTTCTGTAATAGTTTTATATCTTTCACTTATTTTGTACCTAAGTTATTTTACTGTTTTTGTTGGACAAAATATAATTGACAATCCAGCGAACAGAAGAGAAACAATTATAGAACAAAATATTGAGAGAGGATCTATCTTAGATAGAGAAGGCAATATTCTTGCTTATTCAGAAGGGGATAAAGCAAAAGCTATAAGAAAGTACAATTATCCAATTTCATATTCTCATATTATTGGCTATTCAGACAAAGTTATGGGTAAAGCTGGCATTGAAAAAAGCTATGATAATTATTTGCTTGGATTAGAAGTACCTAGATCAATTAAGGTTTTGAAGTCAGTTTACAATAAAAAAGTAGAGCTAGATAAAGGAAACAATGTCTACCTAACCACAAATACAAATATACAAAACTATTCTAGAGAAATTCTGAGCAAAACTGGAGCCGCAGGAGCAATCGTAGCTATGGATCCAAAAACAGGAGATATACTTGCTATGGTTTCTCTACCTGACTTTAACTCTGAATCAATTGCAAAAGATAATAAGGCGCTATCAGAACAAAATAAGGGTGCTCTTTATAATAGAGCTATTTGGACTAAATATCCACCTGGATCTACATTTAAAATAATAACAGCGGCTTCTATATTAGAAAATCATATAGACCAAAACTATATTGATGAAGGTAGCCAGGAAATAGATGGTAGAGTATTTAAGAATGCTCTAGAAAAAACTTATGGAAAACTTGATTTAAAATCTGCATTCGTTAATTCTGTAAATACCTATTTTGTTAAAAAGACCACTGATCTTGGAGCAGAAGCTCTAGGCAAGACTGCAGATAGATTTATGTTTAACCAGAATTTTAAATTTGACCTACCATATCATGGTTCATTATTTAAGTATAATGATATTTCTAAAACGGAATTAGCTTCTTCAGGTATAGGACATGGAACAGTTTCTGCCACTCCACTTGAGATGTGCATGGTAGCTTCAGCGATAGCCAATGATGGTAAATTGATGCAACCGAATTTAGTAGGATCTGTTATAAGTCCTAAGGGAGAAATAGTTTTAAAAAAGGAACCTGAGGTATTAAGTGAAGCTCTGACTCCTGAAATAGCTGCTGAAATCAAAGACTATATGCTAGCAGTAGTAGGATCAGGTTCAGGTAGAAATGCTTATAGAAGGGGATATGGCATTGCAGGTAAGACTGGTACAGCTCAAAAATCTCAAGAAGGACAAGAAAACTTCGCTTGGTTTGTCGGATTTGCACCTGCTAAGGATCCTAAGATAGCCATAGCAGTAGTATTAGAAGATGTAAATGACTACGGCGGTAGTATAGCAGCACCAATAGCAGGAGATATCATGAAATACTCCATAGACTTAGGAATTTAAAATGTATTTAGATAATTATGTAACTGCCATTATAGCAGCGGCTGGAATGGGAACAAGAATGAAAAGGAAACTGAATAAACAGTTTTTAACCATAGATAACACTCCTGTTCTGGAACACACTTTAAGAAAATTTGATAAATCAAAATACGTAGATTATATAATTGTAGTTATTAAAGAAACTGACATCAGCTATCTTGGAGAAGTTTTGTCGAAATTAAAGCTAAATAAGAAGTTCAAAATTGTTTATGGTGGTTCAACAAGGCCAGATTCAATCTTCAATGCACTTAAAAACTTACCAGAAGAAACTAAAATCGTATTAACACATGATGGGGCTAGACCATTTATAGATACAGAGCTGATAGATCTTTCAATTGAAAAGGTAAATGAAACAGGATCACTTGTGGTAGGTGTACCTGTAAAAGATACAATCAAAGTTTCAAAATCAAATATGAATGTAGATTTTACACCTGTTAGAAGTGAATTATTTCAAATTCAAACGCCTCAAGTATTTTTAAAAGATATTATAGTATCAGCTTATAATAGGCTTATGGAAGAAGACTTCACAGGCACTGACGATGCAAGTTTTGTTGAAAAAAATGGTGGCAAGGTTAAAATTTTGATGGGAAGCTATAAAAATATAAAGATAACTACACCAGAAGATTTACTAATAGCTGAAGTTTTAATAAATAGTACAGATATTTAATAAAGGAGGATTTATGAGAATAGGCATAGGATACGATGTCCACAGATTGGTAGAAGGAAGAAAACTCATAATGGGTGGAGTAGAAATTCCACATAAAAAGGGGCTTCTTGGTCATTCTGATGCGGATGTATTAGTACATGCTATTATGGATGCAATGCTTGGTGCAATTTGCTATAACGACATTGGATATATATTTCCTGATACTGACCCAAAATATAAAGATATTAGTTCATTGGTTTTACTTAAAGAAGTAAGTGATATAATAAATACCAAGGGTTTTTATATTGTAAATATTGATTCTGTAATTATCGCAGATGAGCCTAAGTTCAGCCCATATAGAGATGAAATGAGAAAAAAAATAGCGGATACTCTAGAAACTTCACTAGGCAATATTTCTATAAAAGCCACTACTACTGAAGGCTTAGGATTCACAGGAACCGGTGAAGGAATAGCGGCTAAAGCGGTAGTATTACTAGGAGAAAAGGTGGTGGATCAAGCGTGAAATTCTTTTTAGATACAGCAAATATCGAAGAAATTAAAGAAATTAATTCCTGGGGAGTTATTGAAGGAGTTACTACAAATCCTTCGCTAATTGCAAAAGAGGGAAGGGTATTTGAAGAGGTTATAGACGAAATATCTAAGATTGTAGATGGACCAGTTTCTGCAGAAGTAGTATCTACTGATGCAGATGGCATGGTAAAAGAGGGGAGAATACTTTCCAAAATAAAAGAAAATGTTATAATAAAAATCCCTATGACTGAAGAAGGTTTAAAAGCTACAAGCATACTTTCAAAAGAGAACATAAAGACAAATGTAACACTTGTTTTTTCAGCATCACAAGCTATTTTAGCAGCAAGGGCTGGAGCAACATATGTAAGTCCTTTTTTAGGAAGGCTTGATGATATAGGAGTGTCATCAAAGGCTTTAATAGAAGAAATTTCAACAATTTTTAGAAATTATAATATAGAAACTAAAATAATTGCAGCTAGTATTCGAAATACTACTCATATAGTAGATTCTATGCTTGCTGGAGCAGATATTGCTACTGTTCCAACAAAAGTTATGAAACAAATGGTTAAGCACCCACTAACAGATAGTGGTCTTATAAAATTTTTAGAAGACTTTAAAGATGTAAAAACAAAGGAGATATAATGAACAGAAATTTAGCACTAAATCTTGCAAGGGCAACAGAAGCTGCTGCTTTATCTGCTGGATCATTTTTAGGACAAGGAAAAAAGAACGAAGCTGACGGCGCTGCCGTTGATGCAATGAGAAGATTATTTGATACAGTAGATATCAATGGAGAAGTAGTAATAGGTGAAGGAGAAATTGACGAAGCTCCAATGCTATATATTGGAGAAAAGATCGGTACCAAAAAACCTAATGCAGATGAAGTTGATATTGCAGTTGATCCACTAGATGGTACAACCTCAATTGCAAATGGTATGAATAATGCAATCTCAGTACTAGCAGCTGCACCTAAAGGATGTTTACTTAATGCACCCGACGTTTATATGGACAAGATTGCTTGCGGTCCTGGAGCAAAGGGATGCATCGATTTAACAGACTCAGTAGAAAACAATATAAATAGAGTAGCTAAAGCTCTTGGAAAAAAAGTTGAAGATATAACAGTTTCAGTCTTAAAAAGAGAAAGACATGACAAACTTGTAGAAGAAATAAGAGCTACAGGAGCCAGAATAAAGATGGTTACTGATGGAGATATACTTACTGCTATAGAAACATGTTTTGAAAGCTCAGGCGTAGATATGGTAATGGGTATCGGCGGAGCTCCAGAAGGAGTTATAGCAGCAGCAGCATTAAAGTGTTTAGATGGAGATTTCCAAGGAAGATTACTTCCTACAGATGAACATCAAATGAAAAGATGCAAAGAACTTCATTCAGATTTAAATAAAATCTATAAGATTGATGATCTAGTTAAAGGAAATGATGTAATATTTTCTGCAACAGGTGTAAGTTTTGGGGAACTTTTAGAAGGAGTTAAGTATTTAAAAGGAAACAAGGCTACCACCGAAACACTAGTATTAAGACTTCCAAGCGGTACAGTTAGATTTATTAAAAGTATCCATGATTTAAATAAGAAGCCGGAGTATGCGAAATAATGGTAAACAAAAATAATGGTTTACTATATAGCAAATCACTAGATGATTTAAAAAATATAGCAAGGTCTATGGGCCTTGCTAATGATTTTTTATTTAATAAAAATGACTACATAGAGTATATAGAAACCGGTAATGTAAAAACAAAGACTTATTCAAAAGAAGACTTAGAAAGTTTAAATCTAACTTCAATTAAAGAAATTGCAAAATTCTTCAATATTGAAAGCCCTTATAAATATAATAAAAGCGACCTTATTTTAAAAATCTTATCTACCCAAGACAACTTCAATTTAAATAATGAAAACAATGATAATCTAGACATAAAAAATCTTTCAATAGACAATCTAAAAACCTTGGCAATCGAATACGGATTAGATAATCCAAACAGTCTTACTAAAGATCAGCTTGTGGAATATATCTATAAATACGAAAGTGAAGATGATTTTTCAAACGAAGAAGAAATAAAATCAGAAAACTCTTCAAATATTTCAAAAATTGATACAACAAATCTATCCAATAATGCAGAAAAAATAATTGAAAAAATGGATGAAATTAATTATGTGACGGGATTTTTAGAAATACTTCCAGATGGTTATGGCTTTTTAAGAATGAAAAACTATCTTTCCGGAGATGGAGATGTATATGTAGGCCATTCACAGATAAGAAGATTTAGATTAAGAACAGGAGACAAGGTACAAGGAGTTGTAAAGCCGTCAAAAGAAGGTGAAAATTTCAATGCTCTCATATATATAAATGAAGTCAATGACCTACCTCCTCAAACAGCCACAAGAAGACCTAACTTTGATAATTTGACACCAATATATCCAAATGAAAGGTTAAAACTAGAAACTACAACAACAGAAACAGCTATGAGACTTATAGATATCGTATCTCCACTTGGAAAGGGGCAGAGGGGGCTTATAGTTTCTCCACCTAAGAGTGGTAAGACAACACTTTTAAAGAAAATAGCTAAATCAATAGAAAAGAACTATCCAGATACACATCTTATAGTTTTATTAATTGATGAAAGACCAGAGGAAGTAACTGATATGAAGAGATCGGTAAATGGAGAAGTTGTATTTTCTACATTTGATGAAATGTCAAAGAATCATACCAAGGTCGCAGAAATGGTCATTGAAAGAGCAAAGAGACTTGTTGAAAATAAAAGGGATGTAGTAATACTATTAGATTCACTTACAAGACTTGCAAGAGCATACAATTTAGTCACACCTCCAAGTGGCAAGACTTTAACAGGTGGACTTGATCCACTATCTCTACATGCTCCTAAAAAGTTCTTTGGAGCAGCTAGAAATATCGAAGAAGGTGGATCTCTTACGATACTTGCAACTGCTTTAGTAGATACAGGTTCTAGAATGGATGACATTATATTTGAAGAGTTTAAAGGAACTGGAAATATGGAAGTGCATCTAAATAGAAAGCTTTCAGAAAAAAGAATATTCCCAGCCATAGATATCTTTAAATCAGGAACTAGAAAAGAAGAGCTGCTACTAAGTAAAGAGGAATATGAATTTTCTAATTATATTAGAAGAGCTACCTCAGATGATGACAAATTAAAAGTAACAGAGTTTATGTTATCTAGTTTAGAAAAATATAAAACGAATAAAGAATTTATAAATACATCAAAAATAAACTTAGACCTTCCATAATAGAAGGTCTTTTTTAGATATTTTATTTAAATTTGTTAGAAGAGAATATTGTTTAATTTTAAATATAACTTCGCTAAATAATAATTTTACGAAACTAAGTCCTCCGAAATATAAGTAATATCGACAAATAAAAAAAGCAAGTTAAACTTGCTTTTTTCATAGTGAAATTTATTAAGGACCTATTTAAGGCTCTATTGGCATGTATATTACCATTCCTGGCTTTAACTTTTGTGAATCTATATTATTTATTTCTTCAACTTTTGAAATAAAATTTCTTATATCTGTACTACTATTTATAAAGCCCGCAGATATCTTCCACATAGTATCATTTTCTTTTACAATGTATTCTTGATACCTTGGCTTAATGTAGTCTTTATTTTCAGTGCTGTAAGTTGTGATTCCTGTTGTGAATAAAAGCATTAATATTAATAATGTAAGTATTCTTTTTTTCTTTAAATAAATTGATTTCTTTTTCATTTTACACCTCTATATAATCTAAAATTAAAATATATCTGAATACATGTTTGAATATATGTTTGAACTAGTGTTCTTTTATATTCATATAATATCACGATCATATGTTCGTGTCAACAGAAAAAAGAATACTTGTTCGAATTTTTGTTCTTTTTTATTGTTTTAAATATTTTGTTTTGATATAATTAAATTAGATTATTATAGCTAGGAGGATATTATGTACGAAGATTTATCCCAAAGGGATGTTGACATACTTTTATTTATAAAGAAATATATTGAAAATAACGGTTATCCGCCATCAGTTAGAGAAATATGTAATGGTTGCTCCATTAAAAGTACCTCTACTGTTCATGCGGCTATGGAAAAACTCGAATTGTTAGATTATATTAGAAAAGATCCTTCTAAACCTAGAGCTATAGAAATATTAGATCCTTCTGATGACTTACTTCTTGCAAAGAAGAAAACTGTAGATATACCAATAGTTGGTACTGTCACAGCGGGTATGCCTATTCTGGCTTTTGACAATATAGAAGATACCTTCCCCTTACCTCTTGACTTTGCTAAGGATAAAGATTTATTCATTTTAAAAGTTAAGGGTGAATCTATGATTAATGCTGGTATCCTAGATGGAGATTTCGTAATTATAGAAAAGAGAAGCTCTGCTAGAAATGGTGATAAAGTTCTAGCGCTTATAGGCGATGAAGCTACAATAAAGACCTATTATAAAGAAGAAGATAGATTTAGATTACAACCTGAAAATGAATTTATGGATCCAATTTACACCAAAGAACTTATAATCCTTGGTCATATAGTTGGTCTGTATAGAAAAATGTAAAAAATAAAATCCTGTGTTATACAGGATTTTTTTATGTTTATATTTACTATTTTAAATTTGATCTAACCTCTTCTATAGATATATTATTTTCAGTCGCTATTTTTTTTAAATCTTCGTATTCATAGCTTTCTTTTTCTATATCTTCATATTTTAATATCTTTTTCGTTACTTTTCCATATTTAGTGTCAATGTCCTCAAATGATCTATCCATTTCAAATCTTCTGTACTTAGAAATTCTTACTCCAATAGATGTAGTATGCTTAAATATTAGCTTAGCCATTGATTTGACATTTGTTCTCTTTGCTATTACTGATAGTTTGTAAGCTGGTCTATTCTTCTTCATATAGATAGGCGTATAGAAAACGTCTAGTGCTCCTTCATTCATACATAACTTCATAAAGAAACCGAGATCCTCTCCGCTTATGTCATCTAAATTTGTTTCTAATAGAAAAATTTCATTGGTCTTTTTATTTTTATTCTCTTTAAGCTCAATTTCTGAAATTCTAAGTACATTTGGTATTTCAAAATCTTTTGTACCAGCTCCATAAGAAGTTTTGATGCTCTTGTATGAACTCATCAATGGTTTGGCAAAAGTAGCTAAGATTGCAGCTCCTGTCGGTGTTATAAGTTCACTTTCCACCACTGATTGTTTAAGTTCAAAAGGTGTTTCGTTTAAAATTTCAAGAGTTGCTGGTGCTGGAACTGGAAACAGTCCGTGTGCGCAGTTTACAAAGCCGTGGCCTTTGTATATATTTGAGGCATATATTGTGTTCACTTTTAAATATTCGAGGCATACAGAGGCTCCTACAGCGTCAATTATTGAGTCGATTGCACCAACTTCATGAAAATGAACTTCATCAATAGATTTTCCATGAATTTTTGATTCGGCCCATGCAATATATTCAAATATCTTTAAAGAATTTTCTTTTACATAATTTGATAGGTCAGAACCATTAATTATTGTCTTTATATCATTTAAATTTCTGTGGACATGGCTATGGTGATGCCCATGGTTATCCTGGTCATGTTCATGATGGTGACTATGCTCATGCTCATCTCCATGATCATGTTTATCTTCATTCAAATCATCATTATGTTCGTGATTGTGACAATGTTCATGGGTATGATGTTCATCTTCTAGTAATTTTACATTAAAATAAGTTGAATCTATTCCAAGCTTGTCAACCTTCTTATACACCAACTCATATCCATGTATATTTAATTTGTCAATTTCATTTTTTAAATATTCAAATGGAACTCCTAAGTCTAAAAGAGCTCCTATAAACATATTTCCGGAAATTCCTGAATAACATTCTAATAATAAATCCATAAATTATTTCTCCTTTAATACTAAATTATGTGAACCAACTGTGTATCCCAAAAGGTCGCAGGTCACAAAAATAAAACCAAATGATTTTAGATTTTTTACAATTTCTAATCTGTGTTCTATTAAGAGTTCAAATTGATTCTCTGTAACTTCTATCCTGGCTAAATTTCCGTGGTATCTAACTCTATGATTTACAAATCCTAAAGACTTTAAATACTCTTCAGAAAGCTCGACTTGTTTTAAAATTTCTTTAGTAATTTCGGTTCCATATGGAACTCTTGAAGCTAAACATGCTGCAGAAGGTTTATTATAAGTTTCTACATTCATTTCTTTAAGAAGAGTCCTTATTTCACTTTTAGTAAGCTCAACTTCTTTGAGAGGACTCTTTACATTTAGCTCTTTAAGAGCCTTCATCCCTGGTCTATAATCACCCTCATCGTCTGCATTAGTGCCATCAGCAACTATTTTAAAACCATTTTTTTCAGATATTTCTATAACCTTTGAAAAGATTGAATGCTTGCAATAATAACATCTGTCCTTTGAATTTTCAACGAAACCTTCTATGCTATATTCATCTGCAGGTATTCTAATTAAATCAATATCGTATTTATCTGCAAATTCCTTAGCATAATTTTCTTCGGATTCTGGTTGCATTGATGATATTAAGTTTATTGCAAGTATATTTTCTTTTCCTAAAATCTTTTTTGCTGCTACTACTAAAAAACTAGAGTCAACTCCTCCAGAAAATGCCACTGCAATCCTGCCGTATGACTTTAATAGATCTTCCAATTTTTTATATTTTTTTTCGATATTAATATCCATTATGTCTTTCTACCAATCTATTTATTTGAGCAGCATTGTACCCTGCTCCGAAACCATTGTCGATATTTACAACATTAATTCCTTCTGCACAAGAATTAAGCATAGTTAAGAGAGCTGAAACTCCTTTGAAGTTAGCTCCATAACCAACTGAAGTAGGCAGTGCTATTACAGGAACATCTACAAGACCAGCTATAACTCCAGGTAGCGCTCCTTCCATTCCTGCTACGGCTATGATGGCATTTGCATCTTTAAAATGATTTAGATTATTTAAAAGCCTATGTAGGCCAGAGATGCCTACATCATATAGTCTATCTACATTAGCTCCGAAGAATTCTGCTGTTTGAGCTGCTTCTTCTGCAAATCTAATATCAGCTGTTCCCCCTGTAGCAACGACAATTTTACCTATTCTTTTCTTTTTATTTCTCTCTATCTTTAAAACACCTGATATTTCGTCAAATAACACATCAGGAATTTCTTTTTTTATAAGTTCATATTGCCTAGAAGATGCTCTGGTTCCAAGAACATTCCCTTCCCTTTGCGAAAAACTCTTATAGATTCCTAGAAGATGTTCATCTGCTTTACCTTCGCAGAAAATAACTTCACCAAATCCAGACCTTATTGATCTATGATAATCGAGTTTGGCATAGTCTAAATCCTCATAAGGAAGATTTTTTAAATAAGTCTCTGTCTCTTCTAGAGATATCTTACCTTCTTTAAATTTATTTAAAAATTCTTTAATATCCATATTCCACTCCTCAGATAATTATAACATTTGTTATATTTTTTCTCAATTTTGTTCTTTAATTAAAAAATAAATGATATACTATATTTGAGGTGGTATGTATGGATTTTTCTATAAAAGATGATATTGTTAATATAAAAAATATAGATTTAAGAGGAATCTCTATTTCCGATTTTGAAAAAGAACTAAGTCTAATTATAAATTATAAATTCAATATCCTAGGAATTACAAAAAATTCAATAACTATAAGATTTTTTATAAAAAATATTTTAAATGCTGAGTTCGCACAAAGTCTTAGAAATAATATTATAAAAATTTTGAATAGAAATAATAAAGATAATTCATCTACATATAAAAAATTTATAATTATTCCTACTGGAGATGAAATATTAGAAGGGATAGTTGAAGATCAAAACAGCCCTATTATTGCAGGAATGATTATTAGAAAACTCCCTGGTTCTTCAATTATTAGATCCAAACCTTCTCCAGATAATAGTGAAGGTTTCTTAGAAATTTTGAATCAAAATTTAAGTAAAAATCCGGATTATATAATCATTATTGGAGGAACTGGTGGAGGCAGGAATTTTTCTGAATCTCTTTCCAAAGATATTGTTCACGACGTTTTAAAAAATAATTTTGAAAATATATTATCCAGAAATATTTATGGAAGAAATGGTCATCTATTCTCCACTCTTACTATAGTTCTTGAAAAAAATACAATCATATTGTCCTTACCTGGACCAAAGGATGAATGTACAGCCTTGTTTGAAGTATTTTTGGAAAATATAAATGAAGATGAAAGAGTAATATTAGACAAATTACGAGGTAGACTCATAGAAATACACGAAACAAAGTATGATCAATTAGCTGACAAAGAACTTTCTGAAGAAGAAATAATTAAACAAATTATAAAATTTAGAAGCATGGGTCTTGGTGCTAGACAAATTGCAAAACAGCTTAATAAGAGTGGCTCTAATTTAAAATTTTATCAAGTGCAATATAGATTAAATAAACTAGAAAATAAGATATAAAAAAATCCTTTGCTACATAGTAGTCAAAGGATTTCTCTTTATATTTAGTCTTCATATCCATATGATTCGTAAAATTCTTTTTTATATTCCAAAAATCTATCTTCTAAAATAGCATTTCTAATATTTTCCATTAATTTAGTTAGAAAATATATATTGTGGATAGATAGAAGTCTGTAGGCTAATATTTCATTGACATTGAAAAGATGTCTTATATATGCTTTCGTATAATTTTTACAAGTGTAGCAATCACAGTTTTCATCTAGACTTGTAAAATCTTCTTTATACTTTCCATTTTTAGCAATTACTCTACCAACTGAGGTCATAGCAGTTCCATTTCTTGCAATTCTAGTAGGAAGAACACAATCTGCCATATCTATCCCATGCTCTACTGCTTCAAATAAATAATCAGGAGTACCAACTCCCATTAAATATCTTGGCTTATCTTCAGGTAAAAAATCTGTTGTATAATCAAGTATGTCAACCATTATATCTTTAGGTTCACCTACAGATAGACCACCTACAGCATATCCAGGAAAATCCATTGCTACCAAATCTTCTGCAGATTTTTTTCTTAAATCTTTATACATTCCACCTTGAACTATTCCAAACAATGCTTGGTTATCAGTATTTTTATGATGATCTTTGCATCTCTTAGCCCATCTTGTGGTTCTGTTCATAGAATGCTCAATATATTCATAGGTAGCTGGATATGGTGCACATTCATCAAAAGCCATAATTATATCAGAGCCCAATGAATTTTGAACATCAATTGAAACTTCTGGAGATAAAAATTGTTTAGATCCATCTATATGAGATCTAAAAGTAACTCCTTCTTCAGTAATTTTTCTATTCGCACTAAGACTAAAAACCTGAAATCCACCACTATCTGTAAGAATAGGGCCATGCCAATTCATAAATTTGTGAAGACCTCCAGCTTTTTCTATAATTTCTGGACCAGGTCTTAAAAATAAATGATAGGTATTTGAAAGTATGATTTGTGCACCCAAGTCTTTAACTTCTTCTGGAGTCATAGTCTTAACTGTTGCTCGAGTACCAACCGGCATAAAAACAGGAGTTTTAATTATTCCATGATTTGTTTTTATTTCTCCAACTCTTGCTTTTGTATCTTTTGATTTTTTTATTAGTTTATATTCTAGCATTAATTCCCCTTTATAAACATAGCATCTCCAAAGCTAAAGAATCTAAATTTATTTTTTATTGCATATTCATAGGCATTAAATATTATATCTTTGCTTGCAAATGCAGATACTAACATCATAAGTGTCGATTCAGGTAAATGGAAATTTGTAATTAAAGCATCAACTATTTTAAATTCGAAACCAGGATAGATAAAAATATCAGTCCATCCTGAAGTTTCTTTCACACGTCCATTTCTACCTATGGTTTCTAGTGTTCTCATAGAAGTTGTGCCCACTGCTATAATTCTTTTACCATTTTCCTTAGCATCATTTATTATTTTAGCAGTCTCTTTATCCATCATATAAAACTCTGAATGCATATGATGTTTTTCAACATCATCTACCTTCACAGGGCGAAAAGTACCAAGCCCAACATGAAGTGTTATTGGCACTACTTTAATTCCTTTTTCTTTTATTCTATCAAGTAGATCTTCGGTAAAGTGTAGTCCTGCTGTTGGTGCTGCGGCAGATCCATCAATTTTGGAATAGACAGTTTGATATCTTTCCTTGTCTTCTAATTTTTCTGTTATATATGGAGGAAGTGGCATGTTGCCAAGTTCGTCTAATATCTCTTCAAATATCCCGTCACAATGAAATTTGATATATCTATTGCCTTCTTCATCTACTCTTTTAACTTCACACTTTAATTTGTCTGAAAATATAATTTCGCTTCCAACTTTAGCTTTTTTTCCTGGTTTTACTAAACATTGCCAGGTGTCCTCTTCCCTTTTTAAAAGTAAAATTTCTATTTTTTCTTCTTTGTCTTTTCTATGACCAAATAAACGAGCAGGGATAACCCTGCTATTGTTTACTACAAGAACATCCCCTTCATTTAAATAATCAATAATATTATAAAAATGACATTCTTCTAAATCTTTAGAGTTTCTATTTACTATTAAAAGTCTAGAAGAAGCTCTATCCTTTAGAGGATGCTGTGCTATTAATTCATGTGGTAAGTCATAGTAAAAATCACTAGTTTTTAAACTCATCTTATGTCTGTACCTTTAAAATAATATTTTAATATATCTTCGGTTTTAAAACCTTGTTTCGCCATTTCAACAGCCCCGTATTGACTAAAACCAACACCGTGACCGTATCCTCTTCCTGTAAATTTAAATCCATCAGATGTCCTTTCTATATCGAAAAGTGTAGATTTAAATTTTGCATTTCCTATTTTAGATCTAAATGTAGAAGTTTTTAATTCTTCAATCCCATTTATAAGAATCTTTTTAATCCTACCTGAACTATCTTTTTCAATTAGATCCAAAGAGTATATATCTTTTCCAAATATTCTTTTTAGATCACTATTTTTAAGAGAGATATCCCAATTATAAGTAGAATATTTGTCTTCAAATGAAGCAAGATAAGGAATTGATTTTCCTCCCCAAACTTCAGATGCATCTGCCACAATTCCACCAGAAGATGCTCCAAATATGGTGTTTGCTATATCATCTCCATAATAAACCATTACGCCTTTAGTTGAATCTACCGCCTCATTAGATCTCTTCTTCTCAGCATCTAGACCATAGTAAACTTGTGATGATGTGGTATCATTTAAATTATATCCAAGCTTTTTATATTTGTTTATATTTGCCATAGCAAAAGATCTAGATACAATAGCTTGAGCCTTTAAAGCTTCAAGTGGATAAGACGCTGATAACTCTTTAGGGACTACGCCCTTTAGGTAATCTTCTATCTCAACATTATTAATAACGTCTAGTTTAGAATTATTTATCCTAAAAGAAATGGATCCTCTGTATCTTTTGCCATTCACAGATATTGGTGCATCTGAAGAAATAAGCATAACTCCATTGGTTTGAAACGAATCTACGACAACTTTATTTTTATTTAAAACTTTTATGTCTTTTCCATCAAAATTAATTTTTAAAGTCTTAGTATTTGTTTTTATAGAAATAGTATTATCTATTACTATATTAAAATTTGTTTTACTTTTTAATTCGATAGCTTCACCATTTGAATAAGATTTTCCAATTTTTATATCCAAATTTTGTGCATAAGCGCTAACTGTAAGTAAAACACAAACTATAAGTACACTAAAAATTAATCTAAAATTTTTCATAAAAAACTCTCCTCACTATTTCCATAAGGAATATTTAAATGGTCATATGCAAGCTTTGTAGGCATTCTTCCTCTTGGAGTTCTATTTATAAATCCTATTTGTAATAAATATGGCTCATATGCATCTTCTATAGTTACTCTTTCTTCTCCAACTGAAGCCGCTATTGCATCGATTCCTACCGGTCTTCCGCCATAATTTATAATCATTACTTCTATGATTCTTCTATCTAATGAATCTAATCCATATTCATCTATTTCTAAAAGATCAAGTCCTCTATTAGCTACGTCTTCTGTAATTATACCATTTTCTTTAACTTCTGCATAATCACGAACTCTTTTTAATAATCTATTAGCAATTCTTGGAGTACCTCTAGACCTTTTAGCAATCATTTTAGCCCCATTTTTTTCAATCGGAATATTTAATATTTTAGATGATCTTAGAATTATATTTTCAAGAGCTTCATTATCATAGAGCTCTAAATTTAGTATGACACCAAATCTGTCTCTCAAAGGATTTGTAAGTGAACCCGCTCTTGTTGTAGCTCCTATTAATGTGAACTTAGAAAGATCCAGTCTAATTGATCTTGCAGACGGTCCCTTACCTACTATTATATCTAGAGCAAAATCTTCCATTGCAGAGTAGAGAATTTCTTCTACAGATTTATTTATTCTATGTATTTCATCTATAAACAATACATCATCTTCTTGGAGATTAGTTAGAATGCTTGCTAAGTCGCCAGGACGTTCTATAGCTGGTCCTGAGGTAACCTTTATATTTACTCCCATCTCATTGGCTATAATTCCTGCTAATGTAGTCTTACCAAGTCCAGGAGGACCATTTAAAAGAACATGATCCAATGATTCATTCCTATTTTTAGCAGCTTCAATAAATATCTTTAGCTTTTCTTTTGCCTTATCTTGTCCAATGTATTCACTTATCCACTTAGGTCTAATACCAGACTCTAATATATCTTCAGAAGGTGAAAAATTTGGTTCTACTAGTCTATCTTCCATTCTTACCTCCCAATATTTTTAAGTGCTATCTTTATTTTATCATCTACACTTAATGAAGGATCTACATTCATAAGCGCATTCTTAACTTCAATAGCAGAAAAGCCCAATCCAACTAAGGCTTCTATAGCATCGTCATTTTCTAAAGGTACACTTTCTTTAACATCTGGTATAAAATCTCCAAATATTTTAACAATTCTGTCTTTAAGTTCGAGAATTATTCTTTCTGCGGTTTTTTTACCTACACCTGGTGCTTTGGTAAGAGATTTAACATCTGATGAAAGTATATATTTTCTAAGTTCCTCCTCACCATACATTCCCATTATTCCCATAGCAACCTTAGGACCAATACCAGAAACCATGGTTAAAAGAGAAAAAATAGATCTTTCTCTCTTAGATATAAATCCGTAGATGGAAATATCATCTTCTCTAACCACCATTTTTGTAAATAAAGTTATTTCTTCATTTAATCTTATTTCTTTATTTTCTCTACTGCTTACATTAATTAAAAGACCTATTCCACCAACCATTATAGTTACAGAATTTTCTTCTTTTAAAATAGCAATACCTTTTACTATATCTATCATTTCATTAAAAAGCTTTCTTTAAAATTTATTGAGTTTGCATGAGTTATAGCAATTGCTAGTGCATCTGCCGCGTCATCTGGTTTTGGAATTTCTTTAAGATTTAGAATCATCTTTGTCATCTCTTGAACTTGTCTCTTCTCAGCTCTTCCATATCCAACTATAGCTTGTTTTACTTGTAAAGGCGTGTACTCATATACATTATCTGTAAAAGTAGAAGCAACTAAAACCTCTACTCCCCTAGCCTGAGCCACACTTATAGCTGTTTTTATGTTTTTATTAAAAAACAACTCTTCAAAGGCTATGTCTTCCGGTTTGTATTTAATAACTATATCAGTCATTTCCTTGTAGATTTTTTTTAATCTATTTTGAAATGGTACACCAGCCTCAGTCTTAATAACTCCATGCGTTAAATATTTATATTTATTTCCTATTACTTCTATTACACCATAGCCTACCAAAGCTAGACCGGGGTCTATACCTAATATTATCATATTATCACTCTTTTTTAAAATATTTTTGCCAATATAAAAGAAAAAGACTAAGTTTTATAAAACCTAGTCATTTATATCTTTTTAAAACTCTGTCATTGACTCCGTCCCAGAATGAATTTTTATAAACTCTAAGACCGTCTCTCAACATAAACTTAATTATTTTTTTATTTAAACCTAGTAGTTCATTTCTTGTCAAAGCATTTCCAAGTTCAATAAAACCTTCCTCTGGATTTTCAGAAAACATAAGTTGTTTATCCAGGAATGAATTCATCATATATATTTTTTTTCTTAAAAGTTTGAAGTCTAGCTTCTTTACTATGTCCTTTATCTTCTTTTTTGGATAAGGTAGCTTTTCTACATCTAAAAAAACTCTATCTTTTATCTTTTGTACTTCCTCAGGAAGGACACTACTTTTAAAAAGTTTTTTACAAGTATATATTTTATTTAAATCATAGATAGAAAAAGCTAAGGATTCAACCATATCTACATGAACCTTGGAATTAAACCCAGCTCTATAACCTTCTAGGTACATAGCAAGCTCAAATTTATTGATATCATCGTGAATAACTGAACTAATATTGTATGCCAGTAATTCTTTTCCTTCTTTATGCTTAAGGAAGGATACTAAGTCTTTCTTTAGGTGCTTTAACGAAATGTATGACGGAGTAATTGTATTGATGGAATCTTCGATATTGTATGAATTAAGCAATATATTCATAGAATCAACATCTCCATCTAATAAGAACTTATCTAACAAAAAGTCTTTTACATCTTCAAAACAATAATTTTTATATACTTTTAATTTTCTTTTTCCGATTATATTATTGCTTTTTGCCGGTAACATTTCACACCTCTTTCTCGTAATTAATATTATACAACAAAAATGTATTGAAATGTTAAATAAGTCAAATTTATATTTAAAATTAAAATTCGATAATTTTTATAAGAGAACTATTCCATTTTCTTTAGAATGTTTAATTATTTCGTCATCCCAGATTGCAGCCTGTACCTCTCCTATATGATTCTTTTCTAAGAAGAACATACAAAGTCTAGATTGACCAATACCTCCACCTATAGTGTATGGAAGTACATTATTTAAAATATTTTGATGGTATGGAAGGGATAATCTTTCTTCCTTTTCATCTATTCTAATTTGTTTTTCTAATGAATCAGCATTCACTCTAATACCCATAGATGATAGCTCTAGAGCATTTTCTAAAGGTTCATTCCAGAACAATATATCTCCATTTAAATTCCAATCATCATAATCAGGACTTCTATCATCATGCTTATTTCCAGAATTTAATCTATATCCAATTTCTTCAATAAACACAGCCTTTTTATCTTTAGCAATTCTTTTTTCTCTTTCTTTTGGACTATATTTAGGATATAGGTCTTCAAGTTCTTGAGTGGTTATAAAAGTAATTTCTTCTGGAAGTTTTTTACTTAATATATATGGATAAATGTGATTAATATAATCCTCTGTATTTTTAAAGACTTCATAAATCTCACTTACAGTTTGTCTAAGGTAATTCTTATTTCTGTCTTCAAGTTTAATTATTTTTTCCCAGTCCCATTGGTCAACATATATTGAATGTATCTCATCAAGAGTTTCATCAGGTCTTATGGCATTCATATCAGTGTATAAACCTTCATAAGTATTAAATCCATACTCTTTCAAAGCATTTCTCTTCCATTTAGCAAGTGACTGTACTATTTCAACATTTATGGATCCTTTTTGAACTTTAAAATTTACAGGTTTTTCTACTCCTGACAAATTGTCATTAAGCCCTGTTTCAGGTCTAACCATAAGTGGTGCTGATACTCTTGCTAAGTTAAGTGTATTAGCAAGATCCCTTTGAAAATAGTCTTTAAGCGTTTTAATAGCAATCTGAGTTTCTTTTAAATTAAGTTCTGTTGCATCAGAATTATATCTCATAATACCTCCTAAATTAAAAAATTAGTCTCTCACAATTTGTGAAAGACTAAATAAATTGCAATTCCATTTCTTCACTGTAAATAAATATGGTTTCAAATATAAAATCACATATTGAAAAAGATAAGCTCATAGCATAATCTAAATCATTTTCAAAAGAAAATTCATTTTCTAAGTATTTATCTACAACAAATCTAACAAATTGTTCAACACTTTGTCTCATTGTTATGAAATGATTTGAATAAAGCAAGGAATTATCTATATCCAAAACTTTAAACTCGTGTTTCAATGAATACTTTGCTAAGTCTTTTTCATATTTAATATGACTTTTAAGATCTTCAATATTAGTGCAAGTTTCTCTAATAGCATGAGGTTTGGTTGTAAAATCACATAGATAATGAGAAATTATACCTAATCTCTTGCTGAAAAACCTTTTAAAGAAAGGTTTCATATTATAGAAATCTACATATCTAGATATATATATTAAATTAACTATTTCCGAGGAAATATATCCTATAGATTCTTCAAGATAATGTCTTTTAAATTTATAGTACGGAAGATAGTCTGGAGCAACTGAGCCCCATCTTAATTTCTTTTTATTTAATCTAATTCCATATTCAGAATAAACTCTATTGAAAAGTTTATCTGCGATTAAAGTATGAGTTTCTGCTAATATTCTAAACACCTTCTTTTCTACATTCATTATATCTGTAATGAACTTTACTGTCAATTAATAACGGTATTTTTTATCAGTGGCCATACAGAGCTGGTTTCAAATCCCTTTCTCCAACTTGCCACGCCACCTAAATTATACTTATTAATAAGTGTAAGTTTGTGTTCTATACTAGAGTTATCTTCAATCCAAATTTTCTTAAGCCCATCATTATCTTGGTACTGAACATAGTTTTGTTTAGCAACTTCATCAAATTTAGGAGTAAGACCTCTCTTAGCTATAATATCTTGTACAGCTGCCATAGATGCCGTTGTTGAACTAACTGATCCATCAGGTTTTTCTGTCCAAATTCTTGTATATGTTGGAATACATAGTATGAATTTATCTCTAGGTATTTGTCTAATTAAATTATTTATATTGCCTTCTACCCATTTGTATTCAGCAACTGATCCTGCTTTGGTAGAGCTTCCCCAGTGTTGATCATACGCCATTAACATTACATAGTCTACATGTTTAGATAGATTAACCCTATCATATGGTTCCTTAGTTACATCTTTGGAAATCTGTGGTGTTACATCTATTGACACCTTTATACCATGTTGTTTTAATCTAGCAGCGATCTCTTTAGTGAACTGAGTTATATCATCTCTTGAATCAATTTTAGTATGTTCAAAGTCAATATTTAAACCTTTCATTCCATAGTAATTAAGAGCTCTTATTACCTGATTTATAATGTATTCCCTCTTCGTTGGAGATTTAAGAGTTGCTTCAGTTATATTTGGATCAAATGAATTGTCTAAGTAACCCCATACATCAATTCCTAATGATTTATATTTTGTTACATACTCCATTTTTCCTCTATCAATTAAATCACCATTTTCATTGCCGATAGAGAACCAGGTAGGACATATAACTTCTAAACCTTCTATTGGAGAAATAGCAGCTATGGAAGCATCTGACTGAGTTGAATAAGTATAGTCCCATGTTAAATTAAGAGGCCTTTTGGCCTCTGTGGTTACTGTGTCTTTAATTGTTGAGAATTTTCCGGATCCGAAATCAACTTCTAAAAGATCTTTCTTTATATATCCTTTATATCCATCTTTTATACGAACTTTATAGAAATCTCCTTCTTCTCCGAAAACTAATATTTCTTCATTTCCTTGTAGGTTCTTTACAATTGGAGATTGAAGGCTAGCTTCTTCTCTTAAATTGGTTCCTTGACCCTTGAGAGTTCCTTTTGCATAGTTTATATTTGTATAATCCATGATAAGTAACTTCAAATCATCTATATATCTTAACTCTACAGGATAATCATATATAAAAGCTTCGATAGGTACAAATATTTTATTATCTTTTTCAATGACTGGATCTCTAAGCGCGACTTCATTTCCATTTTGTAACATTTTCATTTCACCAACTTTGATTCTTTTTGTACCTTTATCGTTGGCAAAAGTAATGATTTTTTCATTTTCATTATAATCTACATCTTTATCTATTTTATCTTTAATAAAATCCAATGCTAGATAGTATTGACCGTCTATCCTATCAAAAAGAGATTTATCAACATCATCAGCTTCACAAATAAATGAGAATTCATTATATTTTGTAGATATAACTTTAGAAGATCTGCCTTTTAATAAATATATAAAAGCCCCACTTGCTAAAATTATTAAAACTAACAGCCCTAACAGTATTTTTTTCATAAATTTCTCCTTTAATAATTATAAGATAATTATAATACAGAATTAAAATTAATTCAAAAAAAGATCCTTTTGCTTAAAGGATCTTTTTTATTAATAGTTAGTTTTTTCTTTAACTTTAGCAGATTTTCCTTGTCTATTTCTGATGTAGAATAATTTAGCACGTCTAGTCTTACCTTTTCTAGTAACAACAAGTTTAGCTATTCTTGGAGAATGTACTAAGAAAGTTCTTTCAACTCCTACTCCGTAAGAAAGTCTTCTTACAGTAAATGTTTGTCTAACGCCTTCTCCTTGAACTTTTATAACGGTTCCTTCGAAAACTTGAACTCTTTCTCTAGAACCTTCGATAATTCTATAATGAACTTGAACTGTATCTCCAGTTGAGAAACTAGGAACTTCTTTAGTAATTTGTTCATTTTCAATTTGTCTGATTAAATCCATTTAAGATCCTCCTTCCTTTTTATCCTTAATAAATTTAAAAAGATCTGGTCTTTTTTTCTCTGTTTGTAATATAGACATCTCTCGTCTATATTTTTCAATTTCTTGATGGTTTCCGCTGAGTAGTACATCTGGAACTTTAAGTCCCATAAATTCTTGAGGTCTAGTGTATTGAGGATATTCTAGAAGACCATCCATATGAGATTCATCTTCATAAGCTTCAGATGAAGCTAGAACTCCGTCAATCATACGAGATACAGAATCTATAAGCACCATAGCTGGAATCTCTCCACCCGTTAGTACATAATCACCAATAGATATTTCTTCATCTATATAGTTTTCAATTATTCTCTCATCTATCCCTTCATAATGACCACAAAGTAAGACTATATGTTCTTTTTTAGAAAGGTCTTTTATTAGTTTCTGATTTAAAACTTTTCCCTGTGGAGATAAAAACACCACATGAGAATTTTCGGTTTTGACACTTTCTATTGCCTTATAAACAGGCTCTACCATCATGACCATGCCCTGGCCACCACCATAAGGGTAATCGTCAACTTGACCATGTTTATTAATTGCAAAGTCTCTTATATTTATGCTCTCTACAGAAATAAGGCCATTTTCTATAGCTCTCCTTATAATACTGTAGCCTTTTATTGATTCAATAAATTCAGGAAAAAGAGTAAGCGTTGTAAATTTCATCAAAACATACCCTCAATAGGATTCAATATTATTCCTTTTTCTAAATCCACACTAACTATAAAATTATCTATAAATGGCACATAATGAACAGTATTACATTCATCTTCTATTTCCAAAATATCATGAACTGGATTTTCTAAAATGGATTTTACGGTACCTAAAAGATTATTCTCAGCATCGTAACAATTTAGTCCAATTACTTGGTATTGAAAATATTCGCCTTCTTTTAGATTTATACGATCATCTTCTAAAATATAGATGTATTTACCTTTAAAAGGCAGTACTTTATTAATATCATCATAACCTTTAAGATCTAAATATACCAGATTATTACTAATTCTTCTATTAGAAATTTCAATTTTTAAATCATCTAGTATTATATAGTTAAGACTCTTAAATCTATTGATATCAGAAGTTATTGGCTGTACTTTTATAGTTCCTTTTATACCATGTGTATTTAAAATTTTTCCTATTATTAATTGATCAGTTTTCAATTTGCAAGTTAACCTTTATATTCTCTTTAAGAGACATTGCTTTTAAAATGGTCCTAATTGATTTTGCAATTCTTCCTTGTCTACCTATTACCTTCCCCATATCAGCCTCAGCAACATGAAGAGTAATATCGATAGAAGAATCTGTATTATTAAATTCAACCTTTACAGAGTCCTTATCTTCGCAAAGAGATTTTGCAATAAATTCTACTAACTCAACCATTTGAGACCTCCTATTCGGATTATTCTTCCTCTTGGTTAGCTTCAGTTGTTACTTCTTTTGATTTTGGTTGGTAAACATTATTTTCTTTGAAAAGTCTATCAACTGTATCAGTTGGTTTAGCACCATTTTCAATCCATTTGTTTACAGACTCTAGATTAACCACCACTTTTTTTGGTTCAGTTAGTGGATTGTAGTATCCTAGTTCTTCAATAAATCTACCATTTCTAGGAGCTCTAGAATCAGCTACTATTATTCTATAAAATGGATTTTTCTTTGAACCCATTCTTCTAAGTCTAATTTTTACTGCCAAATTATTCACCTCCTGTTATTTATACATTAAAATGGAAAAGGTAGTTTAAACTTGCCTTTTTTCATTTTATTGCCCATTCCCGAAAATTGTTTCATCATTTTTTTCAGTTCTTTGAATTGTTTTAGAAGCTTATTAACTTCTGTTACTGGTACGCCAGCACCATTTGAAATACGTTTCTTTCTAGAAACATCAATAATTTCTGGTTTAATTCTTTCTTTTGGAGTCATAGATCTTATAATTGCTTCTACCCTATCGAATTCTTTTTCATCGACATTTAAGTTCTTTAACATTTTATTGTTAACTCCTGGAATCATCGCAAGTATATCTTCTAATGGACCCAAATTTTTAACTTGTTGCATTTGATCTAAAAAATCTTCAAAAGTAAAAGATTGATTCTTTAACTTTTCTTCAAATTCTTTAGCTTTCTTTTCATCTACTGCTTCTTGAGCTTTTTCTATTAGGGAAAGAACATCTCCCATTCCTAGAATTCTATTACTCATACGATCTGGATAAAAGACTTCCAATGAATCCATCTTTTCTCCAAGAGATATGAACTTAATAGGTACGTCGGTTACAGCTCTTAATGACAAGGCAGCTCCACCTCTTGCATCTCCATCAAGTTTAGTAAGAATAACTCCTGTTAAATCCAATTTTTCTGCAAAAGATTCAGTAACATTTACTGCATCTTGTCCAGTCATAGCATCTAAAACTAAAAGTTTTTCTTGAGGATCTACAGATTTTACAATATTTAAAAGCTCATCCATAAGATTTTCATCTACATGAAGTCGACCAGCAGTATCTATAATTACTACATCATTACCATTTCTTTTTGCATGTTCTATTGAGGCTTTTGCAATATCTACTGGGTTAATCTTATCTCCCATAGTAAATACTGGAACATCAATACCTTCTCCAACAACTTGAAGCTGTTTTATAGCAGCTGGTCTGTATACGTCACATGCAACTAAAAGAGGTCTTTTTCCTCTTTTTTTCATTTGTAATGCAAGCTTACCAGAGGTAGTAGTCTTACCGGCACCTTGAAGACCTGCCATGACAAATACTGATGGGTTTTTAGAAAGATCTAACTTAGATTCTCCTTCACCCATTAGTGTTTTTAGCTCTTCATTTACGATCTTTATTACTTGTTGTCCTGGAGTCAAGCTTTCAAGAACTTCAGATCCAAGTGCGCGTTCTTTTACTTTCTTTGTAAAATCTTTAACTACTTTAAAGTTAACATCTGCTTCAAGTAATGCAAGTCTTACTTCTCTCATGGCCAAATCAATATCTTTTTCAGTTAATTTTCCTTTGCCTCTTAGTTTAGACAAAGTATTTTGTAATTTATCTGAAAGTGATTCAAATATCATCTTCAACCTCCATGTTAAAAAGTACTTTTTTAATTTTGCTTAAAGTTTCTGAGTCATAATCCTTTGAATTATTTTCAAATTCATCAAATAATTCTTTTAAGATTTCTAGTTTTTTTTCATTTTTGAAGCGATTGTTAATCATCTTTAGTTTGTCTTCATACTCACTAAGATTTTCAATACCTCGTTTAATATTATCTGAAACTCCTTGTTTGGATATTTTTAGTATGTCTGCAATTTCATTTAATGAATAATCATACTCGTAGTACATTTCAAGACATTTCTTTTGTCTTTCTGTAAGTAGATTCTTATAATAAATAAGCAACATATTTATTTTGAATATATCTTCCATGCTATCACCTTAGGAGTAATCAAATTAATAGGGTCAAGTTATTTCCTTGACCCTATTAATTATATTTATATTTTATGAATTTGTCAACACTTTTAATGAAATTTATTTTATAGCAAACCTATTTCATCATATATTTCATCAACTTGTCCATTTTTTATATAGACCCTTGGTATTCTCGAACTAAAGTGAGTTGAATAAGAAGTTGCAATCTCTCCTGCTAGTCCTGCGACTTCTTCTATAGTTATCTCTTCATCTCCATCCATTCCTATTATTGTACATATTGTATCCATGTCACAGTTGACATCTGTAACATCAACCATCATTTGATCCATACAAATTCTACCAATAACAGGACACCTTTTACCATTTACTATGACATCTATTTTATTTGAAAGAATTCTAACAACTCCATCGGCATAGCCTATAGGTAGAGTTGCTACTTTTGTATCTCTATCGCAGGTATATGTAAGCCCATAGCTTACTTTTTCATCTTTTTTTATTGTTTTTATATTAGAAATTTTTGCTTTTAATGAACCTATATATTTTAAATCAAAACCTTCTTTTTTCAATCCTTCAGATGATCCATACATAATGATTCCTGGTCTTACAGCATCTAGATTGAATTCTTTAAAGTTCATTATAGCCATAGAGTTAGAAATATGTTTGTAAGGAATTTCAATTCCTATATTTTCTATAATTCTTGTCATTCTAATAAATTTATCAAATTGTTTTCTCGTATAACAAGAGTTAGTATCTGCTGCGGCAAAATGTGAGAAAGCTCCTGATACTTCAATATTTTTACTATTCTTAATAGTTTCCATATTTTCGATGAATTTATCATCTTCGACGAACCCTATACGATTCATTCCTGTTTCTAAAGGAATATTAATTTGAGCAGTTAAATTTATTTCTGATGCAATCTTTTCTAAATTTAAGACATCATCTTTTGTATATATAGAAAGCTCAACTCTATTTTCTATAGCTTTTTTATATAGGTTTCTATCAGTATAACCAAGAATCATAATTTTAATATCAGAATGATACTTTCTAATCTCTAGAGCTTCTTGTAATGTAGCTACAGCAAAATAATCAATTCCTTCTAAAATCAAAGTATCAACTATCTTTTTAATCCCAAATCCATATGCATTTGCTTTTACTACTGCAATAATAGAAGAGTTAAGACTTATATTTCTTTTAATAGTTCTAATATTATCGATTAATTTATCTAGATCAACTTCTAAGAAACAAGATCGAGTAAGTTCTTTATTCTTCAAAAAGTGCCTCCACAAAATCTTTAGAATTGAAATTTTGTAAATCATCAATTCCTTCGCCAACTCCAACCAATTTAATTGGTACTCCTAGTTCTGATTGAAGCGCTAACACTACTCCTCCCTTAGCTGTACCATCTAATTTAGTTAAAACCATTCCAGTTATATTTGCAGCTTCTTTAAAAGTCTTAGCTTGATTGATGGCATTTTGACCTGTAGTTGCATCTAGCACGAGAAGTGTTTCTCTTGTAGCTTCTGGATACTTTGTTTCAATAACATTAGATATCTTTTCCAATTCCTTCATCAAGTTTTGCTTATTATGAAGTCTGCCTGCAGTATCGCAAATAAGAACATCAATATTTCTTGATTTAGCTGCTTCTATTGCATCAAATATAACTGCGGCAGGATCAGAACCTTCGTTTTGGTGTATTACATCTATATTAGCTCTATTTCCCCACTCTTTTAGTTGTTCGATAGCTGCCGCTCTAAATGTATCTCCAGCAGCAACAAGTACAGATTTACCTTCTTTTCTAAATCTATTTGCAAGTTTACCTATTGTGGTTGTCTTGCCTACACCATTTACTCCTACAACAAGAATTATGGATTTATCACCTAGATTTAATTCAGAAGATTTATCTATATCCATAAGCTTTAATGTTTCCTCTTTTAGAAGAGGTACAACCATATTAGGATCATTAACCTTATTTTCTATTATGCTTTCTCTCAAATTATCCACTAGCTTCATTGTAGTTTCCATTCCAACATCAGCTGAAATTAGTATATCTTCCAAATCTTCTAGCATTTCATCGTCAATTTTAACATAAGCTCCTATGATGGTATTAAATTTTACGCTCATGTCTTTTCTAGTTTTATCCAAACCTTTTTTTAGTTTCGCAAAGAAGCCTATTTTCTCTGGTTCACTATTTTCTAATGATTCTTCTATAAAATCTTTTTCAATTTGAAATTCTTTTTCTGGTTCTTCATTTACCAAATCTTCACCATTATTAATTTCAATAGAAGTTTCATTGTATTCTTCATCTAAATTTTCTAAACCAGAATTATCATTGTCATAATCGTTACCATCATTGTTGCTATTATCGTAACAATTATAGGTACTATCATCATGGTCGCAGCAATTGCAATTATTATTTTGACTTATTTCTTGTAAGTCTTCATTTAATAAACTATCATCTATTTCATCTTTGAATTCTTCGTTAACAATAATATTTTCAAGATTTTCTTCTTCTATATTTTCTTTTTCTTTTTTAAACTTATCTTTAAACCAATTTAACATAAATAATTACTCCTTTAAAAGTGTTGAAATGACTTTACTAACTCCAAGCTCTTCCATTGTAACCCCATATAAGACATCTGCAATTTCCATAGAAAGTTTTCTGTGTGTGATTAATATAAATTGTATATCTTCTAACGTCTTCAAATAATCACAATATCTTGTGATATTTGCATCATCTAGTGCAGCATCTATTTCATCAAGTATACAAAATGGAGCAGGTCTAACCTTAAGTAACGCAAATAGCAACGCTACAGCTGTCATTGCCTTCTCTCCTCCAGATAAAAGAGAAAGTGATTGAAACCTCTTTCCGGGTGGTTGAGCTTTTATCTCTATACCAGCGTTTAAATAATCTTCTTCGTCTTCAATCTCAATAGAAGCTTGACCACCATTAAAAAGTATTTTAAATATTTCATTAAAATATATTCCGATTTTTTCAATTGATTCTTTGAAGTTTTTCTTCATAGAATAGTCTAATTTTTCTATTACTTTCTTAAGCTCATGCTTAGAGTTTAGAAGATCTGTCCTTTGATTCAAATTGAAATCTAATCTTTCCTTCGTATTTTTGTAGTCTTCAATGGATGCTATATTTACTGTACCTAGTCCAGAAATTAAATCTTTTAATTTTTTTATTCTATCTCTTGCTTCTGTAACCGATAAATTTTCAAGTTCATTAATTGAATCTAAGTCTTCCACACCATATTCTTCGAAAACTTTATTTAATAAATCTGATTTTTCTTTATTTTTAAATTCAATATTATTTTTAAGATTTAAAATCTCTTTTTCTAATAAGAATAAATCATTTCTTAGATTTTCATTGTCAGATAATAATTTTTCATAAGATTGTTTTTTATTAAAAATGGAATTTTTAAGTTCCTCTAAATTACTTGAGATATCAGTTTTTAAATCTTGTTTATTTAATAAATCTGATTTATAAATTGATATTTTAGACTCATCCTCAATTATAGATACATTAAGTCTATCTAGTAATAGCCTATTTTCTTCAAGTAATTTATTTTCTTCTTCCATTTTTATAGAAGCCAAACTTTTTTCTCTTGACTTTGAAGATAATTTTTCATCGATTATTTTATTTTTAGTTTCAACTTCATAAAGTTTATCTTTAAGTTCATTCAGTTTTTCTGAATCAGCTTTCAATTTAAGTTCATTCTCTTCCTTGTTGACACTAAGATTATTGAAGTCTAGATTAAGCTTATCGAATCTATCTTGTAATTCTTCTAAATCCTTTAAACCTGAATTAATTCCAGTTTCTAAGCTTTGTGATTCTTTAGTATAATTGTCTTTTGTTAGATTTAAATTATCAAGGGATAATTTAATTTTTACTGACTGTTCATTTAATAGAGAAAGCTTTTTATTATTTTCATCTATTTTAGTATTTAATTCTTTTAATTCATTGGATTTTATATCAAATTGTTTTGTATTTTTCTCTATGGATTCTTTAATTTTTAAAAGATCTTGATGTAAATCATTTGTAAGTCTTTTAAGATTATCTAGCTCTACATTTCTAGATAACACTGAATAGAAATTCTTATTTGACCCACCTGTTATAGTACCACCAACATTTAGACTTTCACCATCGAGTGTTACAACTCTAAATCTATTGTTCGTCTTATTAGAAAAATTAAGTGCACTCTCATAATCTTTAGCTATTACTATTTTTCCAAGTAAATAAGAAAATATATTTTTAAGCTCATCATCAACTTCAATTAGTGAATCAGCATAATTCAAAATCCCTTTTGATTTATAAGGCTCTAAATTGAAATTTAATTTGCTTGGTAGTACTGTATCAATAGGAATAAAAGTAACCCTTCCGTAGTTATTTTTTTTCAAGACTGAAATCATATCATAGACTGCACTTTGTCTTTTCACTATTATGTTTTGAACTGCAGCCCCTAAAGCAATATTTATAGCTGTTTCATATTCTTTTCTAACTTTTAAATTGTCTCCTACTGGTCCAATAAGCTCACCAACAAAAATATTTCTATTTTTAGCATAGGACATAAAAGATTTAGTAGATTTAGAATATCCCTCAAAATTTTCAATAACTGATTCAAGTGACTTTATCTTAGTAGTAGTATTAATTATTTTGTTATCTATTAAAGCATATTCGCTATTAAGCCTTGATAGTTCTTCTCTATCCTTATTTAATTGGCTTAAAGATTTTGCTTCATCAGTTTTTAATTCGTCTATTTCTCTAGTTTGAATTTCTATTTTGTAATTTATTTCTGAATTTGATTTTTCTAAATCTTTTATATCTGATTCAAGCTTTTCTACTACTTTAGACAATTCTAATTTACGATTCTTCCTATCTTCAATCAGTCTAGTTTTAACTTCTATCTGAGAGGATAAGTTAGATTTTTTATCTAAATATTCTAAATGTTGTTTTTGAAGAATATCTCTTTGTAATAAGTTTTCTTCATTTTGTAATATAAAATCTTCTAAATTCTTCTTTTTTTCATAAAGCAGAGTATCAATGTTAGATTTTTCTTCATTTAGTTTATCTATTTCAGATTGTATTTGATTAAACTCTAAAGAAGTCTTTTCTTTTTTATCAATACTATCGTTTATTGAATTATTAGCATTTTCGATTTGTTCTCTTTTGTTTTTAATGCTTTGATTAAGTAGATTTATACCAGAATTAATTTCATTTAATGAGTTGGAATTTTCAAAATTTTTTAAATTTAAATTTTCAAGCTCTATTTGTAGCTTCTCAATATCTTCTTTAAAAATTTTTTCCTTATTTCTAAAGTCTTCTAAATTCAAATTTGTTTTATCAAATTCAGAGGTTTTTTCTTTTAAAATAGTGGATCTATCTTTTAAATAATTAATAATATTTGAATAGTCACGTTTAGATATTGTTAGGTCTAATTCTTTTAATTCTCCTGTGTATTCTAAATACTTAATAGCTTTTTTAGACTCTTCTTCAAGTTCATCTACCCTTGTAGCTATTTCAGAAATTATATCAGAAATTCTAGTTATATTTTGGTCTGTTCTATTTAGTTTATTTAAAGCTTCCTGTTTTTTTGATTTAAATTTTGAAATTCCAGATGCCTCTTCAAATATTGCTCTTCTTTTATCTGGACTATTTGATAAAACTTCATCTATTCTACCTTGACCTATTAATGAATATCCGTCTTTTCCTATACCAGTATCCATAAATAGTTCTTTTACGTCTTTTAAACGAACCTTTTCACCATTTATTCTATATTCTGATTCAAGAGATCTATACATCTTCCTTGATACTGCAACTTCATCGAAATCTATATTTAGTGCTCTATCTATATTGTTAAATAAAATAGTTACTTCTGCAAAGCCTAGAGGTTTTCTTTTATTTGTACCTGAAAATATTACATCTTCCATCTTTTTACCTCTTAAAGATTTTATAGATGTCTCTCCAAGCACCCACATTATAGCATCGGAAATATTACTTTTACCGCTTCCATTAGGGCCTACCACTCCGGTGATTTCATTGTCAAATTCAATTTTAGTTTTGTCAGCAAAAGATTTAAATCCTTGCATTGTAAGAGATTTTAAATACATATTTCTTCCTCAAATTACAATTTTAAAAGCATTATCCTCGTCATTTAAAATAATTTCATCTATATTTTTTATTTGTTTAAATTTTAAAGAATCTAAATTTAGAGATTCTATCAGCATATTAGATCCAGATTTATTCTGTCCGCTAATCATAGAAATATTTCTGCCAGAAGCTTCTATTAACAAATGTTTAATTTCTATGTTTTTTAAATGATCTATAATACTATCAATTAAAATTTTAGTTTCCACTAACTGTCTAAAAGCTGGATGAAAAGGTCCAGCTACTACTGACCCATCATAGTTAATTTCATCTGTTGGTTGTAATCCAATTCTAATAACAGGAATATTATTTTTGTTGTACAATGATAAAAGTTCTGCACAAATGTTTACAGCTTCGTTTAAGTTTAAGGATTTATATTCACTTTTATTATATTTATTTTCCAACTCTGTATCCTTTACAACTAAAGTTGGATAAATTCTAACAAAATCTGGCTTTAAATTCATAAAGTCCATTGCTGTTTGCATTTCTAATTCATCATTTGAGTATGGCAAACCCACCATTTGTTGTAAGCCTACATTAAACCCATACTTTTTTAACATTTTTACAGATTTTTTAACACAATCAAAATCATGCCCTCTTCCAGATTTATTAAGTACATTTTGATTGCTAGATTGTACTCCTAGCTCAACAGTATCAACACCATTAGATTTTAAAATTTCAAGTATATTTTCATCTATATAGTCAGGTCTTGTTGATAGTCTAATGAAAGATACTAAATTTTTCTTTTTATATTCATTAGCAACGCTTAAGAAATTTATTTGATCTTCTATTGGTATTGCTGTGAAACTACCTCCATAGAAAGCAACTTCAACTATAGAATCTTTTCTAAAATAATCCAAATACTCATCAATAGTATTTTTTACAGTTTTTTTAGTAGCAATACTAGTAGAAGCTATTTTATTTTGATTACAAAAAACACAGTCGTGCGGACATCCTAAATGCGGTATAAATATTGGGATTATATTTCTTTTCATTTAAAATTACCTTTTGATAATGCATCTTTAGCTGCCATTTGTTCAGATTTTTTTATTGAGTTACCTTCACCTCTACCAAATACCTTTCCATCCACAATTACTTTTGAATAAAAAACTCGTGAATTTAAAGGACCATTGGTTTTTTCAAGAACATACTCAATGTTTAAGTGAGCCATTTGGCATACTTCTTGAAGTCTTGATTTATAGTCTACTAGATATGATGATTCATGAGCTTTTTCAAGTTCTTCGGACATAATATCTAGAATAAATTCTTTTGCAACATCAAAAGAACTATCTAAGTATATAGCACCAATTAAAGCTTCTAAGGAATCTGCCAAAATAGATAGTTTTTCTCTCCCGTTATTCTTTTCTTCGCCTTTACCTAAAAGAATCATCTCTCCTAAGTTTATTTTCTTTGCTATTTTTGCTAGAGAAGATTCTTTGACAACTTTAGCCCTCATCATTGAGAGTTGTCCTTCTCTAACTTTAAACTGTTTAAAAAAATATTCCCCTACTACTAAATCAAGTACTGCATCTCCTAAAAACTCTAATCTTTCGTTGGAATATTTACATTTTTCTTTATTTTCATTTGAATAAGAGCTATGAGTAAGAGCAGTTCTAAATAGTTCCTCATTCTTAAACTCATAGCTTATATTCAAATATTTTAAATTTTTCAATTTTCTATTTCTAGTTCCTCCACATAATCGATTACATCTTCAATAGTGTTTAGATTCTTTATGTCATCATCTGAAACTTGTATTCCAAATTCATCTTCCATTGTCATTATTAGTTCAACTAAATCTATTGAATCAGCATTTAAATCATCTCTAAAGTCCATCTTAGGATTTAAAGATGCTACATCCATAGTAAATTGTGCTGCTATTATTTCTAAAATTCTTTCTTTCATATTTCACCTCTAAATGAATTTTCTATTTTATCTATAAGTTTATTTTCATGCATTAGTAAAGCTGATTTAGCCGCATTTTTAATCGCATTTCTATCGCTAGCTCCGTGAGCTTTGATTACAAGTTTTTTAAGACCAAGAAGGAGCACTCCTCCTACTTCCCTATAGTCTAAAGTCTTTACGACTGGTGACAAAGATTGCATAACTTCTAACTTAGCATTATCTGATAGATTTGATATAACTTTTGATTTTAAAAGAGTCATTATAAATCCTGCTAATCCTTCAGTATTCTTTAAAATAATATTACCAACAAATCCATCACAAACAAGAACATCACATAGATGCTTATTGATATCTCTGCCTTCTATGTTGCCTATAAAGTTTATATCCGCTTCCTTTAATTTTAAGAAAGCTTCTTTTGTAAGAGCATTGCCTTTATTTTCTTCAACACCAACATTTAATAAACCAACTTTTGGTTTTTCTATTCCTTCTGTTACTTGTTTAAGTACTGTACCTAATTTTGCAAATTGAACTAAAAGATCTGCATCAACATCCATATTTGCTCCAGAATCTATAAGAAGTGTATTTCCATTTATAGTAGGAATTGGTGTAGGAAGTACAGCTCTTTTTACATTGTTGATTCTTCCTGCCATAAACATTCCACCTGCTAGAAGTGCCCCTGTAGATCCACATGAAATAAATGCATCGTATTCATTTAAATTGTTAAATGCAACAACAATAGATGAATCTTTCTTTCTTCTAATAGCAAAAGCTGGTTCCTCTTCATTGGTAATTATTTCTTTTGCATCTAGTATGTTCATATCCATTCCTATTTCATTTAAAATAGGTCTAATAATATCTTCATCACCAACGAGTGTAGGTTCTATATTTAATTCTTCTTTGGATAAAATAGCTCCTTCTATAACCTCTTTTACGCCAAGATCTAAACCAGTAGTATCAAATAATATCTTCATATATCCTCCAAATTAATAAATAATTTTATAATCTATCTATTTTTTCCAAGGCTTTAGTAAACCTATCAGGAAAATCATCTTCAAAGCTAAGTTCTTCACCTGTAATTGGATGATTAAATGTCAACTTATAAGCATGTAGCAATTGAGTTTTAATGCCCAGAGAATTCTTATATCCATAAATTGAATCTCCTAACACAGGATGATTTAAATACCTAGCATGAACTCTTATTTGATGGGTTCTTCCCGTTTCTATTATAACACGACATAAGGTAAAACCATTCATATATTTTATTGGAACAAAAGTACTTATGGCATTTTTTGAATTACTATATATAACGGTAAAAGACTTTCTATCTTTTGGATTTCTACCTATAGGTTCATCTACACGAATTTCATTTTCTAAATGCCCTGTTAAAATTGCTATATACTCTTTATGAATTTCGCCGTATTTAAACATATTCACCAGTTTTTTATATGCTAGTGCGTCTTTTGCAATTATCATAAGTCCGGAAGTGTCTTTATCTAACCTATGAACTATTCCAGGTCTATCTTCCTCACCAATATCTTTGATGTTAATATTATAATCTAGTAAACCATTTACTAGAGTTTCACTAAAAACTCCAGCTCCCGGATGTACAACTAAATTTTCTGGTTTAGATATTACCATTATATATTCATCTTCAAATAAAATTTTAAAATCAATCTTTTGGGGTTCTAGATTAACTTGATCTTCAAGAATTTCTAAAGTAATAATATCATTTTTCTTAATAATATATCCTGATTTAACAGAAACCCCATTTACAAGTACAGATTTATTTTTAATTTCTTTATTAATTTTAGATCTTGAATAATCTAAAACCTCTTTCAAAAAAATATCCAGTCTCATACCTTCATATTGTGACTGGACTACTAATGTTTTATTCATTTTTCTTCCTTTTTGGATTTTCATGAAGAATTACCAGAATCATTACAATAATTGTGCCAATTACAATGAAACTATCAGCTAGATTAAATACTGCAAAATCATGACCAAACATTCTGAAGCTTATAAAGTCAATCACATATTTAAGTCTTAATCTGTCTATAAAATTACCAATTGCCCCAGCTATTATAAGTGTTAAAGAGATTTTTGTAGATAAAGATGAGCTCTTATAATTTTTTATTAAATAAATCATTAATCCTAGTAAAACTACAATTGTAATGATTGAAAAGAGAAGTTGCGAATTCTGAAGAATGCCAAATGCAGCTCCTCTATTTTCTATATAATAAAAACTTAAAAAACCATCTATTAATATATAAGGACTTTGTCCTTTTAAAAAACTAACTACAAAAAATTTTGATAGCTGATCCATCATAACTAGCAAAACTACAAAGAAAAATATAGGCATACTACCTCCTAAACCGGAAACTTAGCTCGTATAAAATAATTATCTTTTTTACTCATACCAAGATCTTCTGCATAAAAAACTCTTCCATAGCCTCTCAGTGAAACTAAGTCACCTTCGTTAATTAAACTTGATGCTGATTTGATAGGTGCAAAATTTACTTTACAAAAACCATTTTCTATGTAGGATTTTGCAAGATCTCTTCTTATTGCAAAAGCTTTTGATATGAATAAATCAAGTCTTTTTGATTTTACAACAAATTCCCTTGAGACAAATTTCTTTTCAGAACATACAACTTTATCTGAAAAAGATATATTTATTTTATAATTTCCTACTTTTTCTAAATTAGAATGAATATAATTCGCGAGTTCATTTTTCACAATCAAATAGTGTTCAAAGTCTCCATTTGAAACTATATCACCAATTTTTTCACGCACTAAACCAAGCCCTAGCACAGAACCTAAAATTTCTCTATGGCTTATCTTGTTTTTTGAAATTATTTTTATTATACTAAGTTTTTCTGTGCGTTCTATATAGGGTGGATAAATCTGAATTATTTTTCTCTCAGCTTCATCATATCCACCATCTTCATAGTACTCTAAATTATGACCAATGATTGGTCTAATAATAGATCTTTCATATGGATCTAAAAAATCTGTATCTATTGACCTATTTGATTTATCGGCTATTTCAATTTTTTCAATCGTTTGTTTTAACTTTTCCTTTAAACTATTATCTTGGATAAAGTCAAGGTTTACCAAGGAAACATTCCTTGATTTTTAAGTTCTTCTTTTAGACCATCAATTTCAACTTTGCTTGGTGCTATTACGAAAATATCTTTATTTACCTTTTGTAGCTTACCGTCTAAAGCATAAACTGCTCCACTTACGAAATCAAAAATAGCTTTTTTTACATCTACTTCAAGTTGTTCAAAATTCAAAACAACTGCTTTATTTTCTCTTAAATCGTCAACTACTTTAGCTGATTCATCATAAGTTAATGGTTCGTGAACAGTTATTACAAGTTCTGAGTGACTCACTCTTGATGGTCTAGTTATTCTGCTTGACTCTTGTGCTTTTTCTGGCTTAACTTCTGTTTCTAGAGCATAACTTTCACTTTCGTTTGAATAATCATCATCTTCATAATACTCATCGTCACCAAAACCAATTAATCTTTTAAACTTTCCCCACATTTCTGCCATTTTAATCCTCCTTAATAATCTCTCTTTCCAAATATGCTAGAACCTATTCTAACCATATTGGATCCTTCTTCAATAGCCATTTCAAAATCCGAGCTCATTCCCATAGATAGATATTTCATTTCTAATTCTTCTATGTTTTGTTTTTTTATTTTTTCCTTTAAGTTATAAAGTCTTCTAAATGAGTCTCTAATTTCTGATAGATCATCAGTATTCTTTGCAATTCCCATTAGTCCAACAATTTTTAAATTTTTAAAATCTAGAAGTGATTCTATGAATTTTTCAGTTTCGGAAAAAGATACTCCACCTTTAGATTCTTCATTGGATATATTTACTTGAACCAAACAATTTACAATTATATTTGAAGCTTGTGCTTTTCTTTCAATTTCCTTAGCAAGTGACATTCTGTCTAAGGAATGTATTAGTTTAGCTTTGTCATATATATATTTTACCTTATTTGATTGTAAAGTACCAATCATATGAAAATTAACATCATTACCTAATTTTTCATACTTTGTTGTAAATTCTTGAACTTTATTTTCACCTATATCGGTGACTCCTAATTCTATTGCTTCTTTTATTATATCAATTCCATGTGTTTTTGTAACCGCTATCAGCTCAACTTTTTCGCCAGAAATTGATTTTTTTTCAGCAATTTCTATTTTTTTTAAAACATCTTCTAAATTTCTTTTTATATCCACTATTTATTCCCCCTAATTTAGTATTTGAGAATCTTCAACTGTATCTGGATATATTACAACTGCATCATTTGCATTGACTGTTCTTTCAAGTTCCTTATCTACCTGAATCTTATAATCTCTATTACCTCTAGAAATAAATACGTCATCTCCTACTCTAGAAAGTATATTAACAGGCACAAACCTTACTAGTCCGTGTATTTCTTCTACATAAACTCCATGTATACTTCCTCTTTTTACAAGTGAAGAGCTCGGAATTTTATATGATTTTTCTCTGTTTACACTCAATATAACATCTTTTATTCGTTTATCATATATTCTTTCTAGAAATTTATCTGATTTAAGTACATAAACAACACCATTCTTTGATTTATTGATGGTTAAAATTGTTGCATCTACTGTCACATCGTTATAAATTACCTTTACTTCAGAGCCTTCTTTTAAGGATTCAATAGGATTTATATTATTAGTTTTTAACAAAATCTTATATTCAAAATTATTAATGAGTTTAAACAAATGCTCATTTTTTTCAACTTGATTTCTCGTTTCTTTATACCTCATATTTTTGTTTTTTTCTAAATATTCATAGGTATAGGAATCATTGTCCTGTGAATATTTATACTTATCCTCTAATCCATCTACAAGGTATGATATGATTCCAGAATCCGAAGCTCTATATTCTATATTAGATTTAGAGATTTGCTTTATTAGCTCATCTCTCATTTTTTCTAGTTCCTCTTTTGAGTAATTTTGATATTTCTTGTAATCTGTTATGACTACATTGTGGTTTGAACTTAAGTCTAAACTATTTATTTCTAATATCGCTTCTTGAAATGATTTGTCCTTTAAATAATTTTGAATTCTATTTATAGTCGCGATGTCTTCTGACGAAATTTCAAATGAATTATTAGATTTTTCTTTAGTCTTTTCACTGTCATTTATCGCAGCATTTATCTTTATCAGTTCATCTTTTAGGTCACTAACATCATCCATCAAATTAATAGAAGCTATTTCATAACCTGCCTTTACTTTTTGTCCTTCTGAAGCATTGTAAACAGCAATCCCGTTCATTGATGCATCTACAACATTTTCATTATATACTAAGTAAGACGTTGCACGTGTATTAACCTTGTAAACTGTCTGTACAGGAAAAACGGTGCTGTGGCTTAGGTAAGATCTTCTTGATATCACTCTACCTATAATAAAAATAGAGAATACTATTATGATTGTTAAGAATAGTCGTCTGTTTTTTAAGTTAAATTTTTTAATATTCATTCTATTCAAAGAAAACCTCTTCGATTTCTTCTTTATGTTTTCTAGTCATAAGTGACTCAACTGCTTCTCTTGGATCTAGATTATTGTAAAGTACTTCATACAAAATTTTTACTATTGGCATCTCCACATTATAATCTTTAGATAGAAGATACGCAGCTTTTGTCGTCTTTATTCCTTCTACAACTTGTCCAACTTCTTTAATTGATTCATCTATTGAATGTCCTTCACCTATTAATATTCCACACCTTCTATTTCTAGAATGCATAGATGTACAAGTTACTATAAGGTCGCCCATTCCAGATAATCCGTTAAATGTGTGAGGATTTGCTCCTAACTTTAAGCCAAGTTTGCTCATTTCATACATTCCTCTAGTCATAAGAGCTGCTTTTGTGTTGTCTCCGTATCCTAGCCCATCGCTCATTCCAGCTGCAAGAGCTATTATATTTTTAAGAGCGCCGCCTATTTCAACTCCTATTAAATCAGGATTTGTATACACTCTAAATACAGGCGAAGAAAATACTTCTTGAACCTTATTCATAGCTTCTAAATCAGCTGAAGATGCAACTATTGCAGTGGGAATATCTTTTCCAACTTCTTCCGCATGAGAAGGACCAGATACAACTACAAAAGGATTAGATGTGTACTCTTTCGCAACTTCAGAAAGTCTTTTATGAGTTTCTTCTTCAAACCCTTTTGCTAAACTTGCAATTATCGTTTCTTTTTTTGTATATTTATTTATTTTAGAAAGCATTTCTTTAAATGAGGATGAAGGTGTAGCTAAGATAATTATATCGGAATCCTTGATATCTTCTAGAGAGTTCGTGAAGTTTGCATTTTCAATAAAAGTTCCTGGTAAGTATTTTTTATTTTCTCCTGTTTTAGCTAGGGTTTCACAAACTTCTTTATCTCTAATATAAAAAATTGGTTTATATTTTTTTGAAATCAAGTAACAAATAGCAGTTCCCCAGCTTCCGCCTCCTACTATTGAAATCTTCATTATTTCCTCCTGCTTTTAAGTTCGTTTCTATTTATTAGTCTTTTGATGTTTGATCTATGTCTTACAATTCCTAATATTGTAATTAACAAAAGTATTATTATTTCATTTTTATTTAAACTAGTTGTTAAAATTTGGAACACAAAGTTTAAAAATAAAAACACCAATGAGCCTACTGATACATAGCCAGTAAATCTCCCTATCAATAATAGGATTAGAAAAGCAATTGATGACCACAATGGATTAATTATAAAAAATGCTCCAAAAGTAGTGGCAATTCCCTTTCCGCCCTTAAACTTCATATAAAATGGATAATCGTGTCCTAAGATTGCAAATAAAATTCCTAGAAATAGAAATTCCCTATTATATTTCATAAGCATATAAGCGACTAGAGATCCTTTTAACATATCAATTATAAATGTTAAAATACCAATCTTCTTACCAAAAACTCTAATCGCATTGGTTGTTCCTGCATTTCCTGAACCATATTTACGAACATCTTTGTGTAGATAATATTTGCCTAAAATAAAAGAACCGGAGATAGATCCCACTAAATATGAAATTATAAGAGTGAGAAATACATTCATCAATCACCACTCCTATTTTTAAGATCAATTTTAATTGGTGTTCCAATAAATGAATATGATTCTCTAATTTGGTTTTCTATATATCTTATATAAGAAAAATGGAACAATTCTTTATCATTTACACTTAATAAAAATCTAGGAGGTCTAGTAGCAACTTGTTGTCCGAAGTAAAGTCTTCCTCTCTTTCCTTTATCAGAAGGAGGTTGGTTCATAAGGACAGCTTTATTTAGTATTTCATTTAACACAGATGTCTTTATTCTGTGATTGTAATTGTTATTTGCAATTAATACAGTATCTAGTAGTTTATCGACTCTTTGTCCTGTTAGTGCTGATATAAATATGATAGGTGCATAGTTTATAAATGGCAATCTTTCCCTTATAGATTTTTCATATTTTTTAATTGAATCGTTGTCTTTTGTAACCGCATCCCATTTGTTTACAGCTACAACTATCGCTTTATTATTATCATGAGCATAACCAACAATTTTAGAGTCTTGTTCACTTACTCCTTCTTCAGCGTCAATTAGTAGAATGCATACATTAGATCTTTCAATAGCAGTAAGTGTTCTTATAACTGAATACCTTTCAACTGCTTCGTTAATTTTTTTCTTTTTTCTTAGCCCTGCAGTGTCCACAAGAGTTAGCTCAGTGTCCTTGTAGATAAAATGAGAGTCAATAGAGTCTCTTGTAGTTCCTGGAATATCAGTAACTATTGATCTTTCTTCTCCTAATATAAAGTTGATAAGTGAACTTTTACCTACATTTGGTTTACCAATAAGAGTTACCCTTACAGTTTCGTCATATTCATCACTTGTATCTATTTCAAATTCTGAAGTTACTATATCTAAAAGGTCTCCTACTCCAGTTCCTTGTTCTGCTGATATTAAAACAGGAATACCTAATCCTAGTTCAAAAAAATCATAGTAATTATCTTTAGCTGACTTAGAGTCATATTTGTTTATGCATAGGATTATTTTTTTATTAGATCTTCTAAGGTATTTTGCAATATCTACATCTGTTGGAGATAGTCCGTGAATACCATCAAGTACAAATATAATTACATCCGAAGTCTCTAATGCTAAATCAGCTTGACCTTTTATGCTAGACATAAAGATATCTTCATCTTTTAAGTCCAATCCTCCAGTGTCAACTAATAAAAACTTCCTGCCTTGCCAAGATGCATCGCTATAAATTCTATCCCTAGTAACTCCTGGTGTGTCTTCTGTAATAGATATTTTTCTTCCTACAATTTTATTAAAAAGTGTTGATTTACCAACATTTGGTTTTCCAATAATCGATACAATGGGTTTTTCCATAATAACCTCCATTCTATTAGAATTATATCATTTAAAAAATATAGTTGCAATTAATAGAACCTTATAAAATAAAGGTTTGTAGCTTTAGATTAAATAATATATTCCATTTATTTAACATAATTTTAAATTTAAATTAAAAAACCGCTATCGCGGTTTAATTACTTAAGATATTTTTAAAAGGATTATTATATTTTAAAGCCTTATTAATAATATTTAAATCTTTTTTATTGTTTTTATTCAAATATGTTATTTCAAACTGTTTTAAATTAGTCATAGCAAATGGCATTCCATCAGAACCAAAATAATACAGGTTAGCTACTCCAGTTGACTTTTCTTGAATAATAAGAATTCGTCCTCTATTATCAAAAAGATATCTAAGTACTATATTTTTATTATTTTCACTCACAGTCCTATCTAGAATATTATAACCATTTAAATAATTAATATTTGAAGATATTGTATCTAAAGCAAAAATCATGGAATTCTTTTGACTTTCTATTTCTCCACTGTTGTTGTTTTTTGAATCAATCGTTGGTAGTTTTCCAATTCTTGAAACTTCACTTATTTGATTTTCTCTAAGATTATTTATAAATTCCAAATTTTCATTAGCTGCGTATAAAATATTGTCGTATAGACCAATTGCATTACTTTTTAAATTTAAAATATTAGAAACTCTACTTGAGAAGTCCTCTGGTTTAAAACTTGCACTGTACTTGCTTTTATATTCAGCTATTCCTTTTGCAGCTCTGTCTCTAAAGAAAAAATTTGTATCATCTAGTAGTTTTATCATTCCTTCACGCTTTTTTAAAACGTGAGATAGCTCAGCTACTTTTTCATTTATTTTATTAGTCGCGTCAAAACTAGTCTTTAAAGATACATAAGTTTCATTTCTTTCAGCTATCACTTTAGAATTTACAGATGAATTATCGAAATATGTGGTCTCTATATTTTTAATATTAGAGCTATCCCCTTTTAATTTCTTTTGTATTTCATTATCTATTTTTAAATTTATAAAAGATAGATAGTAATCGTCAAGCTCAAATATCAGCGACTTTGTGTCTACAAAATTTTCATACTGTGATAGTTTAGCAGCTTCTTCACTTATACTTTTTATCTTATCCGAAATGGCTTCCTTTTCATTATTTAAATCAGAAATTTTTTTATCTAATTCTTCAATTTTCTTTTCATGCGTAGTTTTATTTGATTTTTCAGTATTTATAAATGATCCTAAGCCTTCATAGTTTTTATAACAAAAATATGAAAGAATTGATGAAGCTATTAGAAAAACCGATATAAAAATTATAGCAATTCTATTTTTCATTGGTTCCTCCTAAATTAATAACTTCAATCTGACCTTTATTCATAAAGTAATCTGATATTAGATTTGTGATTTTTGAATTTAAGCTATCCATTGATCTGGAGTTTAATTCTCCAGTGCTTATTCCAGATTTCTCCATTTCTTTTAGCAAAGAACAGAATGAAAACAAATCACTTCTAAGTGAATTTAAATTTTTCGGTAGTTCTTTAGTTTCTATTATTTCATTTAAATTTCTTGAGTAAATGACCAAATTAAATAGTTCTAGTTTTAATTTCGAACTGTCTATATTCGGATTTCTCCTTAAAATGTAGTTTATAAATCCATCGTTACTGTATTTATCTACAAAAGGATTTAAATTTAGAACTCCATACAAATCTTTTGAAATCTGCTCAGTTTTTATATCTGAAACGTCAATAAAGTCAGAAATCTTGCTTTCTAATTTTTCATCAGAATAAATTCCTGACTTAAAATATCTTTCATACTTTAAGACTTCACTTACAACTTGAGATTCGATGTTTTTATTATTTTCTTCAAGTTCTTTTATTCTATTAGTCAGCATATTTTCTGATTCAAAATAATCATATCCATATTTAGTTTTAAAATCGTTAGAGCTAACTTCTAAATCTTCATTTAACTTTAAAATATCTTGAGAAATTTCTTCGTTCTGACTTTGCTTTTCATTAAGCTTTATCTCTAACTCTTTATTTTCCTCAACTAATTTATTGTAAGTTGATTTGCTATTTGTAGAAAGATAGTATGCAACAGAAGACCCTACTAGAAGTATAGCTGATATTACTAATAATACCTTGTAAGTTGTTTTCATAGCTTCTTAATTATAATTCCATGGTTTGACCCATTTTTATTATCAATAGTTTTTATAAAAATAAACGATACTATCATAAAAACAAAACCGACCAATAATGAATACATCTCTTTTAAGTTTAGTAACATTCCAATTAATACTCCAGATATAAGAAATATAAGAGGAAGTCCATAGACTAAAGCAATATATTTTAATACTGCTGTAGAGTCCGTAGTGATCTCAACTCTATCACCGATTTTAAGTCCTATATCATTTTTAACATTTATATATTCTTGTTTATTTTCACCACAATGGGCAGAACATGATTCACATGAACTGCCACATGCAGCGAGTCTTGTTACTATAATTTTTGCTTTATCATCATTTAATTCAAAAACAATACCTGTCTGTTTCAATATATCACTCCTTTATAGGTTTGATATGAACTTCTCTTAATTGTTCTTCGCTTAATTCTGTTGGTGCTCCTGTAAGTAGACATGATGCTGATTGTGTCTTAGGAAAAGCAATTACGTCTCTAATGTTTGAAGAGTTTGTAAATAGCATTACAAGTCTGTCTAGACCATAAGCTAATCCTCCATGTGGTGGTGCTCCGTATTTAAATGCTTCTAACAAGAATCCAAATTTGTTTTCCGCATCTTCTTCTGTAAAGCCTAATGCTTTAAACATCTTCTTTTGAATTTCTCTATCGTTAATTCTGATGGATCCTCCGCCCATTTCATCTCCATTTATAACGATATCATATGCTTTTGCTCTTGCGTTTGCAGGGTCTGATTCAACTTTATCCAAATCTTCATCCATTGGAGCTGTAAATGGATGGTGAACTGCAACATATCTATTTTCTTCTTCTGAATATTCAAATAGTGGGAATTCCGTAATCCAAACTAATTCAAATTTACTATCATCTATTAGATTCATATCACGGGCAACTTTATTTCTTAAATTTCCAAGACTATCAAATACCACTTTATCCTTACCAGAAACTATTAAGATTAGGTCTCCTTCTTCTGCGTTAAATGCTTTTTTAATTTTATCAAGAATTCCTTCTTTTAAGAATTTATCTATTCCCGTAATAGATTTACCTTCTTCTATCTTGATATTTACTAAACCTTTAGCTCCAAAGTCTTTTACAAAATCTTCAAGTTTAGAAATACCTTTTCTAGAGTAAGCCTTTGCTCCCCCTTTAACATTGATGCCTCTTACAGAATTGAATTCTTTTGCAGATTGTTCAAATACTCCAAATCCACAATCTTTAACGATGTCTGTTATATTTTGTATTTCCATTCCAAATCTTAAATCTGGCTTGTCAATTCCATATCTTTCCATAGCTTCTTTATACTTCATTCTCTTGATAGGAAGTTCAATGTCTATGTCAAGCATTTCTTTAAAAGCTACCTTCAAGAATTTTTCATTAATATCAAGTACATCTTCCACATCTACAAAACTCATTTCCAAGTCTATTTGTGTAAATTCTGGTTGTCTGTTAGCTCTTAAGTCTTCATCTCTGAAGCATTTTGTAATTTGTATATATCTATCTAGTCCAGATACCATTAAAAGTTGCTTTAAAAGCTGTGGTGATTGAGGAAGTGCGTAGAACTTACCAGGATTAACTCTACTTGGTACAAGGTAGTCTCTTGCTCCTTCTGGAGTTGGTTTAGTAAGCATTGGAGTTTCAACTTCAATAAAACCATTTTCAGCAAAAAAGTCTCTTGTAACTTTATAGAATTTAGATCTAACCATTAAATTATTAATCATGCTTGGCTTTCTTAAGTCCAATGATCTATTTTTAAGTCTCATGTTTTCTGATACATTATCATCATCTTTTACATAGATTGGTGGAACATCAGATATATTTAAAATTTTAAGTTCATCAGCTAAAACTTCTATATATCCAGTAGGTATATTTTCATTAACTGAAGATCTTTTTCTAACTTTACCTTTTACACCTATTACAAATTCAGATCTTAATTTTTTTGATTTTTCAAATAATTCTTCATCCGGTTTATCATTAAATACGATTTGACAAATTCCAGATCTATCTCTTAGATCCACGAAATTAAGAGAGCCTAAGTTTCTTTCCTTTGCAACCCAGCCCATTAGTACTACTTCTCTATCTATGTCTTTTTCTCTTAAATCTCCTGCATAGTCAGTTCTTCTTAAATTTCCTAAACTTTCCATATTACCTCCAAAAAAAATACTCGTCCACAGAAAGGGACGAGTTTACTCGCGGTACCACCCTAATTAGGATAACCTCACTTAATGTTTTAACGCAGGTCATGCGTTTATCCTTTACGAAAGCTGTCACTAAAAGTTTCTTCTGAATGCTTTGCACCAACCAGCATTTCTCTAATTTCCATAAACTTTTTTCTCACTTTCAGATAATTTCTTTTATTTTTTAAAATTAACTTAATTATAATTTATAATTAATTAATTTGCAACTAACAAACTCTATTTTTAGCTTTTTCTAATAATTTAGATGGATATTTTGTAAGATTTCTTTCAATTATGTGATCATATGCTATTCCCATTGCCTTATCCATTCCCTGACAACCAGCAAACAATACTAAATCATCATCTTTAGTACCATCTATTACCTTTTCGACTGCTTCTTTAAGATTATCTTCTAATACAAATTTAATATTATGTTTTGACATAACTCTCTTAAAGGCTTCAAGTTCATCATCTGTAACTTCATCCTTCCAAGTGACAGTATCTTTACTCAAAGTTACAATAAATTCTCTTGGTTTAAGTCTTTCGTACCAACTTGCAATTACCTCTGCATTTTCTTCATTTAAGTCTGCACCTCTACTACCTCTAATTGCATATAGTATATCCAAATTTTTATAATCCATCTTAGATAATGTGTCTAAAGTTACTTCAATATTATTTTTATTTGCAAAATGGTCGTCTACTATCTTAAACCCTTCATCAAATATAACTTCGAATCTTCTTTCTACACCTGTGAAATCTTGTATTCCTGCTAAGATTGTATCTAAATCTATTCCATTTACTAGACCTATTGTTATAGCAACTATAGCATTCATCACTGATGAGTATCCTGCAACCTTTAACTCTACATCAAATGATTGTTTCTTGATAGTTATACCTTTTAACTTGATATCTCTGTTTACTATAAACTTAAATTTTCCAAAACCAGTTGATAGATCTAAATTATCTATTGAAATATCTTCTAAATTATTTTTTAAGGAATATGTTACTACCTGAGCTTTAGTATTATTTCTAAGATCATTTATCAGTTCAAAATCCGAATTCAATATTGCAACACAATCATCTTTTGCATGTCTAATTAATCTTGACTTAACATGGTAGTACCTTTCGAAAGATCCGTGGTTTACAATATGCTCTGGAGTTATATTGTTAAATGTTACTATATCAAAATCTGTAGCATAAGCTCTTGCCAATTCTCCAGCAGAACTTGATACTTCCATAATCACATGATCGATTCCTTTATTTACCATATCGTAAAAATAGTATTGAAGATCTTTGCTCTCTGGAGTTGTAAGTATTGAAGGAATCTCAACATCTGCATACTTTGTATATACGGTTCCAGAAATTCCTGTATTGTAACCTGCTTTATCATAGATGCACTTTGTCATAAAAGCTGTAGATGTCTTGCCGTTTGATGCTGTTATTCCTGTTACTTTTAGTTTTTTTGATGGCTCACCAAAGAAAATAGAGGCAACCTTAGCTAGAGCAATCCTTGAATTTTTAACTTTTATTTGAAGTATATCTTCCTCTACAAAATCTTCTACGATAGCTGCAACTGCTCCAGATGCTACTGCATCTTTTATAAAGTCATGACCATCAACCCTATATCCTTTTATAGCTACAAAAAGTGTTCTTTTCTTGACTTTTTTTGAATGAAACTCTACAGAACTTATTTCTACAGATTCTAGAGTTTTTTCATCACCGTTTTTTATTTCTAAATATTCTATACTATCTATCAAAGTTTTTAATTTCATAATTCCTCCAATAAACTATTCTTCATTAAAATATCTTCTTCTACCCTACTATTATATGTTATTAAATCTCTAAAGTTCAAATGTTGTTTAAATTTTAAATTTTTTCTATTTAAAATCTTTGTACTTGCGCTTACCCCGAAACCTAAAATGGATTCCACTTCTTCTATCATTATAGAGTTGTAGATACACTCAAAGCCCTTTTTAGAAAATCCTATATTTTCTCCTGAATCTACCATCCTCTTTTGACGATATAGATAGTATGGGAAATAATTATTCTCTGCCATAATCGTTTTAATCAAATCAAAGGAATCACTTGTAGAATAAAATTTATTTTCTTTATATAATCTCGAGCCATTTTTAATTGAAAGTGAATGTACAGTTATATTTTCTGGATTTAGCTCGATTATTTTCTCTAGAGAATTATTTACGTCATCTATTGTTTCATCTGGAAGACCAACGATTAAATCCATATTTATTATAAATCCTTTATCTTTTGCTAAATTATAAGCAATAAGTATATCTTCTGTTGAATGTGTTCTGCCAATCGTCTTAAGAGTCTCATCCTTCATCGTTTGTGGATTTATAGATATTCTATTTACGCCGTATTTTTTAAGTATGTCTAACTTTTTTTCGTCTATAGTATCTGGTCTTCCACATTCCACAGTGTATTCACAATTTATATCAATCTTATTTTGAATTTCATATAGAAGTCTTTCAAGATTATAATTATCTAAAGCAGTCGGTGTGCCTCCACCAATATAAATTGATGTTGGAATAATTTCTTTATTCACAGATTTAAACTCTTTTATAAGATTATCTATGTAGATATCCATTTTATTCTTATCCGTTTTATATGTAGTAAATGAACAATAACTACAAATTGAAGGACAGAATGGAATATGGAAATATAGAGAAATATTTGATCTTTTATTTGAAAAAATATTATTTTCTAATTTTACAATATCTATAAGCTCACCTATTTTACTAGGTTTCATCAAGTAATCATCTTCCAAAATCTTTTTAGTTTCTTCTATAGATTTTTCTTGAAGAAGTTTCCTAACTAATTTTGTAGGTCTAATTCCAGTAAGCACTCCATATTCGTTTGATATTTCTACATTCGAAAAAAGACTAAGAAGTATATCTTTTTTTATCTTAGTCTTATCTTTTATAGAAAATTTATCTTTTAGTAATATTTCCTCTTGATCAATATTTATTTTTATTTCTAACTTATCATTTATATCTACTAAAATATCTTTATCCTTTGAATTTTCTCTAGATGGAAAGTATTCTCTTAGTAGGTTATAAATCGTAAGGTTAAGTCCTTCATTATTTGAGTGTACTTGTATCACTTTTCTTACCCTTTATTAGATAAATGCCAATTCCAAGTAGTATAAAAACTATGCTTACTATTTGAGAGACTCTAAGAGGTCCTATATATAAAGAGTCTGTTCTTAGTCCCTCTATAAAGAATCTTCCAATTCCATAAACTATTGCATAAATTGCTAGCATCTGCCCATCAAATTTCTTATGTTTTGAAAGATAGAAATATAAAAATAGTGCAAGGCTTATGTCTACAATAGATTCATAAAGAAATGTTGGATGTACCTTAACTCCGTCTACCATAATCCCCCAAGGGAGATCTGTCGGACCACCATGAGCTTCTTGATTTATAAAATTTCCCCATCTTCCTATTCCTTGTCCAATAGCAAGTCCAGGTGTCATTACGTCTAAAAGTTTAAGAAAATCAACTTTCTTTTTCTTAGAATAAATGTACGCAATAATTATTCCTGTTATTATTGCACCATATATAGCAAGTCCACCATTTCTAATAGCAAATATTTCGCTTAAATGATCTTTGTAGTATTCCCATTCAAATAAAACATAGTAAATTCTTGCACCAATTACAGATGGAATTATTCCAATCAAAATAAAATCGGAAACAATATTTTCTTTGAGGCCCTGCTTCTTTGCAAGCTTATCTCCCATTAGCACTCCTAGAAGCGCACCTGTTGCAATAAGTATTCCATACCATTTTATTGATATGCCAAAAATGGTAAATGCTGTTGGGTTCATTTAGACTGATACTCCTTTACGATTTGAACACCCGCACTGACGCCAAGTCTTGTTGCACCTGCTTCTATCATCTTAAGAGCAGTATCTAAATCTCTAATTCCACCAGAAGCCTTAACTTCTAAATTATCTCCAACTATGCTTTTCATAAGCTCAACATCTTCTACTTTTGCTCCAGCGGTAGAAAATCCTGTAGATGTCTTTACAAAGTTAGCTCCTGCTTCCATAGATAATTCGCAAGCTTTAACTTTTTCTTCATCACTTAGAAGACATGTTTCTATGATTACTTTAACTGTTCTTCCATTTGCTGCTTGTACAACTGATTTAATATCTTCTAAAACTACATCGTATTGTTTTGATTTTAAAGCTCCAACATTTATAACCATATCAATTTCGTCAGCGCCTTCTTGTACTGCAAAATCAGTTTCAAAAAATTTAGTTTCTTTTGTTGTTGCCCCTAAAGGAAAGCCTACTACTGTACATACAAGCACATCGCTATCACGTAGTTCTTCATAGGCAGTACTTACCCAGTATGGATTTACACATACAGATTTAAAATCATACTCTTTAGCTTCCTTACATAGATTCTCTATCATTTCTTTTGTAGCTTCTGGCTTCAAAAGTGTATGATCAATCATTTTATTTATATTCATTTAGTCCTCCAGATTATCGGTGTCCCAGTTTGTATACACATCTTGAACATCATCATTATCTTCAAGAGTGTCAATTAATTTTTCCATTAATTTTATATCATTTTCATCGGTTAACTCTGTGTAGTTTGAAGGAAGGAAAGTTATGTCTGATTGTACAAATTCATATCCATTTTCTTCAAGCCCATCACGCACTTCTTCGTATGATTCTGGACTGGTTATGATTTCAAAAGCCTCATCTCTATCGATTACATCTTCAGCGCCAAGATCTAGTGCTAAAAGCATAAATTCTTCTTCATCTACATTTTCATGTTTTAAAACTCCAAGTTGACCCTTCTTTTCAAACATAAAGGAAACGCAACCTGGTTGTCCAAGATTTCCACCATTCTTATCAAAGGCGTGTCTTACTTCTGGCGCAGTTCTATTTCTATTGTCTGTAAGGCATTTAACCATTACTGCAATTCCAGATGGTCCATAACCTTCGTAGGTTATCTCTTCAAAGTTATCTTGACCAAGCTCACCACATCCTTTTTTAATAGCTCTTTCGATGTTGTCATTAGGCATATTTTCAGCTTTTGCTTTGTCAATAGCTACTTTCAAAGAAGCATTATATTCTGGATCTGGTCCGCCTTCTTTGGCTGCAACCATTATATATCTTCCAAGCTTAGTAAAAATCTTACCACGTCTTGCGTCTTCTTTTCCTTTTTTATTTTTTATATTATTCCATTTTGAATGTCCTGACATATTATTATCCTTTCTAAAATCATTCTCTAAATTTAAATTTTATCACAAAACATAAGAAAATAAAACAATTATGAATTTTCCTAATACCGTTGTATTTTATATAATTTTGTAAACTTAAAAATAAAAAGAGATCAGCAATATTTTTACCAATCTCATAAAATTTATATTCAATATTCCTATTAATTAATCTACAAAAGTCGCGGAAACTTCTGTCCATATTCTATCATAAAGTTTAGAATTTTCTCCCAAGTCTTTAAAGTATTCCAATGGTGGTAAATGATTATAATCTGGATAAGCAACTTTTGAATTTCTAAGTTCTTCTGGAAGTCCTTCCTTCACTCCTTTTATTGGTGAAGTATAACCCATACAATAATCAGCATTTAATATCCCTACATCTTTTCTTAAAAGATAATTTATAAATTCATGTGCTCCATCAACATTCTTTGCATCTTTCGGAATGCACATAGAATCCATCCAAATATTTGCTCCTTCTTTTGGAATAACATAATCAAGGTCTTTATTTTCAGAAATCATATACGCGGCGTCACCAGAGTACATAGGCATTATAGCTCCGTCGCCTTGTACCATTACATCACGACCATCATCTGTAAGGTAAGCATATACAAGTGGTTTTTGCTCAATTAGAGCTTCCTTGGCTTCTTGTAATTCAAATGGATCTACAGAATTCATAGAATAACCGAGCATCTTTAACGCTATTGCTATGGAATCTCTTTGAGAGTTATACATTATTATTTGTCTTTTGTATTCTGGATTCCACAAATCTTTCCAAGAAGTTGGCGGTGTCTTTACCATTGTTTTGTTGTATACAATCCCCATTGTTCCAGAAAAATATGGTACTGTATACTCTCCCGTTGAATCGAATTTAGGAAATCTAAATTCTGGAAGAATATTATCCATATTTGGTATTTTAGAAAAATCTAACTTTTGAAGTCTATTTTCTTTTATTAATCTTTCAACCATATAATCAGAGGGAACAATAACATCGTACGGTGTATGACCATTTGCAATCTTTATATATAAATCTTCATTTGACGCAAAAGTATCATAGATAACTTTTATGCCTGTTTCTTTTTCAAAATCTTTTAATACTTGAGGGTCTATATATTCCCCAGCATTATATACATTTATTGTTGAACCGCTGCTAGATTCATTCTTACAAGAAGTCATCATTGATGAGAAAATTACTAATATTAAAATAAAAATTATATTTTTAAATTTCTTCACTTAAAGCCTCCACAGTTCCCTTACTTCTCTTATTGATAACTACTAAGAGAATCAATAGTGACAAGAACATAAGTGTACTCATAGCATTTATAGATGGATTTATTCCCTTTCTAGCCATTGAATAAATAGTTATTGAAAGGTTGTTAAATCCATGGCCTGTCGTAAAATATGAAATAACAAAATCATCTATTGACAGTGTAAATGCCATAAGAGCCCCTGTAAAAATCGCAGGCATTATTTGAGGTATAACTACATTTTTAATAGCATAAAAAGGTGTAGCTCCTAAATCAAGTGCAGCTTCTAGCATGTTTTTATCCATCTGCTGAAGTTTTGGTAGGATAGAAAGAATTACATATGGTATGCAGAAAACAATATGAGAGAGTGTCATTGTCATAAAACCAAATTTTAAATTAAAAAATCCAAATAATCCCATTAGTCCTACTGCAGTAACTATATCCGGATTTAAAACCGGAAGATAGTTTACATCTAAGATTATTTTCTTTTTAAATCCTCTAAGCTCATTAAGTCCTATTGCTGTTAAAGTTCCTATTATTGTAGAGACTATTGTAGAAACTATTGCAACTAGTAAGGTATTATAAAGGCTTTGTAAGATAATTGGATCTTTTATAAGCTCTGTATACCAACCTAAGGTAAAGCCAGCCCACTGTCCTCTTAGTTTTGAATCATTAAACGAAAAAACCATAAGGACTATTATAGGAGCGTATAAAAAAATAAATATTAATGCAACATAAAATTTTTCAAGAAACTTTTTTATCATTTAATACCTCCTTCTTCTGTGTTATCTTCAAATAGATTTTGAAGTACCATTATTACAAACATTATTAATATCAGCACAATTGATATAGCCGAACCAAATGCCCAATCTCCTGTAAAAGTAAATTGCTTTTCGATTAAATTACCAATTAAATAGAATCTATTACCTCCAAGTAAATCAGGAATTACAAAAGTAGAAATAGCCGGAATAAATACCATGGTTATTCCAGTGTAAACTCCTGGCAAAGAAAGCGGGAAGATTACTTTTTTAAAAATTTGTGCATTTGTAGCCCCTAAGTCTTTTGCTGCTTCTATAAGAGATTTATCCATCTTAACCAATGTTGAATATATTGGAAGTACCATAAATGGCAAAAAGTTATAAACCATACCAAGCATGATTGCATTTATATTGTACATGAGATTTAACGGCGCAATTCCAAATAATCCTAAAAATTTATTTATAAGACCGTTATTACCAAGCAAGGTAAGCCAAGCATACGTTCTAAGTAGGAAATTCATCCACATTGGTACAACAAATAATAACATCAGAGAGTTTCGCCATTTATCGCTCATTCTGGAAATATAGTACGCGACTGGATAACCTACAACTATGCATAGTAGTGTAGATCCTATAGCTAAAAGTATTGATACTAAAAATATTTTTATATAAAGTGGCTCGAATACTCTTCTAAAATTATCAAATGTAGGTGAAAAGTTTGCAAGGCTCATTCCACTACTACTATTAAATGAATATACTAATACTAAAATAAGTGGAAATACTATAAAGACCAATGACCACATGAAGTACATATACGAATATTTTTTCATAGCTACCTCTTCATAACATGAATTAAATCAGGTTTAATATTTATTCCAACTTCTTCATCTACTTTTTTTAGCTCTGTAGATTGAACCAATAAGTCATAACCATTAGTTCTAACTACCATTTCATAATGTACGCCTTTAAATACTTCTGATATAACTATTCCTTGTAATTTCCCTTTACCACGCACTAATTCAACATCTTCCGGTCTAATTACAACATGAATCTTTTCATTCTTTTCAAAACCCTTGTCCACACAAACAAACTCTTCTCCAAGAAATGAAACCCTATAGTCATCGTTCATAACTCCATCTATTATATTAGACTCCCCAATAAAATCAGCTACAAATGCATTTTTAGGTTCGTTATATATATCAATTGGGCTTCCTATCTGTTGAATTTCACCTTTATTAAGCACAACAATGGTGTCACTCATGGTAAGAGCTTCTTCTTGATCATGGGTAACGAATATAAATGTAATTCCAGCAGATTGTTGTATTGCCTTTAGCTCAAGTTGCATCTTTTGTCTAATCTTTAAATCTAGTGCACCTAATGGTTCATCTAATAATAGAACTTTAGGTTCATTAACCAAGGCTCTCGCTATAGCAACTCTTTGTTGTTGCCCTCCAGAGAGAGAATCAATGTTTCTCTTTTCAAATCCTTCAAGACTAACTAAGCCTAAGGCAAATTTTACTTTTTCATCGATAATCTTCTTTTCTACTTTTTTTATCTTTAAACCAAACGCAATATTCTCATAGACATTCATGTGAGGAAATAGTGCATATTTTTGAAAAACTGTATTTATTTCTCTCTTATAAGCTGGAATATCTACAATACTTTTTCCATTAAAGATCACGTCTCCCTCATCTGCAGTTTCAAATCCACCTATTATTCTAAGGAGTGTTGTCTTTCCGCAGCCAGAAGGACCTAGTAATGTTACAAACTCATTTTGTTTTATATATAAATTAAAATTTTTTAAAACTGTGTTATCTCCGTAAGATTTGCTTAAATTTTTAATTTCTATTATATTTCCCATGTCATGCTCCTTTAAAAGTTTGGTGGAGAAGATATCCAAAGAACCTTCGCCTCTGTTCTAGAATTATTTTCAAGATGGTGATTGGCTTTTGCCTCAAAGTAAAAAGTCTCTCCTCTTTTTAATTTCTGCACTTTGTCGCCAATGTATAAATCCACAAATCCTTTTAAAACATATCCAAAAGTTTCTCCTTCAAAAGGTGGTATCTCTTCTGATTTTCCATCAGGATTAATAGTTATTATGATAGGTTCCATCATGAATCTCTGCGCATTTGGAACAATCCATGAAATAGAATGACCTAACTCTTCATTTGTATTTTCAAAATAATCATCCTCAGAGAAGAAGAACTTAGCTTCATCATCTTTAAAGAATTCAATTGGACTAGTTCCAAGTGCTTCAAGAATATCTATTAATGTAGTCACAGATGGAGAAGTTAAATTTCTTTCCACTTGGGAGATAAAACCTTTTGTAAGTTCAGATCTCTTCGCAAGCTCATCTTGTGTTAAATTTTGAGAAATTCTAATAAGTTTTAATTTATTTCCTATATCCATTTTATACCTCATATATTAAACACTTTGTTTTATTTACTAAACTTATTATGTACCAACACTTTTTCTATGTCAACAGTATTTAATAAATTTAATTTATTGTTTTATTTAATAAACAAATGAAGTTTTTAATTAATGATATAATATTATAGAGGTGAAAGATGAATAGAGAAAATAATTTTGATTTACTGAGAATATGTATGGCTTTTTACGTAGTTCTACTACACACAAGCGCAAGTTATTGGAATACATATTTAAATTTTTCTAAAAATTTTATTATTATGAGTGGACTAAACTTTTTGACCAGATGCTCAGTTCCTGTCTTTTTTATGATTAGTGGATATTTTATGTTTAAAAGAGAACTTAGTATTTCTAAAATATTAAAGTCTGCTGCAAGAATATATATTCTTTATATAGTTTTCACAATTCTATTTGCAATTAAAAATTTAAATGGAGATTACACCATAAATAATTTTATTGAATGTGTTATAAATGGTTACTACCATCTTTGGTTTTTAAAAAATCTTGCTTGGGCATATCTTTTTATTCCTATTTACAAATCTGTTATAGAATATAAAGATGGTTATTACGTCAAGTATGTAATTTTATTATTCTTAGTTTTTGGTATTTTAAAATATAATATTCAAAATATTCTACCAATTTTTGAAAATAGTAATCTATCAAAGCTTTTTGATAAGTTTACACTATATGGTTATTCGGATACTACTCTATATCTATTTTTAGGTTATTATTTAGTAAACTTAAAAATAAATACTTCAAGTTTTAAGTTATTTTTCATTTATTTAATTGTTTCAGTTTTTGGAATAGCTTTAGAATCTATATCTTTAATACATTTAGGAGAAGTAAAGGGAATAATTTTTGATAATTTTGGAATTTTAATATTTTTACAATCAATTTTGATCTTTTTAGCATTTAAAAATCTAAAGGTAAATAAAAATTTAAATTCAATTAGTAATTTGGCATTGGGGGTTTATCTATTTCATCCAATATTTTTAGAAAAGTTAACTTCTATACTTAATTTTTCAAATCTATTTATACAGATTACTTTTCTTGCATCGACTACATTTATTTTGACAGGATTGTTTGTGTATGTAATAAGATTTATTCCATTTTTAAAAAAATATTTATAAGTCTTTGTTCAAATAGAATTATGAAATTATTTTTTTGACAATAATAAACGCTAAAATATAAACTTAGTTATACTGCTTGTTTTCAAAATTCTACAGAATCTTTCCAATTAAAAAAGTGAAGTTTAAAATCTAAACTTCACTTAATTTTTATTCTTTTTCAATTATTGATTTCGCTTCTTCGGATAGATCTTCTTCTTTTATATGTTTATCCTCAGCATCTTCATTTGGGTTTTCTTCATTATTAAATATTCTTAAGAACTCTGTTCTATCTATAGTTTCTTTTTCTAGTAGAACATCTGAAACCCTTATTAGCGTATCTAAATTATCTGATAATAAATTTTTAGCTTTATTATATGCTTCAGAAATTATTCTTGAAATCTCTTCATCAATTTCTGAAGCGGTTTTATCAGAATAATTTTTAGATCTATTTAAATCTCTTCCAACAAAGACTTCATCTTCATCACTACCGTATGTGATAGTTCCAAGCTTTTCACTCATTCCATACTTAGTTACCATTGCTCTTGCAAGTGCAGTAGCTCTCTCAATGTCGTTTGATGCTCCAGTTGATATGTCATCTAGTACAAGAGACTCTGCTACCCTACCTCCAAGTAGAGAAACTAAATTATCTTCCATTTCTTTTTTGGTCATATAGTTAACATCATCTTCTGGAATGTATGCGGTAAATCCTCCTGCCATTCCTCTAGGTATAATTGTAATCATATGAACTGGATCGTGGTTTGGAAGTAACTGCGAAACTACAGCATGACCAGATTCATGTACAGCAGTTAATTTTCTTTCTTTATCAGAAATTACTCTGGATTTCTTTGCTGGACCAGCTTGTACTTTTATTGCTGCTTCCTCAACATCTTCCATATTTATACTACTTTGGTTTCTTCTAGCAGCTAAAAGCGCTGCTTCATTCATCAAGTTTTCTAAATCTGCTGGAGAAAATCCTGGCGTTTGTTTTGCTATAACTTTAAAGTCTATATCTTCAGCTAATGGTTTATCATGGGCGTGAACTTTTAATACTTCTTCTCTTCCTCTAACATCAGGTTTTCCAATGTATACTGTTCTATCGAATCTTCCTGGTCTCAAAAGTGCAGGGTCAAGTATATCTGCCCTATTTGTAGCAGCCATTACTATGACTCCTTCATTTTTACCAAATCCATCCATTTCAATTAGAAGTTGATTTAGGGTCTGTTCTCTTTCGTCATGTCCTCCCCCTAAGCCAGCTCCACGTCTTCTTCCAACAGCATCTATTTCATCTATAAAAATAATACATGGAGCATTTTTCTTTGCAGTATCAAATAAATCTCTTACTCTACTAGCTCCAACTCCAACGAACATCTCAACAAAATCAGAACCACTCATTAAAAAGAATGGTACTTTCGCTTCACCAGCAACTGCTCTTGAAAGATATGTTTTACCAGTTCCAGGAGGGCCTACCATTAGAACTCCCTTTGGAATTCTTGCACCTATCTTTGTGAATTTCGAAGGATTCTTTAAAAAGTCTACAATTTCTTGAAGTTCTTCTTTTTCTTCTTTTAGACCTGCCACTTGACTAAAAGTTACAAGTCCTCCTTCTTCAGGTTTTACAACTCTGGCCTTACTCTTGCCAAAGCTGTTCATTTTCCTTCCACCTTGTGCATTTTGAATAAAATTAAACCATATAAATCCAAATAATATAAGCATCAAAAATGATGGTATTAGTTCCAAATAGAATGGCTTTGTATCTGGTTGATTAAATGTAACTTCAATTCCCTTCGACTTAATTTCTGAAGATAATTTATCCATATAAAGTTCTGCAGAATTTCCTTTAGATGGTACTACTACTTTATATGTCTTATCGTCATTTAAAGTCACAACGGCTATTCTTGAATCTTCATTTATATTTACAGATTTAATCTTTGAACCTTGATCCAAGTCCTTAGAAAATTCTGAAAAATTCTTAGTTTCAACTACTCCTGATGGAGGATTGAAAAGTCTAATACCAAAGATGATTAGTAAAACAATCATCAGGTAAAAGGAAGCACCTCTGGCTTTCTTCATTTTATCACCTCAAATAAAAATTTTATTTATAATATTCTTCTTTTAATACTCCTACAAAAGGAAGATTCCTTCCAATTTGATTGTAGTCAAGACCATAACCAACTACAAAATAATCCGGTATTTCAAAACCGATATATTCGACTTCTACATTTTTTTGTCTCCTACTAGGTTTTGTAAGTAAAGTTATAGTTTTAACTGAGCGAGCTTCCCTTTCTTTGAAAAGTTCTATAATATGAGAGAGTGTATTGCCAGTATCTATTATATCTTCAACTATAAGCACATCTTTTCCTTTTATTGGAACCGTTATGTCTTTTGATATTTTTATATGTCCTGTGCTTTCACTGCCTTCATAAGAAGACGCCGCCATATAGTCAACTAAAATCGGCTTATCAATATGTCTAATAAGGTCAGACATAAAGGTTACACTTCCCTTTAGAATACCTATAACTACTAATTCCCTATCGCCGTATTCTTTTTCTAATTCCTTGCCAAGTTCTGCAACTCTTTTAGATATTTCATCTTCTGTTATTAGTATCTTATCAATCATTTCTCTCATATTTTTCCCACCTGATCCAAATTTTTTCATTAGTATCGTCATACTCTGCTTTTCTGTATGGTACCACACAAACTATTTCTTCTTTAAATAATATTATAGGAACAAAATCCCTCTTAAAAGGAGGAACTTTTATATCATTAAAAAAATCCTTTAATTTCTTTGTACCATTAAATCCCTTTGGAATAAATCTATCACCGGGTTTTCTAGATCTTACTTTCAAATCGTCTATAAAATACTTCGGTAATGTAAATGAATTTTCTGTTTCTTTATCAGAAATATAAAAGATTCCGAAATCAGTTTTATTTATTCCCATTTTCAAAAAAGTTTCTTTTAATATTATACCCTTTTTATAAGTATCTTTCAAAATAGATAACTCATCATTGTATCTAACAAATCTCAAATTGCTAGCTAAATCTACACCAGAATTATTTTTAAGGTAGATAAGCGAATCTATCGCTTCAAAATGTACCAGTGATAGATCAACATTAGAATAGTATTTTTCAAGATACTTTCGGTAAATTAAGTACCTTTCTGGTCTACTAAGCTCTAATAACTTATCTACGGACAAACTCTTTTCTATTTTAAAATTTAACTCTATATTATCAATTATTTCTATACTGTCTAAAGAATTATTTCTAAGTCTTATTAGTGCATCTTTGAATTTAGAATTAAATTCACTTTCTATTAATGGAATTAAAAGGTTTCTAATTTTATTCCTAGTATAATCATTTGAAAGATTAGTTTCATCAATCATATATTCTTGTCCCATAGATTTTAGTTCATTTTCTATGGTTAATCTATTTGTATTTAGAATCGGTCTTATGATTTTATCCCTAGAAATTGGAATACCTGTAAGCCCCTGTAAACCTGTTCCTCTAATTATTCTAAATAAAACTGTCTCCGCATTATCATCCAAATTATGAGCTAAAGCAATCTTATCAATATTTTCTATTGAATCGAAAAAATCATAACGAGCTTTTCTTCCAGCTTCTTCAGAAGTTATTTTATACTTTGCTGCTAGTTCATTCATATTAATATGATTAATATATAAAGGAACATCAAATTTATCGCAAAGATTTTTTACAAAATCTTCATCCCTTAATGCTGTTTCTCTTATTCCGTGATTTATATGGGCACAAGAAATATATAAATTATAATCATCTTTTATATATAAAAGTGCTCTTAACAAGTACACAGAGTCCGCACCGCCGGACAGTCCAACTAAAATCCTATCGCCTTTTTTTATTAAATTTTCACTTTTTATTGTTTCTAAAAATTTTTTAAACATAGAAAAAAAGTGATAGAAATATTTCTATCACTACCTCCTAGATTTGCTTCGTCCATACTTGGAATTTTGACGAGATCTCTTTTGCTCGTACTTTGTATTTGATTCTTTCATGAATTTTTGAAGTTTATCTTCAAAGGAAAGATCTTCATACTTAACTTCGATTTTTTCCTTAGGCTTAGGTGGTTCTGTTTGCTTCATAGAAAGTGAAATTTTATCATCTTCTATTTCTAACACCTTAACTTTTACAGAATCTCCTGACTTTACATAGTCATTTATGTCTTTTACAAAACTATTTGATACTTCAGAAATATGTACAAGTCCTGTACTTCCATCTTCCAATTCTACAAAAGCTCCAAACTTCATAACTGATTTAACAGTTCCATCTACAATCTCACCAATTTCTAGCAAAATAGTCCTCCTAATGTCAATTATTCTTTTGCTCTTTATCTATATAGATAACTTCTCTAGGCTTAACCATTTTATATTCTTGCCTAGCGACTTTTTCTATGAATTCTTCCGAACCTGATTCGTTAATAGTTTCTTTAAGGTTACTTATGTCACCTTTTAAAGATTCTATTTTCATTTTATTTTCATTATATTCGCTTATCTTTTTTGCTTTTAATGATTTTGCGTTTGTAAGTTCAATAGATCCGTAAATCACTGAAAATAATATCACTAAAGCAAAAATTATTGCAGAATTTTTTTTCTTCCCTTTCATGGCACCCTCCATGATATTATTATTACATTTAAACCATTAGTTTTCAAGTATTTTGTACATGTTTTCTGTATCAACCTTTTTTGCACCATCGATTAATTCAAGAGCTTCTATCTTTAGTATACCTGTACCAAAAGAAATCTCTAAAATATCTCCAGTGTTTACTTCTGTACTTGCCTTAGCAACTCTTCCATTAACAGTTATTCTACCTGCATCACAAGCTTCTTTTGCCAATGTTCTTCTCTTTATTACTCTTGAATTTTTTAAAAATTTATCTAATCTCAATTATTACTCCTTAATATATGTGTATTTATTTTTTCTCTATCTACTCCCAATATTTCTGACGCCGCATCCCTATATGATTCCAGTTGCATCATATATTTTTTTGAATTATCAGAAATATCTATATCAGTCTTATAATCATATATTTCTATAAAATCATCAAATAATAGAATTAAATCCATTCTTCCGGAATGAATATGACCATCTTTAAGATAAGTAAAAGGAAGTTCTGTATAGGTTTCCTTAGAAGATTTCACTTTATCTTTAAGAATGTCTAAATTATTAGTAGCGTTTCTTTTAACTTGTGATTTTAATTTTTCAAAAATAACTCTCTCTATATTTATATCATTTTTAATTTCAAGTATAGAAGTGATATTTTCAATATTTACATCTTCACCATTTATAAAGTCCATAATTGCTACTTTTAATATTTTTTCGATATCTACTTCTCCATCTTTTTTTATGATTTCAATAGATTTTTCCATGACCTTATGAAAAATTATACCATAGTAAGTTCCGTGGTAGATATTATCTGTAAATGCTAAACTAATTTCTTCATTAGTTTTTAATTTTTCTGATAAATTTGGACAGATTATACTATCTTTAAAAGACTTATATTCCTTTGAAGAATCAACACTATTGTAACTTGAATTAAATATTTCTTTTGTCTTAGAAAAAGAAAGCTGCTTTTCGTAAAATCCTTCATTTGATATAAGGTATACTTCCTCTTTTGCCCTAGTTATTGCAACATAAAAAAGTCTAATATATTCCTTGAAATTTTCTAGAATGGACTTCTCTCTTGCTTCTTCATTACCATGGTCTAAAATAATATTTCTTGAATAACCAGTTCGGAACTCTAAATATCCTTTGTTACTTATTCTGTCAAAATAATCATCGGAATTAATTCTTAAACTTCTTTCTTCAATCAATATGACATGTTTGCCTTCTAGACCCTTTGCCTTATGAATATTCATTACTTTTATCGCAGAACTAATTCCTGGTTTAAATGTAACTTCATTCTTTTCTTTTATATTTCCAAGGTTTAATCCACTATCTAATACTTCTCTAAAGAAAGAATAAAATACTTCATATTCATTTTCTGTGTAATTTCCATCGAAAAAAATATCTTCGTAGTACAGACTCATGAGTGCGCTTTCTCTATTTTCTTTAAATAAAACTAGATATTTACTTATAAATTCAAATTCTTCTTCATTTAAAATTTCGGGTTTATTTTTTAAATATTCTTCAAATCCTAAATTATTTATAACTTCGCTTTCTTTTTTTATCTTAACAGGATCTTTATTTAATATTTTTATTAAAAACTCGAAATAATTACTTGGAATTGGATTTTCAAAAAATCTAATTGCAATATAGGATCTCTTAACAGATTCATATGAAAAATAGTTTTCTTCTGATGTAGAGTCTACTTTTAATCCATCATCCCTAAGAATATTTGTAACAGCTCTAGCTCCCTCATTTCCCATTGTAAGAATTAGTATATCCTTTGGCTCTATACCACTTTTTAGAAGATCAATAACGAGAAATTTAGCTTTTAAATATAAAGTATCACTGTTTCCTTTTAAAAATTTAATTTTACTTTTTTTGCTATCTTCTAATGACTCAAGCTCTATTTCAACTTTTTCTTTTGAAATTAATGTGTTAAGTATAAAATTTTCTTTATCTTTATCAGTTTCTACTAGACTTTTAATTATATCTGCCTTTTTATAACTATTTACAACATCTTGAAAGTTATCCGTATTTAACTTTGTAATATATATACCTGAGTCACTACTATTCTTTTCATCTACAAGGATATGACCTACACCAATATCATATTCTCCATAATTTGAAACCATTGTATTTTCGAAACATTTTTCGATATCAGAAGCCAAATGTTTTTGAAATCTAAAACTCTTTTTTAAATTTACAAATTCTGCGTTATCAGTATTTTCAAAGAGATTTTTAACGATTTCATAAGTATTTAGATCAGCACCTCTAAATCTATAGATAGACTGCTTCCTATCACCTACCATGAAAATTCTATTTGGAAGCATTTTATATTCCGAAATAGGAGTGTTTTTATTTATATCTCCTGATGAAATTAAGCTAAGTATAATTTTTATCTGAACTAAATCCGTATCTTGAGACTCATCTACAAATATATATCTATAAATTTTTTGAAAATACTCTCTATTTTCTTTAATCATTAAAATATCTAAAGAATATCTAAGTAAATCATCATTTGAAACAACAGAATTCTCTCTATTTTTTTCATCTATATATTTTACAAATGCAAGGCTTACTCTAATATGCGTTCTATAAACAACGTTTTTCCAAAGATCCGTTATATTTTTTAATCTATCTCCAATATCAGATGTTTCTGGTATTAAATCTTTAGCTTTTTCTTTTTCCTTATCCGAAATATCTTTTGGAAATCTAGTTTTTATAAATGGACTTTCTGGATTCTCTATGACTAATTTATAAATATCATTAGCTGTTTTTAAGATAGAATTTTTATCTTTTAAACCTAAGACATCTTTTATTTTACTTAAAGGTTCAATAGCTGCTTTTCTTAAAGTAGCGACATCTAAATCATTTATACGATCAAGACGTGAAAAAATTTCTTTAACTTCTTCTAAGTAAACTGTTTCAGTAAAATTTTCAAAACCTTCAATAACTGGAAAATCTACAGATTCATTCATCGCAAATTTAGAAAAGTTTTCGATGATTCTAGATCTATGATTTAAATGTAAAAATATATCCGCAGTATATTTATCCACATATTTATAGCTATTTTCTTCAAACTCTTCATACATCTTAGAAAGGTATCTATCATATTCCGAATCTTCTAACAATCTATAATTCATACTAAGACCAGCATCAAATGGTCTTCTAGATATTATAGAATTACAAAAACTATGGATGGTTCCTATTTGAATCTCTGGGATAAACTCCAAAATATTTTTTATTTTATTATCTGTCTTTGCTCTTTTTGCAAATTCATCATAAATTCTTTTTTTTAAGTCAGTTGCAGCCTTAACTGTAAATGTTATGGCTACTATTTCTTTTGGTTTAATATTTTTGTTGATTATTAAATCTATAAGCCTATTTACTAATAGAAATGTCTTGCCAGCCCCAGCTCCCGCCTCAACTAAGAAATTCTTATCTCCAGTTATTAAATTATCCCTGTTATTATTTTCTATTTCATTTATATCTTTTAAATTAATCATAGTCGTCCACCAAAAATGTAGTTGAGTAGAGTTTTGTTTTCTCGATATTCTCTTTTGTACGCTCTAAAATTTTATATTCTTCTGGAAGATTTGTAAGTTTTAATCCATCTATAAATCCAAATTTATCTACAAATTCAAGCATTTTTTCAATTTTTAAATCTAAATTAGGATTTTCTATAGGCTCATAAATGCTCTCATCAGAAAGAATATCGTACTCGAATTTTATTCTTTCATTCCAAAATTTACTAGCTATTTTCTTATAGACATGGTGTTGATAGAGTTCACTAGATAGATCTTTTTCTTCAATATTTGCTCTACTTCCAGTCTTATAATCTGTAATTACTATTTCATCATCATAGATATCTACCCTATCAATCTTTCCTCTGAACCTTAGTATATAGTTTCCAAATTTTAATTCTATTGGTTCTTCAGATAATGATTCCCTAGAAAATCTATCTCCAAAACCAACTTCAGTCTTTACTTCTTTGCAATCTTTTATCTTTTCTTGTATCTTTATAAGCTTATTAAAAAGCATTCTTCTATACCTATCTTTAAAATTTGCTAGTAAATATTTAGGAGTTAAATACTTTTTATATAAATCATCGAAAGCTCTATCAAAGAAATTTAATTTGTCATTTATATTCAGATTAATATTTATTTTTTTAAAATCAATTACGAATGATTCTAGTGCAGAATGAACTATAGATCCCATTTCAAATGCTGGAATTGAATTTAAAATAGAGTCATCATAGTAATCATCTTCAATTTGTAATATATATTTAAAATAGAAATGTCTCGGATCATTCATAAATATTTCTAGAGATGTTGCTGAGAAAATAAATTTATTCAAAACTGTCTTCAAATCCATAATAGGTTTAGTATTATAATCTTTATAAACTCTTAAATTTTCTAGATAATTTACATAGTTATGATCTTTTCCCATAAGTTCTACAAAATAGGAACAAGTTTCTTCTTCGTTTTTTTCGTTATACATTGGATAAGAAAAGTATGCAAATCTATTATTTTGTAGTGCAGTCTCTACCCTCTTTTTTCTGTTTGTATTCTTTCTAAATTCCTTTTCGTCTGAACTGAGTAAAGATTTGTTTATTTTCTTAAGTTCACTATTTAATATAACCGGGCTTTCTAATTCTCTGTAAGTAAAATAATTTTCACTCATTCCAAGAAAAAATGTATTTTTTTTATCGTAAATAGTTTCTTCATCTATGCTATATACTTTTATTTTATCGTTGGTTGAATTCTTCTCGGAGTATCTTTCTAAGTTATGTACTAATATATCTAAAATATCTCTTAACGATAAAACAATGTCTGAACTAAGTTTAGATAAAGAAAACTTGATATTTTTCAAATCAATATTCATATATAATTCAATAAATTTTATTAAATTATCCTTGAACTTACTGAATTCTATTTCATCTTTTTCTACAAGAGATAATAGAAGCTCAATCCTATCTCTATCTTCATACAATTTTTTATTTATCGGACTTTTGTAGTTTTCTAATCCCTTAGTAAAATCAATATCATAATCTATGTAGTAGTTAAAGTTTCTATCCTCTATGAGTCTTAAAAAATATTTAACCATGTAGGATGACTCATAAAAATCTCTTAAATTATTTAAGAAATTTATTGTATTATCTACTTCTTTTGAATTATTTGTCTCAATTGGATAATTTGTAAATATAAATTTATTTAATAACCCCTTGTATGAAGGATCTGTATACACAATTTCTGCATCTTTAATATCCTCTAAGTTCTTTATCTTATAAATTAGATTCATAATTTCATCTTGTTTTGAATAGCATCTATCAACCGTCACGTTATCAAGATATAATTTTTCCTCATCATATTCTAAATAAATAGCGTTTAATTTATCTAATAAAACTTTTTCTAATGGGCGTAGATATGTCCCAGATAAACATCCTATATTGACACTTCCAGGAATTTTCAAAGCTAAAATTACCGAATCAGCATAGTCGAGTCCTGTTTTTACTCTATCATATTCCTTCATAACTAAATCTAAGTCAATCAATCTAGAATTATCAGGAACAAATTTGCCATTAGATAGTTTTATCTCTGTTATTTTTTCATAAAAGGCTGTTGCTAGAGCGAAATCCAATTGATGCTTTTTGTAAAAACTTAAGTTTAATCTTTTTAATATTTCAAGAATTGTAAAGGTAGCATCCTCTTCATTTAAATAATTTTGTCCACCTTCATAGATTTTATCCTTAGTAAGTTCCTTAACCAACTTTTTTATGTCAGTTTCATAAGTATTAAAGGAATTGATGCCTTTTTTAGCGCAGTCTTCAATTATTTTTAGGGATAAAAAGGAAGTATCTGATAGTAGATATTTTTTATCATTGGATTTTAAAAAATCTTTTATTTTCATAGGTCCCCCAATGGATTCTTTTCAATTGCGCGCTTTACCTGCTCGTCACTTACATGAGTATATATTTCAGTAGTCTGCACTGATTCATGTCCTAGTACCTTCTGTAGTGATCTTATATCTACATCTCCATATTGGTACATCAATGTGGCTGCAGTATGTCTTAGTTTGTGAACTGAGTATTTATCGGGATCAAGTCCTGACATTACTATATATTTATCAATCATCATCTGAACAGCCCTTGGTGTAATTCTAGCTTTATTTCTGCTTAAAAATAGAGCTTTTGATTCTACTTCCGGTCTAAATTCTAAATAATTATCAAGAGCATGGATACAAGCTTTGTTTAAATAGATACTTCTTTCTTTATTTCCTTTTCCAAGAATTTTTATAGTGTTGTCATCTTCTAAATCAAACATATTGATTCCGCAAAGTTCTGATAGACGCATGCCACAATTTAAAAAGAATGTCGCTATACAAAAGTCTCTACTTTTTAAGAAATCATTATTTTTACCATTATAGTTGAAATCCTCTATTGTTTTTAAAAACCTCTTTGCTTCATCAAGAGATAATGCTGTAGGAATTGTTCTTCTCACCTTTGGCATATCTAGGTCACTTGATGGATCTACTTCAAGCACATTGATCTTCGAGGTTAAATAGTTAAAAAAGGTTCTAATAGCTGAATTTTTTCTAGAAACTGCATTCATTTTATTCTTTTTTGTATGTACCAAGTAAGAGTTATAGGCATAGATATCTTGCTTATTAACAGTCTTAATTAGATCTAAACTCATCTTTTCTAAGTATCTATCATCAAGTTCTTTGGTATCGAAATTTAATTTTCTAGCTACGATGTATACTAAAAAGTTTTTTAAGTCATAGTAATAACCATTGACTGTATTCATTGATAATCCTCTTGTAGATACAAGATATCCTAAAAAATCATCTAATAAAGTAAAATTCATAACCATTCCTTTATCTTTTAAAAAAACCTGCCTAAAAGGCAGGTAATTGAAATTTAAAATAAGTTTGTCTTTTAGACATTACTTTGCATATTCTACAGCTCTTGTTTCTCTTATGACATTAATTTTAATTTGTCCTGGGAAATCAAGTTCTGCTTCTACTTCTTTTGCTATTTTTCTAGCAGTAACTACTATTTCTGCTTCAGAAATCACATCTGGTTTTACAATAATTCTTACTTCACGTCCAGCTTGAACTGCATAAGATTTTTCTATTCCGTCATAGCTGTTGGCGATTTCTTCTAATTTTTCAAGGCGCTTGATATAAGACTCTACTGTCTCACGTCTTGCACCAGGTCTTGCAGCTGATATTGCATCTGCTGCTTGAACTATTATTGCTTCAACTGTCCTTGGCTCTACATCGCCATGGTGTGCTTCTATACCATGGATAACCGCTTCACTTTCTTTGTACTTACGAGCAAGATCAACACCGATATCAACGTGTGGTCCTTCTACTTCATGATCTATGGATTTTCCTAAATCATGTAACAAACCTGCACGCTTTGCGATCTTTACATCTGCTCCAAGCTCAGCTGCGATAATACCTGCTATATGGCTAACCTCAACTGAATGTTTTAGTACATTTTGTCCATAAGAAGTTCTAAACTTAAGTCTTCCAAGGTATTTTATAACCTCTGGATGAAGTCCATGAACTCCTGCATCATATGCAGCTTGTTCACCAGCTTCTTTAATAATAGTTTCAACTTCTTTTCTTGCGCGATTAACTGTCTCTTCAATTCTAGTAGGATGAATTCTACCATCTGATACTAGTTTTTCAAGAGCAACACGAGCCACTTCACGTCTTATAGGATCAAAGCAAGAAAGTACAACTGCTTCAGGCGTATCATCGATAATCAAATCAACTCCTGTAAGAGATTCAATTGCTCTTATATTTCTACCTTCTCTACCTATAATCCTTCCTTTCATTTCGTCAGTCGGAAGAGCAACTACAGAAACTGTGTTTTCAGCTACAGTTTCAGCAGATAATCTTTGAATTGCTTGAACTATAATATTCCTTGCATACTTTTGTTGTTCGTCTCTGATTCTCGCTTCTTCTTCACGAATAATTTGAGCAGATTCATGGACAACTTCTTTTTCAAGTTCTGAAAGTAAGATTCTCTTACCTTCTTCTTGACTAAGTCCTGCAATCCTTTGAAGTTCTTCATTTCTCTTTTCGATTAGAGAATCTACTTCTTCACTTTTTTGTTTTGCCTCTTCAAGCTTCTTTGCTAATTTCTCTTCTTTTTTATCTAGAGAATTAGATTTTTTTTCAATAGATTCTTCTCTTGCCAAAATTCTAGATTCAAGTTGTGATAATTCTTGACGTCTCGCTTTGTTTTCGCGTTCCGCCTCGGATCTCATTTTGTGGATTTCTTCTTTAGCTTCAATTAGTAGTTCTTTCTTTTTTGATTCTGCACTATGTTCTGCATCAATCAATACTTTATTTGCAACTTCTTCTGCTCTTCCGACTTTTTGTTCGCCAATATACTTACGAACTACATAGCCAGCTAAAGCACTTACGACAATTGCCAAAAGAATTATAATTATTTGCGGCAAGCTAAAGCACCTCCATTTTTCTAAAAAGTTTATATTTTCATAAAACTTTCATTAATTATTTTATAATGTATTACGCCAATAGTCAAGAAATTAAACTTTTAACAATTCTACTAAATGTTTAAATTTAAATAAAAAATAAGAATATAATTTATGGTAGTGCTTAAAAAAGTATAAAAAAAATTTTTTACAAAATAAAAAGCAGCCTAACTAGACTGCTTAATAAATTAATTTAAATATACTCCATCTTCAACTTTTACATTTGATGATAAAAATAATTTTATAGCAAGTTCAACTAATACTACAACAGCAAAACTTGGTAACACCCAAGATAAACCTTGTTTAGATAATGGTAGTGCACTTTCTAATTTTGTTAAAAGTGGAATACTTGTTTTAAATGTTGAAGAAACAACTGATATTAATGGTAAAGATACAGCGAAGAATGCAGAAAATTTATATGAATATTTTGAATATTTCATAAAATCATTAGTAACTCCCAGTAATATTAAAACTAAAGCAACTGGATATATTATAGTTAGTAGTGGAACTGAAAATGCTAATAGATTGTTTAGACCAAAGTTTGCCATTACGAATGAAAATAATGTCCAAACAATTACCCAGGCGCTATATGATAATCTATTGTTAAACAGTGAACAGAAGTATTCTGATCCGCTTGATATAAGTCCTACACAGGTTGTTAAGCAAGCGAGTGTAAATATAGATGCAAGAAGTACAAGTCCGGATTTTCCAAATACAAGTTCAACAGCTTTTGCAAGAACAACTGCTCCGTTTTCTGAACCAGCAAATGCACTAGATGTTACCATTCCAATTGTTGAAAGCATTAGATATACAACAAATAATACTGTTCCTGCAATTATTCCAGCCTTTGCTGTATAGCTTGTCACCTGTTTCTTATCCTCTATTCCAAACCTTCTAATAGCAAGTGTAATTACAAATCCAAAGTTAAGAGCAGCAACTGCATCCATCGTGTCATATCCAGCTAAGAATCCCTTTACTAAAGGTGCTTTAGCATAATCTCCTACAGCTATAGCAACGCCTTTTTGTAAGCTCATAACCCTTACAAACATGTAGGTTATTAAAATTAAAAGTGCTGGTGTAAGATACTTACCAACTCTTGATACAAGTTTAGTTGGTTTTAAACATATCCATAAAGCTACTGAGAAAAATAAAAATGTATATATCAATCTAGCAATTGTTAGATTCAATGTTTCTGGTAGGTATGGTGCTATTGCCATTTCAAATGGAACTGATCCAGCTCTCGGAATACCAAGTCCAGGTCCTATTGATAGATATATCGCAGTAGTAAATACTATTGCAAATACATTACCAACTCTATTAGATAAATTTTTTAAACCTTCAGTCTTTCCTACTGCAATTGCACCAAGTATTGGGAATAATACCGCGGTGATTGAAAAAGCTAAAAGTGAAATCATAGTGTGATTTCCTGCTTGATTTCCTAAAAATGGTGGAAATATTAAATTTCCTGCTCCAAAGAATAGTCCAAATAACATTATACTTATTTGTGTGAATTGACTCCTAGTTAATTTTTTCATTTTTTCCTCCTTTTTTAATTTTAATAATAAAAAAAGTCCTCTGTCATATGACAAAGGACGAATTACCGCGTTACCACCTTATTTCTTACATAAATGTAAGCACTCTTAACAAGCATCTATCAATGCCGAGTATAGATAACGCCTACTACAGCGACAAATCTTAATATTATTTCAGACTTGCATAAGAAAAATGATTTTCGAATCTATTTCCATTATAGGCTTCCACCAAACGCCTACTCTCTTTAAACTTCAATAAATCTACTCGTTTTTTCCAATATTTTTATTAATAAAATTATTTATGTTGTTATTATATTAAATTGGTACATAGATGTCAAACACTTTTTTTAAAAAAATCTCCTAGAAATTTTCTAGAAGATTTTTAAAATGAATTTATATTTTTTATTTTGATCTTTCGTAAGGTTTACCATCTGCT
>NZ_GL397071.1:1423590-1520363 GCF_000146345.1 Peptoniphilus duerdenii ATCC BAA-1640 | reverse complement strand
AATCTCCTAGAAATTTTCTAGAAGATTTTTAAAATGAATTTATATTTTTTATTTTGATCTTTCGTAAGGTTTACCATCTGCTGAAGGGGCTCTTACACCTTTAACAAATGCTACTAACACTAGAAGAGTGATTACATATGGAAGCATTGATAGTAGGTTTGGATCTACATTAAATCCTTTTGAACCTAAGAACACTGATAGCCCTTGTGCAGCTCCAAATAGTAGGCAGGCATACATTGCCCCTTGTGGCTTCCATCCACCGAATATCATCGCTGCTAGAGCTATAAATCCTTGTCCAGATACCAATGTGTCTCTAAATGAACTTACTACCGCAAGTGACATTGATGCTCCTCCAAGTCCTGATAAAAATCCAGATAGAAGTACACAGACATACTTAACTCTATAGGCATTTACTCCAAGTGTTTCTGCTGCTAGTGGATGTTCTCCTACAGATCTAATTCTTAATCCTAACTTAGTCTTATATAGCAAGAAATAAGTTAAGAGTACCAATAAAAATGCTAAATAAACCGTGACATGTTGCTCAAATATTATTCTAATTACTTGTCTAAATTGTCCTTCTGGCAGCTTAGAAATAAGACCTCCCATAATTTTTGGAAGTTTGTTATCTAGAGGTATAGGTTTTGTAAGTGTGGCTCCATCGAAGAATAATTTTGCCAAGAATAATGAAAGTCCAGGACCTATTAAGTTTATAGCAATACCACTTACTATATGATCTGCAGCAAAGTTAATGGTTGCTATTGCGTGTAGAAGTGAAAGACCCATTCCAGCAAGTCCTCCACACAGAAATGCTAGCCAAGGATTTCCAGAATAGTATCCAACTGTTGCCCCTACAAGAGCGCCTATAGTCATCATACCTTCAAGTCCTATATTTACTACTCCGCCGTTTTCTGATATTACACCACCTAGTGCAACATATATAAGAGGTCCAGAATATAAAAGAGTAATACTTATTATTGTAGCTATATCAATCATTTATTTTCTCCTTTCTTGGCACCTTTTTTTGTAAATAATAGCCTAATCATTTCAAATAGTTTAGGCATAGCAATAAAGAATACTATTGCACCAGTTAATATATTTACTACTTCTGTAGGTGTATTCATTGCGGATGTTAATTTGGATCCACCATACTCTAACCCAGCATATAGAAGCCCTGCAGGTATGCAGAGAATTGGATTGTTTGAAGCAATAAGAGAAACTGCCATTCCGTCAAAACCATAACCTTGTAAACTTGCCATTACACCTATATGATGACTGACTCCAAGTAGCATCGCTGCTCCAGCAAGTCCAGATAGAAGCCCTGCTATGGTCATAGAATATACAGTGTTTTTCTTAACATCTATCCCACCATATTCTGCAGCATCTTTATTGAACCCAACAGCCTTTAATTGGTACCCCAAAGTCGTTCTATTTAAGATATACCAAATTACAATAGCTGCAATTATTGCTATAATAAATCCCCAATTTAAAGGAGGTCTTAAAAATTGTTTTAATACAGGTTTTGTCTTTAAAAACGCTTGACCAGCTTCAGATAATTTCCATTTACCTAAAAATATAGTTTTAGCCGATTCTAGTACATCATATGATTGGTCTGATTCAGGTTTTCTAAAAGCATTAAAACTTAATAAATAGTTTGATGAGTAAAATGCAATCCAGTTCATCATTATAGAAGATATTACTTCGTTTACATTGAATTTAGCTTTTAAAAATCCAACTACTGCTCCCCATATTGCACCAAATAACATTCCGAATAGAAGTGCAACTATTGGATGGATTATAGGAGGTAGTTCTAAAAAGTAACCAGCAATTAAAGCTCCAATTCCTCCAACGATGTATTGTCCTTCTGCACCGATATTAAATAACCCAGTATTAAATGCAAAAGCAACAGAAATACCTGTTAAGATAATTGGAATAGCTTTTACAATAGTCCATGAAATATATTGAGGTTTGCCAACTACTCCTAAAATTATTGTCTTATACGCTTGCATAGGACTTTTACCAATTGAAAGAATTATGATTCCTCCAACAATAAATCCTAAAAAGATTGAAAGCATGGTAAATATAAATTTCTTTTTACTATTCATTTCTATTTCCTCCTGCCATTAGAAGACCAATTTCTTTTTCATTTGTATTCTTTGGATCTAGAGTTTTAAGAATTTTTCCTCCATAAATAACAGAAATTCTATCAGATAAACCCATGATTTCATCAAGCTCAAAAGATATTAGAAGAACTGCTTTTCCAGAATCTCTCTGTTTTATTAGATAATCATGCACATACTCAATAGCACCAACATCCAGTCCCCTTGTTGGTTGTGCTGCTATTAGAACCGTAGGATTATTAGTTATTTCTCTTGCAATTATAACCTTTTGTTGGTTTCCACCGGAAAGAGATCCCGCTAAATATTTAGGTTCCCTCGGTCTGATATCAAACTTTTCCATAAGTTCTGTAGCATGCTCATTTATTTTTTTTCTATTTAAAATTCCTTTTTTAGAGAATGGTTCACTATGAAAATTTTCTAGTATTAGGTTATCTTCAACAGAAAAATCTAGAACCAATCCTCTTCTCTGTCTATCTTCTGGGATATTGTAAATTCCATTTTCGTGAATATCCTTTGGAGTGTGGTTTGTAATGTCTTTTCCATTTATAGTAATAGACCCACTTTCAATGTATCTTAGTCCTGAGAGAGCTTCTAAAAGCTCTGATTGTCCATTTCCATCGACTCCAGCTATACCATGAATCTCACCAGCTTTAAGATCTAAATTAAGTCCATTTACTTTGTTTATTTTTCTAGCATCTTTAACTATAAGATTAGATATACTTAGCACAACATCTCCAGGCTCTCTATCTTCTTTATTTACAGTTAAATTTACAGATCTACCAACCATCATATCTGCAAGTTCAGACTCACTTACACTATTTACATCTACAGTATCTATCTTCTTACCACGTCTGATTATTGTACATCTGTCTGCCATTGCCTTAATCTCTTTCAACTTATGTGTAATTAAAATAATGGTTTTGCCTTGATCTGAAAGACTCTTTATAATATCAACAAATTCATCAATTTCTTGAGGAGTTAACACTGCCGTCGGTTCATCAAATATTAAAATATCTGCCCCTCTATATAGGGCTTTTATTATTTCAATCCTCTGTTGCATACCAACTGTGATATCTTCAACTTTTGCCTTAGGATCGATTGAAAGTCCATACTTATTAGATATCTTCATAATATCTTCAGTCGCCTTTTTAATGTTAAGCGTTAAACCTTTTGTAGGTTCCATTCCTAAAATAATATTTTCAACGACTGTAAAAGGCTCTATAAGCATAAAATGTTGGTGAACCATACCAAGCCCAAGCTTTATCGCTTCATTTGGATCTTTAATTTGTTCCAACTTACCATTTATATAAATCTCACCTTCAGTTTGAGTATATAGTCCATATAATATATTCATTAGTGTAGATTTACCGGCACCATTTTCGCCTAAAAGAGCGTGGATTTCACCTTTTTTTATATCAAGATCGATGTTGTCGTTTGCAGTAAAATCTCCAAATTTTTTTGTAATATTTTTCATTTGTACTGCAAAATTATTATTTTCCAAATCCATACCTCCTCATTTTACTACTTATAATTATACATTATCTAAAAATTATTTACACTGTAATCTAAAAAAATAAAATAAAATATTTATACAATTGTCTAATGAAAACTAAATATCTTTAATTAATTTATTCATTTGTCTATTAAAAAAATACGTATAAAAAAAGAGTGCCTAAGCACTCTTAAAATTATATTTTATTTTCCGTATCCATATTCTTCGTATGTTTCAGCGTTATATGGAACTTTGATTTCTTCAGAAACTATCTTTTCAACTAAAGCATTAGTTTTATCAATAATTTCTTGTGGAACGTGTTTATCTGTACTTGGTGAAATACCTACAGCTTCTGCATCTTGAAGACCGAATACTCTTGTTGTTCCGCCTTGGAATTCTTTACCTTCAGATAGATCTTTTAGAATTTCATAGATAGCTACGTTAGCATTTTTCATTGCAGATGTTAGTACATTGTCTGGTGCAAGATCATATTGGTCTTTATCAACACCGATAACCCATTTACCTTCACCTTGTTCTTTAGCAGATTCGATAACGCCTAGTCCTGCTCCACCTGCTGCTTGGAATACTATATCTGCACCGTTTTGGTACATAGTGTTAGCTATAACTTTTCCCTTTTGAGCATCTGAGAAGTCTCCTACGTATTGGCTAAGAATTTCAATCTTCTTTCCAAGTTCTTTAGCTGCATATTCAACACCAGCTTTGTATCCGTATTCAAATCCCCAAATAATAGTTCCTTCTTGACCACCAACAAATCCTACTTTGTCAGTCTTAGTCATTTGTCCTGCAATATATCCTACCATGAATGAAGGTTCTTGAGCCTTAAACATAATTCCAAGTAGGTTTGCTGGAGCTTCGTCTTTTCCTTCGTTAGTTGGATCAACGTCAACTATAGCGAATTTAACATCTGGATTAGCTTGAGCTTCTTTTATAATTGTTCCACCCATTTTAAATCCAGCACCGATGATTAAATCTTTTTCATCGTCTAGAAGTGTATCAAAGTTTGGTCTATAGTCGTTTTCATCCTTTGATTGTTGGTAAGAAGCATCTAGACCGAAGTCGTTCGCTGCCTTTTGAAGTCCTTCCCAAACTCCTTGGTTAAATGATTCGTCGTTGATTCCACCTTCGTCTGTTACAAAACCAACCTTTAGGTCTGATTTTGGTGCTTCTTGACTACTATTTTTATTATTCTTTTCAGCATTGTTTGCAGGTTTGTTATTTTTTGCTCCCCCGTTACCACAAGCTGTTAGTAATAAAGTGAATGCTAATAGTAGTGCTACTAATGATTTTCTTTTCATTTCTACCTCCTTAATATAAGTTAATTATATTATACATTGTACTTATTTTCAATTTTCATTTTATTTAAATCACTAATCTTTTAAATAAAACTAATTATAGGAAAACATACTTAAGTGTAAATAGTAAAGCGAGAATATACATAAGTGGAGTTATTTTCTTTGTCTTTCCTGTTAGAAGATTTACAAATACATATGAGATAACTCCCATTGATATTCCTTCAGAAATACTATAGAAAAATGGCATTGACGCAATACAGATATAGCTTGGAATAGCTTCTGAGAAATCATCAAAGTCAATATGAACCGCATTTGTAAACATATAGAATCCAACTACTATAAGAGCTGGTGCAGTTGCAAATGCAGGTATTGCTAAAAATATTGGCGCTAAGAAAAGTGAAAGTAAGAATAAAACTCCTGTTGTTATAGCAGTAAGTCCAGTTCTACCACCTTCTGAAACTCCTGAAGCTGATTCAACAAATGTTGTAACTGTGGAAGTACCAAGCATAGCTCCTGCTACTGTTGCAAAGGAGTCTGCAAGAAGAGCGCCTCTTATGTTTTCTAGCTTGCCATCTTTATCTAACATCTTAGCCTTTGTTGAAACTCCAATAAGAGTTCCTATAGTATCAAACATATCTACAAATAAGAATGAAAATACTACTACAAAGAATTCTAAAGATAATATTTCATGGAAATTAAATTTAAAAAATGTTGGTGCAAGGCTAGGAATAGATAAACCATTTGAAAAATCAGGAATTAAATTGAACATACCTAGTGCTGGTTCAGGAACATATACTCCAGTTACTTGGCAAATAATTCCAAGAATCCAAGTAATAAGAATACCTATTAAAATATTTCCCTTAACATTTTTAATTACTAAAATAGATGTAATTAGCACTCCTATAATTGCTAAAAGAACTGTGATTCCCACATTGTTAAATGTTGCTACTACACCTTCTACTTGATTAACCGCATTAAATCCATCTAATGAAAATATGCTGACTAAAGTAGGTCCAGAAATAACAATCTTTGAATTTTGAAGACCTATAAAAGCAATAAAAAGACCTATCCCAACGCTTACTGCCCCTTTTAAATTTATAGGGATCGCGTTAAAAATGGCCTCACGTACATTTGTAATCGATAATAATATAAAGATTATTCCTTCAATAAAAACAGCAGTAAGAGCAGTTTCATAACTGTAGCCCATCTTTAATACTACCGTATAAGCAAAAAAGGCGTTTAGTCCCATTCCTGGTGCAAGTGCAAAAGGATAGTTAGCTAAAATCGCCATGAAAACACAACCAATCATTGATGCTATAGCTGTTGCAGTGAATACAGCTCCAGAATCCATGCCTGTAGCTCCTAAAATATTTGGGTTTACTGCCAAAATATAAGCCATAGTCATAAATGTAGTAACTCCTGCCACCATTTCTGTCTTAACAGTGGTGTTGTGTTCTTTGAGTTTAAATATTTTTTCTAATGAACTCATTGGTACCTCCTTATCTAAGTATATTATAAACTAAATTTACTTTTTATTAAAGAATTATAAGGTGAAATTTTATTTTGTTACATTTAGTTTTTATAAAGTTTTTAGGTTTTATTAGCTCTACTCTTATATACTCTTCCACAATTTTTTTGCATTAAAAAAGGCTCCGTATTACGAAGCCTTTAGTTTTAAAATGTTCTTGGAATTATAAATATCACTATATTTACAAGTAAAAATATAAGTGTCCAAGCTATACTTCTCTTGAAGTCATTGTTTCTAATTTTATTTCCTTCATTTGTTATAGCATAACTTAATAGTGATACGATATATCCTGTTATCGTCCAGATAAATAGAATTCCAAATGCTGTTGCTCCCTTGTCTAAAAATCTTGATACTGTCATAACAGATAGCATCATAGATATTAGTAACGGAACTTGTGATTTACTTCTATCTAACCATATAAGAAGGATTGCAGCTGCTATTGAAATTATAAATACTATTGAATTTAATGTTGATTCAAATGAAATTGATTTAACTTGTCTTTCATTTATAACTTCTATTGAATTTACATAGTATCCAGATTCTTGGAAGTTTTTAGATTCGTTTTTAATTCCCTTTTCTTGTTTGGTCGTATCTCTAAAAGATTCAACTCTTGCATTGGTTACAAAAACTGCGTTTTTAGCAACATTACCCTTTAAACCATGATTTATTTCTCTAGGTTCATAAAGAATACTAAATTTAACTTCTTGTACTTCCTTGTCCAAAGGCACTCTCACTTTTGATACTGCAGAGAAGTCATGTTCTGGAACTTTTTTGTATAAATCTTTTAATTTTAAGTTGTCTTGGAAAAGTGCGTTATTAATTTTATTATATTCACCTTTTAGAGTTACATCTGAAAATACAGGGTTCATCTTATTAGGCAAGAATATTTGACCTACTGGATTACCTAAGATTCTTAAGTTTCCAAAGTCTCCTTCATAGAGAAAACTTATATCATATTTTACTAAATCTTTATTATTTTCTTTAAAAATGGTTCTTGTTACATTTAGTCCTGCAATATCCTGTGGATCTGAAAATATTATACCATCAAAGCTACCTTTGTAGTTTTGATCCTTTGGCCACAAAACATCAGTTGAAAAGGACTTAAAAAGTGTGGACAAAAACAATAAAACTATGAATACAGCATAAATTATGTAGTTTTTGATTTTCTTATCCATAATTACCTCCCACTGAATTATATCTTTATACTATGATATCACGAAAATGTACTTAAATAAAGCTGTATTTGTTAATTATTTGAAACTTAGAACATTGGTTACTAGCAAAAATATTTATTACTTTATAAATATTATAAAATCTGTTAGAATTGCTAAATAAAAAACCGCCTAAGCAATATCTTAGACGGTTAAATTTTCTACTTAATTTTTATAAAATTTTGTGTAGAGATTAGTGATTTTCTTTATTTTCGCACTTTTGGTTTCCTACTGTACAAGAAGTTTTGCATGCTGATTGGCATGATGTTTGGCATTCACCACATCCACCTTTTGCATAAGTGTCTCTCAAAGTTTTCTTTGTAAGTGTCTTTACTAATTTCATAATGTCTCCTTTAGTTTGATTTTAAATCTTTTCTTTCTTGAAGAACTGAGTTAATTCCCCACTTCATTAGTTCTAACTTAGTCTTGTCTCCAGATGTTTCTATAAATATTACATCTTCTTTTACTTGGATTACCTTTCCAACTATACCACCAATAGTGATAATATTGTCTCCAACTTTGATGTTTTCTCTCATGGTTTGAATTTCTTTTTCTTTTTTCTTTTGTGGTTTTATCATGAAAAAGTAGAAAAATATCATCAAAATTATTAGAGGTGCAAAACTAGTGATTACTTTTGCGGTATTTTGATCCATAGCTCCTCCTTCGTTTTATTTAATTATATCTTTTTTAAATTTAAATTGCAATTAGTCAATAACCCTAATTTCAATAGTAGTAGGATGACCATTTAGATCAAACTCTTCTTTTCCAGCTCCATTTACTACAGATTTAGCTAAAGTTTCTTGTCCTATGAAGTCAATATTCTTATCTATTGCAGCTTTTACTTCTTCATCACTAGAATAGATAATTTCAATATTATCAAGAATGTCTAGATCTTTTGTCTTTCTTAATTGTTGAACCTTTGAAATAAATTCTCTTACTAAACCTTCTTCTATAAGCTCTGGGGTAAGTTCTGTATCTAGGATTACAAATTGATTATTTTCCATTGTAACGTCGAATCCTTCTTTAGAATTTATTTTAATATCTATAAATTCTTCGTTTATTTCTGTGTCTTCCCCGTTTAACTTTAAGATAACTGGTTCTTTCGTTAGTTTAGATACGAAATCTTTTGCATCTACTGTTTGAAGATAGTTTTGGAATTCTTTTATCTTGCTTCCAAGTATTTTTCCTACAACTTTGAAGTTAGGTTTAAGTTCATATTCCATGAATTTAGTTAAATCATTTTCGAATATTACTTCTTTTACGTTTAACTCTTCCTTAATCAAATCTTTTAGTGATCCTATTTCTTCTTTAAGTGAACCGTCTAGAACAACTTCTTTTAATGCTTGACGAATCTTGATTCTCTTTTCTTCTCTTGATGCACGTCCAAGGGTAACTATATGTCTAACCTTTTCCATCTTTTCTTCTAGTGTTTTGTTAATCTTAGATTCATCTGCAGTTGGATAGTCTTCTAAGTGTACAGATTCCTTATCAGTTAGGGATTTGAATAGTTCTTCTGAAATAAATGGTGCTATCGGTGCGATAAGTTTTGAAATTCCTAGAAGTACATCGTAGGTAACTTTGTATACCGCCATCTTTTCCGCATCCATCTCTGGTTTCCAGAATCTTCTTCTATTTCTTCTGATATACCAATTTGAGAAGTCTTCTATTACAAAGTCTTGGATATCTCTTACAACTTTTGTAAGTTCAAAGATTTCCATATCTTCATTTACACTCTTAACTAGAGAGTTGTACTTAGATATAAACCATTTATCGATTAAAGTATAATCCTTTTCATCTACATTCATATCCCTTGGATCTATACCATCGGTATTTGCATATAGGCTAAAGAAATTATATATATTTCTAAGTGATCTAAAGAATTTAGATTCTACTTCTCTTAGACCATCTTCATCAAATTTAGTTGGTGCCCATGGTGGTGATACATAGATTAAGTACCATCTAACAACATCTGCGCCGTATTTATTGAATAATTCAAATGGATTTACTGTATTTCCTTTTGATTTACTCATTTTCTTTCCATATTTATCTAGGATAAGGTCATTTACAAGTACGTTCTTGTAAGGGCTCTTGCCTGTTACATAGGTAGAAATTGCAAGTAATGAGTAGAACCATCCACGAGTTTGGTCGATACCTTCACAAATAAAGTCTGCTGGGAATAATTGATCAAAGTCATCCTTATGTTCAAATGGATAGTGCCATTGAGCAAAAGGCATTGCCCCACTGTCAAACCAAACGTCTATTACATCTTTTTCTCTGTTCATTTCTTTGCCACATTTGTCGCATTTTAGATGTACATTATCAACGTATGGTCTGTGAAGTTCCACGCTTTCATCTATATCTTCTATAGCTTCTTTTACTAATTCTTCTTTTGATCCAATAGATCTTACATTTCCGCATGAGCATCTCCAAAGTGGAAGCGGTGTACCCCAATATCTTGAACGAGAGATAGCCCAGTCATTTAAGTTTTCTAGCCAGTTTCCAAATCTTTTTTCACCTACAAAGTCAGGGAACCAATTAACTCCATTGTTATTTTCTATTAATTTATCCTTGAACTTTGTAACTTCAATATACCATGATGGGTGTGCATAGTAGATTAAAGGAGTTCCACATCTCCAGCAGTGAGGATAGTTATGTTCCATAGCTTGCTTCTTAAATAGAAGCCCATTTTCTCTTAAATACTTAATTACATCTTCGTCTGCATCTATTACGAACATGCCTTTCCAAGGAGTATCTGTATATTTTCCTTCTTCATTTACAGGATTTAAAACCGGTAAATCATATCTTCTTCCTGTTTGATAGTCATCTTCCCCAAAAGCTGGCGCAGTATGAACTATACCTGTACCGTCTTCAATGGTTACATAATCCGCAAGAGTTACAAAGAATGCTTTTTTATCTGCTTTTATAAATGGAAGTAATTGTTCATATTCAACATATTCCAAATCTTTTCCTGTCATTTTTTCTAGCACTTCAACTTCTTCTGGTTTTTCAAACACTTGAGAAATCAAAGCCTCTGCTAGATAGTATACTTCTCCATTGTATTTAACTTTAACGTAGGTTACAGTTGGATTTACTGTAAGTGATACGTTAGATGCAAGAGTCCATGGAGTTGTTGTCCATGCTAGGAAGTATTCATCCTTACCTTTTAGCTTAAATTTTACAGTAGCTGTTTGGGATTTTGTCATTTGGTATCCTTGAGCTACTTCATGGGAGGCAAGTCCAGTTCCACATCTTGGGCAGTATGGAAGTATTTTATGTCCTTCATATATTAGTCCATCTTTAAACATGGAGTCTAAAATATGCCATACTGATTCAATGTAATTGTCTTGAAGAGTTATATAAGGATTATCAAGATCTACAAGATAAGCCATTCTTTCTGTTAACTCTCTCCACTCTTTTTCATATTCAAATACAGATTCTCTACATTTTTTGTTAAAATCTTCGATTCCATATTTTTCTATATCTTGTTTATTGTGAAGATCAAGCTTCTTTTCAACTTCAATTTCTACTGGAAGTCCATGAGTATCCCAACCAGCTTTTCTCTTAACTTGGTAGCCCTTCATGGTTTTGTATCTACAGGTCAAATCTTTTAATGTTCTAGCTAAAACGTGGTGTATTCCTGGTCTACCATTTGCTGTTGGCGGACCTTCATAAAATACATATTTCTCACAGCCACATCTGGATTCTACAGATTTATGTAATAAATCTATATCATTCCAATATTCGGAAATATGATGTTCTCTTTTGTCTACACTCTCTTTTGAGAGCACTTTAAATTTTTCCATTTATCCTCCTATAAAAAAAGCCCCCTGAGAAAAATCTCAAGGGACGAAATTCCGTGGTACCACCCTAATTATAGTTACCTATCACTTTAATAGCTATAGGGTTGCTACCCTGCAGGCATTTCCTCCTACATGCTGACAGGTGATCGAAATAATTAGCGGTACTTCTCACCATCATGTACCTCTCTGTAAATTTTATTATTTACCTTCTGTCAATGGCTCGTTTTTGCAAATTCCGCAAGGGTCGTTTGCTTAAACATATTTATTATTGAGTTTTGAATATACGATAACTTTTGATGGAACTTGCACATTTCTCTTTCTTTTTGTGTGTTATTCTTAGAACAATATGCGTCTTCAGATCTAAGGCACCTATTTATTTGTATAGGTCCATCTATAGCTTCAATAATCTCGTATAAATTTAAATCATACTTATCTCTTACTAGATAGTATCCTCCATATGCTCCTCTTTTAGCATCTGTTATTCCAGCAAGGTTAAGCTTTCTAAGTATTCTAAGTGTAAATCTTTCAGGAATAGCCTGGGTCTCTGAAATTTCAGTAGCTGCTACTACTTCTCCTTTTTTTGAAGCTAAATAGGAACAAATTCTAAATGCATAATCAACTTCTTGAGTTATTCTCATTTTTTGTTCTTCACCAATCCATTCTAATATATTATAATTCTTTAGTCAAATTGTTTTGTAAACTTTTTAACTTTATGACGCTACTATTATAGTCTAATTCTATCATATTATAGCAAATTAGTACACCTTTTTTTATATCTTCTTTTGCAATTGTTTTTTCTGTAATTAAGCCAATTGGAACTAAATCTTCCGATCTACTTTTATCTACATCAACAAGTGTTCCAAAAATCATATCAGATCCAATGCCTTCTATCTTTTCTCCTTTTTTTATGTCTCTTTTAGCAACAGCAACTGTTTCTGCAAAAGGCGCTCCTTCTATTGGCGCAATAGAACTTTCTTCTAAAACAACTGCTTTTGCGATAGAAATTGGAGTTTCTATAGATGTCAAATGGTATGGTCTATAAATTGAATAGTTTGGTCCTTCTCCCATTTGTAGAAATTTCATTTCGTAATTCATTATTTCTGAGCATGGTTTAACTATTGCAAACACACCAGGATGAATTCCCTTTACGAAATCCACTGTTCCTGTTTTATTAAATACTCCACCATCTTCTTTTAATTTAAAATTATCAACTAAATCCTTTGGAGATGATTCAATAAAATGACATCCATCTACATCAGGTTTAAATCCTGTCGCATTACAAACAGCATTTAGTTCTATCATGGTGTTTGTGCCATCTACAAAAGATGTGAGCATCCTTGGACTAAGTCCCTTGCTAATAGCTTCATCTCTTAACATTTCGTTCGTTGCATAGTTATTTAATTTATTATTTTTGCCTTTTCCTAAATGAAGTACTTCAAAACCTGAAAACTTTGCAAATTCATAAAGCTCTATTATAGATCCAGGTTCATCTCCATAGCTTCCGGAATATACCACATTATTATCTTTTGCAATCTTATTTAAAATTGGACCGACAGTCGCATCCATTTCAACGTTTAAACTTACTACATGAACCTTGTTATTAAGTGCCTTTACAGTAATATCACATCCTAGTTCAACAGATCCTGTCGCATCGCAAACACAGTCTGCAAATATTCTCATAGTGGAAAGTTCTATATTTGTAGTTGCCACCAAAAGATTTCTTTCATATGCAGAGATAGCTTCAACAATATCATCAGTAAATACATAGTCGTTTTCACTTATATTTAAGCTTTCAAGTTTTTTTATAATTCTATTTTTATCTCTAGCTGCTACTATAGTTGGTCTAAATCCTTCTAATCTTAGTAGCTGATCTAGTAGAGAACCACCCATTAGTCCAAGCCCCACTATTGAGACTCTAATGGTTCCGAATTCTTTCATTTTTTTATTTAAATAAAACATTTTTCCTCCATCAAATAGAAGATGCGGCGACATATGCGCTACTCCATGCCCATTGAAGATTATAACCTCCACAGTCACCATCAATATTTAAAATTTCACCTACTATAAATAGACCCTTTACAATTTTAGATTCTAAATTGTCATTTATATCTTCTGTGGATATTCCACCCACTGTTACTTGAGAGTTTTTATAACCGTTATTTCCAGTGATTTCAAATTCGCTCTCAGTTAAAATTTTTAAAAGTTCATAGGATTTATTTGAATCTAGATCCATTACCTTCATGTTTCTATCTAAGTCCAAATTTTTAAGTACATAATGAATAAATTTCTTATTAAGTATCCCAATTAAAAATCTTTCTAAGGTCATATCCTTTGAACTAATAGTCCTATAAAAGTATTCTAAAAATTCATTTTTATCCTCTTCTGTCATTAGGTCATTTACAATGCTAAATCTAAGTTTATAATCCCCTTCTGAAACATATCTTGATAGATCTAAAATAGGAGGTCCGCTTATACCGTAGTCAGTAAAAAGTATATCTCCAGATCTTTCTTTTATAACTTTTCCATCTTTTAGAAGATAACAAATTCCTTCTACTTTAGTTCCAGAAAGATGTTTCAAAAAATTTGACTTAAGTTTTAGTTGCACAAGGGCTGGCTTAGTTTCGATTTTTTTATGACCTAAATCTGTGAGAAGTTTGTATCCATTGCCATCTGAGCCTGAGCTAGCCATACTCATACCGCCTAAGGCTACTACTATTTTGTCAAAAATATATGATTCTTCTTTGGTGTATATGTGAAATTTATCATTTTTCTTTTCAATTTTATTTATATATTTTTCGGTTTTGACTTCTACTTGCCTATTATCAAGCTCTTCTAAAAAAACATTTAACACGCTTGCTGCAGTTAAGCTTCTAGGATAGATCTTTCCACTTTCTTTTGTTGTTGTTAAAATTCCAAGATCTTCAAAGTATTTAATGACATCTTTATTGTCAAATTTTTTATAAATTTTATATGCGAAGTCAGAATCTCCATGGAAATTTTTCTTTTCAACAGATACATTGGTAAGATTACATCTTCCGTTTCCAGTTGCCAGCAATTTTTTACCAATACGATCATTTCTTTCGAAAATGGTCACTTCATGTTTTAGAGAAGCTACTAGTGCAGAAAATATTCCTGCAGCGCCTCCACCGATTATTGCAACCTTCATATTATCACCTATTATATTATACAGAACTTTTGTGAAAATATATAGAAATTGTGCAAACTTAGAGCGATTATTGTATAATCTTTTCTAGGAGGTATTTATGGATATCACAAAAAGATTTTTAAACTATGTTAAATTTGATACTAAGTCGGATGCAAAATCTGAAACTGTTCCTTCAACAGAAGGTCAAATGATTTTTGCAAAATATTTGGAAAAAGAGCTTAAGGACATGGGTATTAAAACAAATTTGGACGATAAAGGCTACCTATTTGGATATATTCCTTCAAATGTAGATTACCCATTACCTAAGATTGGATTCTTGGCTCATTTAGATACTGCTCCAGACTTCTCTGGTAAAAATGTAAATCCACAAATAATTGAATATAAAGGCGGAGATATAAAATTATTAGACGGATCCGTTATGAGTGAAGAAGAGTTCCCAGGTCTTAATGATGTGGTTGGAGAAGAAATCATCGTAACTGATGGCACTACCCTTCTTGGAGCCGATGATAAATCAGGTATAGCAATTATAATGGATGCAATAGAAAAAATAGTTAATGATAGCAGCATAAAACACGGTGAAATAAGAGTCGGTTTTACTCCTGATGAAGAAATAGGAAGAGGACCTCACCACTTCAATGTTGAAAAATTCGACTGCGACTTTGCTTTTACAGTTGATGGAGGAAGAATCGGTGAACTTCAATATGAAAACTTCAACGCAGCTAGTTGCTTCATAGAAATTGAAGGTAAAAGTGTCCATCCAGGTTCAGCAAAAAATATAATGATTAATGCACTTGATATTGCTACTGAACTAAATGAATCCCTTCCATGCCAAATGAGACCTCAGTTTACAGAAAACTACGAAGGCTTCTTCATGTTATCTTCTATGAATGGTGGTGTAAGCCATGCAAGTATGGAATATATCATTAGAGATCACTCAATGGATAAGTTCAATGAAAAGAAAAATATTATTAAAGCTCTTGTTGATTTCCTAGAAACAAAACACGGCGTTAAAATTGATATAAAATTTGAAGATTCTTACTTCAACATGAAAGAAAAGCTTCTACCTCATATGGATAAAATTATGCTTGCTAAAAAAAGTATGGAAGAAGTTGGTATAAAACCAATAATAGAACCTATACGTGGAGGATCTGACGGATCTCAACTATCCTACATGGGTCTACCTTGTCCAAACTTTTTCGCTGGTGGATATAATTTCCACGGTAAGTATGAATTTATTCCAATCTCTTCTATGTTTAAAGGAAGCGAACTAGTTGTTAAAATAATTGAAAATTTAGCGGAGGAAAATAAATAATGAATTTAAAACCTGAATTAGTATTTAAATACTTTAAAGAAATATCCAATATTCCAAGACCATCTGGTCACGAAGAAAAGATGACTGAATACCTTAAAAATTTTGGAGAAAGTAGAAATTTAGAAACCATTGTAGATGAAGTTGGAAATGTACTTATAAGAGTTCCTGCAACTAAAGGCTATGAAAATTCTAAAACAGTAATCATACAAGGTCATACAGATATGGTTCCTGAAAAATCTGATGATTCAAACCATGATTTTTTAAATGATCCAATTGAATTAATAGTTGATGGAAATATTCTCCATGCAAATAATACAACCCTTGGTGCTGATGATGGAATAGGCGTTGCATTTGGGCTTGCTTTAATTGAAGACAAAGATGCAGAACATGGACCTCTTGAATGTCTATTTACTATATCTGAAGAAACAACTATGAAAGGTGCTCTAAACCTTTCAGATAAGCTTCTCACTGGTTCATATCTATTGAATATTGACTCTGAAGATGAAGGTGTCATGACCGTTGGATCTGCAGGTGGAGTTAACTATGTTGGTAGATTTAATTACGAACCTGTTGCAGTGCCTAAAGATTATAAAGTATATGAAATTAACTTTTCAGGGTTCTTAGGTGGTCACTCAGGTATGATGATCGACAAGAATAAAGGAAATATGATTGTAGTAATAGCAGATTTGATTTCTAAATTAAAAGATGCTATGATTGTTGATTTTGACTGTGGAACTAAACAAAATGCAATTCCTAGAATGGGTGATTTAATAATAGCAACTAAAGAAAGTCTAGACGACAAGATTGAATCCATTATGGATAAATATAAAGATATCGACGGAGAATTGGAAATAACATATAATGAAACTTCTGCAAATCTAGCAATGAGTACAATAGATTCAGCAGTGTTCTCAAAATATCTATTAGCTCTTCCTACTGGAGAAAACTCTTATATGGACAGCGAAAAAACTATTCTTGAATCATCTTCAAACTTAGCAATAGTTAAAAATATGGATAATTATTATGAAATAACGGTATCTGTAAGGTCTGCAAAGAAAGAAAGAAAAGAAGAATTGGAAAATAAATTAGATTTAGCTTCCAAGACTCATAATGTGGAATATAAATATTCTGAAGGATATCCTACTTGGGTTTATCGTGAAGAATCCGAACTAAGAAATCACGCAATGGACCTTTATAAAAAACTTTATAATAAAGAAATGAAGGCTGAAATTATCCACGGCGGATTGGAATGTGGAGTATTCTACGAAAAATATAGAGACTTAGATATGATTTCTATAGGACCTAATATTACTGGAGCACACACTCCAAAAGAATCTCTAGAAATAGATTCCACAGAAAGAGTATATGAATTTGTAAAAGAACTTTTAAAATCACTAAAATAAATTAAAATTTAATAATACAAAAAATAGAAATACGGCTTGTAATACAAACCGTATTTTTGTTTATGCTTTAAATTTTCTTTTAAAATGTCTTACTATTAAAAATAGTCCAAATACTAGACCAATATATCCATTTACAACATACACTACATTTACAAGTTTGTTAAAATGAATAGTAAGTCCTATAATAGCTCCAATTATTCCTAAACAAATGGTGAGCATCTTATATCTTTTAGTGCCATCTTCAGAAAATCTCGCAACTACATTCCAAAGTAGCGGAACCGCAGAAGTATATATTCCAAAGAAGATTACCACTGAAAATATATGAGCAAGTGTTGGACTTATATCATTTGCTAACATAAGCATTGGTATCTGTGATGAATAGACTTTGCTAATAGAAATATAAATTGCCGTGCTTACTAGAAGTGAAGCTAATGAAAATCCAAAAGATCCTGTAAATATAGAAAGTCTTCCTTCTTTTTTACTATTTAGTTCTTTTCCAATAGTAGATAAAAATCCTGCAAGCCATATTAAGTTAAATCCAACGTATGAACCTGCCGCTAGGATTGGATTCGTTGAAGCCACATGCAGATCGCCAGAATTTAATGCCATTTCCAAATCACCAGCAGCGTTTGGAATATTTTTAAAATTCAATATAAGTGAAACTGTCCCTACCCCTATTGCTAAAATAACTATAACCGGTCCTATTGATCCAATTATATCTACAATTTTATCCAAACCAAAATATACAGTTGCCATTACAAATATTGCAAGAATTACTCCACCCACATATTCTGGAGCATTGTATTGTTCCATAGCTGTGGCTTGTGCACCAGCAATCATAACTGTATATGATAAAAATAGAAAGAATACCGAAAAGTAATCATAAAATTTTCCTATATATTTACCACTTACTACTGTATATATGTCATTAGGATTTTCAAAATGTTTTTCATAACCTGTAGTTATAAGTTCTGTTCCAACTATGTAAAATAAGGCGAAAACTAATACTAAACTAAGTGCACCTAACTTCCCATAGGATGAAAAATATTGCATAAGTTCTTGACCTGTTGCAAATCCAGATCCTATAATAAGCGCAATAAACGCTCCTCCAAAAGATATAACTCTTTTAAAACTTACTTTTTCCTTCAAAAAAAATATTCTCCTCTCAATAAAAAAGAGATGCTATCATCTCTTTAGTTTTAATTTAGATTTTAATTTTAATTAAATTTAATTAAAAATTCAGAACAGAATATATTTTAACATTTTTTTAATATTAAGTCTAGTAATATAATAATCACAATCATTTATAATTCCAAAAATATAATATTTATTAAAAAAATCTTATAGTTTTTTAGTTAATTACACGATTCAAGACTAAACATAGTATTTTATAAAATAAAATATTTTTATAGTTATGAAAAAGAAGCCCTATTAATGAGCTTCTTTTAAGATTCTAATAGATTTTTCAAATAATTTCTATTCAATATATACATTTTTCTGCCTTCTAGTCTAATGACGTTTTCTGATTCAAGTTTTTTAATTTCTTGATTAAGTACAGACCTATTCACACATAGCATCTTGGCAAATACATCCTGAGTTCCTGGAAGAACAAATATATCACTGTCTGGTGATGATTCAATAATCCATTCTGCTAATCTTTGCGATACTTTGGGTCTTCTTACGGTTCTAATTACCTTTTTGTTGTAGCAGGTGTACTTGGATACAAAGGTTAGAACATTTTCCATAAATTTTATATCCTCGGATATACATTCCATAAGAGGTTCTACTGGTATGTGGTATACTACCGCATTCTTGTGGCAATAAATATTGTAAGGATAGTATCTTTCTCCTCCATAGATTAGGTATAGCGGAAAGACATCATTTTCAAAATAATATGAAGACACTATTTCGTTTCCTTCTAAATTATATTCGTTTGTTTTTAAGGAACCCTTTAATATAACATGGATATAATCAATCTTATCACCCATTACATTAATAAGCTCTCCAGACTTATATTCTTTTTTTATTATTGGCATCCGGTTTATCTTTTCTATAGACCTTTCATCTATTTCTTGAAAAAGATAAAAATCTTTTAATTTTTCATAAAACATAATTCGCCTTCTATTTAATTTTTCTTTTAATATATCTTACTATTAATAGAATTGCAAATATTAATCCGATGTATTCGTTTAAAAAATTTCTATAAAAAAAGGAGATAGTTTCATCTCCCTTTTAAATTATGTTATTGCTTTTTAAATATCGTTGGTGAAGCTACATCTGTAGATAATGCTCTTATAGCGCGTTCTACAAGCTCATCTCTTAGATGATCTTCCTTAGATCCTAGTGCTGGATCTCCAACAGGATAAGGTATAGCGACTGTCGGTACAATTCTATTTGCCCCAACAGATTCTGAAATTGTTGTGATAGTTGCCATATGAACTATCGGAATACCGTATTTTTCGATTTCTTTAACCATTGTTGCACCGCAACGTGTACAGGTGCCTCAGGTCGATGTCATAATAACACCATCTACTCTGGCATCATAAAGTTCTTTTCCAATTTCCTGTCCAAATCTTTCTGAGTTTGCTACAGAAGTTCCAGTTCCTGTGGTTGAGTAGAAATATTTATAAACTCCACCGATCTTACCTTCTTTTTTAAGTCTAGTAAGTTCATCTAGTGGCGCTATTCTATCCGCCTTCGCATTACAGTATACTGGGTCAAATCCACCGTGAATTGTAACAAATTTCCCTTTTAATTCGTCCAAATCTGAAATGTCATACTTAACCCATTTTTGAGCTGATGCTGATTGAAGTCTATCCGGGTTTCCTTCCGGAACGATTCCACCTGTAGTTACCAAAGCTATAACCGCTTCCTTCATATTTGTAATTGGAGCAGCTGGTTCAACTTTGTCAAACTTAGGCATAGGAAGTTCTGTTTCATACTCTTCGTTATTCAAACGCTTAAGCATCATATCAACAGCACGTCTAGCCCCAATTTTTTCGCTAAATACGGTAAGTCTTCTTCCTTGGTGGAAGTATCCGTCTACATCAGGATTTACTTCTTCTCCCTTTAAAAGTTTTTCAGCAATTGGAACCATATTTTTTATGGCTTTTCTCATTGTTGCTGCTGAGTCCCCAGTTGGAACTATATATGAATGAAGTCTGCATTGTTCAACTGCTGGGTTTTCTTCATACATTCCTGTAAGAACAGTTGTCTTATCCTTTAATGTATTTGCAACTCCCGCACACGCCATTCCATATCTTCCAGCGTTAAATGCAGGTCCTGCTACTACTAGATCAGGTTTTAATTTATTGTATGTTTCCATAATGAACTCTTTAGCTATGATTTCATGTTCGTTGAAGTAGTTATCTCCACAGATAATTGTGTGGGTAACTTCTCCAGATTCTAATCTCTTATTAAATTCTACCGCTGGGCCTACTGGACCCTCTACAACCTGTGGTTTGAAATCAGCTTTATCTTCTCCACCTATTTGACCAAAGAATTGGTTTAGATAGTAAATTACTTTTTTCATAAACCCTCCTATGATAATTTCACTGTAAGGTTGTGTGTTCCTATTTCAGAAGTAGAAGCTATAATCGCGTTTAATTCACAAGTTATATTTCCTTCTTCATCTAGTGAACCGTCCCAACCACCAGATAAGTTTGCTATCGCTCTTTCATCTCCTAGAACTTTTGAAGCCTTTGGAAGATGCACCAAGTGTGAAACGTTGCCCGTACTTATAACAGCTTTTGCTTCGTCCTTAGTATCTGCAAGTGGTTGAGAATCTCCACCCCATCCAGAACACTCATCAGTAATAAGGACAGCCTTTATTCCTGATTTTTCTAATCCTTCAGCAATCATTACTAGGTCTGAGTCAGGGTTACCATATCCTTCTTCAGAAACTATTACCGCATCTGCTGCAAGTTGTTTGCAAAGCTTAACTGTATAATCACAAGTTCTAAGTTTTCCATCAAGTATAGTAAGCTCTGGAACTAGTACAAGACCTAGGAAGTTAATAGTCTTTCCATGTTCTTTTAATAGTTCTAAAATAACGGCGTTGTTTTGATGTTGATAAGTAGTGATCTTATCACAAGCTGCAACACAGTTACCTGATATTACTGCTCCATCTAATTCTTCAAGTGGATTTAAAAGCGTCGGTAAAATCTGTTTTGCATCTACTCCATAGATATATCCATCGTGAAGAAGTCCTTGAGCTATAAGCATCTCGCAATATACCACCCTTGGTAAATCTTTTAGTTTTTCTGAACTGGTTACAAAATCTTCTATTTCATAAACTTCACTATTATCTGGTTTTATATCTTTAAGTGCCTCTCCAAGGTATTCGCTAGAAGTAAGTCCTGCAAGTCTTGCAGTTCTTTCATGTTCATGTGGTTCTAAATCATCAACAGGTGTAATATTTACCACTACGTTTAATGTCTTAGAAAATGGAGTCCATTTAGCTCCTTCTCCCCACATATCGATAATTCCTTCTTGGAAACCTACGATATCTCCTGTAGTTACAACTGCTACATTCTTCATAGCTTTTGTAACTCCGTTACCAAGTTGTTCAATTTCTCCTGTAACTCCTGGGAATTTATTGGTTCTTCCAACTCTAAATCTAGGTTCAATTACATCTTTAACCGGAATTATTCTTATTTCTTCTCCAGGTCTAGCAAGATCGATTTCAACACTCTTTACAGTTTTGTCTTTCAAGATAGTAGCTTTCATCTCTTCTTTATTTATAAAAAGAGTTCCGTCCACGATCTTGGTTTCATCTGCAAAATCAATGTTTGAAATCAGAACATTCTGAAGTTCTAACTTCATATTTCTACCTCCTTTAATAATTGTGAAACTAATTTTTTCTCTTTATGTAATTCATCAAATGAACTATAAAGCAAATTCTTATCAATAATCTTATAATCTTCTATGTTTTTATAATCAGGCTTTCTAATGCCCATGGTATTTGTATATGAGATTATTGAACTTTCTACTATTTCAAGAGTCTTATTATATAATTCTTGATCAGAATAATTATCCACCATAATGACTGATCTAACTGGAGATAAAATCATTCTAATAGATGCTGGCAATGGATGACTAATTGCCAAATAACCTTTGTGCATGTAGTCTCTTACGGATTTTAAAACGTCTATAAAATCTCCCTCTATGTAAATAGTATCTTCTCTATCCTTAAAAATACTGTTATTTGTAATTACAATATATCTGTCTTTCAAAGCTATCAAATCCTTTTCCTAAATTACATCTTTATTATAACACTTTATATTTTTAAAGCATGTTATAGCTCTAACATTTAATAGTTATCCTATCAATTTTTATAAGTTTTATTGTTTCTTAAATATTTAAATTTATTCTATATTATTTTTGAAATCATTTGCATATTCATTATTTATAAATTTTAATAAAAAAACTCCCTACATAGGAATCCTATATAGGGAGTAAAAATTATTTACATATCTTTTTTTATTAATTCTTTTGTGTCTAGATTATACTCAAACTCAATATCTTGACCTTTTGAATTTTCTAATTCAATATCTAATTTATTGAAGTTACCAGTTTTTTCAAAATCAATACTGTAAGAATCTAAGTGATATTCAGACCCTGCTTCGCTTAGAGACTTATCGATAAGTGGTTGAATTTCACTGATGAAGTCTAAGTTTATAGCAGTTTTATCAGCAGTGTTATCAAGTTCTTTGTTATCTTTTAAAATAGTTCCATCTGTTGCATCTATTTCAAATTCATATTCTGAATCATCATCAAAACCATTTATTTCATAACAATAGGTCATATTTTCCTTACCAAAGCTAAATTCATCTATCTTTACACCTGGATACTTATCGTTAAATTTCTTAACCGCCTCTTCTGGTGAAACTGTAATAGTTGCATCTGCCTTGTTATCTTTAGCTTCTGACGAATCATCTTTATTAGATTCATCTGTCTTAGAATTTTCTTTCTCGTTATTGTTTTGTTCTGTCGCTACATTGCCATTCTTCTTGTCTTCTGTCTTTGCATTTTGTCCGCTTTGGCATCCTGTTAGTAAAAATACAAATGCCAACGCTAAAATTAATTTTTTCAAAAAATCATCCTTTCTTTTATTTAAAAAGCTTACTAAATAAATATACCCAACTTCTATTAATTTAAAAGTTGGGTATTAAATCTAATTAGTTATCACTTCTAGAGAAAGAATTCTTCATATGGTTTGATGCAATATATAAAACTTTGTCGAGAAGTTTATTTGTTTCTTCTTCTGTGAAGTCAGATAGTTCTTGATTTGCCTTTTCAAGAGCAACGTGTAATTTTTCACCAGTAAGTTTGTTTTCTTCTACATAAGCATCAGTTTTAATTATAATTTCGTGAGACTTAGACATAATCTTTTGGTCATATCTTTCTATTTCTACTATGGCTTCATGGTAGTTTGCATCTGCAAGGGCAGCTATAAGTCTGTTGGTCCAGTAGAAATTCTTTGTAGTTACAGTCTTAGAATCATCGGCAAAGTAAGCTGGAGTCTTAGTAACATTTGCATATTGAGCAACAGCAGAGTTAAATGCATTTGAACCAAGTGCATGCCATTCTACTACCTTATGTCCATCTTCTTTATATGGTCTTATTTGAGTGAAAACTGTAATGTTATTTCTATTAATTCCGATAGGTCTGTACTTGCCCTTCTTTTCATCTTTACCATAAGGATTGAATTCTGTTCCTTGGTAATAATATGAAAGCACATACTTCATATCTTCTACAGTAATCTTTCTTTCTGGAACCATAGCCCATGGAAGATCTAAGTCTTCAGGTCTGTAATCAGCGTCTTCCCCGTCCCAGATAAATGAAGTTGGATTGAAATGTCTAAGCATTGCCCAAGCTCTTGGAGTGTTGTAGATTCTATCTGAATCATCTATTGAGCCATAAGCAAGTCTCGGATTGAAATCTCCATCTAGATTTAAATCTAAATGATTCTTTTCAGTAAATTCTCTTAAATCTTCGCAGCACATAAATGTTTCTTTCTTTCCATATGCGTCTTCGAAGTCAAAGTTGTCGATGCCAAGTTGATTAGGCATAACAACATATGCATCGTCAGGAACTCTTCTTGCCATCCAATGATGTCCACCGATAGTTTCAAGCCACCAGATTTCATTTTCATCCTGGAATGCTATACCATTTGATTCATAAGTACCATGTTCTTCAAGAAGTTTACCAAGTCTTAAAACACCTTCTCTAGCTGAAGAAATGTAAGGAAGAACTACCGTTACAAAGTCTTCTTCACCGAGGCCACCTTCCTTCTTGTCTTTTGTATTTACAAGAAGAGGATCTGCACCAAGGACTCTTGGATTAGTAGTTATTGTTTCTGTCGCTGTCATGGAAACATTTTTAGAATTGGTTCCATTGCATCCCCAGATGCCTTCGAAAGGATCTGCGTTTGGATGAGCAGTATATCTAAGTGGATTTTCAGGTAGGTCAAACTCGCATTCTGAAATCACTGATTTATATCTCTTTGGTTGATCTTTAGGTTCAACGACAATAAATCTCTTGGCACAGTAAGAACCTGAACCAGAGTCTTCGCTTCTAGTAACTATTGTTGAATTATCGTAGGAAGCATTTTTCCCTACAAGTAATGTTGTACAAGCCATAATTATCTCCTTTTATAAAATATTTTCTTTTTTAATTTTACTACTAAAAATGATAATTGTAAAATCATATAGATAATGATTATTAAAATGTTTTTACATATTAAAAAATAAGGTGAGTTCCATTAACCCACCTTAAATCTTTAATTTTACTTAGTTATGCTTACTGTCTTAGTAGCTCCATCCCAATCAACTTTTGCTCCAAGAATTTCTGAGATTGCTCTTAGTGGAACGAAAGTTCTAGAATTTTTAATCACTGCTGGAGAATCGATGGTGATCTTCTTACCATTCGCATCGATTTCTTTAGAACCGATTGCTAAAACAGCCTTGTTATCTCCAATGATTACAGATTTAGTTTCCGCATTCCAATCTACCTTTTCTCCTAACGCTTCAGATATAAATCTAAGAGGAACCATAGTTCTTCCATTTTCAATGTAGGCAGGAGTTTCAGGTTTTATTTCTTTGCCAGAAACCATGATTTTAATTTCTGATGGTGCATTAACTTTATTATCAGGTTTTGAATCTTTAATTTCTGTAGCTTTTGCACTTGACCAATCGAATACTAAGTAAGCTTTTTGTTCTCCTGATCCAGGTCCACCTCCAGCGATTGAATCCATAGCATCTACCCAGACAGCAACTAGTATTTTATCTTCTTTTGGGCTAGTTCTAACAAATTCATGTACTTTGTTGTATTCGCCTGATATAGGAGATTGTTTAGTTTCTACTCTAGGAGAGTCCTTATCGCCTTCATAAATAAATAGATTTGTTAGTTCCCCTTCCATATTCATAAATTCCATCTTCTTAGCATATATTTTATATACAAACTTACCATCTTTTTCTACAACTTCAGCTGTAGGTCTAAGTGATGGGTTTCCCATGGATTCTTTACCTGGTTCGCCAAACTTTTCAAGTTTAACAGGCACTTCATACTTAGTGGCTGCAAAACTAAATGTTGGGATTAAAACTAACGCTAAAATTATTGATAAAAATATTTTTTTCATTTTACACCTCTTTTATAGGGACAGCCAAAGACTGTCCCATATTAAATAATTAATTGTGATCAATATTGAATAAAACTTGAGCAACTTGCGCTCTAGTAAATGGTGATTTTGGAGCAAATTTACCATCACCCATTCCATTTACAACACCAAGTTTTGCCATTTCTTTTACAGCGTCTTTTGCCCAGGATTCAATTTTTCCATCATCCATGAAACCATTGCTATTTCCCTTAGCATTTAGACTCTTATTAGAAACTTTCAAGAATTTACTCATTATAACAGCCATTTCTTCTCTAGTAAGTTCTTTGTCCGGCGCGAATCTACCTTGACCAACTCCAGAAACTATACCCATCTTATTCGCCCATGCGATATAAGAACTGTAGTACATACTAGACTTAACATCATTAAAGTTTTGTGAATTGTAAATACTTGTATTTACATTTAGCATCCTGCCAAGTACGGTTACAAATTGACCTCTAGTTATAGATTTATTTGGACCAAATTCAGCATTTGATAGTCCAAAGAAGTAACCCTTACCAACTACATAGTCAATAGCTTGCTTAGCCCAGTGACCGCTTACATCTTTAAATGAATTAGATGAGCTACCTGACATAGAACTTTGAGTTTGAGCTTGTTTATTTTGTTGGTTTTGTTGATTTTGTTGATTTTGTTGGTTATTGTTTCCGCCATATCTGCCAACTTCTCTTGCATTATTCCAGTTAAAGGAAAGAATTGCTTTTTGTTCTCCTCCTCCAGGACCTTTGCCTACGATTTCGTCCATAGCATCTACCCAAACTGCAACGTTTACTCTGTCATATTTGCCATTCATCACCCATGACCAAGTGCTACCTGATTGATCGGCTCTGTTCTTGCCACCGTCAATGATAAAAAGATTTGTTAAGTTACCTGTCAAAGTCTTGCCGCCAAACTCTCTTTGGATTGAATGGAAATTAACGCTGTATCTAAATTGTCCGTTTCTTTCTTCTACTCTTGCAGTGTGATTGATGGCTGCATTTGCCATTGAGTAACCGCTTTGGTATGCGTGAAGAACTTCTACCGGTACTTCGTATTGAACTGTAACGGGACCGTTGTTTTGGTTGTAGTTTTGATTGTTGTTTTGGTTGTTGTTACCCCAACCTTGGTTATTGTTGCCCCAACCTTGGTTGTTATTACCCCAACCTTGGTTATTGTTACCCCAACCTTGGTTATTGTTGCCCCAACCTTGGTTGTTATTACCCCAGCCTTGGTTGTTTCCAGAATTATTTGACTTACTTGTGTCTAAAACAAGACCAGCTTTAGCAGATTTTAGTTCTTCAATAGCAGATTTAACTTCGCTTTCTGTAACTACTGGCTTAGAAAGTAAGTTCATCAAAGAATTATAAGCATTGACGTACCTCATATTACTTTGATAAGTGTATTGAGGTCCTCCGAAGTTAGAATAGCTCCTCAAAGCTTCTATAACTGCAGTTCTATTTGAAAGATCTGGAGTAGGAATAGGTGGATTTGGAGTTGGTGTAGGAGGTGTAGGTGTAGGAGTAGGTGTTCCTCCGCCGGGAGTAACATCAGTCATATTTCTCTTGTCAAATACAAGTCTTGCATTTTGTGCCCCTGCACCTGGTCTGCCGCCCATAAGGCCGTCCATAGCATCTACCCAAACTTTTACGTAAAGTGTATTGTCCTTTAGATTATCAAACTCAGCCTTTGTAAGTTTAATTCTAAATACCTTGGGGAATTGTTTTCGAGATCCGTCCATGGCTTTGTCTTCCATTTGTTCTAAAACTTCAGCAGGAATTGCCTCTCCCCTTGTAGTATTGTCCTTATAGCTAAATAAATTAGTCAAATGTCCGTAAAATTTAGTTGTGCCCAAAGGTACTTCAATACCTTGGAAAGTCAAATCAATATATACATCATCGCCCTTTATGCTTACCTTGGCAGGAGATATTAAGGCTTTGTTGCCCATGGACGGCTTCTCTTCAACTGAGTGCATAAGTGTAACAGGCATAGTATATACTTTTTCACTTGCTCCCGGTGTAACAGTTACATCGGCACTCTTACTAAAAGTTTCAATAGCTTTGTTTAAATTAGCCAAAGCTTCATTAATTTGGTCTTGAGCATTAGCACTATTTAAAACATTTTTAGCAGCTTCAATAGCAGTCTTTAAAGTTTTAAAAGCATCTTCGCTTTTTTTACCTTGGCTTATCTTTTCGGCATCCTTTATCTTAGCATCAAGCTCTGTTTTATTTAATTGTGCTTGCTTTTCAGGACTATTTTTAAAAGTTTCTATGGCTTTATTTAATGTAGTTACTGCACCATCTATGGCAGTTTGTTCAGTTGCACTATTTAAAACTTCTTCTGCTGAAGTTATTGCAGCTTTAAGAGTATTAAATGCTTCATTTGTTTTTTTACCTTGTTTTATGCTTTTAGCATCTTCTATTGCTTGATTTAAGCTATCTTTATTGATTTCTTCTATTTTTTCTTCTAATACTTTTTTCCCTATATCATAATTTGGAATACTAAACATATCTTCAATAGGATCGTCATTTTTACCGGGCTTTAATTTTATTCTTCTTTTACCTTCTTCTACCCTTATAAACCTAGCATTAATTAATCCTATTGTTTTGTCTTCACCATTAATTGATAGAGGCACATCTTTCAGCTTTATCTTTGTTATTCTATTTTTATAAGTGTTTTTTTCATTTGTAACAGTAAAATCCTTGCTATCTAATACTTCTGCATCTTTTATACTTCCATCAGATGACTTGTATTGGATTGGTTTAGAATCATCAATTTTTACTAATCCGGTCTCTATAAGCTTAGTTCCTTTTTTGTATTGTTCAGCCCAATATACGGTAATATCAGCTTTATTATTTCTTATTTCCAAGTCGTATATTGGTATAATGCCTTCTCCGGGATCAAATTTAAGCTTATTATAATTTCCCTGGAGTAATTCATCATTGTATTGCTCTCTCGTGTATTTTATCTTATTATTTTCCTTATCCCATAAAGCATCAAGCATAGCTTGGTTTACCGGCAAACTTATTATTTTTAAAGCTTTATATTTTCCACTTTGCAAATCTAACTTTTCCAATTTCATATCTTCCCATCTCATTAGAAGATTGAAATTTTGTAAAGAATTACCCATCGCATCAACCTTTACTTTAAAAAGTTTTTGAGACTCATAATTTGTCGAACCATCTTCATATTTTAATGGTATTTCATAAATTTCCGGAAAAGATAATTCAATGCCACCTACATTCTCTGAAAAATATTTCTTTAAGTATTGCGGATTATCTAAAGCTATTTCCTTTGCTGTAAAAACTGTAGGAGCTTTCATATATTGGTCAAAATCATCTACTGAATTATAAGTCCACAGTTTCATGAGATGTCCTGTTATTGCCTGTCCACCTGTATAAGCAGGATCGCTCAATGTCAGTGGCTTAAATTTTATTCTCAACTTAATAGAACCATCTTGCCCAACAATTAGTTCTCCGTTATCTTCTACTGCACCATCTGCCATTGAATATTTTCCTGGTGAATTTGAATACCTGATAGATAGAGGAATATTATAAGTCCCCGGAAGCAAGTCTTTAGGTATTGGCTTAGGCCAACCCTGAAAGATATATATCCTAAATTTGTCATGTGTACTACTATAATAATCTACCGGTTGGAGGCTAAGATTTATTAAATATTTCCTTCCATCATGGCTTGATTTATAATCCTGTATTACGTAAAATCCTTCCCCTTGTTCGTCATAACTTCTTTTTTTATCTAATTTCTTAGGTTCACTCCATGAATTAGTGGAATCATCGAAGGATGATAAATACAATTCAACTTGTTCAGGCCAGATGTTATACATACTTCCGTCATCTATTCCGGAACTATTTATAACAAAATTACCATAATAGTCGCACCCAACATCGTGCTTTAAGTCTAATTCATAGGCATTCCACTGAGGGTCATCCTCTTTATTAACAGCTGCTTCATCTTTATGTTTTTCTCTAAATTCTTTAAAGTTTTGATCATTATCAGATATTTTTTTGCCTGACATCTTTAATCTATTTTCATCAAATATGGGATGAGTTGCCGTTTCATCCGTAGATACATCTTTTCCTTGAGCCCATCTTTTATATACTTCCGGATGAATTTCAAAGTGCGCTCTGTTATCTCCGGTGATTGGAATTATAGCAGATGGATCTTCTGCAAATATATTTATCGGTAAAACAAGTACAGATAATATAAATATCAATAGTATGTTTTTTATATTTTTCATCAATATCTCCTTCTCTCAATTATTAGGTGGCCTTAAAAATTTATTCCTAAGACCACCTTATTAAATTATCTTTCAAACTGAAATATCAGTTATTCTTACAATTAGTTCTTGTCTATGTTGTATAGAATTTGGGCTACTTGTGCTCTTGTAAATTGTGTCTTCGGTGAGAAGCTTCCGTCTTCCATGCCTTTTACAAGTCCAAGTTTTGCCATTTCCGTTACCGCATCTTTTGCCCAAGATTCAATATTTACGTCGTCCTTAAATGCACCTCCCGTTCCTTTTACATTTAATTTTTTGCCTGAAACCTTTAAGAATTTAACCATCATGACTGCCATTTCTTCTCTTGTGATTTCTTTGTCCGGGTCAAAGCTTCCGCCTCCTCTGCCCTTGGTTATGCCGACGCTTTCCGCCCAAGCTACATAGGGTGCGTAGTATGCATCTGCTTTGACGTCTTTAAAGTTGTTGGACTTAAATGAAGTCTTGTCGATGTTTAATATTCTTCCAAGTACTGTTACCAGTTGTCCTCTTGTGATTGCTCTATTTGGTGCAAATTCTGTAGCACTTACTCCAGCAAAGTATCCTTTTTCAACCACATAGTTTATGGCTTCTTTTGCCCAGTGGCCTTCAATGTCTATGAAGTTGTCGGCCTTATTATTTTGTGCTTCTCTTTTTACTTCTTTGGCAGGTGATTTTGTTTCTGCGTTCTTTGTACCTTTATCCGCTGTCGGCTTGGTAGTTGAACCTGCGTACCACGGGTATGATGGATAGCTTGGGTAACTTGGCTTTGGTTCTGGTTGTGGTTGTGGTTGTGGAGTTGGACCTGGTTGTGGTGTTGGACCTGGTTGTGGAGTTGGTCCTGGTTGTGGTTCAACTTTATCTGCGCTTTCATTAAAGGCTTTTACTGCTGCTTTTAATGTAGTTGCAGCTTGGTTTAAAGCTTCTTGATCTGTTGCAGTTTTTAATGTTTCTTCTGCTGATGCGATTGTTGCTTTAAGAGTATTAAAAGCTTCATCAGTCTTCTTGCCTTGTTCAACCTTCTTAGCTTCTGCTATTTCTTTTGTTAAAGCTTCTTTTTGTAGTGGTGCTTGTGGTTCGTCTTCTATCAATTCTCCTGTGGCAGTGAATTTTAATCTTGCGCCTGGAGCCGCTCCTTGCATTCCGTCATTAGCTACTCTTATAAAATAAGTGTCTTTTTCAATTTTAGGTAATTTTACTAGTATTTGTTTGTCAAATATTCCTAATTTAGAGCTTCCTGAAATTACATCGCTGTATTTATAAATTGGTAAAACATCAAGTTTTTCTCCGTCTATTATGTCTTTAAATACGCTTAATTCTAATAAGTGAGCATTTAAAAATCCCGGACTCATTGTCTTTAGATTTAATAACAAATAGTTTTCATCTTTGCCGTATAATATCTTGCCCTCTTTCATAAAGCATCCACCTGCCATAGATGGATCATCTCTATCTTGTCTTTTTATTTCAATGGAGGTAATTTTATATGGAAGTGCATATTTTGGATTTTTAAATAGATTATCTAATTTTAAAAGATCTTCTTTTAAATCTTCTCCTGCTTGTAATTTACTTTCTAGTTGATTTTTAATTTCTACAACTTGGTTATAGAAATCTTTTGTAAATATCTCTTTATAAATATCACTATTTATACACTTTATTAATTCTTTTGCCAGCTCTGTGTTTATCTCTTTGTCAGAATTTTTGCCTTCGTTTATGAGTTCAAAGTTTCTGTCCATTTGATAGTTAAGTGCCAAAATATTGTCTACGGTTTTTTTTCGAAGGTTTTTTGCCTTCTCTAGTAGATTCTTTAAATTTATTTCTGCTAGTGAGTTGCCATTAATTGTTGTTTCTATTTGATTCATCTTGTTCTGTAGTGCTTCATTAGCTTCTTTTAGTTGAGTGTCGTAGTTTTTTTGACCCATTATATATGTTGAATCTGGATTTTTAATTGAAGCTTTTTTTATCAAATAGTTATATGGTAATTGTACTAATTTTCCATTGACAACTTCGTAAAAGGCTGTATTTTTATAGTAGTTTCTATCTGCTCCTGCTTTTTCAATTTTGATTTTAATTAGAGGGAACTTTTCACTGTTCCATGATTTATCTATATCTAGTTTTGCAGTTTCGTTATTATCTACAAAAGATAATTTATAAGCTGAAACATCTGAAAGCCCTTGATCTTCTGCTAGTTTTTTTAATTTTACTAATAGTTCATCATCTTTTATATTTTCAACTTTTAATACAGTAGTACTGTTAAAACAATATTCTCTTGAACTGTCTGCTTTAAAACTTATACTATTTGATTCGTCCTTTACTGCTTCTAGTTCATCATAGGCTTCTTTTGACAATGATATAGTTATTTCTTTTGATTCTGTAGATTGTGTAAAGTCTTTATTAAAGCCTTTGAATCTAACTTTTATATCTCCGCCTGTTTCTTTTAAGCTTTCTATATCTTCATATTGCAGATAGATTACAAAGTACTTATCAAATCCGATTGCTGGTTTATTTTCATTTCTAAAACCTGCATCTTTTGAATCTTGTGTGGGCTCTGTTCCGTCAAGTGTATATTTAATATGTCTTAAGTCTCCAAGCAAGAATGAGTTTCTCTTTATCTTTATGGCAATTTCGCCGGAGCCATGATTTATTATTTTAAATTTTCCTTTTTCCAATGATGTATATGGCGTATATATTTTGCCGTCTTTTTCTACATCAAATTCAAGTTTTTCTGTGCCTTCCTTTTGTGTAAAACCTTTTTGGCTTACTATAAACTCATCTATGTTGCCAAGTGTTTTACCTTGTATGTCGCTGTCTGAAAATCTGACAATTGCTTTTCCTGGTATTTTATTATTGTTATAAATACTTGCCATAAATTCGCCAAACAGATACACTTGCGATTTTCCGTCTATTGGTATGTCTATTTGTGACAATTCATATTCGCCGGCATTATGGCCACTTTCTATTACTTTGCCTGTTGCTTCTATTTTTTCACTGGATTCATCATAGGAATATTTTAATTGCTTTGTTCCATAGTCAAGCTTGTTGCTTCTCTTATCTATAGATAAATATGTTAAACGTAGGTGCTCTGCTCCATCTATCTTTACAATTTGTCCATAGTCATCTAGGATGTTTCTTATTCTAGGATCTGCCGGTCCACCGTCTTCTACGTTTAATTTCACATATTTTACAAATTCTATATTTGATTCTTTATTTGGGCTGCTATTAAATGTTTCTACTGCTGCCTTTAATGCAGTTACTGCTTCATCTAGTTGAGTTTGCTCTGTTGCACTATTTAAAACTCCTTCAGCAGAAGTTATTGCATCCTTAAGTGTATTAAATGCTTCATCAGTCTTCTTGCCTTGTGCTATCGCCTTAGCTGTTTCTATTTCTTTGGTTAAAGCTTCTTTTTTTAATACGTTCGGGCTGCTATTAAAGGTTTCTACCGCTGCCTTAAGTGTTGTTATTTCTTTGTCCAAAACTTCTTGGTCTGTTGCTTCTTTTAATACATTTTCAGCTTCTGCAATTGCACTTTGAAGTATGTTAAATTCTTCTAATTTTTTATTGCCTTTAACTATATCTTTTGCCGCTTTGATTGCATCTGATAAGTTTTGTGTATTTAAAACAACTTTTGTGAACTTGGTCTTGTCTATTACTATCTTGGCATTTTGCTCTCCTCTGCCCGGTGTTATTGGTTCACCCTGCTCTAATCCTAAAGCGTCCATGGCATCTACCCAAACTTTGATCCATAAGAAGTCCGATGCTTCAAATAGGCTTTTGTCCATTGTGTATCTAAATATTTGCGGATAATTATGCTTTTTACCGTCTAAGCCAGGGTCCAACTGTGTCTTTATTACTTTCGCTTCCACTGCTTCTCCCCCTGCGTTCGGAGCTTTGTTGTCTCTGTAAAAGAACAGGTTTGTCAAATGGCCTTTCATTCCAAATAATTCCATGCCTTTAAATGCAAGTTCTACAGTAACTTTGTCTCCTCTGTAGACTACTTTTGCCGTGTGTTCTATTGCATTATTCGCCATGGATTTTTGCCCCGGATTATACGCATGGGCTACTTCTACAGGTGCTGTGTATATTCCATCTTCTACACCGCTTGTAACTGATTGCGATTCTAACGCTTGTACTATGGTAGTATTTTCTGGCGTTGGGATTACTGGGTGTGCAACTACTAATGAAGGTGTCATAATCGACGCTATAAGTGTTGCCGATATTGCTTTTCTAAATTTGTTCATCAAACTCTCCTTTCATTTTTTTGTCTTACTTTTAACTCTTAGTTTGCTAAGTGTTTTATATTTTTTGCAAAATAGTTTGCTGCTTTTAATAATTCTTCTTCTGTTGCCTTTCTTGATTTAAGACTTGTGTCTATCATTTTTTCTTTAATCTTCTTCGGTACTATCACTCCTTTTATTCCTTTTAATTTTTCTATCATCTTTGGGTCTACTAGCCCAGGGCATATATATTGACCCAGCGATTCTTTTCCTCTTAGTAAACCTTCCAAATTCTTAATGACTTTTCTCCCATGTTCTGAGTCGGGCATGGCGCCTAGTGTTGCAAATAGACCCAACTTTTTATTTTTTATTTTTTCTAAATATTTACGGGTTTGTGTTTCTAAGGTTCCCCTATCTACCCAGCCTCCCAAGAGGACAAAGTCATAACTTTCTATGTCTGGTGAATCTCTTATGTTTTTGATCGTCATTTCATATTCATCTTTCAAGGCTTCATATATTTTTTCTGCCATCCTTTTTGTGTTGTCTGTCTTGGATGAATAAATTATTATTCCTTTCATTAATCCTCCTTTATTCTTCAGCCAATACATACTTTCTATCTTCTATATCTATGATTTTTAATTTTGTATCATAGATTTTACTTATTTTTTCTCCAGTAAGCACTTCTTTTGCTTTTCCTTGAAATTCAATTTTTCCTTTCATCATTCCTACTATTGTGTCCGAATATTCTATGGACTGGTTGATGTCGTGAAGTACCATGATTATTGTTTTTCCAAGATTTTTATTTAAATCTTTTACTAGTTTTAAAATTTCTACTTGATACTTTATGTCTAGATAGGTTGTAGGCTCATCTAGTAGTAATATGTCACTATCCTGAGCTATTGCCATTGCTATCCAAGCTCTTTGAACCTGCCCTCCAGATAGAGAGTTTACTTTTTCATTTCTAATTTTTTCTAGACCGCATACTTCTATCGCCTGTTCTATTTTGTCCTTGTCATCTTTACTTGGCTTTTGCATAAATCCAAGATACGGGTTTCTCCCATATGAGACTAATTCTTCTACTCTTATATCTCCAGAGATTTGATTCTTTTGTCTAACTATGGCTACCTTTTGGGCAAATTCTTTTCTTTCAATGTTTTTTATATTTTTGCCATCTAAGGTTATCAGTCCCATTTTTGGTTTCTCTACTCTGGTTATTAATTTAAATAGTGTTGATTTGCCGCAGCCGTTTGCACCGAGTAATGTCGTTATTTTTCCCTTTTCAATTTTTAAATTTAAATCTTGTATTACCATATTTTTTCCATAGGAGAAAAATAGATGTTTAATTTCCATAATTTTTCCCTCCTATTTTTAGTAATGTTATAAAGAATATTCCGCCCACCACTGTCATAACGACCGATGGTTTTATTTCGTATGGATAGGCTATTATCCTTCCTAATGTATCTGATAATAGTAATGTGATGGCGCCTAGTATCATTGAATAGGGTATGAGTCTCTTATGATTTGATCCAAGAATTATTCTTCCTATATGGGGCACTACTAGTCCCAAGAAACCTATAACTCCTACTATTGCTGTGGAGACTGACGCCAAAATTATTGCTATCAGTGCCAGAATAAATCTGTCTCTATTTACATTTACTCCAAGTGATTTTGCTGTTTGGTCTTCTAATTGAAGGAGGTTTGCCGTTCGTATTGTGAATAGTGATATGATTAAAAATATTATTCCGTAAACTGCCATTATCCTTACATCTGCCCAAGTCTTTTGCGCCACATTGCCTTCGATTATTGACTGTACATTTGTTAGATTTCCTCCCATCATGGATTTTATTGCTTCGTTTATTCCCATAAGTGTCATGTTAAGTGCGACACCGACTAGAATTAGTTTTATAGGGTTTGATCCTCCATTCCATGCAAGTGAATATATTAGAATATATGCAAGAAGTCCTCCTAAAACCGAAAATGCTGGTGTTAAATAATAAAGTTTTGGAAATAGTATCATCACTAGACTTGCAGATAGACTCGCCGCCGATGAGATACCGATTATTCCTGGATCTGTCAGTGGATTTTGCATAACAGCTTGGAGAAGTACTCCAGATGTGGCTAAGGCTGCTCCTGCTAGTATTGCAATTATTATCCTTGGAAATCTCAAATCGTATATTGTTGCTACATCTGCATCGTATTCTAGAAATAGTCCCCTTATGAGCTTACCGAAAGTCATTTCTATGGAACCTGTCTTGGCAGAATAGAGTGTAAGAGCTAGCAATATGATTATTGATACTGTATAAATGAAAACTACTCTACTTTTTTTCATTGGAATTTTCTCCTGTACCTGTGCTTTGTTTGTAATTGTTTTTATAGAATAGATCTTCTAAATCATCTAGCGCTTCTTTGTAATTGAACTTTGCGCTCATTCCGAATTTTTTATAATCTAAGTCATATACTTTGTTTTCTTTGACGGCTCTAAAATGTTTCCAGATGTCATTTTCCGCAAAGTCTTTTCGAAACATTTCCTTTACATCATCTGGCATTGCATGGGCAGTTCGAAGAATCATATCCGGATCCTTTTTAAGCATGTCTTCCGTATTTATGGTTATAAATTGTTGGTCCGTTCCTTCATATACATTTTCTGCGCCTGCTAATTTAATAAGGCTACCTGCATATGAATTTTCTGTTGCAACTACATATGAGCCAGGAAGTCCCATAAGCACCAATACTTTCGGAGCTTTTTTATCCCTGTGTTTTGCCTTGTAGTCATCCATAAATTTTTTGTAGTCTTCTATAAGCTCTTTGGCTTCTTTTTTTCTGTCCAAAAGATTGCCAAGGTCTTCAATTGACTTATACATTCCATCTATGTTACTTAGATTTAAAAATCCGTAGTCTAAGTTTGCAGCTTTGTACTTAGGAAGCAAGTCCGATATTAATGATACTGGCGAAAATACATAGTCTGGATGTAGCTGTTTTAACTTTTCTATGTCCGGTGTCATCGCCATGCCTACCTTGGGTACGTCCTTGTACCTTTCAGGCATCTTATCTATATTTGAATCTGGAACTGCTACCAGGTCTATATTTAATTTTTCCATTATGTAGACCGTTGCCATTGAGGTTGCAGCTATTCTTAACTGTCCTTTATGGGCGTTTGTACTTTGTTTTTGGTCTACACAAGCTGTAAGCATTACAAGTGCCATTATTGTCGCTAGGAGTTTTTTAATCTTCATAGGTTTCACTCCTTTTTTGATTTAATTCCTCTTCAACTTTTGCTTTGTAAATAAATGATAAGATTGCCATAATCAAAAGAGCCGAAGTCATAATAACGAGTAGTCCTACTAGTCCATAGATGCATGCCATAGTAATCTTGCCTGGTTTTGTTCTTTCTTTTGTCTCTTCTTCGCTGTCTTCTGAGTAATATAATTTTTTTATAATTTCAGAATCTTTCGTTAAAAGTCCATGGGAATAACCTAGGTCTCCTGCTGATAATTTTGAATTTACGACATGTTGTTCTATCTTTTCTCCCTCAGTCTGTGGACCTAGCACCTGTCCGACTTGACTATTATTTTCTACTGGTTTTAAACCTTTTAAGTTTGGCATTGTAGATTGACTTGCACTTTCTTCTTTAGACGGAACATTGTTTATTTGAGTTTCTTGATTAGATTCTACCGTTTCATTAGTTTCTTCTGCTGAAGATGAATTTACATTTTCAAGTGTCGCAAAATCTGTATTTCCTTCCACAAAATCCGAAATTGTGTAGTAAAATATTACATCCCTACCCATTGGACCTACGAAGAAAGTAGCTCTTACCACTATATTTTTGCTTGGTATTTCAAATCTATAATCTCTTGTCTCTTCTGTCTGTCCTGTTATTTCAGCCGATACAGAATAGAAGTCTTGGTCTCCGTAGTTTTGAACTGCAAAAGTTTCGTTCTTTATATAGTTTGCAAGGTTATATCTAACCGTTAAAAATATTCTTCCATCGTCTGTGGTTTCTACAAGAGCTTGTGGTGAAACTACATTTTCTGTCATGCCTTGACCTATACCAGGATTGTTGCCTGGATCTTCTATAACACCTGTCACTGGATGACTATAGTATGGTGTTGTCTTTGCAATTTCTTGTGTATATGCATATACATTACTTACTATTGAAATTCCTATTATTAGGCTTAGGATAAAGGCTGTCATTTTATTTCTCATCTTTTCTAAGTCCTCCTATAAATAGTATTTCTTCTCTCATATCTCGAATTGCGTCAAGATTTTTTCTAATGAAATATATTGAAAGAATATTAAACGCCAAAAAAACCATTAATATGAATATTATGAGTCCACTGTATTCTCTCTCTTGTATTGTGTCAGCTTCCTTATTTAGGTTTTGAGTTTTATTTTCTTTATTTGCTAAATCCATCTGTTTTTGCAATGAACTGGATGCATTAGGCTGTGGATTTGATAGCTTACTATTATTTGTATTTTCAGTATTAACTGTTGTTCTATTTGTTTTACTTAATATCGGTTTTTGTTTTGTCTTTTTAACAGTTTTTAAAAATTTCTCCGCCTTTTCATTCTTCTTTTCTATTGGCAATTTGTTCTCTGGTGATTCTGTATTTTCATTTTGAACCAAAGCATCACCACTCTTAACAAATACATATACGCCAGGATTTTTAACCTTCGCTTTTACGTGGTCCTTGTCAAAAGTAAATTCTAGTTTCTTTTTTTCTCCATTGGTAAAATCATACAAAGCCAAATTATCTTCTTTTTTAAATTTTAAAAGAGGAAGTCTAAGCTCCATTTCTTTTTTTGGAATTATCTTCTTCCTTTTGTCTTGTATTTTCTTATCTTCTTCCTTAATCTCATCTAAAGGTCCAAGAAATTCTATTTTAAATACATTTACCTGGTCTAATTTATCGAAATCTTTTGAATATTCTTCTGCATTTTTTCCGGATAGCTTATTGCCATAGAAAGAAAACTCTTCATCAAAAGTTCCCGGTTCATAATTTACAATTAAATTTTTATTTTCAACTTCTCCAGAAGATGAACTATCAAACTCTGGTTTTTTAGGTCCTTCCTCGAATTTTTTTATGAGTTCTGCCTGATCCTTATCTATTTTTTCAATAGAACCATATTCAAGTTTTATCCTTGCTCTTATGGGTTCGTCTCCCATGGGCTCTACTTTTGGATCTACAAAAACTTTTGTCATCTCATCCATATTTACAAGTTTCGTTCTAAATACAGCGGGACGCTTATCTTTTTCCTTTGGTATTTCCATTTCAAAATCTCCAGCTTCTGCAGGGTAGTAGTTCCCGTCATCTTTTTGAAAATATATGTTTATAAGAGAAGCTGTGATGCTCATGTATTCCATTTTTCCTGAGCCTATGTACAAATATCCCACTTTATCTTTTACTTCTATTTCGGCTACCTGCACCATTGCTTTATTTCCCATGCTTTCCTTTTCTTCATATGCATGCCATAATTTAACGGGTATTTTGTAGTAGCCATCTTCCAAATTAATTAAATTTGCTTTATTCTCTTTATTATTGCTTCCAGTGCAATAAGTTTTATTTGGAATAAATAGCAATAATAAAAGTATGTAAATTAAAATTTTATTTTTAATTTTAAAAACCTCCTCGTCATGATGATAAATTATATCAATATCATATAGCTTATTTTTATTTTTTGTATGATTTTTTGCAATAAAAAAAAGTTAACTTACGTTAACTTTTTTATGCTTTCAATTAATGTTATTGATAATGTTTTCTATTTAATCCTTTTTTTATCTACTTTCTACAATTGTTATATTTTATATTCATCAAAATTTTGATATTAATATAGGTTAACAGAAAATACAAAATTTGCTTTCCCTATATGGGCTGCAAATCCTATATGAGTTTTTATTTTTAAATTTACAGATGCTTGTAGGATTCCGCTACCTAAATTGTTCCAAAATTTTATAATTTTTAAAGGAATTCTAAAGATACCATCCTTTACATCTATAGTATGCTCTCCTTTTTCATCTTCATATATCAAAAATATAGGCATGGATTTTTTCTTAAATCCATTTTGTATTTTTTCTATCATCTTAGTTTTCAAACATAGATATTCTTCATCTTCGACTATTATTTCTACTTCTTTTTCAAATCCCATCATAGCCATGGAATTTTCTACAAATGAATTTTTATTATTTTCACTTACTTTATATACTGTAAGGTTAATTTCGCTAGAAGTATTGGAATATACTTTTAGCAGCTCTTCATTTTTTACCTTATTTTTTAATTTTTCTATCTTTTTTATATGCGATGAATAATCTTTTATTATTTCTCTTAGGTTTTCTAAATGGATGAGTTCATCTGATACTTTTAAAACTTCTTCATCATCCATCTTTAGTATATGTCTTAATATTGTTTTGGAATCTTCCAGTATTTGATTGTATTCATTTGCAAATTTTTCTCCAATCTTCGTCAAATGAAAATCGTTAGTATCTTTATAAAGAAGTCCTAGTACCAACATCCTGTCCATTATTTTTTTTGCGTTTACTTTTGAACAATCAAAGTATTTGCTGGCGTCAGTTATCGTTCTTTTTCTTGGATTGTTCTTTAAAAATAATAGATACTCAATTTGCATTTTTGTTAATTTCATCTCTGTCATTATGAGTTGATGCTCCTTTGCATATTAATTACTTCATCACATATTCTAAGTGTACTCTTCCTATGAGAAGATATAAAGATAGTCTTATCATCTTTTTCTTCATATAGGGACTTTAAGATTATTCCTTCGTTATATGCGTCGATATTTGCTGTCGGTTCATCCAAAATATATAGTTTTGAATCTCTTAAAAACATCCTAGCAAGGGCAAGTCTTTGTATCTGTCCTGTTGAAAGTAGCGCCTTATCCTTTACTATTTCTGTGTCAAATCCATGATCTAAAGACATGATAAAATCATAGATATTTGCTTTTTTTGTTGCTTCTATTAAATCAATTTCTGTTGCACTTTCATTTGCCACCAAAAGATTTTCTCTTATTGTTCCTTTGAATAGATGACTTTCCTGTGCCACATATGAAATATTATCCCTAAGATTTCTACTATTTATATCTTTTAAATTTATTTCGTTTAAGGAAATTTTGCCTTCTTTAGGATCGAAAAATCTCATTATTAGTTTAAGAACCGTAGATTTTCCACATCCACTCTTGCCTTCTAAGCCTACAACTTGATTTAATCTAGAGGATAAATTAAAGTCTTTTATTAATTCTGTGTCATCGTATGAAAATTCCACATCTGTAAGATCAATTTTTTCATAACTAACTTCATTTTTATTTGTAACTTCATCTACTGCAGGAGCTTCACTTAAAAGTGACATAACTCTTTTGCCACAAGCAAAGGTTAAAACCAAGTTATTACCAAGTGATGCAAGTGCTGATGTAGGACCAAAGGATGAAATAAATATGGCTATTGGAAATATTAAGTTTAAGAAATTTACTTCTCCTGCCATGTATAGTCTTGCTCCAACTAATATGAAAACTATATTTGCTATAAGAATTATAGTTGAAGATGTGGCAAAATTATTTCCCATATTGTTTGATAGTTTCTTAGAAGATCTATTTAAATCCCTGGTTAAGCTATCCACTTCCTTCATTCTTTCATCTTGCATAGAAAAGTTTATTACTTCTTTAATCCCTTTTAAACTTTCAAGAATCGAAAGATTTAGATTTGATAAATTTTTTCTTTGATCATCTCCTAGTCTTTCGCCAATTTTTTGAGTTAGTGTTGGTATAATTATACCGAGAACAATATGAAATACCAACAGGCATAGCGCGTACTTCCAATGAATTTTATATAGAATTATAAAAAATATTAGAGTGTGGAAAAACGCAATTAAAACTGGCGATATCGTATGGGCATAGAACACTTCTAAAAGCTCAATATCTGCTGTTATTATAGAGATAAGCTGACCTTTGTTCTTCGTATCCATCTTTGCAGGGCAGAGTCTTCTAAGACTTTTGAAAACCAAATCTCTTATTATTGCCAAAGTTTTAAAAGCTACATAGTGGTTAAAAAGCTGCTCCGTATATTTGAATAAGGACCTTAAAATCGCAAGTGTTATTAAAATAAATAAAACCGTTTTTAGATTTATTATTTCTCCTATATAGATCTTTCCAAAATAATATGCTCCAAGACCAGGTATCAAAGTTGCAAAAACATGTCCTAGTAGCCCGAATGATACTGCAAAAATCATCTGTAAACTAAGAGGCTTAACAAGATTTAAAAGATCTATTAATAATTCTTTTCTCTCTCTTAAATTTTTCATTTGACACCCCACATTTCTAAATCCATCTGTGAATTGTAAAGATTTCCAAAGTTTTCCTTTTCCTTCATCTCTACAAAACTTCCCTCTTCTATTACTTTTCTATCTTTAAGGAAGTATATATAGTCCGCGTTTTCAGTATTTCTAAGTCTGTGAGTTATTAGCACTATGGTCATATCTTTTTTTAGCCTAGATAAAATATCTAAAATAATTTCTTCAGATTCTATATCTATATTTGAAATAGCCTCATCAAGTATCAAGACTTTTGGCTTTCTAAGTAGAGCTCTAGCAATAGAAATTCTCTGTTTTTGTCCTCCAGATAAGTTGTTCCCTTGACTTTCTATAATTGTATCTAGCCCATCTTGATTTTCAAAATATTCATATAATCCAACAATTTTTAATTTATCCATAAGTTCTTCATCACTTGCAGTAGGATTTGCAAAAAGCAGATTATATCTTAAACTGTTGCTGAAAATAAATGGATTGTTGTCAATCATACAGATATTTTCTATTATACTGTCAGATTTTATATCGTTCTTACCATTATAAAAAATATTTTTTCCATTACTCCCTAGCATGCCGCAGATCAATTTAGCGATTGTAGATTTTCCACAGCCACTCTTCCCAACTAAACAGGTTATTTCATTTTCTTTGCATGTAAGATTTATATTCTCTAATACTTGTTCCTTATCATAAGAAAAATCTAGATTTTTAAGTTCAATAGTAACCCTATCTTCATCTATTACTTGTGAACCGTCCACAGGCTCTTCTATTTCTAGAACTTCAAACAGAGTTGTAGCAGCAGAAATACCATTCATAGCAACGTGGAACAATGCTCCTAGTCTTCTTAGAGGATTGAAAAATTCTTGAGATAGAAGAATAAATACAAAACCTGTAAATATAGAAATTTGTCCCATAGAAAAATATTTTAGAGTCATATAGATTACAGTTGCACTTCCAGTATATGAGACAAGGTCCATAACAGTTATATTGTTTAGCTGAACCATGAGAAGTTTCATAGTCTTAACTCGGAAATCCTCAGCCATCTCATTTAATTTATCATTGTACTTTTCATCCGCATTGAAAATCTTTAAAGTGGTAAGTCCGTATAGAAAATCTATAAACACTTCCCCTAGGTTTGCATAGGACTTCCAATAAGATTTAACCACCCTCTTAGCTAACTTCTGTACCATAAAAATTGCTATTGGAATAAATGGTAAGAATACAAGTCCTACAATAGCAATCTTTAAATTTACAAAGGACATAATTATAAATAACATAATTGGTCCTATTAGAGAGAATACAAGCTGTGGTAGCAGCTCTCCATAGAAGATATTTAGTTGCTCTATTCCTTCTACACTGAGATTTATAACTTCTGATATAGAAATCTTTTCTCCATATTCCATTTTAAATCCATAGACCTTTTTAAAAAGTCTTTGTCGAAGTGATTTCTTGATTCTATTAGAAATCTTATGTGAAATATAAAAGTTATACTTTATAATAATTATTTTTATAAGAATAATTGCGAAAATTTGAAATATAAATCCTTTAACTAAATAATTTCCCTTAACAATTTCATTTAAGAAATTCCCAATTGAAAATATAAGAGCTATATTAGTAAATAGCTCAAAAACCTTGAGTAATATCAAAATTAATAACGAGTTTTTTTCTCTACCGATTTCTCTTAAAAGATTTTTATTCAGCATTTTCTACCTCCGGCACAGTCTTAATCTTAGCGAAAAAGTATATGTAGTGGAATATTAAGACTAATACAAGACAAATCCTAGCATGGGATATTTTAACTACATAAAAAGATATTGCTATAAAAAATGTAATCATCGACAAAATTTTTATCTTTTTCTTCATAGTTAAACCTTTCTTTTCTTTTATAGGTTCTATATTGTTCTTGTAGATATTGGTTGAAATAAACCATTTGTGGAATCTTTCCGATCCTTTTGCAAAACAAGCAGTTGCTAAAAGTAAAAATGGAGTTGCAGGTAAAAGTGGTAGGTATATCCCAACTATTCCTATTCCTAAAAATATAAATCCTAAAATTAAAAATATGTACTTCAATACTACCTCCTGATAATTTATATTAATAATATGTTTTATACTATCAAAGTATATTTTTTATGTAAAGTATTTTGATATTAATTATTATTCGATATAAAAGTACATTTTTCAAATTCTCTGTAAATTTAGCGGTTTTATAAAATTTTTTTAGTTAACTTAGGTTAACTAAAGTTTAATTTTTATTAGTAATTATATTATTTTTTTGATGCTATCCGGATAGCATTTAAATTTATTTTATTTAACGAGGATCTTTAAGCCTATTAAACTCATATCTTATTTAGAATTTAAAATAATTATTACCATAATACGTATAGCGTAATAATAATTATTAGTTATATTTTACTTTCTTCAATTTTTTCAAAAATCAGAACCATCGGCTTAACCGGTTTTTTATGCGGTCCAAAGGAATCTTTAATATCCGTGCCTTAATGGCGCGATTGTTTGCAATTTACAATTTCTATTTTCTAATCCTAAAAGTATTGTATTAAAAAACCCCTCCATCCTTTTTTGGATTTTGGGGTTCACATCAAAGACTATTGTCTTATTTATTTTCATTCGTATCTTTGTTCATCGAGTCATCTCTTTTTTCTTTAAATTCTTTGTAAATTTCTTCAAGTTGGTCTATATAGGCATTACTTGTCATAGCACCCTTACATTCTTCGTAGCAATATACAAAGAATTTTTCTATTTCTTCATGGACTGACTGATCTGATACATAATAGATCATAAATATACTTGATAAAATTGCCTTAGCTACTTCAGGATCATCTTTTCCATAGTGAAGAATTTGATTGTATGACAAACTTAGTTCTTCTTTTGCTGAATAGTTATTATATATTATCTTACTATTTTCATCTTCTTTTAATATTTGGTAAAAATTTTTAGACGAAAATAGTTTCCCTAGCAAAATACCTATTTTATTAATAGACTCTGAAGCTGTGTTTGGATCGTTTATCCCTGGACTAAGGGCTCTTAAAGCAATTTCTACAATATTTGTAATTTCATGGTGGTAGTCTCTTGTATCATTTTTTCTTACATTGATAATAATGTTGTCAGATATTTTTTTTAAAAGTTTTTCTTTTTCTTCTTTGACAATATCTAATTTTTCTAAGACATTCAAATCTCCTATATACATGTTTTCTAAGACATAGTCTCCTATTCTCTTATTGATAATTATCTCATACTTTGAGTCTTCAATGATATTTATCATTTTGTCTGCATTAATACTGTATAGGTAACCAGACTTGTTAGCATAAATTTTATAAGACTCCCACTTATCAATAGAAAATCTTTCTGCTACTCGTCTCCTTTCAGATTCTTTTTCTATAAGACTCGACGCATTTGTATATAAGTTTTCAATTACATTGCCTACTTTAATGTCTTTCAAGACTCTTTTTACAAAGAGGATAAAGGATATCATAGTAGCAATTGCATAAAATATTCCAATTGTCCCAGAAATTAATGGCTGTTCACTTTCTATATTTTGAATCATAAATAATGAAAGAACCGTATAGAAAAAACCTCCGATGAATACTCCAAAAAGACTTAAGACATTTGGTTTATCTATAAAGTCTTGAACTATCCTAGGAGTAAATGAATCAGAATATTTGTTTAAGACTGTTAAAATTGTTGTAAAAGTAAAAGTTGATACAGTTAAAAATGTTCCAGTTAAGGTAGATAAAAATGATGATGTAACTTCTGGAGACAGTAACAATATATTAGGTAAATTTAATTTTAAATCCGGGCTTTTATAGTCAAAAAACCAGGTTATAAGCAAAAGAATAAAAGATAAGAAAATATATCTTGTAATTCTAATAATATTTCTATTGTTATCATATAGAACTTTTAATTTTTCAATCATTTGTCACCTACTAATCTACTAATATTTATTGTTATTCTTATTATACGTTTAAGAAAATATAATTTCAATTTTTAAAGACTTTTAAATCCATAAAAAAATCTTAGCAATGATTAAATCGCTAAGATCTTTTAATTTTAATATAATTTTGCCCCTGCTGGTATGTTTTTGTTTAGCATTATAAGATTTAACATCTCTTCTCCATCATACTCGCAGATTGCTGATAGGAGCATACCTTCTGATTCTATGCCCATCATCTTTCTTGGTGGTAGGTTTGTGATAGCTAGTAGAGTCTTACCAACTAAAGATTCTGCGCTATAGTATTCTTTTATTCCTGAAAGAATTGTTCTATCTTTACCAAATCCATCGTCTAATGTAAATTTCAATAGTTTTTTAGATTTTGGCACTTCTTCGCAAGCCTTAACTTTTACAACTCTGAAATCTGATTTTGAAAATGTATCAAAGTCTACACAGTCTTCGAATAATGGTTCGACCTTAACCTTTGATAGGTCAATCTTTATATTTTCTGCCTATGGTTCTAGAATTTCTTGTCCTTCTGAATCGTTACTTGCTCCCAATGGCTTCATGGTAGGAATAAGAAAATGGGAAAATTTCGCAAAAACTCTAGGAGTCTTGTTTGCTATGTTTATTTTTAATGGTTTTTTAGTTATTTTAGTTTTGATATCTTAATTAGCGTCTATGTGTTCATTTTTACATAAAGAAAGAGACTCGCGTTAACGAGTCTCCCCAATATTTGACATAGAGCCTTTTTAAATGAAAAGAGAGACTCGAGTTAACAAGTCTCCCCAAAATTTGACAAATAGCCTATTTTAATCATTATCTCTTTGCATCAATAATAATTCTACTTTATTTATTTTATTAATAGCAATAATTGAAGATATTGGTCCTAACAAGGTTCCCACAATTATTACTATTATTAACATTAAAATCATAAGGAATATATTCGGTCTTAAAAAAGGCATATTCAAAAGTGATGAAAATACATTATTGAAAGTTATACTTAAAACAAAGGAAAGCACAGAACCTATGACTGCACCTGTACCATTAATTAGCATAGATTCAATAAGAACTACTTCACTGAGTTTTTTCTTTGTTGCTCCTAATATCCTTATGGTTGCAAATTCTCTTTTCCTTTCCTTAACTGATAAGGTATTTACAAGACTTAAAATAAAGAAAGCTAGTATCCAAATCAAAGCTATCAATATATACACATATACAAGCATGTTTTTTGCTGAATCTGAAACTTGTGTCATTATTTTTCTTGGCAATAAAGGATACACTTTTTCTTTTTTAAATTCTTCTTTAATAAGTTTTTGAATTGTTTTTGGATCTTTGTTTTTTTCAACTTTTACTAAAATAGAAGATATATCATCTTTTTTTGCCACCGGATGATTAATTATCTTTTCATATTCCTTGGCTAATCTATGAGTTTCTTCTATTGTCATAAAAACTGAGTTATCAAAACCCATTCCAGTTTTTGCAAGCCTACCTCTTATCTCAAATTCTTGATTAAAAAATTTAACCTTATGATTAATAGTCCCCACAATGTTAGCACCTACAACAACTTGCCCAGCTTTAATTGGAGTTTTAATCTGTTTTTCAAGCCAAGGTTTAACGCTAAAGTCATCAGAAAAGTCAATTCCTATAACTTGAATGGGAAAAGAACAGCATCCAGCAGAAAGTGTAGCTAGATAAACTTGACCACAGGCTTTTTCAATTCCTGGTATTTTTTTTACTCTATTTAATATATCCTTGTCAAAAAAGAATGTATTAGGTTCTCCCCTTAAGATTGCACCTGTAATTTTGGAATCATAACCTTCTGGGACTACAATAATGTCTGCTCCCATCCTATCTGATAGAGATTTCATGCCGTTTTTAAGAGAAAAAATTATAAATGATGACATGAATAATATAAAAGTTAAAATTCCTACAAGTAAAATCAAGGTAATTGACCTTGTCTTTTTATTTTCTATATTCTTTTTTGCTAAATTAACTGTGTATAAATCTTTCATTATTTTGCATCAGCAAGAGCATTGTTGCAAGCTTCTATAAATTGCTTGTAGGTTTCTGTTGCTCCCGAAATAACGTCCACTCCTTCAGGACTTCCTTTTTCCACTAATCTATCTGGGTATGACTTTGCAAGATTTATAGCTTGTTGGGCAATCTTATATAGTCCTTCATTTTGGCTTTGACCATAAGATTCATCCTTTTCTTTTCCATCTCCATCAATGTTTTGCATTGTGCAAGATTCAATCTTATTGTCTTTAACACTTATATCCACTTTTACAAGTCCGCCTCTTTCATCCTTGACAGATTCTCCATGATATGTGCCGTCCTTATAGCTTACACTTGGAGCTTCTTCTTTTTTATCTCCTCCACAAGCAACTAGGAGAAGCCCTAAAGAAAAAATTATTAATACATTTAAAATTTTTCTCATATAAACTCCTTAAGTTTTTCATCTTTTTTTACAGAATCAAGAACTGGTCTTTTTCTTTTCATTTTTTCTTCTTTTGAAATTTTACCATGTTCAAGAGTTATCATTCTTTCAGATTCTTCACCGACTTCAGGGTCGTGAGTTACAACAATAATTGTTGATCCTGCATTATGAAGTTTTTCAAATATGTCAAGAACTATATATTCATTCTTTTCATCCAAATTTCCTGTAGGTTCATCGGCTAAAAGTATTGTAGGGTGATTAATAAGAGCTCTAGCAATGCATACTCTTTGTTGTTCCCCACCTGATAATTGGTTGGGTAAGTGCTTGGCTCTATCAGCAAGACCTACTGCAGCCAAAGCTTCCATTGCTTCTTGTGCATCTGGCATAGAATGATAATATTGTGACATCATTACATTTTCCAAAGCACTCAAATAATTAACTAAATGAAATTGTTGGAAAATAAGTCCTATCTTATCCCTTCTAATAACTGTTAGTTCCTTAGGTGATTTTTTTGCTATATCTTCACCATCCAAAATAACTTCACCAAGTGAAGGTTTATCCATGGCACCAATAATATTCATCATTGTTGTTTTACCAGAACCTGATGGACCCATTATAGAAATCCATTCGCCCTTTTCTACACTTAAATTGATATTGTCAAGGGCTTTAAGTTCACCATAAATTTTTGAAACATCTACTAGTTTTAATATATCCATAAAATTCCTTTCTATTCTCCACGAAGCACTAAAGCTGGATCAATATCAACAGTTTTAGATACTGGTATTAAAGATGCAACTATAGTTATTACTATACAGACAATAATTGTCATAGGTACTAAAAGAGGCAAGAAACTTACCTTTCTAGCAAATACCGAAATACTTACTCTATTGGCAAATATATATCCTAACACAACACCTAAAAGTCCACCAAAAACCCCCAAAAATGCTCCTTCACCTAAAAAGTCAACGATTACTGACGAATTTGTTGCGCCCAAAGCTTTCTTAAGACCTATTTCTTTACGCCTTTCAGTTACAACTGCCATCATTGTTGTGGATACACATATCATCATTATGAATAATACTATTATCGTTACAATGAAGACAAGAGCTTGTAATTTATTCAAAACTATATCTTGTGAGGCGGTAACTCTTTTTACCATTTGTGGAGTTAGAGATCCATCCTTTTGTGAAATATTTGATACTATTTTTGAAAGTTCATTTTGTTCAGCTTCAATTGAATATTCTACGACATCAAAATCTTTGTCTTTAACAAGCTTTGAAATATCATCAATACTCATAAAAATAAGTTCTTCTTCTTTACCACCTGTTGTTACAACTCCTGAAACAACAAAATTAGTATCTATAGAACCTTCTCCATTAACTTTGGGAGTATTTATAATAATTTTATCTCCCTCTTTTAATTCCAAAGCCTTTGAAACTTCATTACCTATTAAAACTTCTCTCGATTTTTCAGGCCATGAACCGTCAATAAGCCAGTATGGAGAATTTTCTTTCGCTCCCTTTAAATCTGTACCTGCAAGCATATAAGGTTGTTCATTAATTTTTGCATTTGTATAAATATAGGGTGCCTGACCGACAAGCTTTCCTGATGGAATTAACGATTTAACTTCATCTAACTGTTCATTAGTAATTTTTTTATCAGGGTCAGTGGGAATTACCAACATATTTGCACCATAAGACCTAAACTCCTTACCCATTTGTCTAGGAATATCATAGTAAATAGTAACAAGTCCTGAAATAATTGTTGCTCCCATAGCTATAGCAAGTAGTGCTGTTAACATTCTTGCACGTCTTCTTGCTAAGGAAGTCATTATCATTTTTAAGTAAAATTTATTTTTACTTTGTTTATCTGCCATGTAGTACCTCCGTTGGATTTAAATTCAAAAGGTATCTTATAGCTGGTATTGAACCCAATATTGTAACAAGAATAATAAGTATTGCTACAATAGGAACTACCATAGCTGTTGGAGCTATTGCTGAACCAAAAACTGTTAGACCAATAATCTGAGTAAGAAGCAACCCAACACCGTAACCTATAACTGTTCCAAATATCGCTGTCAAAATTATTTCCACAAGAATTATGCAAATTATTCTTCCATTTGACGCCCCTATAGCTTTTTGAAGTCCAATTTCATTAGATCTTTCCATTACAGATGCTGTAATAAGATTAGAAATACCAAGGCCTGAACCAATCAAAGTTAATACTGTAATTAAAACCATAAGAAGAGTAGTCTTATTTAAAATATCTCCTTCACTTTCTGCAACTTGGCGAATTGGCTTAGCTACAGAATCAGTCATTACTTCTGTTATTTGATAACAAATAGCAGAAACATAAGCTGTACAATACCATACTTCCCATTCCTTAATAGTTAAAGATAGTGGGTTTTTGGCAGCCTTTCTTGCTAAGTCATTGTCTGGTGTAGTAAGAGCTGATACTTCAACTTTATTTACAACTCCAGTAACTCCAGCAAATTCTTGTGCTGTTTTTAAAGTAGAATATATAAATGCATCTTCATCAGAACCTGATGAGAAAATACCCTTAACTTTTAATTTTTTGTCTAAATTATTGCTTTTTAGTTGGATTTCATCACCAACTTTAAATCCATTTCTGTCTGCAAAAATCTTTCCAAGCATAACTGAATCGCTATCATTTTCTGATAACCACTCGCCTTGAACTTCCCACCAGTTTTTAAGTCTAATCATACCAGTATCAACTGATTCTCCAGTAGGCAAATCCATATGATTATTAAACCATGTTCCTACCATCTTAGTATGTTTAGAATCATTATTACAAGAAACCCAAGTGTTAAGATATGGCGTATAATCTACAATATTGTAAGCCCAAAAAATAGTTTTAATGTTAGGAAGTTCTTTTTCCTTTAAATATTTTTGAACCTGTCCCTCTTTTTCTTGCATGCCATACAAATCATCAAGAAGGGAAGCTTCCTTAGGCAATACATTAATATTTGCTCCATAGGTCTTTAATTCTTGATTAACTTTATCTCCAACGCCGAGCATGGTATTTAACATTGAAGTGGCAAGAGAAGCTCCAAGGGCAACTGTAAATGCAATAAGAGCCATCTTTCCCTTTTGTCTAAAAAGCGCTCCTTTAACTATTCTCCAAAACATAAGCCCTCCTACTTAAATACATAAGACAATGCGTCAAGATCTTTTGGCGCAATCTTTATCTTTTTATCATGGACAATGTATGGGAAAGGTATCGGGTTACATCCACCCTTAAAACCTATTGTACCCCTATTCATTACAACGTCGCACAACTTACAAATAACATCATCGCCTCTTTCAAAATATCCAGATGGACCACATATCTCGCAGGCATCAAGTACAACTCCATAGGAACCTTCTGATTTTTTAATGCAGAAAAATCTCATTTGTGCACCATCCTTTGCCTTATACAAATATCTGTGCAAATGCATATCCTCTAAGCTACTTAAAGGAATAACAATCATTCCATTTTCAGTTTGATAATCTTCAGGTGGTGAAAGGGCCTGTCCCTTATTAGCATATGCCTTTCCAAACGTTAATGAAAAAGTATTAATAAATAGAACGGCAAGGAAAAAAATTGCCCAATGTCTTTTATTCTTCATTCTATACTTTATTTTTCTTAACTGAGCCCTATTGCTATAATCTTCATTAACTTTAATATTTTGCTTATATAAAATTACTGGAATAGCTATCATAATTAACATTGTTGCAAATAAAAACATATTTTCGTGATTAGCTATAAATGCAATAACTCTAAAAAAGTTAACATTTCTAGGAATAATCCCTTTAGAATAAAATCTTTGAATTATGACGTTAAATTGGCTTATACCTGAACATATCAAGCTCAAAAAAACAATAATCTTTAAGTTTTTACCTTCAAGTTTAACTGAAGACTTATATATGGCAAGTCCTGATAAAATCATCATGATTATCCCAAAAACAAAGCCTAAAATCCTAAAAAGTACAATAGTCGAAACAGCACTTTCGCCATAATATACAAATTTGTTTGATTGGTTAAATACATATGGTAAATAATAAAAACAAATTCCTACAAGATAAACAACAACCGATGCTGAAATGAAATTATCATAAATTTTAGCATTTATCTTATCTTCAAATATCATAAAAATTAATATTAAAAATACTGAGATAACTATGGGTACCATAGACCAGAAATTCAATTCTGTTCTATTAATAAAATTAGGTATATTTCTTATAATTATTGAAACAATTGCTGCAATTACCCCTAAAACTAAAGAAATTATAATAACATACTTTTTATATTTGCTCTCTTTAGTTGTATAATAGGCAAGTATTAAAGAAATCATTAGAGAAAAGGCTATTCCCGCCTCCATAACTTTAATAAAAATTTTTAAAATAATTTCACCCCCCATAAATGCATATAAGGGGAACATGAATTCCCCTTCAAAATATTAAAAATTTTCAAAATTTTACCATTGTGGTCCGTTCCATTCGAAGTCAGTCCATTCTGCAACAAGTGGTTCTGTCCAGAATCTACCTGTTACACCAGTTTCTTTATCTACGTGTAGTAAGTAGTCATTACCTGGTGCAGCTACTTCGAATTTTACATTATAAACGCCAACACCTTCGTCAAATTTAACATTTGCACCATAGTGCGGACCATCAGATGCGTTCATTGGCATGAAAGCTACTTCTTGAACATGGTCTGAACCTTTCTTTTGTATATAAGCTTTTACTTTTAACCATGGAACAAAATCACCAACACCATAACCTAATGTTGAACCTTCTTGAGATGCTGTAATGTCAGCTTCCATATGGCAGTCAGCTTCTTCTTTAGGAATTGAGTTTCCTGCTGGTTCCATATCAACTGGTTGGAAATATACACCAGAGATTACTAAAGGTCCTTCAGTATGGTCATCGCCAATTGGAAATTCTTCGAATCCTGCATCTTCTCCTGGAGCTGCAGCTTTTGCATCTCCTCCTTCTTCTTTCTTGTTTCCTTCAGCTGATGTGTTTTCTTCTGTAGAAGTTTTAGCTGTATTATTAGCTTTTGTATCTTCTTTTTTACCACAAGCTGTAAACATTAATGCACACACAAGTGTCATAACAACAAGAAATAAACTTTTCTTTTTTAACATAATACCCTCCTATTTTTTTTCTTGGCTGGCTTCAAGCTCAGCTCTAATTTTTTTGTTTCTATTATTTTGATAAATAACAGAAGCAATGGTTACTACTAATAGAATAATTTGTGGAATAAGATTTTCATACCTATCGTATATTCCTATAGCTTCAGCAGACCATCCATTCATCCAAGGAACTATAGTTCTGCCAATTACATCTGCTTCTTGTAATTCTCCTATGCCCTTTCCTAAGAAAGACAAGCAAAGTATAAACATTAGCCAAGAAGTAAATGTAAAGAATGGTTTTAATGGTAGCCTTACAGAAACTTTAGCAATTAAATAATATACAATTGCAAGTATTATGGCGGCAACTAAAAGTCCAATCCACATATGCATCGGATTATCAGAAATGCCTGTTCTCATACCTTGGAAAAACAAAATAAGTTCTGCACCCTCTCTTGCTACTGCTAAGAATGAAGTGAAAGCTAAGGCAAAATAATTACCCTTGGAAACAGATTGTTCAACTTTGTTTTTAATGTATCTGTTCCAAACTTCAACTTCAGATTTAGAAAGCATCCAATTGGATACATAAAATAGTACGATAACAGCAAGAAACATCCCAATTCCTTCGAATATTTCTTGTCCCATTCCAGACTCAACTTCTCCCACTGTATTGGCGATGATATTAAATACTCCAGCTAGGACTGCCGAAAAAACAATACCTAGCAAGGCTCCAATATATACACCTTTTAAATAAATTCTATTATTAGTCTTTGATAAATATGCAGCAATGGCAGCTATAACTAAAATGGCTTCAAGTCCTTCACGAAGTGTAAGTCCAAGAACTGCAAAAAATGTACCAAATCTTTTTAGCAGCTCTCCCAACAATTGACCTGTTGAAAGGCTATTTGCATCTTCTTGACTTTCACCAGTGGACTTAGAATCTCCAGAGGTTCCATCAAGAGTATGAGCATCTTCATGAAGATAAGTTATAAGTGCATCAATTTCATCTTTAACTTCTTTTGGGTCTGCATCTTCTTTGATAGAATTTTTTGCTCTGTAAAATTGATGTTCAACCATTGAACCCCTTTGGCCTGAAATTGCAGACATAGTTGTTTTTTCAAATCCGATTTTTTCATAGAATTTAAAGTAAGCTACATTAATTGCATCTGTGGCTGCTTTTTTAGCATCCTTATCTCCAGGCTTGTAAACTTCCACGGCCTTTTGTAAATGTTCTGACATAGCATCAGCGACTTCAACCCAGTTACCATACTTTGTTTCTTCTGCAAAAGCAGACATAAAAGTGAGGGTAATCATGATTACTATCATTGCGAAAATGCTAGTCCTTTTCTTTAATAAATTCATCTCTATCCCCCTTTTTTATTAAACTTCCATCTTCCATTTGGCAAAGTGTATTGCCATATTTTAAAATATCTAGCTCATGAGTAACTACAATAAGTGCAGTACCTTTAGAATTTATTTTTTTTAATAAATCCATTATCTCCATAGTAGTATTTTTATCCAAATCACTTGTAGGCTCATCTAAAATCAAAAGTTCCGGTGAATTAATCATAGATCTGGCTATCAGCACTCTTTTTAGCTCTCCTCCAGATAAATTTCTAGGAAAATCATCTTTCAAATGCAAAATTCCCATCTCATCAAGAAGCATAGCGGCTTTTTCATAAGCAGAGTCATCTCTTTTAAATAGATAATAAGGAAGAGACACATTCTCTAAAACATTTAAATTTGGAAGTGTTCCTAGACTTTGTGGCACAAAACCTATGACTTCATTCCTATATTTGCTAATTTCTATATCAGAAAAATCACTCATATCTTTGCCCTTAGCAAAAATTTTACCTTCAGTCGGTTTTAATAAACCAGACAAAAGATTTAAAAAAGTTGACTTCCCAGAACCACTTCTGCCAATTATATTGACAAAATCTCCCTCATTCAAGGTAAAGTTTACATTTTTAACTGCAAAAAGTGTATTAGAACCTCTCTTAAAACTCTTACTTAAATTTTCAGTTTTAATTATTGATTCCATTATGAATTTCTTTCTTTCATACAATAATAAATATTAACTAAAACCAATATGCCTGACAACAATATGCAAAACGGAATGGTTTTTGCTCTGCAAGCCATATCGGCTTTCATGCATCCACCAATAAGCACATGAGCATTTAGTATCTCTAAAATACCAATTGCTATATTTGAAATAGATAATCCTAAAGATATTTTTGAATCTTTAACTACAATAAAAATAATTGCTAACACTAAAATGACTGCTCCAATACCCATAGTCATATTTCCCATCCAATGGCATTTCATGAACATCCCATTTTCCACAGGAGGACAAACGGGTGTTATAAATTTTGGTGCAAGCACTAACAAAAAACCTATAATAGCAGAAATATATCCTAAAATCTTCTTTCTACTCATTTTAATCATCCTTTCTATTTATCTTTATTAATAAAATTGTAATATAAAAACGTGTTTATTTTTTTTATACTTACCAGTCTTTTTTTTCAACAGTTACCCCTGGCCAGTTACCAACATATTGGTTGGAACCAGTGAGGCCGTTAAAAAGTGTTGGCTTACCACTATTGGGGTTGCCGGCAAGTGCAATAGTAATAGCCATCTTAGTCATCCTTCTTTTCTATTTCTTCAATTGTAATTAATTCAGCATCTGCTTTTCTAATGCTAAGTTCATAATGTCTAATATTAATTTTCACAGGGTCGCCAAGTGGCGCCACCTTCCTTATGTAAATTTCTGAATTTTTTGTAATTCCCATGTCCATTATCCTTCTTTTCAAAGGACCAGAACCATTGATTTTTTTAACGATGTAGTATTTTCCTACAACTGCATCTTTGACAAAACCAAGATTCGCCAGGTGGGACTCAGTTACATTACTATCTCCTAAAGACTTAATCCTTAAAATCTTATATAACATTTAAGGGTGCCATTACTAAGCTAAGCATCTAACCACTCGTTTCTAGTTTTAATTTTATTAAAATAAATTAATATTTGAATTTGATTATCACTTTCCTAATTATTATAACATAGGAAATCGAAAATTTAAATCAATTCTTCCAGTTTTTTTTTAAAAGAGCATATTTTTAAGATTAAGAATATTTTTAATTTGTCTTTCTTATGTTGCCTTGTATATTATAATTTTTTTATTGGCCTATATAATAGAAGAACTTTAATAAAGAAGGCTCGTTTATTTTTTGTTAGATAGTAATTTTTAATAATTTTTAATAATTTTTAGTAATTTTTAGTAATTTTATAAGCAAAACTTATTCTCAAAATAATTTATTTAATAGAAATGCTCTCAAAAATTTCATCTTCCATTAATACCATAGTCAACCTAATGAAGTTATACATCTCAGATTGCCTATTATAAAAATAATCAAAATTCATTCCTACCTACTTTCTTTGAAATAAAAAAAGACGACAGAATTATTGATTTCTATCGTCTACGATTGTCTAATATTTATTTTTCTTTAAATAGATTTTATTGTATAGTTTAATAATTCTAATAATCCAATAACATATATACCTAATTTAGGTAATCCAAATGGGCTAAATAAAAATGCTAAGATTAGTGCTTCAATTACAATTTGATTATCTCCTTGAAATATGCTAGCTAATCCAATTATAAAAATTAAAGTAGATACTACGCTTAACAACGTAGTACTCAAACTTAATATGAAGGTTAAAAAAGCTATGAGCAAACTCAACACTAATCTTATCGGTAATAAAATTATTATAATTATCCATCTCATACATACCCCTAAAAATTAAACTGGGATTCATAACAAACCCCAGTTTCATAATTAGCGTGTTCTTTAATATAATTTTGAGCCTGCTGGTATGTTTTTGTTTAACATTATAAGATTTAACATTTCTTCTCCATCATACTCGCAGATTGCTGATAGAAGCATACCTTCTGATTCTATGCCCATCATCTTTCTTGGTGGTAGGTTTGTGATAGCTAGTAGAGTCTTGCCAACTAAAGATTCTGCGCTATAGTATTCTTTTATTCCTGAAAGAATTGTTCTATCTTTACCAGATCCATCGTCTAATGTAAATTTCAATAGTTTTTTAGATTTTGGCACTTCTTCGCAAGCCTTAACTTTTACAACTCTGAAATCTGATTTTGAAAATGTTTCAAAGTCTACACAGTCTTCGAATAATGGTTCAACCTTAACCTTTGATAGATCGATCTTTATTGTTTCTGTCTCTGGTTCTAAGATTTCTTGTCCTTCCGCATCTTTACTTGCTCCCAATGGCTTCATTGTTGGGAAAATCCCCTCTACTTTAGATAATTGTCTAAATCTCTATAAAAGTCTATTTTATGGTACTTTTCCATTTACGACAATTTGCTAACTCTCTATAAGTGCCTATAGATTTCTAGCAAATTGTCGTAAATTTGTCGTAAGCTGTCGTAAATTCTAAAATATAAATTTCATCGCTTTTTCAAATTCTCCCATCTGTTCTATCTTAAAATCTTCTGTTGCATCTACATATATATCCATTGTTGTACTAATATCAGAATGACCTAGAATAGACTGCATTGCTTTTGTATTTATATTTTGTTCATTAAGCCTTGTAGTAAAGGTGTGTCTGAAAATGTGATTGCTTAAATGTGGAACTAATAGAATATCATTAGAGCTCGATTTATTTTTATCCATTATACTTAAATTGCAATCTCTAACAATTCTTCTTAAAGCTTTATTAAGTGTTCCATTATTGTGAACCTTTCCGAACCTATTTAAAAATACAAAGTCTTTAAATCCATCGATTGAATCACAACATTCGATTCCAAAAGTCTTTTGTAACTCTCTTTCCATAAGAAAAGCATCTTTTACTTTTTGAACCATAGGAATACTTCGCTTACCTGATACTGTCTTCGGTGTATTAATAGCATATCTATTGTTTAATCCTTTACCTTTACTATAATATACCAAAGTCCTATTTACATTTATAAGACCATTATCAAAATCTAGATCGTCCCATTGCAATCCTGTAACTTCTCCAACTCTCATTCCTGTCCAAAGCATAACAATGAATATTGGATACCATTTTTTATATTCATCACTATTAGATAAATATTCTTCAAATAGCACTTGTTCTTCTATTGTCATGGCTTTTTTCTTCAGAGATTCATTTCGATAAGCTACTTTCAATTCCTTCAAAGCATTGTCAGATGGATTAAATCTTATATATTCGTCATCCACTGCTAATTCTAAAACCTGATGTAAGACAGTATGAACACAATCTATGGTAGAAACCATCAATCCCTGATCTTCCTTTAATCTGTTATAAAAACTTCTAACATCAGATCTTTTAATATCAGATAGTTTAATGCGACCAAAAGTCGGTTCGACAAATTGTTGATACATATAGATGTAATTTTTAAAGGTATTATCTTTTAAACCTCTTTTTACCTTTGTCCATAGCTTAAAAGTATCATTTACAGATAAGCTACTTCCTTCGTTGTTGATTCCATCTATAGTATTGCGTAAAATATCTAATTCCTTTTCTCTTAATTCTTTTAGAGTTTTCGCATAGATAGATTTTCTACGACCTATTTTGTCTTGCCACTTAAATTCATAAGTGCCATTTGATCTTTGATATTCACCGTCTTTTAAAACAACCCCTTTACTATCTTTGCGTCTTTTTACCATAAAAATTCTCCTTTTTTGATAAAAGACACGCTATAATTATTATACCGCATTAAGCGTGTTTTATATATAGTTTTAGATTAAATAGAGAACTGTCTATTTAAATATTCTTCCATTAACTTTTTCTTAATAAGACGCTTACTACCATTAAATAATACAAAATCGCAATCATTTTCATCCGTTAATTGTCTAACTTTATCTTGACCAATATTAAAATATTCAGATGCTTCTTTTAATGTTAGAAATGCTTTTTCACAAACACGAACTACTTTTATATTTTCATTAATCATAAATCCTCCAAATAATATATTTAAAATATTTATTTTAATATTTTTAAAGTTTTTTGACATTGACAAGTGCATTGGATTAGCAACATAGGAATCTCACCTCCGCCTCTGTTCAGGATGAGCCGGCTTCAACCTTAGAAGTATCATTATCCTCATTTTCTTCATAGCGAATAGGGTATCCCTCCCTATGTTCAAACTCTTACTTATCGCTCCCTTTCTTCTTCCCTTGCTTTTTGCTTAGCAGTACTTGTTTTACCGAATTATTCAGCAGAAAGATCTTGGCGGATAGGTTATTACGCTCCAAAAATGATTAATGTCTTGTCTTGGTCTATTCAATTGTTAAGGTTCAAATATTATTTAGATTGCTTTTAAAATAGAAAGAGGACAAAACTCCCCTCACTTTATAAAGGAAAATTTGCCCTCTTTGGTAACCAGAAACTATATTTCTTCTATAAATTTCTTTAGTTTTTCTAAAATCTTATCTCGCCTTTTTATTAAAGCAGTATGTGATATATTTTGAGTCTTTGATACTGCACGAAGTGTTTCATCATTGAAATATAATCTTTCAATTATTTCTCGTTCATCCTTATTTAACTTTGACATTGCATTTCTTAGTGCTTCAATCATCATTTGTGTAGCTACAACTTTTTCAACATCAACATTTTTATCTTCTAGATTATCTTCAAAATTCCCATCGTGATTTAGAGACGAAAAAAATAGCAAGTGGTTTTTCTTGTCCACCTGCTCCAAATACTTTTCGTGTTCTTTTTCTCGCCAGTAGACTTTATAAATATCTTCACTGACTTTTACCTTTTGCCCTCTGACATAAAGGTAATACTCTTTTGCCATAAAGTTTCCTCCATTTCTTTTTTGTCTATTTGTTTTTCAGACAAAAAAGGAGGACTCCTGCATCTTGGCATAAGAAGTCCTCTGAAATGAAAGAAATCCGTTCTTTCTTTTACTATATTTAATTGTTTAGACGAGAAAATGTAAAGACAGACAACTACAAGAATTATAGAAAAAAGGAGTATTTTTATTCCATTTCAATTCTACAAGGTAACTTATACACTTGTTCATCTCCCTTTCCCTCCGTTCATTATAGATAAATAGCATCCATACCTACAGCCTCTTTTGATTATTTTCGCTTTTATATCAAATGTCCTTGTATTTATGCTTTGTCTTTTCCCATTTTCCTAAGTCCATTAAGCATTAAAAACAGTCCCAACATAATCATACTAAAATCTACGATAGGTTCTGTCCACCAAACTGCTGACGCTCCAAATGCCTTTGGAAATAGTAATATTGCAGGAATAAATAAAACTAACTGTCTAAGCATTACAATCATGCCTGCTTTTTTTCCATCTCCTATGGATTGGAAAAATGTAAGTGTCATAATCATAATTCCATATAAGATGAATGTTGAATAAAACATCTTAAAGTTTACAACACCAACTTCAATAATCTCCCTTCTCACACTGAATAATGATAGTAATTTTTCTGAACAAAACATTGATGGTATCCATGAAGCAGCTGCAAGAATTGTTGCACCATACATAAAAATCTTCATCGTATCTTTTACTCTTCCGTATTGTTTTGCTCCGAAATTAGCTCCAATAACAGGTTGTAAGCCTTGACTCATACCCCACAGTGGAATAAAGGAAAACATATATAATCGCATTGTAGCAGACATCAAAATTCCCCAATCATCTCCTCCATACGCAAAGGCTTGCTTAAACAAAAATGTTTGCTGTACTGCAAATAAAATTTGCATCATCATTGCTGAACTTCCTATACTGAACATTTCGCTATAAATTGCCTTGTATTTTTGAATTTTATGGATCCCTACAAAAGCACTTTTCTTTGAAAAATAGTGGAATGTCAATATTGCTTGTACAATTTGAGATATTACAGTTGCAATAGCTGCACCTTCAATCGCATATTCACCCATCAACTTCATAAAAATAGGATCTAAAATAATGTTTAATATAGCTCCCGCGCCCATAATCATCATTGATTGCTTTAATGCACCTTCGCCACGCATTGTCATATTTCCCGCTTGAGCAAAATTCACAAATATAGAGCCAAAGAAAACTATTCTTAAATATCTCACACCAAGTTCTTTAATATTTCCTTTAGCTCCTACCAAATCTAAAAAATGAGGTGCAAAAACCAAACCCAATATCGTGATAATTACAGAAAAAAATATTACCCAGTAACAAAAATTCCCGAATATTTTATCTGTCGTTTCTTTATCGCCCTTTCCGATTGCTCTTGATAGTATTGAGGCACTTCCAACGCCAATCAATGCCGATATTCCTCCATTTATAATCGTTAAGGACATAGACACACTAATGGCTGACATAGCATAATCACCAATGAGCCATCCTGCAAACACACCATCCATAAATGGATACAATCCTATGACAATCATCCCGATTATTCCGGGAATTGCCAACTTAAATAACAGTTCTTTAGGACTTTTGGTTAATAGTTGTGTTTTCATATCTTGTTTTCCCATATGACTTCCTCCAGTTGTTTTCAATATTTTTATAACTTATGACAACTGCCACTTTGCTGCCACTTGTCTTGCTTCAACAAATTTTTTGTAGATACCATCAACTTGAATAAGTTCTTCATGTGTACCTTGTTGCGTTATCTTTCCATTAGCCAAGACAAGAATTTGATTTGCATTTTTTATGGTTTTTAGTCTGTGTGCAATCATTATTACAGTTTTATCTCTTGTAAGTTCTTCCATAGCAATCTGTAGTTTATCCTCATTTTCAGGGTCTACATTTGCAGTAGCTTCGTCAAAAATAATAATCGGGGCATTTTTTATCATAGCCCTTGCTATAGATATTCTTTGTCTTTCTCCACCAGATAAACTTGCACCTCCCTCTCCTATAACTGTTTCATATTGTTCAGGAAGTTTCATAATAAATTCATGACAACACGCTTTCTTTGCAGCTTCTATAACTTCCTCATGAGTAGCATCTGGCTTGGCAAACTTTATATTGTTTTCAATAGTGTCTTGAAATAAATAAACATTTTGAAAAACCATACTAATTTGTCTCATTAATGACTCCAATGAATATTCTTTAATATTATGTTTACCTATGCTGATTTCTCCTTTCTCTACATCCCAAAATCTCGCTATCAAATTACAAAATGTAGTTTTTCCAGCTCCTGAAGCTCCAACTATAGCTGTCATTTGTTTTTGTGGTATCTTGACCGAAATATCATCAAGGATTTTTTTGCCTGAATATGAAAACTCTACATTATCAAAAGAAATATCGAAAGTAGTAGGCTTTATGTCTTTTCCATCAATATCCATCTGTGGAAATTCCTCTAACTTCTTTGTTTGTTCAATAGATCCACTAACAACTCTGAGAGAGGTTGTTGCACTTCCTGCCAATTTTATTTGAGAAAAAGCAAGAAAAGAAATTATAATCGTCATAACTGTATTTAAGAATGAAAGTTCTCCATTAATATAAAAGAAAATACCTGCACCTATTATCAAAATGCTAAACAAATCCAAAAGAATATTTTGCAAAATCGTATAAGGTGTAAACAGTTTTTCACAATCAAGATTTATTTTTCTACTATTTTCAATAGCATCTCTGACTTTTTCATCTCCTTTCCCTGTTAAATTGAAGGATTTTATAACAGCCATTCCACCTATTTGTTCTAAAATAGTGTCAACTAATTTTGCCGATGCCACTTGTCTTTTAGGAAGAACATTTCTTGACTTGTTTTCCATTTTTGAAAGAATTAATAAGTACAACAAGCATCCAATTGTAACAATAAGACCGATCCTCCATTCAAAAGCCAAAATCATTATTGTAAAAATTATTGTGTTAATAAAACCAGATAAGGTATTTACCATAACCATTGCCGCAGTATTTTCTACATCTTCCAAAACAGTTGTAGAAATTCCAACGATTTCACCAATATTATTTTCATTAAAGAATCCCATAGGTATTTTTTTGAGCATTTCACCTATTGCAACTCTTTTATTTGCCACCATAAAATAACTTGCATGGCATTGCTGTAACTGTGAATAATAATTTGCAACACTTCTGCCAACTATGCTTATAACAAGAAGTATCAAAGCAATCCATGCAGGTGTCATACTCATATCTTTTTCAACAATAGCTTTAACAATAATGTATATTGCACTGATTTGGAGCATGTGAAAAATTGCAAACAAGAAACTTACCCATATAGAATGGTATACATTTTTCTTCTCATCACCTGAGAAGTCTAAAATTTTCTTTAAGGCACTTATCATTTTATTTCACCATCCTTTACTCCAATATGGGCATTCCACATCTTTTGGTATAACTCAGAATCTTCCATAAGTTCTTCATGCTTACCATGTGAAACAAGCTCTCCATTCTCAATTAAGAATATTTGTTCTGCATCTGTTATAGTTGATAACCTATGAGCAATAATAATCACCGTTTTATCTTTTATAAGCTTTGATAAAGCTTGCTTTATAATCACTTCATTTTCAGGATCTATATATGAAGTAGCTTCATCAAGTATTACAATAGGTGCATTTTTGAGCATTGCTCTTGCAATTGATATTCTTTGTCTTTCTCCACCAGAAACATGGCTCCCACTACTTCCGACAACCGTATCGTAACCATGTTCCATTTTCATAATAAAATCATGACAACCCGATTTCTTAGCAATGTCTTCTACTTCTTTATCACTGGCACTTGGATTGCCCATTCTTATATTCTCCCTAATACTTTCGTTGAACAAAAAATTATCCTGAGAAACAAAGGCGGTCAAACTATATAATTGCTTTAATGGAATTTCCTTAAGATTGTGTCCACCAATATTTATATTTCCTTCCATGCTATCCCAATATCCAGCTATTAATTTTGCTAAAGTTGACTTGCCACTTCCACTTGGTCCAACAAAAGCCACTGTTGTACCTTCTTTTATGTTTAGGGATATTCCATGAAGAATTTCTTTTTCTTCTTCATATCCAAACTTTACATTTTGTAAATCAATATTATATTGCTGGATAGTCACTTCTCTATCAGAATGCTTTTGTTCTTTTCCTTCTAAAATTAAGTTAATAGAATTTGCAATAGTCCCTATCTTAGCAAGACCATCAACAAAATTGATTGTTTCAAGTAAAGGTCCTGCAATACCTAAAGATAGAATAATTACAGATATAAATACTTCTGCACTTAAACTGCCGCTAATGTAGAAATACCAACCAAATGGAAGCACTGTGATCATTGTAGTAGGAGATATGTTTTTAGATAAAGATACAGGTAACTGACAGCTCTTCATCCATTCATAAAAGTATCTTGCATTTGCAATGACTTTATCTTTGTACTTTGCGTACGATCTCTTGTCTTGATTAAATGTTTTTATCACTTCTATTCCATTAACATACTCAATAATTGCAGAATTCATTTCTCGATTTACCTTTACAGATCCTTCATATTGAACAGCATAATTTTTCATTACGAGTCCCATAAAAAGCATCCCCACAGGAATGGATACTAATGATAAAAGAGCCATTCTCCAATCAAGAAATAATAAGTAAATAAATATACTCAAAGAACCTAAGAGATTCGATGTCATTTCAGGCAACAGGTGAGCGAGCGGTTTCTCCATACTTTCAACCTGATCCACTATAATCTGCTTAAAGTTTCCGCTTGGAACAGAGATTATTTCTCCTAACTGCATCTTCGGAAGTTTATCAATCATTCTCAAGCGAATATCTTTCAATACACTAAAAGTCGCTTTATGAGATACAGATAACGCCGTAGAGTATAAAACAGATTTTAAAATATAAGATAACAGACCTATTCCCATCCATAAAAAATAGACCTTGAAATCTGCAATTCCATTTAATAAATAGACTAAAATACGGCTTGCAGCAATGTATGGAACAATTCCGGCAATAACACCGATACTTGCTATAAATACAGATGTTTTTAACTTTGAATGTTCCTTATATGCAAGCTCCCACAATATTACAGCAGGACTTTTTTCTTTCATAATTTAACACCTCCATAATTGTATCCATTTGCATTTTATTTTAGAAATTCATATATTGTACCATCACAGTGTTTTATAAATTCAAAATCGTGTGTAATAATTATAATGAGTTTTCCTTCTCTCTCCATATCGTGTAGGAAATTAATTAATGTATTCATCTGTGGTTTACATAATCCACTTGTAGGCTCATCTAAGATAATAATAGGTTTATTACTAAGCCTTGCTATAGCAATCAACAATCTTTGCTTCTCTCCTCCCGATAAACTTTGAGGATGTTTTTCAAGCTTTGATAATAATCCCATCTTTTCCAACATTTTTTCATTTAGGCTTTTATCTTCACTTACTGTTGATACTTCCGATAATACACTTTCTGTAAAAAGCTGGGAGCTAGGATCTTGCATTACCATAAAAATTTCTTTATTTTGTTTTGTAACTTTTTTTTGATTAACAAATACATCTCCGTGACCTTTTGTAATACCGGTCAATAATTTAATGAAAGTACTTTTCCCTATTCCATTTTTTCCAATGATAAAATTTACTCCCTTATTAAAGGAAATACTAAAGTCAAAAATTTTATTCTTTTCATATTTTTTCTTAAAATTATGACATGATAAATCTCCATTGCTAAAATTATTTTTATCATCCAATAAATTCACTTTATAATATTTATTAATTTCTAAATCACTTTTCTCTATTTTATTAAATGTTCTAAGTTCATATCCTTCTGCAATAGCTTTCAAATTATAATCATTTAAATCTTCTTTTTCGTATAAATTTAAAGACCCATTATCAATAATACATAGCTTATCCATTATATTTTTTAAATAAAATAATCTATGTTCCACAACAATTATTATCTTATTTAATTCTTTTAATTTCACTAAGGCTTCTTTTAACCTTTCTATAGATTCATTATCTAATGATGAAGATGGTTCATCTAATAAAATAATATCATTTTCAGAAATTGCACAAGCTGCAAGTGCTATCATTTGCTTTTCTCCACCAGATAAATCAAATATATTTTTGTCTAATAAGTATTCTATATTTAAGAGTTTTGAGTATTTCTTTATTCTATTGATTATCTCTGACTTGTCAGTATTTCTATTTTCTAGCTGAAAGGCTAACTCCTCAGTGGAATTCATACAGTAAAATTGAGATTTTGGATTTTGAAATACATTTGAAATAATACATGATCTTTCAAATATATTTTTACTAAGTAAATCTAGGCTGTTATATTTTATTTCTCCATTAATATTAGCATCAAGGTATTCAGGTATTACTCCATTAATTGCTTTTAATAGTGTGCTTTTTCCACATCCAGAATGTCCTGTAATAACTGTAATTTCACCAGCTTTACATTCAAAATTTAGATTTTTTAAGATATTTTCATCATCAAAAGATAAATCAAGCTTTCTTATTTTAAGCATATTTTCTACCTCTTATATAAAAAAATAAAACTAAAATAGAAACAAAAAAAATTAAATAGTCAGCAAATGTTAACTTTGCTTCTCTAATATTTGATCTATTTTGATTGACAGCAAGACCCTTAGTTAATGAAGCTACTGTCAATTCATCAGCAGAATTTGATAGGGTCATCAATAGTGGGATTATCCTATATTCAATTAATAAAATAGGATTCTTTAAAAATTTCCTAAAACTTATACCCCTCAAATAAATAGCTTGTTTTATTTGTCTATACTCAATTCTTGTTGCATAAAAATATCTAACCATAACCGCAACAGGAATGGCTATCTGATCAGGACACTTCACCTTTTTTAATGAACAAATTGCTTCTCCTACACTAGTCGTTAAAATTATATAATTTCCCATAACCATAGGTGCAAAAACTCTTTTTATTATAATTATAACTATGTGTATAAGTGATAATATTATAGAATCATTTAATTCCCTAATATTAATTTCTATAATATTCAATATTATAAAAAGTATGATTGATTTAATCCCGGATTCTATATGTCCAGATAAAAATAATAAAAAAGTAGGGAGCATACATATTAATACATAATATATAGGATTTAGGCTTTGAATATTTCCAATTGTCATAATAAAAGAAATAACCATCATTAAAAATAATTTTGCTCTAAAATCTATCCTTATCATATCTAATAACCCGCTCCCTAATTCTTACTTACCAATTTTTGAAAAATGTTTTTTCAAAAACACAATTCCTAAGCTACAACCTACAAAAGCACCAATAAATCCTAAAATAGCCATAACTATTAAAATCCAATCAGGCATAACTTTCATCATTGTGTCAATAAATTCTTGCTTATAACCTTGATTTAAAAGCCCTTGTGCATACTCATTTCTTGAGATGATAATCGGAACATAGTTTCCTAAAGTGCAAAGACTTGAAAAAGAAAATGCTAATCTAGATTTTCCTTTACTGTCATAAGAGCCTGATTTTAATATTATTTCTCCAATAAATCCTGCAATTGCTCCTGTTAAAAGTGCCCATGGACCATGACCCATGATGACATAAGCTAAAGATATTAGCATTGTTTGAATAAAAAGCATTCCTGGCTTCTTAATTTTTGTTGAAAAAAGCATGTTACTAGGTCCAACTAAAATTCCCTGTACTAAGGGAACAATTGGCATCAAAACAGGAACCATAGCTGTAAATGAGCCTATTAGCATAAAAATAAACCCAAGTACTGCAAACAAACCAACATTAATTAAATCTCTAACTTCTAATTTTTTATTCATTTCTGAAACCTCCTTAGTTATCTATTTTTTTCTAAATCTAAAATATAATTTAAAATTGTATCTTTTAGATATTTCCTATTCTCATCATATGAATCTCTTGCATTAAGAACTTGCGAGCTTAATATCATTCCATTTATATAATTTACTAAAAAACCATCTTCAAAAATCTTTGAATCAATTCCTAATTTATTAGATATTGAATCTAATTGATTTACTGTTTCTGTTTTCAAATCTTGAAACATCTTTTCTAAATCTTCATTATATTTTTTTGATTGTAATAAAAGAGAATAAACCTTAGTAATATCTGTATCTGGTAGACACTTATCCACTAAAATTTCACTCATCTGTTCATATTTATCTTGACCTATGTGAGCTTCTAAATAATTATCAATTAAATTATTTCTATACTGATTTCCATCAAGCATTAAATCTTTAAGCATTTCAGCTGTGCTTTTATAATGATGATAGACACCACCTGTGCTCATGCCAACTTCTTTAATCACATCTTCCATTGTTGTATTCTGAAATCCTTTATTCAAAAAACATCTCATTGCTGCATCTCGAATTTCTTTTTTTCTAATTTGACCAACTTTTGTTTCCTTATCTTTCAATAAAATACCTCCAATCATTCAATTATTTTCCGAGGATTCCCTCGGTTTTTATTATATCTTAATTGAAAAATATTTTCAATATCAATCAAATTATAAATTTTGCTCTACTCTACCGTATACTTCTTAATTAATTTATTTAAATGCGGTATAATTAATAAAACTGAATAAACGCTTAACGCTTATAACTTTAATAGCAAGCACAGTAAGTGAGTACCCACTTACGAAAAATTGATGAAGCAGAACCTTTATGGACTGCTTCTTTTTTTATCAATTTTACCTTGTTAGGGAGAACCCTAAGACCCCAATAATTTATGATAAGGAGATATACTATGGATAATAGAAAAAGAAATAATCAACTAAAAATATATTTAACAGATGAAGAAAAAGAAGTTTTTGAAAAGAAAATGAAACTTGCTAATTGTAAAACTATGTCTCACTTTCTTAGAAAATGCGTATTGGAAAAAGAGATTTATGTTGTAGACCTAGAACCATTTAGAAACCTACAATGGCTACTTTCAAATGTAACAAATAACATAAACCAGATTGCAAAAGCTACTAATACAACTGGTGTTATTTACAAAAATGAAATTGAATCAATGAATAAGCAGATAGAAAAATTATCAAGAGAAATATGGCAGATCCATTCCCTACTTCTTAATAAATCAAAAGAAAGTTCTGGTGACTAATATGGCAATTACAAAAATACATCCTATAAAATCAACTCTAAATTTGGCAATAGACTATATAACTAAGAGTGAAAAAACTGATGAAAAAGTCTTGGTATCTTCATTTAAATGTTATCCATCTACTGCCCATATTCAATTTATGAAAACACGAGAAGACAATGATACTAAAGGTACAGTTTTAGCTAGACATTTAATTCAATCTTTTCTACCAGGAGAGGTTGATCCTATAAAAGCTCACGAAATTGGCATGGAATTATGTAAAAAAATTTTAAAAGAAGATTATGAATTTGTTCTTGCAACTCATGTAGATAGAGGGCATATCCATAACCATATTATTTTTAATAATGTTAATTACAAAACTGGCAAATGCTACCAATCTAATAAAAAATCTTACCATAAAATTAGGTATCAAAGTGACGAATTATGTAAAGAAAATAAGCTTTCAGTCATTGATGAATATTATGAAGCTTACAAAAGAAAATATAAAACTGCAGGTAAATCTTGGTACGAATATGACCAAAACAAGAAAGGAAATTCTTGGAAGTCTAAACTACAATTTGATATAGATAGAATGATTAATAGGTCTAACTCATGGGAAGAGTTTTTAGAAAATATGAAATCTATTGATTATGAAATTAAGTTTGGTAAACACATTGCTTTTCGTCATAAAGATAAGCAAAGATTTACAAGAGCTAAGACTATCGGAGAAGATTATACTGAAGAAAAAATCAAAGAAAGAATAGATTTAGCTATTATGAACAAAGCTAATCCTATTAAAAAAAGAATAGGAAATGTCATTAATATATCTACTAATACAAAGGCTAAGTCCTCTAAAGGTTATGAAGTTTGGGCAAGAAAACATAATATCAAAACAATGGCTGATTCAATAATTAAGCTTAGAGAACAGGGAATTAATTCAATTACACAACTCGATGATCTAATCAAAAAATCTGCTGATGATAGACAAGATTTGTTAGATAAAATAAAGAAAATTGAAACTGAGATGAAGAGTTTATCCCAAGATATGGAAAATATAAATACTATAAATAAGTATCATGAAATCTATAAATACCACAAAAAAAATCCTGAAGATAGGCAATTTGAAGAAGAATATTATAGTGAACTTTCCGTCTATAAAATAGCCGCTAAAGAAATCTTAGAAAACTATAAAAAACTACCAAATACAAAAGAAATACTAACGAAACTCGATGAATTGCAAGAAAAAAAGAACACCCTTATGCAAGAGTATTCTTTGAATAAAGAACAATTTTCTGAACTTGTTCAGTATAGGAAAAACTATGAAAATTATTATGGAAAGGAAGTGGAGAGATAAAAAGCTATAAGCGGATAAACTTATAGCTTTTTTAAAATTATTTACAAATTTTTATTCTAGACTTCTTATTCTATCTACAAGACTATTTTGACTGTGCGTTTTATAGAACCTACCTGTAAATAATATCCCAATAATTATATTTACAAAGTTTACAAGAATAAGTGGCATGATTAAAAATTTATAGGAAGTCCACTTACTTTTACGACTGATTATGCACTAATACTTAGATACCACACTATATATTTGTGCACTTTTTTAAAGATTTTTCCTCAGTTAATTTCTAGCTGAATCGTCATTGTAGGCGTAATTTGTACTACCGTTACAAGAGCATCGACATCCAGGACCTGATTGTTTTGTTTCTGGTCTATTCAATTGCTATTTATAGAATAAAGGAGTATGATATATGTAGTAATTGGAGGTGGGGAGAAAATAATGAAAAGAAAATATCTTATTTTACCAGTTTTTATCGTTGTAATTATACTTCTATTATTTTCTATTAATAAATTTTCAGGTTATAAAAATATCAAATCTACTGAGTCTAATATGAATAATTCTAAATTAACGTCTAATGATAACTTGAATGAATTCGATAGAAGTAAAGAAGATATTGCAATAGATCAAAAGATTTCTCAACAACGCAAGAAAAATGAAAAGACATATAAAGAAGATGGAATTGCTGGTTCTTTTGTCGCTGGAAGTGGATTAGCTCCAAAAAGATCAAAAGAAGATTTTGTATCTATAATGAATGGGCTTAGCAAGTACATTGATGAGCATCCTGATCTTTATCCAAAATATGATGAGTTCTCTGAAGAAATGACTGTAGGCACTTCAGTAGACCCTAGATTTGAAAAATTAATTTATGGAGAACCACGAGCTAATAGCGAGTTAATAGCTAATGTCGACAAATCTGATTTGATTGTTATGGAAGCACGAAGACTTGATGGCAATTATGATGATGTCCTTATGCAAAAAAATACTGATGGAGTTTGGGAAGTTTTATTTGTTGGGAATTACTATTCGATTAAAGATGATTTATTTAAGAAATAGATTGTTTTTTAATTTTTAAAATATAAGATTATCTAAAGTAACGGGACATCATATACTCCCGTTACTTTTTTTGTTCCACTTATCTATAACTTTGTCGATCCTTCATGAGTATTGAATAGTTTTTTATGCTCAGCCCTCTGAAACATTAAAAAAGTACTATACATATTCATGCTCTTTAACTTTTCTAATAAATCCATAAAGGATCAACTCACTTATCAAAAATAATAAGACGAGAAATAACACCAGTTTTATCCCCACATAGATGAAATTTTCAATTTTAAAAATTTCAGAAGGTAAGTAGTTAACGAAAATCATATGACTCTTATTTCTAAATAATTTCAACAAAGTAAACTGCCATGCACCCAATAAAACCATTAGACCATAACCCACTTTGACGCTTTTACTTAGAATACTGATAATTAAACTAATATTTACTATGACAAGTGTTTCTATATAAGCAATAAGGATTTGCATTATAAATGTTTTATATATGCTCCAGGATGTCGTTGCTAAAAAATATTTAGGTATTGTTTGAATATTTAGATGGTATCCATTTAGGCTATACCTACTCCAAACAAATAAGTAAAGAAGTACGATCCCAAAGATGAACATACCAGTTGAAAGTTCATAGGCATTAATCCAATTGATTTTATTAATTTGGTCTTTTCCATATTTTGTGCTGATATTTATTTCATGAAATCCCGATCTTTTACTTTTATGGTAAATAGGGATTGACATGAGCATAATAAATAGCCATATTACATAAAGTGTTTGTGGGAAAAGCGTATCGATAACTTTCCAACCTTCGACATAACCATCTTGTAATGATTGTAAAGTAGGTGTTTTTCCTGAATCTTGTGATTCAATAAGTTTCGCCCTTTCACCAAAAAACTTTTTATTGGCATTTTCAAGAGTATTCCAATTTTCCCCATATACCCTTTTTATCTTCTCTACAATAAACTGATCTTGAACATCAATCGTATTTCGTTCGGAGACATCAGCATCTATATATTTTTTTATCATTGTAGAAATTGATTCATTAGACAATTTAGTATCTTCAATAAAAAATCTCCATTCTGTTCCATCACTAATTTCCATATTTTCTTGATATAAATATTCTTTTGAGACACTGAAAAGGCCGGATAGGATGATGAAGATAATGGCTATTCCGTAAACAAAAACAATTTTTTCTCTTAAGAGCGTTTTTAAGTTTTCATTGTGGAGTGTATTTAACTTTTTCATTCCTGATCCCTCCTTAAATATAATAATTTCTCAATAACCATTTACTAGCAAATTCGAGAATAAGAATGTATAGACAGCCAACCATTATTGTTACAAACCCATACGGAACTATCTGATCTCCTATAAAAAAAAGTTTATTCGTACTCAATATCCCACGAATAAAATTTTGCGGAAGTAGATTGAATACTACTTCAGAAGTGTTAGCCAGCCAATTAGATTTATATGTTAACAACACTTCTAATAAAGTAAATACTACAATTGTTCCTTTATCGTTTTTTAATAACAAAGATAAAAAGGATATAAAATATACATAAATAAACGTAGCTAGTAACCCTACTGCTATCTTAAATAATATCCCTTGCCATACTTTGAGAGAAAAGATATTCATTGAATCAATAAATTGTATGGACGAATTCCAACCGTGAAGTCCATAAATAACACCTACAATTAGAAGAATTGATAAAATATACATTAAGTATATACTTGCTCCAAATAGCAATTGAGCGAATATTTTATGACCATATAATTTCTTTCTTGATTCTCGATTATAAAGCGTAATTTCACTCATGCCTACCGTTGAATTTTTTTGAAATGCAGATGCAAAGAGGACACTTAAAAAAATCGCAAAACCCCACCAAGTCTGTTCTAAAGAATTCGAAAACGCCTGCCACCCCATATTATACGCATAATAGAAAGGTTCTTCGACCGCCTTCGCTTTGGAATATATTAATTTATACTCTTGGTCAGAATACGGCGTTTCTGTCCTTTTAAGCACTTCAATAACTGTCTTTGGCCAATTAACATAAAAATCTTCCATTTCTTGTTCTGTCAAATTCATGTCTATATAGGTCGTTAAAATATCTTGTCCATAGGGAGCATTTAACGTCATGAATAGAAAATCTTGTGGATAGACTAATTTTAATCCAAGTTTCCTATCCTCTGTTCGAGTTCCTTCGATATATGGTTTCCCATTACTTCTATCATAACGTTCTTTTTCTTTAAGCATGTATTCTTTGGTGACATATCCATCCGAAACTTTGGCTTGTTCTGATAATATTTTCCATCCACCTATACCACTATAAAATTCACCATTGTTGTCTATAATATCGACACTTGATATGGAGACAATGGAGGATAGTATGATAAGAAAAAAAATAACAAGCAATATGGCACTATTGCTATGTATGATTTTTTTAAGCTCTAACCTTGTTAATCCTTTCATATCAATCTCCTTTTACAATAAAATAATCCTCTAAATTACTATTGACTTCAGTAGCCCCTTCAATTTTTGGCCCATGATAGCGTACAATCATCCCCCCATCAATTACTTTAATACGTATAATAAAAATATCTTTTCTTAATTCTTCAAAGGTATCTGTATTAACTGTAATCTCGTATATATTATGAATAGAATCTACCAATTCAGAAACCTTTTTAATGCCACTCACTGCACCGTTGTTTACAAGAATTACTTTCGAGGTAATAGCATCAATATCGGAGATAATATGTGTAGAAAATAAAATAATTTTTTCACTACTCATCTTACTGATAATGTTGGAAAACCTATTTCTTTCTTTTGGATCTAATCCTGCTGTTGGCTCATCTAAAACTAGAATGCTCGGATCATTTAATATCGCTTGTGCAATTCCAACTCGACGCTTCATTCCCCCTGAAAAACTATACACCTTTTTATCTGCCACATCAGACAAGTTAACAAAATCCAAGACCTCCTCAATTCTCGTTTTTAATTCCTGATTTCTTAATCCTTTAAGCGCTCCTATGTAAGATAAAAAATCTTTTGCTGTATAGGCAGGATGAACTGAAAACTCTTGCGGAACGTATCCTATTTCATCCCTATACGCATCTTGAATGGACATAATATTATTGTCATTCCAAAGAATCTCACCTGTCGAAGGTTTCATTACGTTGGTTATCATACGTAATAGAGTTGTTTTACCAGCTCCATTGTTTCCCAAGATACCATAAATCCCTTCTGGTATTTGTAAGTTCACCGATTTTAAGGCAACTTTCTTCCCATAATTTTTACCAATATCTTTTAGTTCAACTATATTCAACTCTACACACCCCTTTTTATTACGCAATTTAAAAAAATTGATAACATAATAAGCATTCTACTAATTATATTTTACCACTTTATCAAATATATTGCATTTCTAATGTTTTTCTCAGACTATATCCCTTATTAGTATCTATTATCTTTTACTTTATGTTTTAAGCCATCCTGTCCACACAACTCCAAATATCTATTCTGTCTACACACCCCTATCATTCTTACTATAAATATATTTCCACAAGGTATTTTCCAAAAAGAAAAATGGCTTTTAAGATTTCTTCTAAAATACTAAAAGCCATTGATTTCAACAGTCTTATAACCTCTTATCTTATTTTCTTGACATCAATACTACACTCTCAACTTGGCTTGAGTGGTCAGTATTGATAAATTTTGAAAATTTTCAAAAGCCTCGTATGTGGGAATATATTTATAGAATAAATTCTCTTTCCCTCACATATTATATCATGATTACACAAAGCAAAAACAGCTCCTGATGTGGAGCTGTCTCTTCCCTATATATTTAAATGACATAGAAGCTTTACTGGTTATTTTAATTTGAATCATTAACAAATTAGCTAATCATCTTTAAATAAAATTCTTCCAATGTTTCTTCTTTTCTAAAAATTTCATAGACTTTTATGCCATTATTAACTAATAGACTAACAACCTCTGAACTGTCTTCTATATTTTCTTTAACTCGAATCCTGCCATTTTGAATATCAATTTTGGAGATTTCTTGTTCCTTTAATATCTCTACAGTTCTATTAATATCTGAAGTGTAGATTTCTATATAATTAAAATCTCTGCTATGCAAATCATCCAAACTTAATTTATCTATCACTTGACCGTCATTAATAATCGCTATTTTATTTACCAAATTTTCCAACTCCGGAAGTACATGACTAGAAATAATAATAGTCACTCCATTTTCTTCATTTAGTCTTTTCAATAAGCCCCTTATTTCTACTATCCCGGTAGGATCTATTCCATTAATAGGCTCATCTAAAATTAGAAGTTCCGGTTTCCCCAAAAGACATACAGATAAAGCTAATCTCTGCTTCATACCAACTGAATAGTTTTTAACTACCTTACCATCATCGTAGCTTAATCCAACTAATTCTAAAGATTTCTTTATAGTATTCTCATTAGTAATGCCTTTTTGAATGGCAAAATATCTCAAATTATCTTTACCTGTCAAATTACCAAACAAGGTTGGATTTTCCAAAATTGCTCCAATTTTCTTTCTTCCTTCTGAAAGATTCTTCCCTCCAAACAATTCATAATCACCTTGAGTTTTCTCGGTAATTCCACAGAGAATTTTCATCAGTGTTGATTTTCCAGCACCATTTTTACCAATTATACCATAGATATCTCCTCTATTCACTGTTAGTGAACAGTTATTTAAAGCGTATTTGTCATTATATTTTTTTGAAAGATTATCTGTTTTTACTATAGCATCCATAATTCACCTCAATTGATTTCTTTTCTACTAAATCTTACATATCCGCTTATTAGATAAATTACAAAGACAAAAACAAAACTAATACCAACTGTCTTCATAAAGCTATTTCCAATTTGCTCTGTTGCCAATCCTAAATCTAATAGCTTGAATGGTTGTATTAGAAGAAGGTTATTAAATACATCGTAGATTTTTCCTTCAGTCATATACATTCCGATTTGAAAAACTGATGGAATTATAACAAAGGAAGTTGCAATGCCTAGAGCCACATTGTTCAATAAATAAGTTAATCCCATGACACCATTGTTTACATTTATCATCAATACTATCATTCTAATCAAGAAATAGACAAATCCGATATATGATCTTCCAATGTAATCAGCTCCTACTAGATTTTTTAATAAACTGAATAATAAAATCAATCCTCCCATTATTACTATAGAGAAAAGAGTAAAAATTTGTAAAGTAATAAGATCACATACAAATATGCGTTTTCTACTAAGCCCCATTGACAGTAGCTCTACTTTTATATCTTTTTTCTTAAAAATAGTTACACTGAAAAAAATTGAAATTATAATACTAACAATCTTTAAAAATGTTTCCATAGATTCAAAATATTCTCCCGAATTAGAGTCTATGGATGAATAAATCATACTTCCTAGTAATATCAATGTAATAGCAAAGATAAATTTAAGATAATTTCTTGTATGAAAAATTCTAAAAATCTCAGCTTTAATATATTTCATGATCTTTTCACCTCTCATTGATAAATTCAAATCTATTTAGTTTACCTTCTAATTTTATTTTATTAGGCGTATTTTGATTAAATATCTCATCATAATTTTTTAAACCAAGTTCGCCTTCAACAATAGAGAAATTCAATATATTATCTCCTTTAAACTCATTTTTTTCTCCAAAGATTCGAGATTTATTTAAATTTAGTTTACTATCACTAATATTTGTAGAACTCATACTTAAATCTGATAATTCTAAATCAAGATTTAATTTGGTAATCGTTGAATCAGTAAGATCAACATCGATTGCATTACCCTTAATGCCTACATTCTTAAGCGTTGCATTCTTAATACTTATTGAACCAACTCTATCATTTATAGAAATCTTATCTATGTTTTCGATAGGTCCTTCAATTACCAATTTCAATTTAGATGATTCTTCGTCTAGTATTCCTATTGGTTTTTGTTTTAATAGCTTGTTAGAGATACTAATTACGCCATTTTTTTCTTCGGCCTCTATAGGACTCACATAGTCTGATTTTAAATTTTCAATCTCTACATTGTAATTTTCACTTGTATTGGATATTAACTCTATATTTGTAATATTTGTATCAATTTGTAATTCTTTGATTTTTTCAAATTTTTTTGTTCCTGTATAACTAGATGCCACTACAGGATCTAAGCCATTTTTGTCAATATAATATTCATCTTCAGATAATTTTAGATTTAGCTTTCCTCCCATATTGCATCCGACAAGAGTTAAAACTATACCTAATGCCAAGGTGATCCATAATTTCTTTTTCATATTAAAACCCCTTTCTAACTATTGATGTTTTTTTCCTTGATTCTTTTTATTATTAATTTCCCAATTAGGTTAATTATTTCAATCAATATCCCTGTTGCTGAAATAACTAAAAGTATTACTCCCAGTAGCAAACATAAACTTGCTATCGAGAATCCACCTAAAAAGAAATTTTTTACTGTTCCAATAACCAATAAGATTACCGTGAAATAAGTAGCAGCTATTAAAAAAATAGCTGTAAACAATAAAGCCAAGAATACTATTAATCCTACCAAAATTGTTGGTAGTGATAAAATACTTAAGGTAATTATTGGTATCCCTTTAAAAATTTTCTTAATTGAACTGTTTTCATCTTCCCAGTTATCTATTTTCATAGATACATTTAATTCCCTAGCAATTTTATTTACATCATATTGATTTGGTATTTGATCTTCATCCGCTAAATTCATTTCATCAAATAACTCTGAGTAAAATAGAATTGCCTCTTCTCTTTCTCTGTTATCAAATTTCTTTAATTTTTTATCCAAAGTTTGTAAAAAAGATTTCCTAATCATCTCTACCCTCCTTACTTTTCAAAATAAAATCATCTACTGTATTTTTATACTTTGACCAGCTTTCTAATTGCTTCTCCAATTCTTTTTTTCCATCATCCGTTAAAGTGTAATATCGCCTACTTCTTCCATTTATGGATTTATTATATGTTGCAAGATAATTGGATTTTTGCAACCTTCTTAATACTGGATAAACGGTAGATTCTGAAATATTAAATTCATCTGATAACTCTTGGGTCAACTTGTACCCATAGGTATCTTCCTTATCGATTGCTATTAAAACACATAGCTCCAAAACTCGAGTATCTATTTCAAACAATCCCAATCACCTCACTTTTAAACTTATTATGCTATATGTCATATAGTATCCTTGCCTATATTATATGTCGTATAGTATTAGGCGTCAATAGCTTAATTGTATTTTTCTAAGTATTCTTATTTTGACTATTGATGCCTCTATATAATCATCTACTTATGACATTATATGTTATATAACATCAAGATTTCTTGATTTAAATATATCCAGATATCCTAATCATGAACTAACAAAATAATATCTTCAACATTTTCCTAAGTCGACTTATGACGTCATTATACAATCTGTTTAAATATAGCAAAAAAAATAAAGGCAGTCCGAAGACTGCCGATATTTATCTCTCTGCTCCTTTGCTATGGTCTTTCTTATTTGACTTAGCTTTGTCATCTGTCTTAAAGCTTTTTATTTGCCCTAATATGGACTTTTTATCTTTATCTTGACTCTTTACTTGTTCTTTTGATTTTAAGAGCTTAGACGACAAAATACGAACGTTTTTATGTTCCTTTCCGTTGTTATCAATGCTTGTTTTTACTTGACCAAATATTTTAACAAAATCACCTTGTTTAAGGTTCTCTAAATCTTTTGTCTTATCTCCATAGGCTGAGCAATTAGTATAAACTTTATTTCCATCATCATCTTTAGAAACAAGAGAAAAGTTACTTACCTTGAACTTTTCTCCATTAGCATTTTCTCTTTCAAGATTTTCTAATTTTCCAGCTATATTTCCCAATTTCCTCCTTGTACTAAATAAGGAGAGCCTTTCGCCCTCCTCTACCTCTCTTGTCATTTTTTTTCTTGGTTTTTTAGTTGCCTTAATCTTTCTTCTGTATCGTCAATTTTATCTTTTATATCTTTTGACTCTTGTCTTATTTGTTCTAATTTTTTCATACTTATTTCCTTTATTGTAATAAAAAAAGAGATAACATTTTTGCTATCCCTTTCAAAGTTTCATTATTAAAATTTTATGTCTTTTGAAATATCATTTATGTTTCTATGATGATTTTATATTTCTTTTTGCTTCTTTCTTTTTAATTGTTCTTCTATGGTCTGTACTAATAGCTTATGCTTTTGTGAGATAAGTTCAGTATTGCCAGGATCAAGTTTAAGAAGTTTGTTAACATCACGCAGTTCTGATTGAGTATGTTTTATCTCCGTATTAACATGTTTTAGAGCCGTTTGTAATTTGCTAGTGTCCCCACCAATCTCAACAGTTATCCCTTTTATTCTATTTGCCAATATCTCACCTCCTTAATTTTAGGCATCAAAAAAGCACCCAGAATTTTCTAGATGCTTTTCCTCTCAATATCTTTTGAACGTATTTAGATTTCGCTCACAAAAATCTCTTGCCATAAATAAATTAATTATTAAGATTTCCTGTGAAGTACTCTAAACCAAAATCAACATCGTTCTTTGAAACCCATGCGCTATTTGCACCACCAGGCATTTCTATTAATAGTTGGTTCTTTTCTTTTCTCTTAATGTTTGCAAATCTATTTCCGTCTACCTCGTAGGTTTCTCCGTTTATAGAATCTTGGACTTTAATTTGTCCATTTTTTAATCTACATACATTAGAAATCAAATCAAGCTCATTAGGTCTTGGATTTAAAATACAATCTTTCTTCAAAACATATCCTTTGGCAAAAGACCAATCTTCAGTTGCTTCTCCTTGGGGTTTTATTAGATCAATGTATAAATAATCCCCTTCACTTTTAAGAATTAAACCAACATCACCTATTCTTAAACTCTCTGGAGATTTTTTATCACCTTTTGAGCTAGATACATCTATACTATTAATTAATACAAACCGTCCAATATAATCGTTTTTGTTACTAGGTATATCCTTTTCCCTAGTAATATGAACATTTCTTGCCTTTTGATCCCAGATTACAACTTGATTAAAAGCTTCTGCAATACATCGTAATGGTACGAAAGTTCTGTCGTTTTTAATTAGGGGAGCAACATCGAGGACTTCTTTATGATTATTGTTAATTATTTCTTTCTTCCCAATATATAGCTTTACTTCTAAATTTCTGTCTGATACTTTTACTTCTTGTTTTTTCTGATTCCATTGAACATTGTACCCGAGATTTTCTGAAATTATCCTCAAAGGAACCATAGTCCTTTCATTTTTAATAAATGGAACTACATCCGTTTTTACAATTTGATTATGAATATAAATATTTGGATCTGATGAAGCAAATACATTTGTTGCCATTGCTGTTAACAGCATCACCATGGCTATTAATAGAGTAAATCTTCTCTTCATTTCTAACCTCCTCATATAATTTTGTCTGACCTCAATATATTTGACATTAAGATCAAATATTATCTATTTTTCCAACTGTTGTTTCTAGCTATATTATAGAATATAGCATCTAAACTAATCGCCATTACTATATCTCAAAGGATTTAAATCCATTATTTCACCTCCTATCTATCTTACATATGAGTTTATCTTTACCTTTCCTGATAATGTTTTATTTGATTCATTATCAATCGTAACAACATATCTACTTCCTCTATTAGCCTTAACCTTTAATATTGAGTCTGAAGAAAAAAATTTGTTATATATAATTTTTCCATCTTCTTCAATAATAACCTGATATTTAATTCCACCTGAGCAAGACATATCTTTTAATCTAACTGTAAAACCATCATGAACTGGACCTGTCCAGGTATCCATGTTAAATTCATAGTCTATCTTATCAAATCTTTTTAATCTTATATTCTCATCAACATTTGCTGCTCTAAGACCTGTCCTCGATACTTCTCCTAATTCTAACTTTTGATACTCTTCGTCACTTATTATTTGAACTCTATCTCCAAATTCCGAGTTAATATTAGTAACTATTTCACCTTTTGTATCAATCCTATTTTGATTTAGATCAGCCACATTAGCAAATACTGGCAAACAAAATGTAAATGTCGATATAAATACTACCAATCCTGTAAGTTTCTTCTTCCATTGTTTCATAATAAGTATCCTTTCTTTATTTGGGTTTAATTTTAAAACTAAATTATTTGTATTACTTCCTATTTCTAATAACTTTAGCATTGACATGCAATATTCTTTTCTATTTTTTATTGTGTCGCCTAATTGTTGAACCACTAGCTTATCGCAATTTATTTCAATGTCCTGGTCTAGGTATTTTAAGCTTAACCACAAGAGTGGATTGAACCAATATAGGCAGGCTAATATATTTACCAGGTGGTTGAGTAGGATATGAAATTTCTTTATATGCATTAGTTCATGGATCAAAACATGGTCTAGCAATTTTTTATCAGCTAGGATATGATCTTGTAAGATTATCCTAGGTTTTAAGATTCCAAAGGTAAGGGGAGTTTTTAAATTGTTATTGATATAAATCTCTACTTTTCTTTTCAATCCAAATTCCCTTATTTTTTCCTTGCACAGGCTGTTTTCAGTTAGGGCTGAGCCTTTCATAACTTTATGGAATTTATAAATTTTTATTCCTAGGTAAGTAAAAATCAAAATCGAACCTATTAGTCGGTTTAGTTTAAAAAATATATAGCCTAGTTTATTTATTAACCAGCATAAGCAAGAATTAAAAAGATTTGTTAAAGCTATCAAATATGATAGGATACTATTGTTCTTTACACTTTCTATTCCGATTTCAAGTTCATAGGGACTTATTAAATAGATTAATAAGACTACCCACAAAATAAGGCTTGCTGACCTAAAGGCTTTTTTATTTAAGATTGGTCTAACTAAGAAAATTATAGCTAACAAGAAAAGACTTTTTATAGATTTTTCGAGTATAAGAACACTAGTTAGACTTAGTGTCATTCTTAGCTTCCTCTTGGTCTTCTTTCTCCTCTTCGTCAAAGCTTGCTATTAATTTTTTCATTTCTTCTATTTCTTCTTTTGTGACTTCCTCGTTTTGTAAAAACGTTTTGCAAATATTTAAAAGCGATCCCTTAAAAAGTTTATGAAAGGCTTCTTTTTGCTTATTCAAAAGAGCATCTTCTCTTGATACAAGTACTCTAATTGTATATTTAGGATATCTTCTAGCTATCGCCCCTTTTTCTACTAATCTTCCAAAAAATGTGTAGCAAGATGTTTTGCTTATATTGTGCCTTTCCATTAATATTTTTGATAAGGCTAAGGCTTGAATTTCTCCATTTTCATCTAATATATCACCTTTCCACAACTCTTCCATTACTAGTAGTTCACCATCTGAAAATTCCAACTATCTTACCTCCTATGTAAATTGCAGTTTCATTTATTTTTTTATTTTTGTAACTTTGACTATCTTCGCCTTGAGTATATAATAGATTTAAAAAATAGTCAAGTGTTTTGACCATTTAAAATAATATTTTTTGTATTTTTAATATATCTCTGTTGATTTTAAATCTCACTTTCAAATGTATTTTCAAAACTAAATATATCATTAGGCGTACATTTTAGAGCTTTACATATCTTTTCTATGTTTTTCATTGTTATTGGTTTATCCTTGCCCATTTGTGCCATAACATTTGTTGTAAGTCCTGCCATAGCTATTACATCTGTTTTCTTTAGTCCTTTTTTTGCTAACTGTATCCATAATGGTTTATAGTTAAGTGTCATAAGAGACATAAGTGCGGCATTTTTATCTAAAAGCTTTCTTATCTCGACTCTTGAGATTGGGTCTACCCCACTAGTTACCTCATCTAAAAATATTATCTCTCTATTCATCATTACAATAATTAACAAAGATAATTTTCTCTTCATACCCTTAGAATATGTCGAAACATTTCTACCCAGATCATTTGTAATTTCTAACAAGTCAGAATATTTTTGATAAGAATCTAAACCATAACCGAAATACACACCGTATAATTTAATATTTTCTATCCCAGTTTTATCTTCATACAGATAGTCATTTTCAAGTAACATTGCATGATTTCCCTTAATCTTAATTTCGCCACCATCTTATTCATAAAGACCAGTGAGTATCCTAAGCAGAGAAGTCTTACCAGCGCCATTAGGACCAACAAGGGCATGGACTGTATTAGCTTCAATTTCTAGAGAAAAATTATTAAAAAGCTTCTTGTTTTTAAAATTTTTACTCATGTTTTTCACTTCAATTACATTCATTTATAAACCTCATATCAATAAGACTTATTTTCTTATGTATTTATCTTAGAGCATTTAAAACTTATTTATATGAGTAAATACTGCAAATTTACAAAAAAATAAAGGCAGTCCGAAGACTGCCGATATTTATCTCTCTGCACCTTTGCTCTGTTGTTTTTTATTTGACTTAGCTTTGTCATCTGTCTTAAAGCTTTTTATTTGCCCTAATATGGACTTTTTATCCTTGTCTTGACTCTTTACTTGTTCTTTTGCTTTTAAGAGCTTAGAAGATAAAATACGAACATTCTTATGTTCTTTTCCGTTGTTATCAATACTTGTTTTTACTTGACCAAATATTTTAACAAAATCTCCTTTTTTTAGATTCTCTAAATCTTTTGTCTTATCTCCATAAGCTGAACAATTGGTATAAACTTTATTTCCATCGTTATCTTTTGAAACAATTGAAAAGTTGCTTACCTTGAACTTTTCTCCATTTGCATTTTCTCTTTCAAGATTTTCTACTTTTCCAACTATATTACCGACAAGATTTATAAGATCATCTTTTTCTTCAATGTCACTGACATTTTCAACAATCTTACCTTGTTCTTTCATATCATCAATCATATAGTCAAAGTCATCATTTAATAGACCTGTTGTGTCTTTGATCATATATAAAACATAGACTTCTTCAAGTGCCTTTTCATCATTAACACCTTTTTCTATACTCACAAGTGCTTTTATAAAGTCCTTGTAATTATCATTCATCATTTCTTCTAAGTTTTCTCTAATATCTTTGTATTCCATAATTTCCTCCTTGTACTAAATAAGGAGAGCCTTTCGCCCTCCTCTACCTTTCTTGTCCTTTTTCGTTTTTTTCTTGATTTTTATCTTTTTCTTCTTCTGATTTGAATTTTGATATTTGTCCCAATATTGATGGTTTCTCCTCCCTTGTGTGAAGATTATCCTCTACATCATAAGTTGATTCAAAGTAATCACTATCTTTAAAATCATTGTCATACCTATCTGGTATTCCATCATTATCAAGATCTTTTGCTAGTGGATCATAGAAGTTTCCGTCATCATCTATTTCTAAGCCCAGTGCTTGTTTTAAATCTTCTTCATCTACTGATACCAGATCATCAAAACTAGACATCTTTATAGCTTCGGTCATATCTTTAATAGCTTGTGAGTTGGATATATCTTTCTCTACAAAAGATTCTGTTCTAATAGCTACATTGTCTACATACTGAGTCCATGTTTTTTCTTCCAAATTTACCTCATATTGAATCGAATGCTTACCATCAGGTGTTTCTGTATAGGCAAGTCCTATATGGCTTAAATCAGGATATAATTTGTCAAAGTCTTCATAGCTATTAGATTCTGAAAACTCATAGTTAGAATAATCAACTATCGCCCTTTTTAAATCTTCTAATAATGGTGATTGGTTTTCTAATTCTTCCACTTCTCCCATATCTAAAAGTTTATTAATTTCAGCTAGTCTTAGTGTCTTATCCCTTAACTCATCTGCTTTTTCAAATGGTTTAGTCAGTTCTACTTTGGCATTTTCTAAAGATTCTTTATAGTTTTCAAGGTTTTGATTCAACCTTTCAAGTCTTGCAGGCATTTTTTCAATTGCATTATCAAGCCTTGTTATATTACCATCAGTAGAGTTTGAAAACTCTCCGAAGTATTCTGCTTTTCCTAGAAGTTTAAAGGTGTGAGTATTAGTCATAAAGTTATATGAAACTTGTAAGTCTAAATTCCTATATTTACCAATAACCTTGCTATCATTTATCTTTACCTTTTTTATTTCTTCTAATAGCTTCTCTCCAGCCTCTTTCTTATCTAAAATTTTATTTGCCCCAAGACTGATTGAAGTGAATTTGCTATCTCCTTCTCCTAATTTTTCAACACTTGCAATATCTTCTTTAACTGCCTTTATCTCCATTTCAGTTTTTAAAATACTTTGAGGATAAATTTTATTTACCTTATCTTCAAGCTTATATTTATTAGACTTGTAGTTTGCTTCCAGCATTTTTAGTTTTGTAACTTCGTTATCTAAATCCATTTTTTCTTTAATTAGAGGATTACCAGTAGCTAAAGCCTTAATTTCTGAATAAGATAGACTTGCTTCATCAACATCTTCAGCAACACGCACAGGTGTCTTGCTTGTCATTATTTGGGATATGAATTTTTGCTTATTCTCTATTGTCTGCCATAAATAGGCGTCAAAGGTATTCTCTGTTACATATCTAAAGATATTAACTTTATCATTTTCATTACCTTGGCGAACAATTCTACCACTTCTTTGCTCTAGGTCTGGTGAGTAGTCCGAAGTGGTCAATTTAATTTACCTATAAACTTGTAGTGAATTTCAACCTTTTGGCTAATTTGACCGTCTATTTCTTCCTTGTCATAGACATATATCTTATCTATTATTTGATTTAAAATATATCTGTTTAGCGATTTTATCTTAGCGTACTTGCTAATATTATTCATGAATTTTTTGTAGTTATCTTCAGTTTCAAAAGATACTTCTATATCGCCCTCTAAGACCTTTATTTCCTCGATTAACTTGTCTTGTTTTTTAGATATGCTCACATTCATTAGATTGAAGTTTCTTTCGGTTATATTTCCCTCTAACCTATCTTCATATAACTGTTCATAGCTTCTATCTAATTCTGCTAATTGGTTCTTTTTAAGCTCCAGCTTGTTAGATAGTTCTTTCCCCTCGTCAATTTTTTCTACTTCAATCTTTTCTATTATCTTTTCGACAAAGTCCTCTTTAGCAGATAGTGCCATACTTCCATGATATTGTATATCTTCAAGAACAATATTATATAGATCCCTAGCTTCAATTCTGTGTGATGAACAAGCATTTACCCCATATTTTTTATATGTGGAGCAAGAAAAGTGAACAAAGTCTATGAGTTCTTTCTTTTTAAGCCTATAATCAGTTTTTGGTGTCAATGCATAACCACATTTAGGACATCTTACAAGTCCTTGAAAAATGTTGTCATAATAGAGTCCCTTTTTATTGTTACACTTCCTCTTATCGACCATTGTTTGAACTTGTTCCCATACTTCCTCGCTGACTATTCCCTCGTGGGTATTTCTAGCATAAATATAGTCACTTTTAGGAATATACATTCTTTTTGAGTTCTTAAATGATAAGGTGGGTCTTTTATTTCTTGCCATATTTCCACAATAAACTGGATCTCGTAAAACATTTAACACCATTCTATGTGACCATTGATATTTATTTTCTTCTGTTAGTCCATAAAGCTTTTCAGCATTTTCAACAAAAGCACTTGGTCTTGGAATTTTTCTCTTCATCAACTCCTGGCTAATAAGTTGAGTACCCTTACCCTCTAAACACAGTTTATAAATGAGTTCTATAATAGGTTTAGTTTTCTCATCTATGATTAATCTGCGTTTATTATTAGGGTCTTTAAGATAACCAAATGGAGCTTTAGAGCCTATATATGTTCCCTCTCTCATTCTGCTTTGAATTGCACTTTTAACTTTTTTGGAAGTATCCTTTGCGTACATTTCATTGAGAATGTTTTTAAATGGCATAATATCATTTTGATTGCTATTTAATGTGTCTATACCATCTGTTATTGCAATATATCTTATGTTCTTTTGTGGAAAGTACATTTCGATATATGCTCCACTTTGAAGATAGTTTCTTCCTAACCTTGATAAGTCTTTTGTTATAACACAATTTATTTTTCCGTTTTCAATATCAGTAATCATCTTCTTAAATGATGGTCTTTCAAAGTTTGTTCCCGAATAACCATCATCTACATAATAATCATAAATAGCGATACTGTTACTTTCTGCAAATTGTTTTAACATTACTTTTTGTGACCATATACTCATACTCTCAACTGAGTTTCCATCGTCCTTTGATAGTCTACAATAAAGTCCTGCTACATATTTTTTAGTCCTGCTCAATTTCAATCTCCTTTCTCTAAACAGGACTATCTCAATAATTAAATTATACTAAAATACTCCCGCTTAGTCAATCAATACTTACGCTTGCGTTTGTTTGTTTTCTCTGTCTTTTTCTAAGTTTCTTTCGACTACATGCTCGATAATATCTTCAAATACTTCTTCAATCGGCTTTTTCCCTACATATACTCGCTTTATTTCATAGTTGATTTTTTCACTTCGTTTTTTCTTTTTTAATTCCATATAATTTCTCCCTTTTGTTGCAATAAAAAAAGGCGATTAGATTTTTAATTTTCTAATCGCCTTTTAAGTGTCATATTTATCTTTTTATTATCTCTGGCATACTTTGATACCTTTTTAGACTTAAAGTCTTTAATAGTGGCTTTCCACCTCTTTTTATCTATAAAGATTCTCCTACATCATAGTTCATTTTTTTATTTCCACCTTTCTGTCTTAGTTTGTCTTTATCTTCTTCATACCATTTTAAGATTGTCACATAGTGGTTTTGATAGGTCTTACCACTGCTTTCCATGTATCTGGATAGTTTATTTATCATTATTTCTGTGTGTGAGTTTAATTTTTCTTTAAGATTTTTATATTCTTCTTTGCTTAACCTTACATTTTTGTATTCTCCATAAAAAATGGGGGTGGACTTTTTATCTTTTTCTATCTCTCCCTCTCTCCCCTTATCTATACTAACCTTATCTAATCTACCCTTATCTATACTGGGTTGACCACTTGACAACCTTTGGTTAACCAGATGACAACCAACTTTTTCTTCTGAAATATATGCTCCATTTTCCGTCTGATAAAGCTGTTGTTTCTGCTCTATATACATTGTTGGCTTATATCTGTCTTTTCTAATAAAGTTATTTATCTTCCAATGAGTAATGACGATAATTCCCTGATCAAAAACTATCACAAAACCTTTGGCAATAAGTATTTTCAGGTCATCTTCATTAGCTCCGATAATTTTGATGATTTTCTTAGGATTATTTACAAAACCATCATCATCTGCCCTCATTGATAAATGAAAATACAGACATTGACTACTTAGTGGCATATCCAAAAATAAGTCGCTATCTACTATCTTTAGTGAAAACATTCTTTTATCTGCCATGCTCTCCTACCTTTCTTTAAATAAAAAAAGACGATAGTTTTTACTTCTACCGCCTTACGTAAATTATTTTGATTTTTATTTTTGTATATTAAATTTTTAAGTCTTTATTATTTAACATCTTACTAAACATATCATGGTACATATCTTTAGAAGATTCTTCTATCTTGGTAATACTTGATATTTTATTTCCCGCATCCTTTGACGATGCTCCGCAAAGATAAAAGGCTTCATTTTCTGTTCCAAAGTCTATTGCTATATATCTATCGTGATATTTTTTACCTGCTATCTTCAGTTTCAGGTCTATATTAGGATAGTCTTTTCTAAAATCATCTAAGATGTTTTTTGTAAGCATATCCTTGTTCTTGACATTATCACTAAAGACTACGATTTGAGTCTTATCTCTTGCAGCTCTTAAAAGTTCTAATGTTTTAAGTCCGATATAGTTATCTATTACATAAATGCTTTTCTTTGCTGATTTATATATTTTTGTATAGGCAACATCAGCTTCTATCTTATCTCCATTCATCAAGAGGAAATGTTTATATGTTTCCGGGTCTATAAAATTATCCATTACCTTTTTCAAATCTTCTTTAGTAGCTAATGTGTTAATCTTACTATCTATCCTTGCAATATCATTTGTGTTTTGATTTGTTTGAATTGCTATTTGAACTAATTCCTTTGAGCTGATAAAATCTTGGTTTTCAATGATGAAGTCTTTCATCTGCTTAAACATTCGTATTAAAGCCTTGCTCTGTTTAACTGCAAGTTCTCCCCTCAATACAGTCATGAGCATATATATTCCCTGTTCTGTAAAGGCATATGGATTATACTTTATATTACTTCCTCTACCTGTTCCTCTCTTCAAGGTCACATTTTGTGATCTTGAAAGTTCATATACTTCTTCATCGGTTAATTGGAACATAAAATCATCATCAAATTTTTCATTATTTCTTTTTACCTGTTGATTAAAAGCTCTTGTTTCATACCCATATATTTCAGCAAGCTCAAAATCAAGCATAACCTTTTGATTTCGTATATAGTAAATCTTACTTTTAATTGTAGTTTCATCTATAACTACAATTTCCTTGTTTTGTTCTGCCACAAAATTCACCTCCTATATATTTTTGGGGCTACAACTTGTAGCCATTTTCTCTTTATTTCATTTAGTTTACAGCTCTTAAGCCAATTATCCATAATATTTTCAAAGTCTAATTTCTATAATTATACCAAAAATATTAAATATTTTCTATCTCTCCCTCTCTCTCTTTATCTAACTCTATATCTTTCTCTATCTCTATCTCTTGTCGGACATGGGTTGAACTCATTAAGGACAATGTCCTCTGTTTATTTTATCTGTGAAAAATTCTTCTTTTAATTTTATCCAATAATATCTTTTGTTTGTTGCCATATCTGCTCCTTTCTTGATTTTCGATAATCGAAATTCTTGATTTCCGATTTTCGGAAGTCTGGACTTCTGCTTTTCGGAAGTCTTGTTATTATGGTTATTTAAGGGTGTAACTTTTCGTTACTCCCTTAGATTTCTCTGGTCATATCTTTTTTGCTTGGTTTTACTTTTTCTTTTACTTTCCTTTTGACTTTCTCTTTTGTCTTATCCTTGTTCTTGGATAGGTCTTTGTATTTCTTTATTTGTTTTAGGATACTTTCTTTTTCTTTTTTATTTTCTTTGGCTATGACTTGCTTAAAGGCATATTCCATTACTTTTATGTCTTTGGCTTGGAAGAATACTTCATAGTTTTGGCTTTCTATGTTTTTCATTACTGAGAAACTTACTCCAAGTTTGTTTAGTTCTTTTTTTAAGTCTTTGAGATTGCTTTGATCTATGCTTATATTTTCTAGTTGTCCTTTCTTGTAGAGGTCTTTTATTTTCATTTCATTTCCCATAAGGCTTTTTAGGTTTCCGTTTGCTTTTTCTAAAGTATCATTCATCTTTTTTCTTATTTCTTTTTCAAGATTGATTGATTCTTTTGCTGCCTTTATTGTGTATGTTATTATGGTTTGTGCTGCTTGACCTGCTTCTTTGCTTATTTCTTCGTTTATCATGCTTTTCTCTCCTTTGTTTGAATTAAAAAAAGGGAAGTATAGGTTTTAATTTTTCTATACTTCCCTTTGGTTGTTTTTATTTTATTGTTCTTGGTGGTGGAATGCTTATTTTAGATGTTTTTATATATTTCTTAGGTATTTGTACCTTTTATACTTTTAAATAGCTTACAATACCTTTCCACCTTTAGTAGTTTGTGTGTGTTCTTTTGTCTGATAGATAATTTTTCATGTTGGAATATATAATCTGCACTTCTTCATTGTTCATCGCTTTTATTTCTTCTGTGCTTTTATATGTTTTGTATGTTCCATCTTCATTTGCTTTTATGAGTTCATCTATTAGCTCTTGCCTTTTATTCATCTCTATTACCTCCTAGATCTGCCTTTAGTTGTTTGGTCATATTATAGCTTGGATAAGATATTTTTACCAGGTCTTATCTTTCTTGATTTTTGTAATAGTCTTTGGTCATTTGTCTTTTTTTATTAAAGTTATCACTATCTTGCTTATACTCTTTTATCTTTTTTATGATACTTTCTTTTTCTCCTCTCTTGATTGCCTTGTCAATTTCTATTGATAAGTCGATACCATATTCTTCATTGACTACTTCTACTGCATATTTAATATGATTTATTTCCTTGTATCTTTCCCTTATTTTTTCTGACTCTGTATTTAATTTACTGATTTCATCTTCTAAGTTTTTAATTTCTCCTAACCATTCTTTTTCTCTTAAATTTTTCTTTCCACTAATTTTTTCAATTAAGGTTCTTGCCCTTATATATTGGTCTATTTCCTTTTGATTATTCTTGTAGAAGCTTTCTTTGAATATTTTCTTGCTTTCATATTCTTGGTAGGTTGCTTTTGTTTTTCTTACAGTCTTTGCATAGGCTAAGCATTTGTTAAGGTCTTCTATCTTTTGACTGTTTTCTTTTATGATCTTATATATTTCAGAGTTTTTACTTCTTAGGGTGTTTATATGTCCTTGTAGGTCTGATATGGTTTTTATTTTGTTTTCTCTTAGATAATTTATTCCACTTGCATATCTTTTTAGATCATAGATTGCTTTGTTTCTTTTGCCATAAAATGATAATTCAGCTCTATTATTTTCTTGCATTTCTTGATAGAAGCTTAAATATTCATAGAGGTTAAAGAGTCCTGATTCATTTTCAATTTGCTTTTTACTTTGGTCTTTATATTCCCTATATGATTCTTTTAGCTTATCTTTGAAGCCTGCTAACCATGATGTTATTTTCTTTATTTCATTGCCTATGTTTTTTAATAGTTCATTCTGTTTTTTTATTTCACGATTTATATCTCCTTTTTCTGTTCTTATTCCTTTTCTTTCCATTGCACTAGCACTTGCTCCTAGATGTATTGTTGGTATTTGTTTTATGCCTTGTCTTTTAAAACTCCTATGGTCTACTCTTTTTTCTATTTTGTTTTTTGCTAGATATTCATTACAAAGGTCTGAAAAATTTTCTCTCCATTTTTCTACATTGCCCTTATCATTCCAGGTTGTTAGTTCTACTTTTCTTGTCTTTGGTTTTCCATTTTTGTTTAAAATCTTTCCTCCTTTTTCATCTAAGATATATTCTTTTTTACTTTTCTGACCCCATGTTCCATCTTCATTTATTGGTCTTACTATGGTCATTATATGAGCATGGATGTTTTGATTTCCCTTTCTACTTTCATCATGAATTGCTAGGTCTACTATCATTCCTTGTGATGTTAGATTTTCTTTTATAAATCTTTCGACTAGGTTTTTATTTTCACTTAAAGTTAATTCTTTTGGTAGTCCTATTATGAATTGTCTTGCTAGTTGTGCATTAGAATTTTTTTCTGCCATTTCTACTTTATTCCATAAGGTAGACCTATCATTAAATTCTTTTGGTATATGATCAGGTAATATTATATTTTTTACTAATACTTTTTCTTTTCTTATATAGTCATGGGTTACTCCATCCCATTCATTTTTTATTTTTTCTCCACTTATATATGCTGCACTTGCTACTGCACTTTTTCCTTTTCCTCTTGATATTATGTTTACTGAAAAATGAAAACTGTCTGCCATTTTTATCACTTCCTTTCTTTCTTTGTTGTTTTAGGTGGAGGCTTAATAGATTTTCTATATCCACTTTGTGAATGAGCGTTTTGAAATGATAGAATTAAAAAAGCCGACTACTGAATTAATTTTTGTTGTTTCAGTATGTCGGCTTAATTGTTTTGTTCATTTCAAATTTTAAAAGTCAAGGGCGAGCGTTAGCGAGTTTATTTACCCTTGACTTTTAAAAAGCGAATGGTTGTTGCTCCCTGCAAGGGTTTGGCTCCGCAGGACGCAAGCACCCTTTAGGGTGTATAATTGCGCCCTTAGAAAATCTAAGGGAGATTTAATTATTTTATTTTGCTTAATTCTCTCTCATTATTTTTAGTGTTTCTTTTATATCTCTTTTTTCTTCCATAAGTCCTCCTTTCCGCTTTTAGACAAATAAAAAACAGTAAACCTTTTTTGATTTACTGCTTTCATGTTAGCTTTTATTGAATTGTTAGTTTAGTAAGATAAGAATATCCTACTTGCAATACTCTTTTATTTTATAGGCATATTCAGTCAAAAGATTCTTTGAATAAATTTTTTAATTTCTTGAATTTCTGACTTCTTTCCAAAGAATAGAGGCTACTTTTAATTTATTTGAGTAGTTGTAACTATTTTCGTCTGCACAGAAATCTTTTAAAAATTTATTCCATTGACAAATCGAATTGTCATACTTAGCATAATTTGATTTCCCATAATAAACTTTTAGCATATCTTGAATTGTAAAACTCAAATCATTTTCTCTTTTTACTTTTCTCCATGCAGTAGCCATATCAGCAGTAAATTTAAATGGCGAAACATCTGTTAAAATTGAGAAATATTCTCTGAAATGTGTGTTAAAGGAGAACCCGCATTCAAGTAATGGAGTATCTAAGGTAATAGTTTCTACTCGTTTCTTTTCATTTTTTATTGATGACTTTTTAATCAAATCGCCCTTAAAGTACTGCTCAATAATATAATTGAGTTCCTGTTTTGTACCTCTGTATTCTAATCCTAATGACTTGCATATCTGTGAAAGTTCTTCATGATACCAATAGTATTTATTAAACTCATAAAACGATGTGATTTTATCAAACTCAGGTCTACTTTCTATCAATATTTTATCTCCTTAAACCAATTTACCTAATGCGTTTCCCAATTTTCATTTTCTTACGCCATTCTGGTGCTATTCCATCATCAGACCAATATTCATCCATTTCAATAATCAAATCATCCTTAAGATGGATAAAGCTTACTACATGAAAAGACTCACTATTATCTCTTGGAAAGACTCGGCAAGCCAGAATAATGGTATTTGCATTTTCTTCGATTCGTTCTATTTCTCCATTCCAGTTTCCTGGATATTCACAATTTGCTTTTATATACTCATCTAAGGTAAATAACTCATTTGTGCAATGCCATTTTATAGCGGCATTTTTTTGAAAAAATTTCCTAAGTTCTTCTGCATTTTGTGATAAAACTGTTTTGAAAAATCTATCTATATCCATAGTAATCACCTTAAAACCAATTCACTTTTTCATCTCTAAACAATGGTGTTTCACTCTCTTTGTAAGGATTGTAGTTATTACAATTACAGCCAAACTCTTTCAATGCTTTTATCTTATTATCGACTGTCCAAACAATCAAAGAAATACCGTCAAATTCTTCAACTTTCCCCTCATTCATTTTATTTTTGAAGTGCCATTCTACAATAGTTTGATTATCCTTATGAAAAAATTGCTTTATATCCCAAGCAAGCACTTTTCCTCTTGTATTCCATTCATTAAACCAGTGCTTTACTGTCTGACAATTTTCATACTTAGGACTCCAGCACTCAATATAAATTACATCATCTAAAAAAATATCATCTATACCTAAGTCTTGTTGTGTGAGCCACATATCAAACCATAAACGAATGATTTTTTCTCTTTCATTCATAAATTTAAACACCTCCAAAATCAAATAATTATATACAATTATACCATTTTTTCACTTAGTTTTATAGGTCTAACTCATTCCTCTTTACCTGTGATAGTCGTTTTGCTTGTTCCAGTAAATGCTCTATGCAAGTCTTAACTTTATCTGCTTGCTCTACTTATTTTCGTATTTCTAATATTTGATTGTAAAGGTTATTTTTATCTTTCCTAATATTAGCAACTTTTAATTTCCGTTTGAATATATTTAAGATCTTGGTTTCTCTTAAGTATTCTTTCAGATATTTCTTGAAACTTTCAAATAAAATAAGTTATGCAATATACTCATTGTAAAAATCTTCCTGCTTATTATTTTAATTTTCTCCAATTAGTCTTAGTGTTTTTTTAAATTCTTTTGTCTTTGTTGCTTCTTCTAGTAGGATTTTTATTTCTTCATCTGTTAGTTCTTCTGCATTTTCTATAAGGCTTTCTAAGATTGCTCCTCTTGTTATGAGTCTATGAGTTCTTTCTTTTCTTCTTTTTACTATATCTTGTTTTAATATCTTTTGTTCTTGATTTTTTAGTTGCCTTAATCTTTTTTCTGTATCATCTATTTTATCTTTTATTTCTTTTGACTCTTGTCTTATTTGATCTAATTTTTTCATATTAACCTCCTTTCTTGTAATAAAAAAAGACGATAGATTT
>NZ_GL397071.1:1409222-1422898 GCF_000146345.1 Peptoniphilus duerdenii ATCC BAA-1640 | reverse complement strand
TGCTATTAAAATCAGATTATCTATTTCCGAATATTTGCTAGCTAAATTAAGGGCATATTCTGCACCTTTTGACGCTCCCAAAACACTTATTGGCTTATTGTCTTTTATATTTTTATTTATATAATTGATAACATCTTCAAATTGTTCTAAAGGGATTTTTCTCAAAGTTTGTTCTTGGTTTTTCATGCCGAACATAAATAGTGCAAAGGTTTCATATCCCTCTTCAGCCAATCTTTTAGCAGTTTCAAAATTTGGACTTCCCTCAGAACCTCCAAAACAAATTACAAGACCCTTATGTGATTTTTCCTTAGGTATAAATCTAAAGCCTTGCATCCTACCCTCATCTACATAAGTTACATCAACTCCGTCAATATCTGTAGGATATAAACTTATATTAGTAACATCATTATAATATTCAGGAGATTTCAAAGCATTGGTATCTTTATACTTATAGTCATTATATATTCTAAGAATAAAAACTAAAACTACTAAAATAATAACTATTAAAAAGATTCTAAAAAATATTTTCTTCATTTTATTCCACCTCATTTCTATGAATTTCTATAACATCTTCAATTCTGCAATCCAATGCCAGGCAAATCTTTTCTAATGACTCTAAGTTCACATAAGAATTTTTGCTCATTCTTGAAACTATGTTGCTTGTTATGTTTGCAGCTCTTTTTAAGTCTTCTTTGTTCATTTCTCTTTCTACCAATAAGTGCCATAATGGTTTATAAGAAATTGCCATATTATTACCCCTTATCCGTTTTATTCATTAATTTATATTATATCATAAATAGGCTGATAAGTCACTTTAGTCTATTTTATACTTGTGCTTACGTTAGTATTTATTGAGATAGTCCTTGTTTTTTCCTTGTCCCACTTGGAACTGCTCCAAATCAGACGGTCTCCATGGGACGTCTAAATCGTGTAAGGCTATTAGTTTATTTTGTACATTTGTACCTGCTCCCATTTTTTGAGTAGAACCTAATAAGACTCTTACTTCTCCTCTTCTTACCTTAGAGAACAATTCATCTTTTTGTTTGTCTGTATCTGCTTCGTGGATAAAGGCTATTTCTTCTTTAGGTATTCCCATATTCACTAGCTTATTTCTAATATCATCATAGATATTAAATTCTCCATCTCCTTTTGGTGTAGACATATCTGAAAATACTAATTGGGTCGATGAATTTTCTTTTGTCTTATCCCAGATTGAAAAGATATTTTTTACACATACATTTACCTTCGAATTAGGATCATCTGGAAGTAGTGGGTTTATTAATCTTTGGTCAAGGGCAAGTTTTTTACCATCATTTGTAATCTTTAGCATGTTATCTTCTGTAGGCTCGACTTGGTTATTTCTAACCGCATCAGCTCTTTCTGAAATAGCTTCTAATATTTCTTTTTGTTCCTCAGTAGGTTTTGTTTTAATAACTTCGAAGTTTGCTTCTGGTACTGGCAAATTTAACATATCTGAAGTCTTTATATCTGCTACTTCTTTAAACATGCTCATCAACTCTGGCAAGTTATAAAACTTTGAAAATCTTGTCTTTTGCCTATAACCAGTGCCTTCTGGAGATAATTCAAAGGTGTTTTCTGTTTCTCCAAAAGTAGAAGCCCAAGCGTCAAAATGTTCTAATCCTCTTGCCTTTAAATCGTCATACTGAAGGTATCTTTGCATGGTATAAAGCTCTGTCATTGAATTTGATATTGGTGTACCAGTAGCAAAAACAACTCCCTTGCCATCTGTCATTTCATCCATATACCTACATTTCATATACATATCCGAAGACTTAAAGGCTTCACTCTGACCGATACCCGCAACATTTCTCATCTTGGTATGCAAAAATAAGTTTTTGTAATTATGAGCTTCGTCTATAAATAACTTATCTACTCCTAGTTCTTCAAAGGTTATTACATCATCTTTTTTAAAGTCATCATTTAGTTTTTCAAGTCTTACCAAGAGTTTCTTCTTTGTCTTTTCCAGTTGTTTTACTGTGAAATTTTCTCCTCTATTTCTTTTGTTCTCATCAATAAAGGAAACTATATCATCTATTTGATCTTGTATATGCCTTACCTGGTATTCCTTAGACATTGGTATTTTTTCAAATTGAGAGTGTCCTATAATAACTGCATCATATTCTCCCGTTGCAATCCTGCCAATAAATCTTTTTCTATTTTTAGGTTGGAAGTCTTTTTTATCGGCCACCATAATATTTGCTGACGGATATAATTGCATAAACTCCCTACCAATTTGAGTAGTTAGATGGTTAGGAACTACAAATAATGATTTACTTGCAAGTCCTAACTTTTTAGATTCCATAGCAGAAGCTACCATTTCAAAAGTTTTTCCTGCTCCTACTACATGGGCAAGTAGTGTATTTCCACCATAAAGAGTCCTAGCTATTGCATTTTTTTGATGTTCTCGAAGTCTAATTTCAGTATTCATTCCATCAAAAGTTAAGTTAGAACCATCAAATTCTCTATTTCTAATTGAATTGAATTTTTCATTATAAATCTTCTCTAGCCTATATCTTCTATCAGGATCTTCAAATATCCAATTCTTAAATTCTTCTTTTATCAGTTCTTGCTTTTGACTTGCTAGCATAGTTTCTTTTTTGTTTAATACAGAAGTCTTAGACCCATCATCATTTATTATTTGGTCAAATACTTTTGTATCTTTTAGATTAAGAGCATTTTCAATCAGCTTATAGGCATTTACTCTACTTGTACCATAAGTCATGTTAGCAAGGTCATTAGTCGAGTCAACACTTTTACCCTCAATATTCCATTCACTTGAGTGTGGCGAGAACCTAACATTTATATTCCACCTATCATAACCTGGTGTTTTTAAAAGGTTAAAAGTAAAGTCTTCTATATCTTTTTGAGGTATCCAGGTTGCTCCTAACCTTACATTTATATCAGAAGCAGTAAGTTCTTCAGGCATAACTTCTTGTAATTTTTCTCTTTGATATTTGAGTTTGCCTAACTCGTTTAATAGTGTATCTTTCTTTTCAGAAGGTGCTAAATCTATTACATTTTCAATTTCTCCGATATATGAATTGAGGTAGCCAATCTTTTCTCTGATATTACCACTTAAATATTCATCAGCCGATACATATGAAAAATGAAATGGATCGTCATTGTCAAAGTTCTCAAAGGGCATTCTGTTATTTATTAGGTCTGTATCCTTAATATCTAAAAATATCTCGCCCTCAAGCTCACCAATTAAGGTGTTCCTATCTTTACTTGTGATAGATTCCATATATTCAAAATCTACATATCCTTTTTGTGAAACTGATAAGACTAAAGCTTCAAGGGAAGTGTCTACATGATCTACTACCTTTGCCTTTGTTATTGTTCTTTTTGAGAATATATCACTCTTAGCTTTGAAATTATCCTCATCATCAAGTATTTCTATTGATGAAACCAAAGGAAAGTTTGAGTCTTCCTTTAAGGCTCTAGTATTTGATAAGGAGTTAATAAAGCCATGTTTCTTTGAAAAGTTATCATAGACTTCATTTAACTTTGCTTGTGACTCTTTTATTTCATCGTCTGAAAAATAGTCCTTTTGTTTTTCTATTACATCTTTTAAAGCATTCATTACATCAAGATAATCTTTTATCTTTTCTTTATTTTTATCTGATATATTCTGCTTGATTAAGACTGAGTTTTCTCTTAGGTAGACCTCTTCATCAATAATAGTGTAAGAAAAATTCTTAACATCATCTGTTGCTGGAAGACTTAATTCTTCATCTTCCAATAGTTCGACCTCTTCATATTTTGAATTTGAAGATATTTCCTTACTTGCAATATCCATTAAGTCTTTTAACTTTTCATCTTCTTTTTCATCACAAGTAATAGTATTGCCAAATCTGCCAGATACTTCTTTCATATTCCCTAATACCATCTGAGGATTATCTACAAAGTATTTATTATAAGTCAAACCCTTTTTATCAGTTGCTAGATGAATCCAATCATCATCTCTTTCTATAACTGAATCTCTCTTTTTCAAGAAAATAATATCTGAAGTAACTTCTGTACCAGCAAGTCCTTTAAATATTGTATTAGGAAGCCTCATAGCTCCTAAAAACTCACATCTTGCATTAATATATTTTCTAACAGATTCATCTTTTTTATCCATAGTTCCAGATGAAGTTATGAAGGCAATAATTCCTCCATTCCTAACCTTATCTATTGACTTTGCAAAAAAATAATCGTGAATCAGAAAGTTATTTCTGTTATATTCACGATCGTTAACTTTAAAATCTCCAAAGGGAACATTTCCTATTACCAAGTCAAAGAAATTATTTGAGAAGTTTGTTTCTTCAAAACCTTTAATTTGAATATTAGCTTCAGGATAAAGTTCTCTTGCTATTCTTCCGCTTAGACTATCTTTTTCTACTCCATAGACTTTAGAGCTTTGTATTTCACTTGGCATACTTCCAATAAAATTACCGACTCCTGCAGATGGTTCAAGGATATTCCCAGTCTTAAAACCCATATCTGTTATGGTCTTATATATTCCATCCATTACCTCTCTAGGTGTATAAAATGATGTTAGAGTAGACTCTTTAGCATTCAAATACTCATCATTTGTTAGATTTTCTTTTAAAATATTTCTTGCTTCAAGCCATTGTCCTCCCTTTTCTTCATCAAAGACATCGGCAAGACCACCCCATCCTAGATAATCAGCAAGATAGGCTTGTTCATACTCTCTTGGACTCCTATTTTCATTTTCAAGTCTTTTGAGCATCTTAATAGCTTTTATATTTTTATCTAGCTTTTCTGATGGTGTTAGGTATTCTGAGTAGATATGATTTTTCAAGTCATAATTTCTAGCAAAACTTAGCCTTTCCTTATTAGGTTCATAGCCTAGATTTTTTAAATCCTCTTTACCCCTCAATAAGTTTTCGGCTGCTTCTCTTGGAACATTGTATCTATCCATCATTTGGTCAATTTCAAGATTGTGGTTATCTATAAAGCTTTCTTGCTCTACTTGTCTTTCAATTTGTTTTTCATGCTCAGATAATTTGTATATCTCATAATTTCCACTATCTAAAAGGTCATCAATCTTTCTACTTTCTTCAAATGTTTCACCTTTATATAAAGGGAATTCTTCCCCATTAACTTCTACCTTAGTTCCAGCTTCAATTAAGTTAATTCCATCAAAGGTATTCTTATCTTCTAAAATAAATTCTTTTCCAACCTTTACTGCTAATTTTTCTGATGTTTGAGTTAGATTTTCAAAGATTTCTTCAAGGTATGAATCGTTTCTATATGGAATTACTTCCGAACCCCTAATCATACCTCCCATATACTCCATATTATCTCTAATGGTTACAGTTTTAAGTCCTCCACTTAGTTCATCAAAATCTGTAATGGTAAAGTCCTTATCTTTATATCTAACCTGATCACCTATCTTAAACTTAGGCTCTATCTTTTCCTTAACTTCTTCTTGTGAAGCTTTTTCCTCACTTAGTGCAACTTGCTCTTCTAAATATGAAAATTCACGCTCATTAACTTCTTCACCATCTCCAAGGTCAATTCTATAATGTTCGACAATTTCGCCGTCTACATAGTGATCAAAATAGAATTTGAAATATCCGATATAATCATCAGTCATTTCTCCAAATTCATTTTCTCCATGAGTTTGATTATGGTCTTTAATATCAATATCCTTTTGTCTTAGGATATTGATTAAGTCTTTAGTTACTATCTGCCCACTATAATCGGGAACTAATTCGTGATTTTCATTAAATTCTACAATCCAGTAATCTTTTCTATTTTCAGTGTTTTTGCCATCAAAAAAAGAAGCTTCATCAGCTTCCTTTTCTGGACTTATTTCATTTTCTAAGCTTCCACGTATTCCTTGATTGCCATTTTCTTCACTGTTGCCATCAAGTTGTTCATCTGTCCTTGGTATTCCTCTGGATTCCCTCTCATCATTTTCTCTGTCAATCCTTGTGCTTTCATCATCTTGACTTTCTCTCTCTTGATAAAGTCCACTGCCTGATTCTGAATTTCCTTCAGGTGGTTCAAAAGTGTTTTCTCCTCGTACATTTTCTGAAGTTTCTTCCAGTTCTCCATGTCTTCGCTCCCTACCAGGTAAGACAGTCTTAGAACTGCGTATGTTGGATTCGGAAATCTCTCCATAAATTCCAGATCCTTCTCCATCATGTCCAAGGTTTTCTCTTCGATCTTCATTGCTATTTCTTCTGTCGCTTCCATCTGTGAAAACTCGTCCATCTCTACTTCTTGACCTATCATCTCGTCTATATAAATCATCTTGACCTCCTCTATCTTCATTTATATTTTCTATATCTCTATTATAGTCGCCACCGGCCCTTTCTGTCAGCAGCCTAGCTCGATCCATTTCCTTAGATTTTTCTATTGTGCTATCTATAATATCTTCGCTAACTCTTGATATTACAAGACCTATCTGTTCTAAAGAAATTGTATTAATCCTAGAAAAATTATTTTTTAAATTTTCCATATCCATAGGATAGGCTGTATTAAACCTATTAGCTATCGCATAGGATATTGAGTCTCTCATAAACTTTTCAAAACTCAGTCTATCCTCTACATCTATTCTCAAATCAGCAATAGCCAAATTAATATATTCATCTCCATAAATTCGACTTAAAGAAAATATATTTTCGTTTAGTGAATCACTAGCTTCAAATGAAGAATCTCTTATTATTTCTTTTAAAGCCTCGTTATGGTTTTCGTGGTCAAACTGCCATAAGCTAACCTCATTAATATTCCTATCCATTGATGTGGTTTGACTAATATCGAAAATATATGAAATTCTTTGATTTACATCACTTCCAACTAAAATTGGAATACCCTTTTGACCTCTCATAACAACTCGACCAAAATATTTCTTCCACATATCAAATGTCGCACAAGCTCTAGCTTCAGGTTCTTTGTTGTATATACTTAGTTGGCTAGAAAAATCATATTTCTGATTGTTACCTATAACTTTTAAGAGTTTTAAATATTCTTTTTCATCTTGTAAAACTTCATACTTTATTGCTTCTTGTATGTTCTTAAAATCATTTACTTGCATTTCCTACCTCCTTTTTTGAGTAATAAAAAAGACGATAGATTTTAAATAATCTACCGTCTATAATGTAATATAATTAAATGACCTATATTAATTCTTTAAGTTTTCCATATAAGTTCAATAATTCGTTAATATCCATATCCATTATAGGCTCATACATAAAAGAGTTTATATGAATATTTTCTGGAGTCATTATATTAACTTCATTAACTATATTAATTTGTTCTTCATTCGCAATCTGCTTATATGCATCAAATAATACCCTGGTCATATTATTAGTTTTATCTACATGATTCAGAAATTCCGCTTTATCTCCTGTTTTCAAATTATTTTTCACTTTCCAATTTAGCATACCATTATAATTATTAATTTTATCTAACATTATTTCCTCAGCTTTAAGTCTACAAGCCATTGATAATAAAACTTTATGCTCGAGCAAATTTAAGTTACTAGTTAAGTTTTCAGTAGTTTCATAAAGCTTTTCTATAACCAGATCATCCTCTTTAAACTCACTTGGTATATCAAATCTCCCTATATATTCTTTATATACTTTCCCTAAAGTTTTAAAATTAATAGTTCCTGAATTTTCTTTTTTGTGTAGTAAATTAGTTAATAGCTCATAATCGCTATCATAATAATTTGAATCATTAACAGATTTATCAAAACTATATTCAATTAGATTCCTAACAAATGGTATAAGTGCAAATAAGGAATATTTATCTGGTTTAGTTTTCCATGTTATAAAAGGTTGTTTTTGATATTTCTCTTCTATCAAATTTAAATCTTGTTTGTTTTCAACGATAAATCTAGATGTACGAGGTACATTTAGTCTAGAAGAAATTGTTCTATAAAAATCAAAATTATGAGATAAAATTATCATTCTAAAATTATCAATTGTTGCCATTTCATACAAATATTCTACAATAGCATACTTATTTTTATAATCAAAAGAATCTGCTATATCGTCTACTATAAATAGGACTTCATTGCTTTCTTTTTTTATTTTTTCTATGTCAAATATTATATTTAACAAATATAAAGATCTTTTCTCTCCTTGACTTAACACGTCTAATTTTTCTAAATTTGATCTATCTAAACTTGCTTGATTTTCACCCTTTTCAAATATAAACTCCACACGTGGTAGGTTTTCTCCTATTATCGCTCCCTTTAAATTTGATATTTTCATCTTATATGGAACAGTGAACCTATCTTCAAATATTTCTAAAGAACGATTCCACAATGTATTGTCTATATTGAGATTTTTAATATTCTCCTCTAATTCTTTATATATCTCTAATAAATCATCAAAAGATTTCTTTTCTTTCTTTATATATGAAGTCCATAATTCTTTTTTTAAATTATCTAAATTTTCTATTTTCAAAAACTCTATTAGTTCAGGATTGTTTTCTATTGTATCTCTTAATAATATGCCTTTTGTATCACTTAGTAACTTTTCTATCTGTTGAAATTCTGGAATATCTTTAATTTTCCCCTCTATTTCATATATTTTCTCTTGTAGTTCATCATTATTACCAATTACTATGCTATTATTTAAATTAAGTTTATTATCTCTTACAAAAAAATTATCTGAATCTAAATTTTTTGCAACATTCTTCAATTTTGGAAATGTGAATTGACCTTTTTCAAAAAAAGTATAACTACTGTATATAGTTTCAGCAGCTTCACAAAACTCTTTTATTTTATTTTGAAAACTACTGTCTTTTATTTTTTTAATTACACTATCATCAAAAATTGTAGAGTATTTAACATTAGGTAAATACGTTTTATTTTCAGCTTCACATAATTCTTTCAAGCTTAATAAAAAACTTTTTTCACTTAAATTCATGTCAGAAACTACTGTAGGCTCTAATTCATAAATTTTTCTTCCTTGTTGTGTTTTTTCAATTTTTAATCCTGAATATTGCACTAACTTTTTTAAAAAATTATTTTTTTGCTTTAATAAAGTTGTGATAGATTTTTTTGTTTTTTCGTCTACTAATAAATCTGCTACACTACTAGATTCATAATAATTCTCAAAGCTTTTTATTACAAACACTTGCTCTTTTCTTATATCTTGTCCATCTATGCTCACATTAACTTCTGCTTTTATATCGAATATTTCATCACGTATTTCGTCAGCTTTACCATCTTGAATTTTCTTAAAAGTTTTTGCAAAAGAAGTTTTCATCAATCCATTTTTTGCATATACTGTAATCACATTTGTATTTGTAAAATCAAATTCATGGTTAAACTCATCTATTCCATAACAATTCTTTAATTTACATTCTAGAATATCCATATCATATCCTCCTGTCTTTTATTTTATTATATCATTCACAATAATAAGTTTGCACTAACATGCATTATTGAACTAATAATGCACATTAAAACATCAACCACAATAGAATTGCCGGCCTGCTTATATAGTTTGCTTGAAGTGCAATTTTTTCTTCTTGAATGCACTTCCTCTAATTTGTCTATATCACTATCATCAAAACCCATGAGTCTTAGGCATTCTCTTTCTGTTAAATACCTATACCTACCATTTCCAATATCTATTATTCCAGAATTAGGTACTCTCATTTGTTTTGTAGAAATAGTATAAGAAAAATCTTTAATCACTTTGAGTCGCCCTCTAAAACTGTTATCTATGCTTTTATTTAAAAATTTCAGCATATAGGGTTGGGTCATTGTATAAAGTTCACTTACATCCTTTTCTAAAAATTCACTTAGTGGTCTAGTTTCTTTCCTCTCCAATTTATTAAAAGAAAAGTTATTTGCTCCTAGACATGAAACAACAAATATCCTCTCCCTTTTTTGAGGTATCCCAAAGTCCATTGCATTTAAAATTTCATACTTACTTTCATATCCAAGGTCTTCTAACTCCTTTAGATAAATAAACAAGGAGTCCCTCATATTTCTATCAAGGACTCCTTTTACATTTTCCCAAATTATCCATTTAGGTTTATCTTTCATTTCTTTGATTATTCTAATTGTTTCAAATAGTAAGCTTGATCTAGTTCCTGAATTCTTTACTCCTCCTTGCTTTTTCCCTATTCTTGAAAAGTCTTGGCAAGGACTTCCATGCATAATTAAGTCTATCTTCTCATTAGGAGCTTTATATCCTACTACTGATTTTGGCTTATAAGCCTCTCCATAAAGTGCGTTGTATGATTTAACACAAGCCTTATCTATTTCTACATAATCAACTACTTCATAAGATATCTTTAAATTAATAAAAGCCTTTCTAATAGCACCTATGCCACCGAAAAGCTCCAATATTTTTACCTTATTCATTTAGATTATTCTTGTACCTATCTACAAGCTCCCTTATACTATCTTCTATTTCTCTTAAAAAGTCTTCTTTATCTACTTCACCAGAGCTAATCTTTGCAAGTTTCATTTCCCATTCAGATGTTGTTTTAGCTGACTTAAACTTATCCTCTACAATTGATACAAGTCTATTGCCTTTTTCTGTTACAAGTAGATTTTTCTTATCTCTTCTTATAAGGTCCTTATGGATAAGATTTTCAATAATTCCTGCTCTTGTAGCTGGTGTTCCTAAGCCTTTTCTCTCCACTTCTATATCTTTATCCAGTGATTCAATCCCTGCATTCTCCATAGCCTTTAAAAGTGTATCTTCATTATAATGACTTGGAGCTTTTGTAAATTTCTCCGATATATTTTTAGAAGTTAGCTTAATTTTATCTCCAGTCTTTACATCTGGTAATTCATTTTCTTGCTTTTCTTTTCCATAAGCCTTTAGATACTTGGTATAACCTTCATCGATTATAGTCTTTCCACTTGCATTGAAGTTAAATTTATCATATTCATATCTGATTTTTCTACTAGATTCCTTTAAGTTATCCGAACATGAAGCAAGTAGTTTATCCTTAATTAGATTATAGACTTTGCTTTCTTTATCAGATAAATCTTTAACTTTTCCAATACCTGATATAGTAGGAATAATCGCATAGTGGTCTGTAACCTTAGATGAATTAAAAATAGACTTAAAGTTTGATTCGTTGATTTTAAAACCTTCTTCAAGTCCTTCTAATAATTCTTTCATAGTAGTAACCATATCATCGGTTAAATACCTGCTATCTGTTCTTGGGTATGTGATTAGCTTTTTTTCATACAGACCTTGTGCCATATTTAAAGTGTCATTTGCTGAATATCCAAAATATTTATTTGCTTCTCTCTGTAAGGTAGTGAGATCATAAGGCTTATCTGGTTTTGTGCTTATTTCTTTATCCTCTACCTCTATAATAACTATTTCATCTTCTATCAAGTTTAAAAGTTGCTCTGCCACTTCGATTTTATCAATCCTATCTGATACAAGTTTCAATCCTTTATAAGATAGGTCAACTGTATAATATTTTTGCTTCTTAAATAGATTTATTTCACTATCCCTTTTAGCTATTAAATATAGAGTTGGTGTTTGTACTCTACCAACTGAATATGTTTCCTTGTAAATGCAAGAATAAAGCCTACTTAAATTCATTCCTACCAGCCAATCTGCAATAGCTCTTGCACTTGCCGATCCATATAAGTCTTCAAATTTTTCTCCGTCTTTAAGATTTCTAAAACCATCTTCAATAGCTTTGTTTTCCATTGAAGATATCCAAAGTCTTTGAATTTTCTTCTTACATTTAGCTTGATTATATACAAGCCTAAAAATAAGTTCTCCCTCTCTTCCAGCATCACAAGCATTTATAACTGTGTCGATATTCTTATCGTTTAAAAGTTTCTTTAAAACTCCATATTGTTTTTTAGTGCTTTTAGATACTTCATAAATATATTCTTCTGGAATTATAGGAAGATTTTCTATTGTCCATTTCTTCCATTTTTCGTCGTGTCTTTCTGGACTTGCCATTTGAATTAAATGACCGACACACCAAGAAACAATGTATCCATTCCCCTCATAATATCCGTTTTTTCTTGTTCTTGCTCCAATTACTTTTGCAATTGTAACTGCTACGCTTGGCTTTTCTGCTATTACTAATTTCATTAATACCTCCATAAATAAAAAAAGAGCGAAAGATTTCTCTCTCGCTCAAACTTTTAAAAATTATTATAATAGTTCATCTTCATCGTCTTCATCTAAAGATTCTTCATTACTTTCTTCATTGTCAGATTCATCTTCTGACTCACTAATATAATCCTTATCATCTTCTTCAAAGTCTTCCAACATTTTATCTTCCTTAGCTTTGACTACCTTAAAATAGTATCCTGCTCCTATAACTCCTCCAATTACAAGTGCAATAATTAGAAATGAACCTATTCCACTTTTCTTTTCTTCTTTTACTGGAACAGTCTTAGGTTCTTCTTTTTTTACTTCTTCTTTCTTAGGCTCTTCAACCTTTATAGTATTTTTGTCTTCTGATTCAATCATATTAAGTAGGTCTTTCTCTCCTACTTCTGTCAATAGCCTTACATTATCTTGATTTGATGAGTGATCCACTATTAGGTGCATAGTTTTTCCACTTTTAGTTTGAAATGTTAAAAATTGTCTCACATCTACTGGATTTTCTTTATCTTTTTCTGTATCTCCACTTGGTGTTATATCTTTTCCATTCCTATCTACATTTTCAATTACTGAACCTCTTGCCTTATTTTCCTGTGTTGCTAGACTATTTACTGCCTTTGTATTACCACCTTTTACAAGTTGTGTTTTCTTTGGAGGATTATTTAAAGGTTTGTTTGATTCACTTGTATTTCCTGGTATTCTTGGAACATCTTGATAAGGAATTTCTTCTTTTGATGGTGTAAAAACATCATCTTTCAACATTTTTTCAAACTCTTCTTTTTGTGGTTCATAGATTGATTCGTTTTGACTCTCTATCTGTCCTTCATTTGTCATTGCAAATGTAGTTGCTGGTACTGTAAATGTAAAAAGGAGTAACGCTATGGCTACTCCTCGTTTAATGCTCTTATTCATTTTTCTATCCTTTCTTATTTTACATTTTTAAATACATAGACTGCTTTTCTAGCATTGTCCCATTCTATTGTTTGATTTTTACCATCTTTAATATCTCCATGACTTGCTCCAAAAGCTTTGGCAATATTTGAAATTGAAGCATGAATTCTTCCATTTATAATCACTGGCTTAACATCTGAATTGTAGACCTTTCCATATGAATCTTTCATAACACCAGTATCAATATTTAGTCTTAATGTCTTTTTAGCTAGGATATTATTCTCTTTATTGGAGAAAATAGCTTCACGAGTAGAGTTGTCATACTCAACATTAAAACCTAGAGTATAGGCAATATATCTTACTGGAATCATAGTTCTTCCTTGGTCTACATAAGTCTTCACATCCATATAGACTGTTGTCTTACCATCTTTGTTGATAATGTTATAAAAGTTTTTGTCTACTTGAAAAACTGCAAATTCTTTTTCATCTTTAACTTGTTTTTTACCTTGTTGTTTATCGTTCTCTTTCATCTTGTTAAGATCAAATTGATTTAGGATATTCTTGTCATCAGCTTTCAAAATTTCGTCCCACTTCTTATCTTGAGATTTCTTATCTTCTTTCTTTTCTTTGTTTTCTTTTTGGAGTTTTAGAAGTTCATCTAATTTCTTAGATAAGTCTTGGTTTAGA
>NZ_GL397071.1:1287719-1408241 GCF_000146345.1 Peptoniphilus duerdenii ATCC BAA-1640 | reverse complement strand
TGTTTGAGTATCAATGGAATATTTATTTGGATTGAAAATAGTCATCTTTCCTTGATACATATCATTGTTATAATCAAATTCAAGTTCTACACTATCTACATTCTTATCAAAGACAAACTCTCCATTTTCATACCTTAATCCATTAGGAATAGATTTGAATCCTTGATTTCCGTTGAAACCAAAATGATTTTCGTAAAATGGATTTTGTTTTGGTCTATATTCAACATCTTGATTATGGAATACTCCCTTACTGTTAATGTTTGGATTGCCTAAAACTTTTACAGTGTGCAGTTTATTTCTTGAAAAAGCATACTGTTCAATTGTCTTCACAGACTTCGGTATAGTTATTTCTTGAAGGTTATTTCTTTCAAAAGCATTATGTTCAATATTTACCAAAGTATTAGGTAAAGTTACTTCTCTAAGTCCACAATTGAAAAATGCTAAACCACCAAGATAAGTTAGACTATTTGATAGTTTTACTTCATCTATACTTGCTTCGTAAAAGGCAGCATAACCTAAATGCTTAACAGAATCAGGAATAATTACTTTATCCCAATGTTTGCCACGCCCAAATTCTCTTTTATATCTAAGTTCATCGTTTGAATGACTTAAAGAATAATTTCCATTTATAGACTTCGTTCCTTCAGGAAATACTAGAATATTTGTCTTTTCTTTCTTTTCTAAGCCTTTATCACTGAAGGCAATTATATTTCCCTCAGAGGAATACATAAAATCATCTTCCGTCCAAGTAACATCAGACTTTGCAAATGCACTTGTATGCACAGTTGATGTTAAAACTAATAAAAGAGCCATAAAAAAGGCTCTTAGTTTGTTCGTATTAAATTTCTTCATTATGAATGTTCTCCTTTTCTTTTAATTTTTCTTCTCTTTTTCTATCATTGATTTTCTCCATTAATTCTTCCAAGCTAATATTGTTCCTCCTAAGAGTTACAATTATTTCTTCATTTTCAACTTGTATTTCTTCATCGCAAATTTCCTTGTATTTTGCATTTAAATCTTTTAATTTCTCTTCTATTTTTTTCTTTTTGTTTCTAATACTTATAAGTTTTCTGTTCACATAATATCTCCCTTCTATCTTGGTCTTCCAAAACCATAAAAGTGTGATTTCCAATATTTTGAATTTATTGATGTGTATTGAATTGGATCTCCTGCGTGGATCATCATTCCGTTACCTGCGTATATTCCTACGTGAGATATTGGAGTTCCACTGTTATATGTTGAGTGGAAAAATATTATATCTCCAGGTTGAGCTTCACTTGGACTTACTGGATTACAATAGTCTTTGTATATTCTCCATGCAGTTGTTCTTGGCATACTCTTTACACCAGACTTTGTAAATGACCAACATACAAAACCTGAACAGTCAAAGTTAGATGGTCCACTTGCTCCAAACACATATCTTTTGCCTATATGTTTTTCTGCTTCATTAAATAAAGCTTTTGCAGTAGCTGAATCAAAAGCAAGACCAGGATTTCCAAAGTTTGGATTGTCTACTATTTCTCCTAAGTCCCCATTACCTGATCCAAAAACATCTCCCATATTCCCCTTAGCTTCAAGAAGAGCTTCATAATGAACTACATTGTCTGGATAATCTTTAAATATTTCCCTAACAACTTCATCCATTTCTTTTTTCTTTAAAGTTACAATTAACTTTTTATATTCGTACTCTTCTTTTTCATAACTAGTATAAGGATTGCCACGACTATCATATCTTGTTCTTGCTACTGTTCTTGTTCTAATTTCAATTTCTTCTTTAAAATCAAGATTATACATCTTATCGAAAAGCTCTTTTAAGATTCCTTTTACTTCAGATGCTGATTTTACTTCTCCACATCTTGAAGTTATATAGGATAAAAGTTCATGGGTATTATGACCAATTTCTCCTTCTTTGTTTATGATATATTCGTCATATCCAGGATGACTTGTTTTCACACTTTCGATTTGTGATTGTAGGTCATACTCCATTGATGAAAATTCTTGATTAACTTCACTTAGAACTGTATCTTGTGATAGGTATGTTGTTGTCATTACTGAGTTAACAGAGTTACTTAATCCACTCATACCAACACTTCCACCACCAATCATGATTGATAGCATAAGACCTAGTCCTATTACTAGAAATAGAACCATCTTACTTTTTCTTACGATTAGCTCTTTAGAAGCCTTACCTAAACTTAAAATAGCTTTTTTAACCCTATCTACAAGTCTTGTTTCGTGCTTTTTAGCTATCATGCTCTTCATTTGTTTTCTCTGGTAAAACTTTTTAAATCTATTTTTCTTTATATAGGCATCTGACTTTTTTAAATCTTCCAAGCTACTTTTAAACTCCAACTTGCTTTTTCTCTTTCTTATTTTCTTATCAAGTTTAGATAGCTTTTTTAAGGACTTTTTCTTTTTATCTAGCTTATACTTCCTTATTCCATGCTGGAGCTTAGAGCTTACATTAGCGACTTTTTCTCCAGATTCTACACCAGTATTATCAGATCCTGAACTTAGATAATCTCTCACTAACTCTGATGACTTAGCTCCAGATAATAAAACCCCAGAAGATAGGCTTCCTTTAGTTTTATTCTTTAAGATATTATCCTTTAGCTTACTTTTAGACTTTTCAAGCTCTCCAATCTTTTTATCTGAGATAAAATCTTTAACATCTTGTGATTTCTTAGAATCTTTCGTTTTAACTTTCTTAGATTCATTTTTTAAGTCATCGATTTTCTTTCGAGTGAATTTATCACTTTCATAATTTTTTTTCTTATAGTAAGTCTTCTTTTTGTTAACTTTCTTTTGTTCTGAAGATTTAAAGCTTGTTTCCTTTTCATCTTTTATGAATTCTTGATTATTTTCTTTAATCTCAGAATTATCAAAAGTCTTATCTGTATCAACTTCGCTTAGCTTACTTTCTTTATCTATTTCTTTAGAAATTTTTCCCTTATCCCTAAACTTCTTTTCTTGATAAAGTTTCTGCCCTTGATTTTTATCGATATTATCATTACTCTCGTTCTTAATTACTTCATCTTTAACAAGCTTATCTTTTCTATATATTCTCTTACTCTTCTTTGCTTCGATAGGTTTATCTTCACTTGTGTGGATTCGCTTAGACTCTTTCTCGTTGATTTTGTCTTGGAATTTATCCTTACTATGGATAAGTTTATCCTCATAATTTTTAAGAACTTGTCTTTTACTTGATGCTTTCTTATTGCTTATTGGTTGAGCCTTAGCTGAAATATCATCTATTATTAGTTTATTAGAATTAATATTTCTACTGTTTTCACTATCAAAGTCCACCTTTTTAAGGTCTACATCTAAATATTCATCAAGTTTAAAGTTTTCATCTGTCCTTATTTCAAGATTAGTTTGTTTTGTTTCTTCAGCCTTATTCTTATTATCTAAAACTTCTTTTCTAATTCTTTCCTTGTTTTTAGCCTTCTGAAAATATTTTAGTTTATCTTGTTTTTGATCTTTAGCTAATATATTCTCATGAATAAGTTTAGATTCTTTTTCTGAAATTTTATCTCCGAACCTATCCTTAGTCTTAATAATCTTATTGGTATAATCATCTGAATGAACAAGTTTACTATCTACATTCTTTTCAGGAGCGTCCCTATTTCGTATAATTTTCTTTTGAAAATCTTTTTTTAGTTTTTTATCCATATCACACCTACTTAGCTTCTTCTGGTTTTGTTGTCATTAGCTTATATAGCATGGTGTCTTTAGGGAATTTATCAATAAATGGAACAATAGTATTTCCAAAGAATAAGAGTCCCTCACCTGCATTTGAATTAGTAATATAGTTTAGCTGATAAGGCGATATTTTTAATTTCTTAGCAAGAATATCTCTATCTCCAGATGCTTGATTTAACATTAGAACAAAGTCTGTATTATCAAAGATATTTTCAATTTCCTGACTTGTTAAAAGGTCTTTTACGTTTTGAGTTATACCTGTTGGAATACCTCCCCATTTTCTAAATCTTTTCCAGATTTCTACTGAATATGAAGCAGTTTGTGGATCTTTTAATAAAAGGTGGAACTCATCTATATAGTATCTTGTAGACTTGCTTCCTCTATTTAGGGAAACCTTGTTCCAAACCTGGTCTTGAATTACAAGCATACCTATTTTTTTAAGTTGTGTTCCTAGCTCTTTTATATCAAAGCAAAGCAGTTGCCTATTTAGGTCAACATTTGACCTATTATTAAATACATTAAGACTTCCCTTAACATAAATTTCCATTTCTGTTGCTAGTTTTCTACCAACTCCCTCTTCTTGAGATAGGAGCATATCGTATAAATCTCCTAATATTGGCATATTTTCTGGTTTTGGGTCTTCAAAATATTTTTGATATATCTTTGGTAAGCACCTATCTATAACAGATTTTTCTGCAGCAGTAAGACCAGATCCTCCTACTACAAGTTCAAGCATAGACATTATGAAGTTTGCCTTATCCTTTAAAGGTGCGTCCCCATCTCCATAGTTCATATTTATATCTAATGGATTTAGGTAGTCCTTTGACTTTGCTGAAACTTTAATAACTTCTCCATTAAATTGTTTTACAAGATTTGAATATTCGCCCTCAGGATCACAAATAATTACATCATCGTCTGTTACAAGAATTGCATTTGCCATCTCTCTCTTTGCTGAGAAAGATTTACCAGAACCTGGTGTACCTAATATTAGTCCGTTAGGGTTCTTAAGTTTCTTCCTATCTGCCATAATCAAGTTTTGACTAAGGGCGTTTAAGCCATAGTACAAGGAATTTGCCGAATCAATAAATAGCTCTTCTGTTGTAAAAGGCATAAATACTGCCGTTGATGATGAAGTTAAAAATCTTTTTATCTCGACTTGATTAACTCCTAAAGATAAGACAGAAACAAGTCCTTGTTCTTGTTGATGAGATAATCTTTTTACCTGACAATTATGTCTATTTGCAATTGATGAAATTTGAGCAATTGTGTTTTCTAATTTTTGATTAGTCCTAGCAAAATTCATCATTACTATAGATACAACAAAGAGCCTTTCATCTCTATTTTGTAAGTCGGATAACATGGACTTAACATCCGCACCAAAAGTATTTATATCTGAAGGAATAATATCCATATCATATCCAGCACGAACAGCTTTCTTTTGTTCTTCAATTTTCATTCTGTCCAAGTCTGTATTTTTTCTCTTAATGAGTTTAATGGCTTCTGCTTGTTCAACTACATCTATATGAAAAGCTACATAAATATTGTCATCAATATCTAAAAACTCAGATAACATTCTGTCTGATAACTCACTTGCAAGTATTTGAAAATGGCTTACTGCTCCAATATATTTACCAAATTTAAAATTATTTACTGGTGCAAAATTAAAGATATTGGGAGTTATATGTGACTTTGTAGACTCTTTCTTCTTCAAATCTTTATATGAAAAATAAAAGTTTTTGTCTGGATTTAACATATCGTGAACAAGTCTTAGCCTTTCTTCACCATCAAGGCTTTCTGCTCTTACTCCCATAGATTTAAAGTTAGATAAAATATCTACTTCAAGTCTATTTAACTTTGCTCTTGCTTGCTCTAGGTTATCGGCTTCTGTTGTAAAGGTTATATACTTCATCTTTTTAAGTCCGTTATTGCCCTTTGCAAGTTGAAGCTTTAACATCTCCCTAAACTCTTTTCTTACATCGTCATAGAAGTCTCCCTTATCAGCAATTTTAATTGCATCTTGTAGGTCTTTATTTCTTCCTAATTGATTTACATACGAAAGTTCAATGTGGACACTTGGATCAAAAGAATTTAAAAAGTTGGCAAATTGGTTAAAGATTAAATCTCTATCTTCTTCCAATGCCAACTGGTAATTTATATCTTGAAATGAAATTGTCCTTGAATAATTTTTTTCATCTAACTGGCAAATGCCCTCTGGTAACATTCTTATATAGGGAATTGTATCTTCAACAGTAAATCTCTTTTTCTCTTTCTTTAAAAGTACACTTAGAAGACTATTTGTTGGATCTTTCTTTGTTTTTAGCCTTCTTACTTCCTTTCGGTCTTTTTTTAATTGTTTTTCCCTTAGATTTAAGTCGCTGATTTGCTTTTTTCTTTGCTTCAATGTATGCCTCCTTTCTTATTCTCTTAGTTGGTTGATAAAACTTATGAAGATAGAAAAATTTAAAATATTTTTCAAAAGTTAAGGTATCTTTTTCATATAAGGTTATAAAAAAGATTGGCAGGGTTACTATTAGCATTACAATGATAGAAACATCATTAGGTAGATATTTCTTCATAAATAAATAGGTTGGTATACCAATTAGTCCTGCCACAGAAAAACCTATAAGTTGTCTTTTGGTTAAGTTAAAGGCAACCTTTGTTTTAATCTTGTCCAAATCTTTTGGTATTGGTACATATGCCATTTTAATCTCCCTCTACTTCTTCTTTGGAAAGTTCAAGTATATGGTCATAATTAGATGTTGTTTCCTCTTCCAGGTAGCTAATTCTTTCTTCTAATTCTTCTTGTTTTTCTTCATTTCTGTCATTGTATTCGCCTTGATACATAACAAATTCATTGTGACATCTTCCGAGTCTATTTATTCTCCTCTTTAAGTTTCTAATCTCTTCATTTCTTTTTTTCTCTTTTAAGATTTCATAAGTTCCTCCTAATAAAATTCCAAGTCCCAATAAAGCACAATTTTTCTTTTTTAACATTTATTCCTCCTAGTGCGTATTCATAATACTTTTTGCAACTGTTCCACTCTTAAACATCATAAGTCCAAGTAGTAGAGCATATCCTAATATACTAAACAAGCTTGCGTGAATATCTGTAATCTGTACCGTTCTTATTAAAACGGTGTAGATACCTAAACATACCATCAAAAACAAACCTTGTAGTCCCAAGGCAAAAAGTCCCTTGATATAATTTGTTCCAATCTGACCCCATTCTTTATTTCCCATAGTCGCAAATGGTATGGATGATACTGATGAGTAGACATATATTTCAAACATACGCCCATATACTATTAAGGTAATAGTTAAAGATATACATTGAATTGCAATCCTTACAAGGCTTGTTTCAACTAATATCATTAAAAGCTCACCTATTTCTTTTTCTTTTAATGTATCAACCATTGCAACTATCTGATCTCCTGAAACAGTGGCAGAAGTAGTGATTACCCCTGCCGCTTTGTTTACAAGATTTTGTGCCACATCAAAGACTGCCATTGAAAATTCAAAGGCATGGCTTGCAAGGTAGACTGCTATAAACATCTTTATAATGTATTTGAAAAACTCAAAAGTATCTGTATCGTGCATATTATTCTTTTGCATAACCATATTTATGAGTTCAATACATAAAACTGCTGTTATGATAAGACCTGCTATTGGAACGATCACATTATCATTAATGTTTTTTATGAAGTTATACACTTCTCCATTCCAACCCATTGGTGTCTTCCCAACATCAGTTGCAATAACTCCTACCTTGTCATTTATATCTAAGAACATGGACTCAAGATTTGCTTTGATACCTCCGAGTAGCATATCCTTAAAAAATTCAGTTAGCTTGTCAAAGATACCAAACATAGACTTTCTCCTATTTTAAAGCATTTGCAAGTAGTGGAATTAATTTAATACCGATTAGTACAATTCCCCCACCAGCCATAAGCTGCTTAATACCTTGAGATTTAGCACCAGGGTTATCATTACCATAACCTTCCATTAAGTTAATAACTCCCCATGCTCCTAAACCTGCACCAATTGCAGTTACAAGTGTCTTTAAAACTCCAACTCCAGCTGTAAAAAATTCCATATTATTCCTCCTCGTTTTCTTTCTTATTTTCTATTTTATTTAGTGATTTAACTATAAAATTCTTGTAGACCTTATCTCCTTTTTTGTTTTCTTTGAAATATCCAAAGACATGGATTAGATCTCCTTTATCTAATTCTTTTGCACGTTCGCTTTTTTCTCCGTAGACTGAACAATTTATATATTCTTTTCCTTTACCATATTTTTTAATGAGAGTAAAATTTGCTACATCTACTTTTTCTCCATCTCTTTCAAATTCTGATAATTCCACTTCTTTAACTAAATTTGCATTAATATTTATCATTTCTCTATCCATTAATTTCTTCTCCTTAATCTATAAATTTCAATTAAAAAAGCGACTGGATCTATTTATTTCCAATCGCTATACATTATTCCTTATTAAATTGTTCTAAGTAGGAGCTCTTATCCTTAACATCTTAACCTCCTAATTTTGAGTATAAAAAAAGCAGTAAACTTTATAATTACTGCTTTAATAAAATATCCTATATTATTAATCATTAAATGAACAATCTCGACAAATACCACCTACATCTTCTCGCCTATCCTTAAATCCCTTTCCACATTTAGAGCAAATAAATGCATAATCATTATTGTAATTCTCCTCTTCTAAATAAGAGTCATCGTAGTCTTCTTCATTTTTGTTTATAGAATCTTGATCTATCTGAATTTCAATTATTTCAATATCTGTATATTCTTTATCATTATTAATATAAAAAGAATCTTCTTCGATATCATCTTTATTAATTAATCTTGTGACATTAACTATGACACTTCCACTAAATTCTTGTTCTATTGGTGGTGATTGTATGACTTCTTTTGTATCATCATCACGTCCCCAATAATCAAAGGATACACAACTTAAATTTATTAAATATTCTAGCTCATAAGTTATACTAACAATCTCGTCTGTAAACTCTTCATAAGTATCTAATATCTCATTGAATTCACAATTATTTATATCTAATTCTTCAATACCCTCACTTCCAATAACATACGATTCTAGATAATAATAGTTGTTATTATAAATACTGTCAACTATATCATTAGAAATATCTTGTTTTACTCTTTCTACATATGACACATCTTTTCTATTTAAATCTACATAAACATTAAAATCATATCTATCATATACTTTTGAAGCGAAATTCTGAAACATTCCTGTTGTTAAAAATTCAATATTTACATTTGGATTTTTTTCTTTAAATTCACTTAATAATTTATCGTGAACTACTAAATTATCTTGACTATCCTTACTCCACCAGTCTTCTTTTATATCATTCGTAATAAAAATAATATCTTTTACTGATTTTTCAACTGGTAAATCTAATATCTCTTTCCAAACAAATAAATCTCCAAATTTTTCAACTCCATCTTTATTAATGTCCTCATATCCAGGCGGAATTTTATATTTATACCTAAGTTCACCCTCTCTAATAATTTTTAATTGTTCACTAAACCTTATCCTATTACCTATCCTATTATTTTTTTCTAAATATGAAATAAGATTATCTATATCTTTAATTATTTCAGGAGAATCTGTTGTTATTTCATCATATTCAATACCAACACTATTTTTATAAGATTTGATTATTTGTTTTAATTCAACTAACTTGTTATTTAATTCATTCTCCAAATTTTTTCTTCCAAAATAATTATATTTAGATGATTTAATCAAGACACTCTCTAAATTTTTTTGACTCCTTTCAATTACTCTTAGTAAATCTTTTTCAAAATTTTGATACTTTTTTTTCAATTGTCCGAATACGCTATATTTATTTTTATTAAATTCTTTATACACTTGATTCGGAATCCATATTAAATCCTTACACTCCTTGAAAATTTCTAATATGTTTTTGCTACTGTATAATGAATATCGAGCTAAGTCAAGTATTACATTTGTATCTAATACTATTATAGAGGTTTTTCTATTTATTATTTTTTTAAATTTTTCATAATTCAATTAAAGCACCAACCTTATTATTTAATTACATTCACAAAATTATTAAGTTTTTTCCATTTTCTAATCTTAGTCCTAAATGTTCCAAATGGTGCTACTGTATTTACATGGATAAATTTATATACTTCCCAAGTTGCAGTTTTTGTTGCTTCATCTGCCCATTTTCTCATATGTGGTTTAAATAATTCTTCCTCTGTAAGATTATCTATCAAAGAGTAAATATCTTCTATATTCTGTGATAGTTGTTCTTTTAATTCCTTTAACGATTTATGAGCATAGGTATCTGTAAACCATTGATACAATTCTCCAAGTTGATTCCACTTAAATTTGTCAGATGGCGTTTTAACCTCAATTCCCTTTTTTTCATCTTCTTCCCATTTCAAAACTAAAGTTGTCCAACCTACTTGATAGGCAAGATTTTCAGCTGGTGTCCTATCAACTTGATCTACTCTTTTATCTTTTAATTCTTCTGGGATATTATCAAACTCTGAAATATATTTTCCAAAAGTTTTCTTTATCTCATTTTTTAATTCTTCCTTACTTTCATAAGACCTCATATGCCTACCTCCATGGTTTATATAGATATTATACCAAAAATATTTTTATCCTAGGCTTAATTCATAATCTTGTAATCAAACTGTTCCTGTTTATTTTTATTTTATCTCTATTTGTTAAATACTCTTCCACATCAAACAAGTTTTTCTTATCATAATCTTCCAACAACTTGTAATTCTTATGCTTTGTAATATCGAATTTATCAGATAGAAAAGGTCTTACTCCTCTTAACTGATAAATACACTTACCGCCATCCATTACAGTTATTTCATCTTGACTCATAAGTTCCTTGCCAGTTTTTTGGTAATTTAGACCAAAAGATTTTTGATTGGATCTTGTTTCTGATGTGTTATATAGGTCTATGGTTTCTTTTCCTAAGGTTTCAGATAATTCTTTTACTGTTGTTTTTTCTTTTCCTCCTAAAAAGAGTGTAGAGTCGCAGTTACCAACTATTGTATCTGCATGGTCTTTATAGATTGCTTTTAATTGAGATTGTGCTTGCAGTATTATGCTTGCCGATATTTCTCTTGAACGAATTGTTGCAATCAATTTTTCAAATTTAGGAATTAATCCTATATTTGCAAACTCATCAAGTAGACACCTAACATGAACTGGAAGTCTTCCACCATACACATCATCTGCCTTATCACATAGAAGATTAAATAGTTGAGAATACATTATTGAAACTACAAAGTTAAAGGTATCATCTGTATCTGATATTATTACGAATAAAGCAGTTTTTCTATCTCCAATTTTATCAAGCTCTAATTCATCTTCGCTCATTAGTTCTCTAAGCTCTCTTATATCAAAAGGTGCAAGTCTTGCTCCACAAGATATTAGAATTGACTTGGCAGTTTTTCCTGTAACCACTTGTCAAGGACTTTCTAATCATTTTTATCGTCTTTTTGATGTTTTTCCCTCTCCATTTCTCTAAGCATTATCCTTTTCAATTTATCTTGCATGGTTTCAGTCGCATTTTCATTAAAATGGACAACAACCTCATAAGTTGCCTTTCCAATCTTCTTTATGGTCTTTGTTCCTGTATTATGTTCATTTTTATTTTCGTGCATATTAGTTTCCCTCCTGTTAGTTGCAATCAAAAAAAGACGATAGAGTTTTATTTCTACCGCCTTTCACAAGTCTTGTAGCTATTCATTTAATAACGCTTTGCCATTTACATATTAAATTTTCAAATCCTTATTGTTCAGCATTCCGCCAAACATCGTATGATACATATCCTTGGAAGATTCCTCTATCTTTGTAATACTTGATATTTTATTTCCTGCATCTTTTGATGATGCTCCGCAAAGATAAAAGGCTTCATTTTCTGTTCCATAGTCAATAGCAATATACCTATCGTGATATTTTTTACCTGCAATTTTCATCTTCAGTCTGATATTAGGGTAATCTTTTCTAAAATCGTTTAGGATATTTTTTGTCAGCATATCCTTGTTTTTTACATTGTCGCTAAAGACTATAATTCCAACATTGTCTTTTGCAGCCCTAAGAAGTTCTAATGTTTTTAGCCCTATATAGTTATCTATCACATAAATACTTTTCTTTGCAGACTTATATATTTTTGTATAGGCAACATCTGCTTCAATCTTATCTCCGTTCATTAAAAGGAAATGCTTGTATGTGTCCGGATCTATAAAATTATCCATAACCTTTTTCAAATCTTCTTTTGTAGCTAAAGTACTAATTTTATTGTTTATTGTTGCTATATCCTTTGTATTTTGGTTTGTCTGTACTGCTATTTGTAATAATTCTTTCGAGGTGATAAAGTCTTGGTTTTCAACTATAAAATCTTTCATCTGCTTAAACATTCGTATTAAAGCCTTGCTTTGCTTGACAGCAAGTTCTCCTCTTAATACAGTCATCAGCATATAAATACCTTGTTCTGTAAAGGCATAAGGCATATATCTTCTACCGCCTGAACCTTCATCTGATTTTGAGGTCAAAAATTTTGACCTCAAAAATTCCCATTCATTTTTGGTAAGTTGAAATCTAAAATCTTCATCAAATTTTTCTATGTTATTCTTAACTTGCTGATTAAATGTTTTTGTTTCATACCCATATATTTCAGCAAGTTCAAAGTCAAGCATAACCTTTTGACCTCGTATATAGTAAATCTTGCTTTTCATTGTAGTTTCATCTATCACTACAATTTCTCTGTTTTCATCTGCCATGAAATGCCCCTCCAACATTATCTAAATTCTTTTATATTTTTCTACTCCGCCTTCAGCTTTTCCAATGTGTTCCACATTTTTTACAAGTCTCTTATTGACATTTTCATAAAACCATCTGCCAATCAATGCCGGCGGTGTTGCGATTAACTCTCTTAAAACAAATTCTTTGCCTTTCGGTAAAGAGCTAATTTTGTTTAATAAGGTAGTATATAGGTCAGCATAGCTTGTATTTTCTTGTAAACTGCTACACTTACAATATTCAGTAACGCTTGGAAAACCTCCCTCTATTGCTTTTTTAGTTAAAATTTCAAGTTCTTCATCGGTTACAGTAAATTGAATTCGCATTTATATATCCTCTCCTTATAACTGAGTTTATTACCATATCACTATCATTTTATCATAAATACGATATTTTTTTCATACTGCAATTTTAAGCCCTATTTTACACTTAGCTATAGTCTGATACCTATTTTATCATTAACGCTCTAAAAACACCTTTCCACCGTCTTATACGAGGTCTACAAGTGTTCCCCCTTGTCATAATCTTCAAAGGTATATACTTTTGATTTATGGCTTTCTTTTAATTTACCTTTATCTTGCTCATACCAATGAACTAAGGTCGCATAATGATCTTTATAGTTTCTTCCCGTGCTTTGCATATAGGTTGACAGCTTCTCTATCATTTCTTCCCTATGACCTTGCATTTTATCCTTTAACTTCCCATATTCTTCATCGGTTAAGGAAACATTTTTATATTCTCCATAAAGGTTGGGGGATATTTTTTCTATCTCCCCCTCTTTTTCTAACTCTATATCTATCTCTTTATCTATCTCTATATCTCCGTTGCAGTTTTGTTGCAAAAGGTTGCAAGGTGTTGCACCAGTGTTGCATTGCAACGCTTTTTGTCCTCTCGATTTTCTTGAACGCCTTGTAGAAGCTGTTTCTGAACCTATAAGACTTGGAATTTCTGTTAAAAAATACTCGTCATTTTCTGTAATTATCTCCATCAATCCTTGTGCTACAAGATAATTTACTATAACCATTACATCATCTTCCGTTTCATCAATCGTTAAGGCAAGCTCTTTGATAAAGTCTGTTTCTACTCCATCATAATACAGCTTCCCACTATCTTTTAAGCTAAGTAAAAGCAATTTAAGATAAATGATTGTATAGGTATCTCCTCCTGATATTTTTCTTAGCCTTTTGATTCTCTTATCTGTAAAAAAATCTTCTTTCAATTTTAACCAATAGTATCTTCTGTTGTCTGCCATTTTTATCTTTCCTCCCCTTTATTTTTATAATTTTCTTTAGCCTTTTCTTTTGCTTTTTGTTTGTACTGACCCTTTCTTTCCTCTTGCTCTTGAAATTTTTTCAGTTGTGCAATTACACTTGGTTTATCTCCCCTCTTAATTGCCTTGTCTATCTCTATAGATAAATCTATTCCATACTCGTCACCCACAATCTTTACTGCATATTTGATATGATCTATCTGCTTAAATTCGTCTTGAACTTTAGCTTTATCTTCAGTTAAGTCTTGTATCTCTTTTTCAAGGCTTGATATTTCTTTCTGCCAATCACTCGACTTTATAGCTGATGTTCCAGTAAATTTTTCTATAGTCTTTCTTGCTTTTTTGTAGTTTTCAATTTCATCTTTATGTGAATTGTAAAATTTATCTTTAAGAAAAGTTTTATCTTTATATTCCTGATATACCGCCTTATTTTCTTTGATGATGTCTGCACAAATAAAGCAACGATTTAACTCCTTTATTCTTTGGGTTTTGCTTTGAATATCACCACTTATCTTTTTACTTTGCTTTGCCAGTTCAAAAACTTTTTCTTGTAGGTCTGCTATGGTTTGAAGATGATTATCTTTTAGATAGTAGATTGCTTTTACAAATCTCTTTAGGTCTGCATTTCCCTTTTTTATCTGTCCATAGTAGGATAGATTTTTTGTTTTTTCTCCCTGTATTTCGTTGTAGATAGAAATATATTCATAAAGGTTAAAGAGTTCTGCTTTGTTCTCCAGTTCATCTTTCTTGGTCTGTTTATACCCATCGTATTTTGCTTGCAGATTTCCAAGTAAAGAGTCTATCCAAGAAGTGATTTCTTTTATCTTGTTCTTGATAGCTTTTACTAAAGAGTTATGTTTTTTTATTTCTCTGTTGATGTTTCCTTTGTCGGTTTCGATTCCTTTTTTCTCTAAGGCACTGGCACTTGCTCCCATGTGAATGGTTGGGATTTCTTCTATCCCTTGCCTTTTGTAGGAACGATGATCCACTCTCTTTTCTTGATGATTTTTTTCTAAATACTGATTACAAAGTCTTGCAAAATTCTCTCTCCATTTCTCTGCGTTTCCTTTATTGTTCCAGTCTGTCAGCTCTACTTTTCTTGTTTTGTAGTTCCCGCTTTTTAGTTTTATCTTTTCTCCATTTTCATCAATTACATATTCTTTTTTGCTTTTTGCCTGCCACTCTCCTTTTTCATTGATTGGTCTAAGGGTAGTCATAATATGAGCATGTATATTGTTGTTATCTTCACTTGTTCTATCATGGATTGCAAGGTCTGCTATCATTCCTTTTGATACAAAATTTTCCTGTATAAAGTCGGTAATGAGTTTCTTGTTTTCTTCAAAAGATAATTCTTTTGGTAAAGCGATAATGAAGTTTCTTGCAAGCTGTGCGTTGCTTGCTTTCTCATTTAGTTCAACGCTGTTCCATAAGGTAGTTCTATCTTTTAATGCTATGGGGACATTCTCCGGCAAGAAAATTTCTGAATGTAAAAGTCCTTTTTTATTGTGATAGTCATGAACTTCTCCGTCCCATTCATTTTTGATTTTCTCGCAAGAGATATATGCTGCACTTGCAACTGCCGATTTACTTTTTCCTCTGCTTATCATTGAAATATTAAAGTGAAATGTTTCTGCCACTTTTAAACTCCTTTCATTTTTTTATTTGTTTTCAGGTAAAGAAAAAAGCAGACGGGTTATTTTTTGTATCTTTTCCTATCTGCTTTATCCGTATGTTTTTATTAGGTTTTGGATTTTCAAAGACTTGCTAAAATCCCTTAGTTTACTAAGGGCGCAATTATACACCCTAAAGGGTGCTTTGCGTCCTGCGGAGCTTTTTGCCCTTGCAGGGAGCTTCTGAAAAAACTAAGGTCTTTTATTTTATCTACTCTATGTCTGTTTCATCTTCCATATCTTTCCCATTTATCATTTCTTCATAGGCTTGTCTGTATTCTTCTGTGTGAGTAGAGATATTTAACAGTTTTTCTATCTCCTCATTGGTAAATATTAGAGGATTTTTAATGACCCTTTCTACTATCAATCCCCTTTGTATGAGCCTGTGATTTCTTCTTTTTCGTTCCTTTTCATTTGCCAGTTTTTCTAATTTTTTGCCTTGATTTTGTAATTGTTTCAGCTTTACATCGCACTTTTCTCTTTCTTCCTGAAGTTCAGAAATTTGTTCCTGTACTTCCTGTAATGTTTTTTCTTTCTTCATTTTTAATTCCTCCGTTTTGGTATCTGCTTGTTTCCATAAAGAAAGGTTAAGCACCTTTTTTGACACTTAACCTTTCCAAGTTTTTAGATTTTATCTTCTAAAATCTTTCTCAGTTTTTCTAAAATCCTATCCCTCCTCCCACTGATTGCTTGATGTGTAACTTTCTCTCTTCTGCTGATTGACCTTAGACTTTCTTCTTTGTAGAAGATGGCTTCCATTAGTTCTCGTTCTTCTTTTGTAAGAGTATTTAATGCTTTATGAAGTTCTTCAATTCGCATTTTTACTTCTACAATTTTTTCTAAGTCTATCTTTTCATCTATGATGTTATCTACAAAGTGTCCATCATGATCCAGTGCCGAAAATGGTATTACATTATGCTTCCAATCTTTTCTTTGGAGATACTTTTCATGCTCTGTTATCTTCCAATAGGCTTTGTAGACTTCTTCACTTACAGGTACGGCTTTGCCTTTTACATAAAGGTAATATTCTTTCTTTGCCACTTAGTCATCCTCCTTTTTAAGTTCTCTGTTTTGGTTTTGAGAATAAAAAAGGAGGACTTCTACACTTTGGCGTAAAAAGTCCTCTCGGCTTAAAAACTAATGTTTTATATAATTTTCTATTTGGTCGTTTCTGGTAAAGTATTATTGCTATGTGTAAGCAATTCCAAGAATAAAAAAGGATAATTATATCGTTCTGTGAAAACCGAAACTATAAGTTTTGACATAATTATCCCTCCATATAAAAATACCCTCCTTTTAAAATTGTCGTGTTCCCTTATCCTTTTTAATATTCAACTTAACTTTCTGCATCAATTACGAAAAATATATAACTTCATCACAGACTACTTCTAAAAACTCAAAGTCATGAGAAATTATCAAAATCAGTTTCTTTTTTTCTTTGAATTTTTTTATATTTTCAGCGACTACTTTCATACTCGCATAATCCAACCCACTTGTCGGCTCATCAAAAAACAGTAGATTTTTATTTGAAAGTAGGGCGGCTAAAATAACCACTCTCTGCTTCTGCCCGCCTGATAAGGTATGAGGATTCTTTTGCTTTAACTTTTCAATTTGCATATCTTCCATATAGATGTTTATTTTATTGTCATCATCTATATCCGATGTCAAACTTATTTCATCATAAACTGTATCAGTAAATAACTGATTGTTTATTTCTTGCATAACTAATAGGCTGTTTCTAACTCTCTCTTTAGAGCATAGCTTCCTATTATTTTTACAAATTGTTCCTGAGGATTGTTTCCCAAGACCACAAACAATTCTCGCAAAAGTAGATTTTCCTATTCCGTTATTTCCAACTATGCCCACAATATTTCCGCTTTCAAATTTTAATCTGTCTACTTTAAAAACAGTTTGCTTATTTCTTTTGTACAGCAAGTCGTTTATTTCCAATTCAGGTACTTTTCGCAAAGAATTTGATTTTCTATTAAAGTTAGCACTACGCAATTCAGTATGTCTAAGTCCTGTTTTCAATCTTTCTTCTTCATCTAAATTTTGAATTTCTTCCATACTATATTCTCTGATGATTTTCCCATCCTCTAAATATATTGCTCTATCAACAATGTCTTTTAAATACCACAGCCTATGTTCTGCAATAATAATAGTTTTTCCTAAAGATTTAAGCTTTTTCATTGTAAGTGATAGTTCTTTCATTGACTTTATGTCTAAGCTTGAAGACGGTTCATCAAGAATAAATATCTCAGGGTTTAATGCGTAAATACTTGCTATAGCAATCTTCTGCTTTTCTCCTCCGGAAAGATTAAATATATTTTTATTCATCAAGTTTTCAAGATGAAGCTCTTTTTCGACCTCTTTAATCCTTTTGTTAATTACTTCTCTTTCTATTCCGTAATTTTCTAAACCAAAAGCAATCTCATCTGTAGTGTTTGTTGTATAAAATTGTGTTTTAGGATTTTGAAAAACTGAACCTACATCCTTAGATAATTTATAAATTGGTGTAGTAAATGTATTCATACCGTTGACCATAACACTGCCTGAAATGTCCCCATCATAAAACTCAGGTATTATACCGTTCATAAGCTTTAATAGGGTCGACTTTCCGCAACCGCTCCTACCGCATAGAAGAATGCATTCCCCTTTTTTGATTTTCAAGTTTATATCTTTTAATGAGTAATTAGCTCCTCCTTTGTACTTAAAACTTAATTCTCTAATTTCAATCATAAGTCCCACCCTGACACTTTCATAAATATTACTATTGATAAAATTAAAATCATAAGAATTAGAACACCAATATCATTTTTTCTAAACTTAATTAGGTGTCTACTTGTTTTGTTAACAGGAGCATCAAGCCCCCTTATAATGGCTGATTGGGATAGCTCATCCCCGATTTCTATTACACTTACGAATAAGGGTACAAAAAAGTATTCCATTGTCGCAGCAGGTCTATGAAATAAATTATAAAGACTAACGCTAATCCCTCTTGTTTTCATCGCCATATTTATATGACTCCATTCGTCTTTAATAGTAGGCAAACATCTAAATATTACAGAAATCATTATGAGCGAGTCTTTTGAAAGTTTTAATTTTTGTAAAGTTGCCACTGCACTGGAAACAGATGTTGAATTTAAAATCCATTTACCCACGATAATACATGGCAGAAATTTTCTTCCAATTGCCAAGATAAATAAAGTTAAATTCAAAAGAAAATTCATACTAAAATAGGTTAAAGATTTTTCCAATACTACACTTATTACAAAAAATAAAATATACCTTATAGCGGATTTTTTATAACCATCGCTAATAGTGATGACAAGGAAAAATAATGTAATAAGGCTTTGATAGATCCAATCAAACCCTAAAAAAATTAAAATATTCGCACCTATAAGCAAGATAAGTTTTGTTCTGAGGTCATATTTTGACCCCAGAACAAACTTTGAATTTTCCATTATAAAACTCCTGCGGATTCCAACTTTTTATTTAGTATTTTCTTTGTAAAATAAGAACCAATCAAAGAGAATATAAATGTTCCTATAATCATAACTGGTAACATCCATATTGGTGTCCATGCTCTTACTGTGTTACAAAAGCTTTGATCTAAGCCACCTTTTATTACACTTTCAAAAAACGCTTCTCTCATAACCCAAATTGGTAAAAAGCCTCCAAATAAGTTTAGAGAAAAAAACATATGACTAATTGTATTTTTCTTAAAGTCTGTATAATTTCCACCTTTTGCTATGAACATAGCAATTATTCCGGCAGGCACTGCCACTAATGGTGCAATTGGAATATGCCCAGTTGCAACTAATAAAATACTTGGTAAAATAGCTGCGATTACAATAGCAGTAGCTGACCTTGTCTTTGCAAGAAGCATATGATAGGTTGGTGCAGCAAATAGTGCTACAAGCATAGGCATTAGTAAAAATAAAACAGGGACAGGCATAGATATTGCCCCAATTACTGCATATGTTACAAAGTAAAGTGCAATTAAAACACCGGCTGTAACTGCGTTTTTTGATGATTTCTTTTGTGTTTTCATAAGTTTCCTCCCTTAAAATTGATTGTTACTGTACAATCTTCCATTCTTTAGACTTTTCTTGATAGTTCCATAAGTCTTTATATAGTCCTTCATTTTTAATAAGTTCTTCATGCTTCCCAACTTCCTCTACCTTTCCTTTGTTTAAAACAACAATTTTATCAGCTCCCATTACGCTCCTTAATTTATGAGCTACAACCACAACTGTTTTATTCTTAATTAAATTTGATATTGCTTCTTGTATAATAAGTTCATTTTCAGGATCAAGCGAAGATGTTGCTTCATCAAGTAGTATTATTGGGGCGTTTTTTAATATTGCTCTCGCTATTGATATTCTTTGTTTCTCACCTCCAGACAGAGTCGCTCCTCCTTGTCCAATCATAGTTTCAAATCCATCATCTTTTTTGACTATAAAGTCATAAGCTCCTGCCATTTTTGCAGCATTCATTATTTCATCTTTACTCGCATCTTCATTACCAAACTTTATGTTGTTATAAATTGTGTCTTTAAAAAGATATACATCTTGAAAAACAACAGAAAATTTTTCCATTAATTTATCAGGATTGGCTGTTAGCAAATCCACCCCACCAATTTTAATTGTCCCTTCATTAGGATCATAAAATCTGGAGATTAATTTAATTAGTGTAGATTTCCCAGAGCCAGAGTAACCAACAAAAGCAGTTAATTCATTTTCATTAATGTCTAATGACACATTATCGATAACCTTAGAGTCCTTATAAGAAAATGAAACATCACAGATTTCAATTTTGTTGCTTTCGTTCACATCGCAATTTCCTGACATAGGTTTAGCGTTAAGCAAGTTAATGATTCTCTCTCCTGAAACTGATGCCATTTGTAGACCTGTATAATTTACAAGTGCAAGCTCCAAGGGGTCAAAAATCCTTGTGCCTACAAATAAGAACATTAAAAATGTATCAATTTCCAAAGATCCATTTATAAACAAATAGGAACCCGCTAAACTCATCAAAGGAAGTCCTATTCTTAAAATCATACTTGCTATAGTAGTTAATGAACCAACCCCTTTCTCACTCTTAATATTTGCATTTCTTGAGTTATCTATATCTTCTTCAAGTTTTGTTAATGTATCATCTAAGCTGTTATAAGCTTTTAGAGTCTTAATGGCATCCAAATATTCATTTATATCTTCTTCCTCTTTTATCCTCATTTTCTTTGTTTTTAAATAAATTTGTTTCTGAAAGTTTTGCATGAGTGTAAGAAGTAGAACAGAAATAGGTAGTCCTATAAGTGTTGCTATTCCCATTTTTACATTAATTATCAAAAATAATATCGAGCAAAGAATCGCTACACATATACCACTGAAAAATTGAGGTAATTGATGCGTTACTGCCGTTTCAACTTTGAAAAAATCATTCATTAATGTATCTAAGATCTCCGCTGAACTTTTTCCTGAAATATAACCTATCGGCAATTTTCTTATGTGGTCTGCAAGCTCTATTCTTCCATCTGCACTTGTCTTGTATCCAAGTTCATAGGTATATTTTGTGGCTAAATTTTCCAATAAGAATGTTATTAAGAAAAATACTGCCATTATCCCAAAATACTTCCATAAAAGGCTCGTATCTATACTATCTGCACCTCTATTTAAAAATAGTTTTTCTACAATTTTCGCCAAAGCAATAAATGGTATAAGGTTGGAAATAGATGCCAAAACATTTAAAATAATTGATTTTCTTATATTATTCATCTTTCCTAATGTAATATTTCTTATCATTCATTCTCACTCCCTTCTATATCCATTTGCCAAATATTTGTCTTCTTATAAATATCAAAGAGTCGCTTATATATTCCATCTGCAACGATTAAATCTTCATGCTTACCTCTTTCTGCAATTTTTCCATCAGATATTACTAAAATTTGATTTGCATGCTCTATGGTATTTAACCTATGAGCAATCATGATAACCGTCTTATCCTTAACCAATTCAGATAAAGCTTCCTGCATAAGATATTCATTTTCAGAGTCTGCAAAACTTGTTGCCTCGTCTAATACTAATATTGGTGCATTCTTTAAAATCGCTCTTGCTACTGCAATACGTTGTTTCTCTCCGCCAGATAAATAAGTTCCTTTACCCAAAACAGTATCATACCCATCAGGAAGTTTTTCAATGAAATCATGACATCTTGCTTTTTTACATGCTTTTATGACATCCTCTTTTGTAGAACCTGGCTTTGCCATAGCAACATTATTGAAGACTGTATCTGTGATAAGATCACTGTCTTGAAAAACAAATGCTATCTTGTCCATTAAGGCGTTCATCGGAATATTTTTTATATTAACTCCACCGATTTTAATAGAGCCTTCTGAAGGATCATAAAATCTCGGTATTAGCGTTCCAATGGTAGATTTGCCTGCTCCCGAATAGCCAACTAATGCTGTAACTTCTCCTTGTTTAGCACAGAAGCTTATATTCTTTAAAACCTCTTCATCTCCATAAGAAAAGCTTACATTCTCGAATTCAAGATTATGACCTTTTATCTCTTCCTCACTATCTTCGATTGCCAATTCTTTTTGATCTATAATTTCGTAGATTCTCAAAACAACTTCATTTAGTAAATTCATTCCTTCTGCAAAATCTCTAAGTTTTAATGCAGGTACGCTAATGGCAGGTGCAAGAATCAAATAGAAAATAAAAACTGTAGCAAAATCCAAGTTATTATTTCGTGACATTAAAAGTATTCCTACTGGAACTATGAATGTAGCAACAGATAAAATAAACATTCTAAATGAAACAAATCCCGGTCTTATCATTGAAGTCATCGAACTTGTAAAGTCTCTATATTCTCCTACTGACTTTGAAAAAGTTTTAAATGATTTTGCTCCTGTTCCAAATATTTTCACTTCCGGCATACCTTTAACGTATTCAGTAGTTGCTGAATTAATTTGATCCAAAATCGCAAAGTTCTTCTCAAGTCCACCCGACTTTATAATCTTTGCCATGATTGCAATCTGAATTCCTAAACCGACAAATATAATTAACAAAGTCGTAAGACCTAATATTAAATTTATCTTCAACATAACAATTATCATTGCTAAAATTAGTGCTAAAGTTGAAATTAAATTTGGTAATTGATGAGAAAAGTATCCCTCAATTTGATTCATATCCGATCCTAATACTTGCCTTATTTTTGACTTGTTGTCCCCAGTGAAAAATCCTAAAGGAAGGTTCCCAATATGAAATAATATCTTCTTTTTTAAGTTAGCTATTAAAACATATGAAAACTTATGGCATAAAATACCGCCAATGTAAGTTAAGCAATATGACAATACCACTGCTGCAAGTCCATAGGTGCAGAACTGTATTGTACTTTGTTCTAATTTTCCATATAAAAATAGAGATTTTATGACTTTGTATATCACCAAAATTGGACAAATACTTAATAGCATTCCAAGACTAACAAATAATATTCCCCCTACAAGTTGTCCTTTTTTTATTTCACTGTAGGAAATAATATCTTTGATTGATTTCTTCTTTTTCATCTAAAACATACCTCCTTACCGAACGAGTTCGTTCATTTGCCTTAAAACTAATACAAGGAAAACACCATTGATGTTTCCCTTGTAAAATACTTATATTTTATTTTTCTCTACTGAGGTCTTTGAAATAGTTCGCTTATTATTCCAAAGGCTTCACTTGAATTTGTTTTGTTTTCTCCCTTAATAATATAGTCATTATATATTGTTCCAACAGCTCCGTATAAAATAAAAGCTGCAAAACTTCTCACATTTTCTCTGTTTATTCCCATATTATTTTCTATTTTTTTATTTTCAATTCCTTCAATTATAAACTCTGAATAGACATCTATAAATTTTCCAATGTAATGAATTAATTCCCATAGCCTGTAAGAGTTATCTGTAATTGAATTCTCTTTCGAGAAATTATATCTTGTTGTAAATTGACCGATATCTTTTACTATAAGTTCTCTTACAATTTTTATTCTTTCTTCGTAATCCATTTCCTTATTTTGAAGTATATCCAACTTATTTTTTAGTTTTTCTTCAAAATATGTTTCCATACAAGCCAAGAAAATATCTTCTTTTGATTTGAAATAATAATAAAACATTCCCGGCGCTCCATTAACTTCTGCGAGAATATCTCTAACAGAAACTTTCTCATACCCATACTTTTCAAAAAGTCTGGATGCTATGTTTATAAGCTCCTGTTTTCTTTCTTCTGGATCTTTTACATTTCTCTTTACCAAAATCTCACCGCCTATTGACCGACATTCGTTCTTTATTCATATGTTAGCATACTCTAACCGAAAAGTCAATCTAAAATCTTTCGTTGAAAATCACTTAATGGTACTCCTGCTCTTTTTAGAACCTTTAATTTCTCCTGTTTCTTCTGTTCTCTCCTTGCCTTATATTTATCTTCATACTCTTTCTGTTTTCCGCTTGCTTTTCGTTTCAGGTAATTTTGATGTAGCTTGTCTTTTCTTTCCTTGATTTTTCTTTCTTCTTCCTCAAGTTTTTGTTTTTCTTCCTCACTTAACTCCGCCTGTGGAAGTTCATAATTACCTATGAAATTAAAGTAAATTTCTATTTTTTGCTTTGATGTTTGACTGCCTTTCCTATCTCTTTCATGAATGATTATCTTCTTTACAAACTCATTTATCATTGTGTTTGTGAGATTATCAAAGTTTTCATAACGACTAATAAGGGATATGAATTTTCTTGCCTTATCTGTTTCCTTTTCATATCTTGATATTACAAGCTCTAAGTCTTTAATCTCTTTACTTAACGTGAGTTGCTCAGTTTCATATTGGTTATTTAAAATTTCATAGCGATTATTCGGTATCTTATCTAAAATCATATCTTCATAAATTCTGCACATCAATCGTTCCAGCTCTTGAAGCCTGTTTTGGCTTTCTGTTAATCTTATCTTTTTCTTTTCTATCTCTATTTTTTCCTTTTCTTCCATTTCATTTTGAATGGAATGAATAAATGCTTCATTATCTTCATCAAGATAATTTTTTATATCTTTTAATGTTTCTTGGATAAGGTTTAAGACTACTTCTGCTTTTATCCTATGAGCTGATGGACATAGCGTTCCGCAAGGTACTTTCTTATAATTACTGCAAACATAATAAGGAATATTCTTATAGTTATTTGTCCTATGAACATACATCTTGCTTCCACAATCTGCACAATACATCAGTCCTGTTAATGGATGATATTCTCCCCAACCATCTGGATACCTTTTTACATTCCCTCGAATTCTTTGTACATTATCAAAGGTTTCTTGGTCTATGATTGCTTCGTGAGTATTTTCAAAGATGAGCCATTTATCTTCGGATACATATTTGCTTTTCTTATCCTTGAAATGCTTTCTTGTTTTAAAGTTAACTGTATGCCCTAAGTATTCTTTTTTCTTTAAGATACTGGCAATTGTGGAACTACACCAACGATAAGGATATTCAAAGTTCTTGCTTTGATGTAATCCATATCCCATTTTTTGCTGATGATAAGCGGGTATATCTATCTTATCTGCTTCCAGTATCTTCGCTATTTTGTATGGTCCTGCTCCGTCCATTGTAAGATTAAATATTCGTCTTACTATCTCGGCTGCCTTTTCATCTACAATCCACTTATCTTTGTCTTTTTCATCTTTGATGTAGCCATAAGGTGGAGTGCTTGCCGTATGCTTTCCGCTTTCTCCTTTTGATCTAAATGTAGATTGTATTTTTCTTGAAGTATCTCTTGCATACCATTCATTCATAATATTTCTAAAAGGGGTAAAATCATCTTCTCTGTAAAAGCTGTCTACATTGTCATTGATAGCAATCAGTCTTACGCCCTTTTGTCTTAATATCTCCATACATTGACCAACTTTGAGATAATCTCTGCCGAGTCTACTCATATCCTTTACGATGATACAACCGATATTTCCAGTATTTACTCCATTCATCATTTCCATAAAGCCTGGTCTATCAAACTGTGTCCCGCTTATTCCGTCATCTGTAAAATGGATGATGTTGGTTAAATTATTCTTACTTGCATATTCTTCAAGGATTTTCTTTTGATTAACGATTGAGTTACTTTCTCCTTCAAGTTCATCATCTCGACTTAATCTCTCATAGAGTGCTGTTATCTTTTCAAAATTCCTCACTTTTTCCTCCTTCCTCTTAATTTCTTAAATAAAAAAGAATTAAGAAGTACATGTTTCACTAAAACAGTGATTAAGTGTTCTCCTTAATTCTATTACTCCTGCTGCCAGCTTATATTTCTTGTATTGCTTAACTGCAAAATGACTTGGATCTTTCTTTTCAAGAGCTTCAAAAAGCCTATCAATTGGGTTCATATAGGTTTCGTCATCTTCTCTAACCTCACTTGCGTCAATCATATCTAAGAGTGTTTTAAAATTCTTTTCTTCTTCAGGTGCTTCATAATAAATATACCCAATAAGAGCAGTGTAATATAACTTTTCAGCCTTTACCCAAAAATCTTCTCCTGCCTTTTCTCCATCTCCCTTGGTGTTAGCAATTATGGTTTGGACAAGCTTTAAAATATCTTTTTCACTTCTCAAGTATGCAAATGGATTGTATTTCATAGATTTTTTAAAGTTTATTGTGTTTAATATCTTTATGTCGTAACCATTTTCATAAAGCATTTTTCCACATTCTAACACAAGTGTGCCTTTAGGGTCTGTTACTACATAGGAAGAATGCATTTGCATTAGATTTGGCTTTACATAAAATCTCGTTTTACCTGATCCAGAACCACCTATTACTAATACATTTTTATTTCTGGCATATTTAGGGTTTTTAGGTCTTGAGTTCATTGTAAGTCTTTCGGTATTAGTTATGAGAACATTGTTTTCAAACTTAGGGTCAATATATGGAGCAATATCCTTACTTTCTCCCCATCTTGCAGATCCATATTCCTTGCCTTGCCTATATTTCTTTTTGTTTTTACCTTTGCTGTAAACAATTAACTTAACAAGACCAGCAACTGAAATACCTACTAACAAGTCCCTTGGATTAAGGCTTGGTATATAAGATAAAGTTCCTATATCAGAAATTCCCACCATTATTTTATCAATAATATCTCCTCCTACATAAGAATTGATGTGCTTAGAAAAAATATTTCCAATGTAGAAAAAGGACAGATAAGGAATGTTTGCTAATATAAATTTCTTTGGGTTGTCTATTTTAATTAAGTTTTTAATATCAGAAAGAATAGATTCTAATATCTTATTCATCGTAGAAACCTTCACTATCTAATAAAATTAGTATATAGTGTCTTCCCTTTGGTGTTATAAATGTTTGTATTCCTACAAGTGTACCTAGTGGATCAACCCATTCCTTTACTTCAAAATATCCCTTATTCTTATCTGCATAAGGTAAGAGTTTCATTTTCTTATCTCTATAAATTAATCCCTTATCCATTAGAAAACTTATAAATTGATTTTGTGGTATTCCTAACTCTTTGGCAGTATTTCTAAAGTTTGTAAGTAGTTTATAATCTACTAATTTGTCATAATAATCTGCCTTTGGTCTTAATTCTCCAATTTCTTCTTCTCTCTCGGCAATAATTCTATTGGCTACAAGAATTGCATCTGCAAGTAGCTCTTCGTTAGTTTTCTTTTCTTGCCCTATTATATATCCTCCATTTTTTCTAATACTTGGTAAGACTTCTCTAGTTACCCAAGCTTTGAATATTTTTGCTTGTGGTAGTTTTGATGAGAGGATAAGTGAATACAATCCTGACTCATTAATTATTGAAATATTCTGTATTCCTCCAGGGGTGTTCCATTTCGTTACACCCTTATCTTCCTCATCTACATGGTCATAAACAGCTTTCCTCGGATTGACATATCCCAACATAGTTGCTACTTCATTAGCTATAAAGAAAAACTCACCGTCTTTTTCTATAACAGTGAGTTTCCCAAAATTCTTATTTTCAAATGTTTTTAAATTACTTATCATAAGCTTTGCTCCTTATGTTTATTTTTAACTTTATCTTTGCTGATGGTGTCCTTAGCCATATCTTTAAACTTATTTATTGTCTTCGTTATTGAATCTTTTCTATCAGCCTTTCTTTCAGAAGCCTTAACTGCTTTTTTAAAGGCATGCTCCATTACCTTTATATCCTTAGATTGAAAAAACACAGAGTGGTTACCAGTTTCCTTATCTTTCATAACAGAAAACTTCACTCCGTGTTTGTTTAAAATTTTCTTTAATTCTTTTAACTCAGGATCTTTTAGATTAATTTCTTCTAACTGTCCCTTTTTAACCATATCCTTTAGTTTTACTTCTTCTCCATTATTTTTTATTACATTTTTCAAGCCTCCTTGATCTTCTATTTGCTTGTGAACTTTCTTTAAGGCATCAAGAATTGCTTTACTTGTTGCTTTTGCAAGCCTTACTTCAAGGTTAAGACTCGACCTAGATACTTCTTCATTAATCATCTATTCCACCTCCATATAAAAGTAACTCTTTGTATTTTCTTAACTTCTCTTGATGGATTTTTCTTCTAAAATCTTCTCCCGTAACTTTAACTGGTATTGTCATTTCAAGTATTCTTGAATATATCCTCTGATACTCAAGTTCAATATTAGGATTTTGAATAATTTCCAATGATAAGTTTGTAGTAAAAATTGTCGGCCTACCTTTTAAGTATCTTGAGTTTATAATGTTATATACTTGTTCTCTTGCATAAGATGTATCCCTTTCAATTCCAAGATCATCTAAAATTAACAACGGAATGTTTGATAGGTTATCTATAATTTCATTTGAATCTAGCTTAAATGCTGATTTTTGTATTTGATTTATAACCTGAGATAAATTCATAATCTTAACTTTAACTTGTTCTCTTTCAATTAATTCATTTGCAATAGAACAAGCAAGATAAGTCTTTCCACTGCCAACATCTCCATGAAATAAAAGTCCAACATTGTCTTCCTTCATTTGTTCAAAACTTTTAGCATAATTGTAAGCAACCTTGTAAGCTTGACCTTTTTCATTTAAGAATCTCTCAAAATTATATTGGTGTTGGAGTGGCGATGAGAAACAATCTCTTTTTAGCGATGATATTTTCATTAGTCTTTCTCTTTCTTCATTTTCCTTATCTCTTTTTATTTCACATTCACATTTAATTCTGGGAATAAACTTTGTAAAGCCAAGGTCAAGTAATTCTCCATCGACTCTTTTATCACATACCTTACAATAAATATGTCCATTTCTTTCAATATCATTTTCTCTTAATACAAAATCTTTTAAGTTCTTCATAAACTCTCTCCTATATCGTAATTCATTTTCCTTGTTGTATTATCATTAATGTTTTTTGCCTGATCATTAAGATACCAATTGATTATCGTTGCCTTGTAATCTTGATACACTCTGTTATTTGCTTTCATATATGACGACAACCTATCAATGTAGTCACTAATTCTACTTCCTAACTCATTTGTTAAGTCCTTGTATTCTTCATCAGTCAAAAATATGTTTTTATATATTCCATAAGGCTTTTGTCCCTTACTAAAATCATTCTTTCTTAACTCATTATTACTAATATTGTTATAGTTACCTTCCGATTTTCGGAAATCTTGAAGTCTGTTATTAGGAGTTCTTGAATTCCGATTATCGGAAGTCTGGACTTCTGCTTTTCGGAAATCTGGATTTCTATTATTTGAATCGGAGAAAACACTCATAAAATCTTTAACATATATCCTATTTGGTTTTCCAAGTCCTTGTCTTTTCTTTTCTATCAATCCAATTCCTGATTTTATATCAAGCTCATTTATAATCTTTAAGGCTTTATCATTAGCACAGTTAAATTGCTCTTTAATAGCATCCATTGTGTAGTAAATAAAGACTTTTCCATCTTCATCTATCCAGCCATTTTTATATGAAAGACCCATTCGATTAAGCATATATGAATACAAAACTTTAGCTTCAATAGAAATGCTCTCAAAAATCTCATCTTCCATTAATACCATAGGTAACCTAATGAAGTTATACATCTCAGATTGCCTATTATAAAAATAATCAAAATTCATTCCTACCTCCTCTCTTTAAAATAAAAAAAGACGACAGAATTATTGCTTTCTATCGTCTACGGTTGTCTTATATTTATTTTTCTTCAAATTGATTTTATTGTATAGTTTAATAATTCTAATAATCCAATAACATATATACCTAATTTAGGTAATCCAAATGGACTAAATAAAAATGCTAATATTAGTGCTTCAATTACAATTTGCTTGTCTCCTTGAAAAATGCTAGCTATTCCAATTATAAAAATCAAAGTAGAAACTACGCTTAACAACGCAGTACTCAAACTTAATATGAAGGTTAAAAAAGCTATGAGCAAACTCAACACTAATCTTATCGGTAATAAAATTATTCTAATTATCCATCTCATACATACTCCTAAAAATTAAACTGGGATTCATAACAAACCCCAGTTTCATAATTAGCGTGTCCTTTAATATAATTTTGATCCTGCTGGAATATTATCATCCAGCATTATTAAGTTAAGTTTTTCTTCACCGTCATACTCACAAATTGCAGATATAATCATACCTTCTGAGTCGATTCCCATCATCTTACGAGGAGGAAGATTACAAATTGCAAGTAGTGTCTTTCCAATTAAGCTCTCTGCGCTGTAATATTCCTTAATACCAGATAAAATAACTCTTTCTTTTTCAGAACCATCATCTAATGTAAATTTCAAAAGTTTTTTTGACTTAGGAACTTCTTCGCAGTTTTTAACCTTTACAACTCTAAAATCAGATTTTGAGAAAGTTTCAAAGTCTACCATATCTTCAAATAATGGTTCAACCTTAACCTTTGATAGATCGATCTTTATTGTTTCTGTCTCTGGTTCTAAGGTTTCTTGTCCTTCTGCATCTTTACTTGCTCCCAATGGCTTCATTGTTGGGAAGAAGATTATATCCCTTATGGTTGGTTGGTCTAGAAGTATCATGATCATTCTGTCAACTCCTATTCCAAGTCCTCCTGTTGGTGGAAGTCCAACTTCTATTGCGTTTAGGAAGTCTGTATCCATTGGGTGAGCTTCATCGTCTCCCATTTCCTTTTCACGAAGTTGTTCTTCGAATCTTTCCCTTTGATCTATTGGGTCATTTAATTCTGAAAATGCATTTGCAAGTTCCCAGGTGTTCATAAATGCTTCGAATCTTTGAGTAAGTCTTGGATCTTCTGGGTCACGCTTAGCTAGCGGAGAAACTTCTACTGGATGTTTAGTTACAAATGTTGGTTGAACTAAGTGTGATTCACAGAATTCTTCAAACATTTCTGAAATTACATGGCCTCTAGTCCATTTTGGATCTACTTCAAGTCCCTTTGCCTTAGCAATTTCTCTTGCTTCTTCATCTGTATTTATTTCGTTGAAATCTACTCCCGCATACTCATTTATAGCATCGATCATGGTTATTCTTCTCCAAGGAGCTTTTAATTCTATTTCTTTTCCTTGGTAGTTGATCTTAGTAGTTCCAAGTACCTTTTTTGCTACGTATTCGAAGATACCTTCTGTGATTCTCATCATCTCTTCGTAGTCAACGTATGCTTGATATAGTTCTATATTTGTAAACTCAGGGTTGTGTCTTGGACTTATCCCTTCATTTCTAAACATCTTTCCAAGTTCATAAACTTTGTCAAAACCACCAACGATTAGTCTCTTTAGATAGAGTTCGTTTGCGATTCTCATTTGCATATCCATGTCTAGTGTATTGTGATGAGTTAAGAATGGTTTTGCATTTGCTCCACCTGCAACAGATCCTAGAATAGGAGTTTCAACTTCTAAGAATCCTCTTTCATCTAGGTATTCCTTGATTGCTTTTATAATCTTAGATCTCTTTATGAATACATCTTTAACTTCTGGATTTACAATTAAATCCACGTACCTCATTCTGTATCTAAGTTCGATATCTTTTAAACCGTGGAATTTTTCTGGTAGGATTTGTAGAGATTTAGATAGTAGAGAAGCTTCAGTTGCACGCACTGTGATTTCTCCAGCTTCTGTCTTAAAAACTTTTCCCTTTACTCCTACTATATCTCCGATATCTATGTCTTTTATTACGTCGTAGCCTTCATTCATTACATCTTTTCTCAAAAATATTTGGATGGTTCCTCTTGAGTCTTGTAAGTCAAGAAAGGCAATCTTTCCATGACGTCTTTTGCTCATGATTCTTCCAGCTACAACTACATCTTTTTCTTCAAAATCAGAAAAATTATCTTTTATATCTTTTGAATAACTATCAACGGGATAACTTTCTATTAAAAAAGGATCTTCTCCTCTTTCTCTAAGTTCTTTAAGTTTATTTCTCTTCAAAAGAAGCATTTCATTTAAATCTTTTTCTTGTGACAAAGTATCCTCCTTATAATGAAATATTCATTATTTCCAAAGTTATAGTTCCCTTTGGAACTTCTATATCTACTACGTCCCCAATTTTTTTGCCGATAAGACCAGATCCTACTGGTGATTCGTTTGAAATCTTGCCTTCAAGTGGACTTGATTCTGCTGAACCAACTATTGTGTAGGTGCTTTCTTTATCTGAGTTTATATCTTTTACTGAAACTGTTGATCCGATATTTACGATTTCTGTGTTTAAATCATCGCTTTCTATGACAACGGCATTTCTAACCATGTTTTCAAGTTTTACGATTCTTTCTTCAACTTGAGCTTGTTCGTTCTTAGCTTCGTCGTATTCAGAGTTTTCAGATAAGTCTCCGTAACCAAGTGCAATCTTGATTCTTTCAGCAACTTCTTTTCTTCTGACGGTCTTTAAAAATTCTATTTCATTTTCAATTTTTTCTAACCCTTCTGGGGTAAAAAATATATCCTTTTCCATCGTTTCACTTCCATTTCTCATAAAAAATAGGCATTCCGCCTGACGTCAAATTATTATATTAAAAAAAACTCAATAAGTCAAGTTATTTACTAAATTCTAGCCATTTTTCGAACTAAAAATAACTATTCAAAGTGATCTTTTATCATTTTTAATATATCTTCGTATTCATTTAGTGTATTTAGCTTCTGTCTTAATTCTTTTGCTCCATAGATTCCATTAGAGTATCCGACAAATTGTTTTCTCATTTCGTTTATTGCGACCTTCTTCGGATACGCTTCCATCATCATCTTTAGATGTGTAAGAAATGTCTCTAATTTTTCTTTCTCTGTCGGTGGAGTATATTCTTCTTTATTTATTTTACTCTTTATTTCTTTAAATATAAATGGATTTCCAATTGCACCTCTGCCTATTGCTACACCACTTACTTTTGAGTCTTTTGTCCTCTCCAAGAAACTATCGTAGTCTGTTATGTCTCCATTTCCTATTACAGGAATATTTAAACTTGTTGCTACCTCTTCTATAAAATTCCAATCCGCAATTCCGCTATAATATTCTTCTTTTGTCCTTCCATGGACTATGACCATGCTTGCCCCTTCCTCTTCAGCAACTTTTGCAACTTTTAATCCTTGATTGCCACCATTTATTCCTCTTCGGATTTTGATGCTTATAGGAATATCTGTTGAAGATTTAAGAGCATATATTAGTCTTTTACATTTTTCTGGATCATTTAGTAAGTAGGAACCAGAAAAGTTCTTTACAATTTTTGGTGCTGGGCAACCCATGTTGATATTTATATACTTAAACCTATTTGGTATTTCTTTAGCAACTATTTCAAATATATCTTCTTCATATCCGAATAGCTGCAGATGAACATCTCTTTCTTTGTCAGAAGTCTCCATAAGTTCCAAGGTCTTCTTATCTTTGTAATAGAGAGCTTTGGCACTTACCATTTCTGTGATGGTTGAGTCGCAACCAAAGTCCATACACATGGATCTATAAACAAAATCTGTGTACCCCGCCATCGGGGCTAGCATTAATTCCATATTATCTCCTCTCAACTAATTATATTTACTTTCTTACAAAATTTCAAATTCTTTGTAGATTGTTTAAGATTTTAAACATTTCTGTTATAATTAACATATGCTCGGAGGTTTAAATGAAAAGAAATAATAAAAAGAAAAAAACTCATAGAATTTCTTCTTTTTTTAAAGTTATATTCCTACTTATTCTAATAGCAATTATAACTCTCGGCTCGATTGCAGGTTGCTACCTCGTATCTGTACTTAAAAAAGCACCTCCTATCGATCCAAAAAATTATAGAGAGAAGCTATTTGAAACTTCAAGAATATACGATAGCAATGGAGATCTTCTCCAAAGGCTTGTAAAAGATGAATACGCGGAATTCGTAAGCATTGATAATATTCCAAAAGATTTAATAAATGCTGTAGTCTCTGTTGAAGACGAAAGATTCTTCCAACATAGTGCAGTGGATTTCAAAAGGCTCGCTGGTGCTCTCTACTACGACCTTATGAGTGGTAGATTTGATCAAGGTGGTTCAACCATAACAATGCAGCTTGCGAAGAATTTATACACCAGTCGTGTCCAAAAGATTGAAAGAAAGCTTATGGACATATACTATGCTTATCAAATCGAAGATGAACTTTCTAAGGAAGAAATCTTGGAAGCATACCTTAACTGTGCCGGTTTTTCAAAAGGTACAGTAGGAGTTCAAGCTGCATCTAAGATGTTCTTTGGTAAAAATGTAAAAGATTTAACTCTTGCTGAGTGTGCACTTATTGCAGGAGTTACAAACTTGCCTGAATATTACACTCCTTACAACAGAGTAAATATAACAGATGAAGATGATCTATCTTCAATACAGTTTGAGCTAGTGCCTGCAGACACATCTCAAAAAGAAAATATCGATAAGATAATTGAATACTCTAGAAAACTTCTAGATCTTGGTAGAATAGATAAATTTGACCTTCACCTTATAGAATCTAATCAACTTGTTCCGATGAAGGCGCAGTTCAACGAAAAATCCCTTGAAAGACAACATAAGATACTTAAAAATATGCTTAAACAAGGAATGATTGACCAAGCTCAATTCGATGAAGCTATGAATCAACCTATAGTTTTAAATATTTCCAACAGATCACAATCTGGTATCTCCTCTTACTTTGTAGATACAGCTCTGAAAGAAACTAAGGAAATACTTATTAACTCAGGATTTTCAAAAGAAGATGCAGAAAGTGAACTATATCGTGGTGGACTAAATATCTACACTTCTATGAATACCAAGATTCAACAATCTCTTGAAGAAACTGTACAAAACACCAAATATTATCCTGGTAACACAGTGGATGTAAATGGTGATCCACAACCTCAAGTTGGTTCAGTTATTATAGATAACAAGACTCACAAAGTAGTTGCACTTGTCGGTGGTCGTGGACTTGGCGGAGGTTCTCTTGCAAATAGAGCAACCATACCTAGACAGCCTGGTTCAGCAATTAAACCTATCGGTCCATATCTAACTGCATTTAATCATGGAGCAACCGCAGGAGATGTATACCTAGATTCAAATCTAAAATATGTAAACCTTCCATATATTCAATACAAACCTTCTAATGTTGGAAGTTATATTGGTTGGACTACTATCAGAAAACTTTTGGTACGAAGCTCTAACGTAGGAGCATATCTCGTATCTAGAGATATAAATACAGATTTCAAAGATAGAAAGAATAGATACTCAACCTATTCGCAAAATGTAAATAACGAAGCAAACTTAAATAGTATTATAGATACTCTTGAAGAATTAGGAGTAACTTCAGTAGATAAGGTAAACGACTTAAACTACGCTGCCCTTTCCCTAGGGGGAATGACTAGAGGTATTAGCCCTCTTGAAATGGCTGGAGCGTTTACAGTATTTCCTTCTGAAGGTCAATTTGAAAAACCAACATTTGTAGATAAGATTGTAACCAGCACTGGAGATGTAATCTTTGAAAGAAAAGATAATTTAGTTGAAGTTGCAGACAAAAGAGACACCTACATCCTAACAGATATCTTAAAGGAAGTAGTAACTTCAGGAACCGGTAGAAATGCTAGGGTCAAAGGTCAGGTCACCGCTGGTAAGACAGGAACTACAAACGACAAGAGAGAAGCTTGGTTCGTAGGGTTCACACCTTACTACACCGCTTCTGTGCTACTTGCAAAAGATAATCACGACCCTCTAGGATTTGGTTCTGATAGAGCAGCCACATTATTTAAAGCTATCATGGATCCAATCCATGAAGATTTAGATAAAGTTGACTACGACAAACCAGATGGCATTTATAGAAAATATGTAAATGGCAGGTATGAAATGTTCAAAGACGGTACCACTCCTAGAAATGTAGACAAATTATATTGGGGCAGGGATGATGACGACGATGATGACGATGACAACAACAAAAAGTCCGACAAAAAGAAAGATTCTAAGAAAGACTCAAAGAAAGATTCTAAAAAAGACAATGAAAACTCCAATGACAGCAAAAGCAAGAAGAAGAAAAGAAGATCTATAATAAATGACAACGAAAATAGTAATAATAGATAAAAAATCAAATATAAAACCAGAGTAATTGATATTTTACTCTGGTTTTTTTATACTTATATTTATTTATACTGCAAAAATTAACTCATCTAATTAAAGATAAAAGATACTTCCAGTCCTGGATACTTATTTTTTATAATGAAATTCCCATCGTGCAGTTCAGCAATCTGTTTTGAAATAAAAATACCCAAGCCATGTTTAGTAATATTGGTAAGATCCTCCTTATTTATTTTATCTAAAATATTTTCAGGTATTCCTTCACCTTCATCTAATATTTTTATATTTAAACTATCTTTATCATCTGAAATTATAACCTTTATCTCCCCATCTGTATAAATCAGTGAGTTTTTTAAAATATTTTCAAGCATCCTATAAAATAAATTCGGATCCATCTTTATCTTTATATTTTGATCCTTCAAATTATTATTAAATATAATTTTTCTCTCTCTATTTTCATTTAATTTATCCACTATAAGCTTTCGAATTACTTTTAGTGGACTTTCCATGGTAAAACTTTCTTTTTCTATATTAGAAAGTGACATTGTAAGATTTAACCCTTCTAAAATATTTGAAATTTTCATGACCTGCTCCTCTATATTCTTGGTATCCATAGATTCTTTATTCTCTTTACTAAGTTCCCATGAAATATTTGCAAGTGGTGTTCTTACATCATGACTTACACCTCTGATCCATTTACCTTGGGCTACTTTTAAACTATTGTATTTTTCATTTGCCCTATTTATGCTAGTAGCTAGATCTTTTAATTCTCCATATTCATCTAACTTTTCATAGTCATCTTCATATAGACTATCTAGTGCTCTTTGAAATGGTAGTGTATTCTTAAATATTTCTTTAATGTCTTTTCTATAAAATATATATACTAAAAATAAAAATAAAATTATAAATAATCCTACTAACTCTATATTAATAATAAAATTATTGTAGTTGTAATAGTTAAAAGGGAGTTTATCCAAAGAATTTTTCGGATAGGCAAATAGTATGAGACCATCTCCCACAACATAAGTGAATACAGGATAGTCAGCTAAATAAAATCTAGTAAATCTTGCAACATCTGTAATTTCAAATTTATCTTTTACCTCTTTTGGCTTATTGAAACTTTCTATGACAGTTCCATCCTTACTAAGTCTTATAGCCCAAATACCCTTTTCTTTTAAAAATTCTCTGTTCTTTTCATTTAGGTATTCATTAGTTTTATTACTTTCTACATAAGAGTAAACCGAATTAGGATTTGGATATTTATTATTTAACCTGTAATTTAAGTAGAGAAAAGTCATGAGTAAAAATATTAGAAAAAATAATAAAGCGAGTATTCTTATGACAATTTTTTTAAATCTTTTTAATATATAATTAAACATTCTTAATCCTCTTTAACAAGCTTGTATCCAAGACCCTTTATAGTTATCAAGATTTTAGGATCCTTAGGATTATCCTCGAGTTTTTCTCTTAATCTATATATGTGAGTTATCAGTGTGTTCTCATAGCCATAGGAATCTTGCCAAATATTTTCTAAAATTCTGTCAATGGAAACTATCATGTTTATATTTTCAGATAGGTATTCAAGAATTTTAAATTGTGTGGCAGTAAGAGGAATCTCTTTGCCATTCTTTTCAAGTATTCCCTTCGATTTATCAAATATCACATTTCCAAGATTTAACTTTTCAAAAGTTTTAATTTTTTTACTTCTTCTTAAAACCGCATCAATTCTCCAAAGGAGTTCATCTGGAAAGAATGGTTTGACCAAGTAGTCATCTGCCTTATTCTCAAACCCTTCTCTCCTATCGTCTATCCCATCTAGGGCGGATAGAATTATAACAGCTACATTAGAATTCTGTCTAACTTCCTTCAACAAGTCAAAACCACTTCCATCAGGAAGCATCAAGTCCAAAACTATTAAATCAATATTAAAATTTTTTAGTTTGAATCTAGCCTCTTTTAAATTTTTTGCAGTATAGACATCTTTAAAACCCTTATTCTTTAAAAAATTGTACAAATTTTCTAATAAGCTTTTTTCATCATCAACTATTAATATAGAAAAATTTTCCCTAAAATCCATTTGTGCCACCTCATTAACTCTATTATACACCAGTCTTTTCATTTATTTGTCTTTGTGATGTAAAAGTGATCTTGTTTAAACTTTATATTTATCTAGGGATGGTACTATCATCTCAGGAGGAATGATTATGGAAAAATTACTAGAAATAAAAAATTTAAAAAAATCGTATAACGACAAAAGAGTCTTGGACATTGACTCTTTAGAAATCGAAGAAAGCTCTATCTATGGTCTTATAGGTAAAAATGGAGCTGGTAAATCCACTCTTATGAAGATTGTACTCGGTCTTGTAAAAAAAGATGATGGGTTGATCAAAGTCTTTGGACAGGAAATAAATTCAAAAAATCAAAAGGAGTTCAATAGAAATCTCGGTGCTCTAATTGAAAATCCTTCCTTTTATGATCATCTTACAGGATATGAAAATCTGGAAATAATATGTAAGTTAAAAGGAATTAAAAAAGATGAAATTAAAAAAACTTTGGACCTTGTAGGTCTTAATAATGTAGGTAAAAAGAAATCTCGTGAATATTCATTGGGTATGAAGCAAAGACTTGGAATAGCCATGGCTTTAATTGGAAGTCCAAAACTTTTAATTTTAGATGAACCTATAAATGGACTTGATCCCCAAGGAATCGAAGAAATGAGAAATCTATTTAGAAATATCGTAAGAAACTCTTCTACAAGTATCTTGATCTCTTCTCATATCCTTGATGAAATAGAAAAGATATCTACTCACATAGGCATACTTAAAGAAGGTAACTTAACCTACAACGGAAGCTTAGAAGATTATAGAAGGCTTCATCCACCATTTATTTCACTGCGCACATCTGATAACGAAAAAGCATTAGAACTCTTAAATCTAGATGTAGATAGATTAAATGGAAAAAAGATAATTCTTGGTAAGAAATCTAATCAAGATATTGCAAATATAGTGAACTTTTTAAATGGCAAGGTAGATATATATAGGATAGAGGAAGAAAAAGAAAGTCTAGAAAAGCTATTTATTGAAGAAAGCAGGTCTTAATATGAAAAGCTTAGAAAGGAAAAAATATAAAAGACTTGGAATAAATTTTTTGATAATAATAGTCTTTATTGCTCAAATGGTAATGGTAACAGGTGTTACCCATTCAAAATCATTTGCAGAAGGAAAGTTTCCTCTTGCTTATATTTTGGACACATATTTATTCATATCACTACTTTTAAATCCAATACTAATATCTTCCCTTGTGAAAAAAGTAATCGAAATTGAAGAAAAAAATAAGATGTGGCAGATGCAAATAATCCTCGGAGAAAAAATTAATTCTATTCTGCTAAATAAATTTAAAAATTTATCTTTTAAATTAGTTTTTCTACAAATAATAGAATCTGCCGTATTTATTCTATTAGCGATGAAGTCAAAGCATTTTGATTTTAATAGTGAAATGATTTTAAGATTTGCAGTGGTAAATCTAACGGCTCTAATAATAAATCTATTCTTCTTGGGATTATTTATGATAATAGAAATGAAGACTACAAAGGTCTACTCACTATCATTTATCTCAATAATAGGAGGACTTACCGGAATAATTACCATGCTCACATCTAATATTCTCTCTTATGTAAATCCATTTGCTTTTATGGCAAGTTTATTAAATATTTCATATGTAAAAGAGGGAGATAAATTTATCCAAGTATTAAATCCGATTAATTACTATACTTTGATCATTGCAATAATTCTTTTAATACTCACTACTATCTATTTAAAAACAATGAAATCTTATAACCTATACAAAGACTAGGAGGAAAAATGTTAAGATTAGAATTAAAAAAAATAAAATTTATAAATATTCTGCTAGTAAGCCTTATAATTCCACTACTAGCCAATGCCTTTGGACTTATAAACTATATTGGAAATAAAGAAACTTTAACTAATGAGTGGCAAAGTCTGTGGACTCAGGTAAGTCTATTTTACTTTTCCTTTTTCTATATACCATTAATCGCAATAGTAATTGCTAGTCTTTGGTCATCGGAACACAGGGCTGGGCTTAAATTTATTAGACTTAGTCCCAAGAAAAATATGTCATTTGTACTAGCTAAATTAATTTTAGCTTTTATAATAGTTAGCTTCTGTCAAATGTATTTTTTAGCTTTATTTTACGCAGGCGGAAAATTTATTGGACATTTTTCAAGCATAGACTTTAGTATCTATTTTTACTATATCGCTCTTAGCATATTATTGTCACTTCCTATTATAGGAATTTTTGGAGCCCTCGCTATAAGGATTAAGTCCTTTGGAATAATAGTGCTTCTATCTAGTATGTTTACCATACTCGGGTTTGCCACTGCTTATAAATCTCTAAAAGTAATAGGATTAAGCTTCTTGGCGATTGAAGCTAACAATTTAAGGTATATAAACACACATGACTTAGGACTCTTAGCTTTATTTGCAATTGGAGAATTAATTGTGTTTCTATATCTTTCTAACAAATTTTTAAAGTATGAAAATAAGTAAATTTATGGGGATTTAGAGTTAGCAATTCTAAAATCCCCTTTTTTTTATCTTTTCATAAAAGTAATATTGAAAAAAGCCCCATTGGGGCTTTAAGTTTATACTTCAAAATCTATTGAATCCTTGATTGATTCTGTCATGGATGTGAATAGTGCTGCATATAATGGTATAGATACTATTTGTTTTATAAATGCTTTTGACGCATAGTAGTAAAATGTATTCTTACCAAATAGTAGCGCTTGAAAATATGGAGCCATTATGACTGATGTGAGCATCTGTCCAATAAATATTCCCAGAAGTACTTGGTAGAATTTATAGTTTGGATACTTAACTTTAAAAAGTTTTACTACCATGATTGGAATAAGTCCAGTTAGTGCACTTGTAAGTGTAAACACCACATTGTATCCTCCGCTGGATGGTCTGATAATAAAACCTAGAACATCTGATACTGCCCCAACTATAAGTCCATTTACAGGACCTAGTACAAGTCCAGAATAGATAATTGGAAATCCTCCAAAGGATACACTTCCAAACCTCATGGTGTTAATCACAACGGATAGTGCTATAAACACTGCCATGTAGGTTATCCTTCTCGTTGAACTTTGTTTTCTTGCGACCTTAATCTTTGGACTTAGTACGTATACCAAGATTCCAACGATTGCCACCACTATTACTCCATACTTTATTAAATTTTCATGGTATGTTTCGATAAGTGGTTTCAAAGCTTCTAATTTTTCTGGCTTCATCTTTGGAATCATCGGCATCTTTACTTGAAGAGCCATTCCTATTGCGATGCTTGCCATAGAAGCTATTAGGGAGTACTTCTTGTCAAGTAGTCTTGATGCGAATAATACTACGATTACTGCTGCTACTAGACCTAAGTAAACCTTTGGTGCTCCGATTGTTATGGTAGTGACACTCATTGTGAGTACTACTGCCAAACAATATAAAAATATACTTGCTATAGTCTTCATTTAAACCTCCTATAATTTCGGTCTAAAGAAAGTGAACGCGCTTAAGAATCAAACAATTTTGCCAAATGGTCAACGTCCCATACCATTTGGAACTTCAAAAGCTACCCTTTAGACGTAAGACTAGATTAATTATACACTTAAAAAAATATTTTTCATAGCATGAAAATTTAATATTGCTTTTATTTTACAACTCGCCATATAAAATCCATTAAATAGTCCTATTTATAGTTTAAAGGTTTATTATATGATATGATGGTTCTATATATATAAAGTTTAAAGGAGTTGTGAAATGTTTAAACACAAAACTAAGGGATTTGCAAAAATATTTTCTCTTATCTTAATTTTTATTCTTTCAATCTCCCAATTTACTTGGGCTGAAAGCTACAAGGACATCGAGTCCCACTGGTCGAAACCGTATGTAACACAAGGTATTGAAGAAGGCTGGATAAAAGGCTACGAAGATCAAACCATAAGACCAAACGAAAAGATTACCCGCTCTGAATTTATAAGTATCCTAAGTAGAATTTTAAATTTAGAAAGATTTAATCTTAAAGTTTCTTCCCAATATGATGATTTGGATACCCAAGGTTGGTCCAAGAAAAGCATCGAGTCAGCCGAAGCTGTTAATATGCTTAGACACACATTTACAGGACCAAATCTATATCCTAATAAGGAGATCAGTCGTGAAGAAGCTGCCAATCTTTTGGGATATTCAATTCTACTAAATACTTTTGAAAAGAATGGAAATGCTTTAAATGAAGAGAATTTAAATACTGTCCTCGATCTCTTTGAATCACAAATTGAACTCAAAGACAGTGCTGATATTTTAAAATATAGTGACAGAGATTCAATAGACAAAAGATTCATCTTTTCAATCTATGATTTAAGCGATAGAAAAATAATTTCTGGTAATAAGGATAATCAATTCAATCCTAAAGGATCTCTAAGTCGTGGCGAAGCTATGACTATGCTTGTTCGTGCTTTTATAGGTGTGCCTAAAGAACCTTCTTTAGATGAAGCGCAGGTTGTAAATGTAGATGGCAAATTCTATCTTGAAGACAAGACCAACGGACTTCGATTCTCTCCTAGTAAGTTTAAAGACGGAATAGTTAAACTTAAAGATAAGACGTACCTTCTAAATCCTGATGGTTCACTTGGTCAAGGTTTTATAGAAAAGAATAATAAGACCTACTATGTTGACGGTGAAAATGGTCTAGCAATTGGTTGGAAAAAGATTGATGGGGCTCTCTACTACTTCTCACCTTATGATTATCGTATGTACAAGGATGGAATGTTCTCCACCGGTAAAGGTGTATACTGGTTTGGAAAAGACGGAAAACTAAAGACCGGGAACAGACCTGGTGGAATAAAAGGCAGGCTCGTTTATTGGGCTGGTCCTAGTGAAAAAGAACTTACAAATGAATGGTTAACTGGAGAAGATAAAGAACTTCGTTTCCGAGGACAAGAAATTGCTAACTTCTCAGCATCCTACGAAGGTCTTCCATTTAAATGGTACGGCTTTGACCTTACCAACGGACAAGGTGTATATTGCGTTGGTAACGCCTACTCCGCTCACAAAGCATTTGGAATTAAAATTCCTGGAGCTGAGGATGCAAATATTAAACTTCACAAAGGTTATGAGCTTACCCGTGTTCAATATGTAGATGCAGAAAAATTTGGCGGTATTCGCTACCCTGCAGATTTTTCAAAGGCTTGGCCTGGAGATTTAATATTTAACTACAGTCCTAACTTCTACCTAGGATATAATCACGTGGGAATCTTCATGGGACACAACAATAATCGTCCAATTTATGTCCATGCAACCCTTGCAGATGGATTATTCGTAGGTGACTGTCGCGAAATGAATTGGAATATAGGTAGAAAGTTCAACGATTGCTTTATTCGTTATAATACAGAAGCAAATTTTAAAAAATGAGAAAACAAAAACGGCTAGAAGTTCTAGTCGTTTTTTGATATTTACATATTGTCCTTTACCGCAACGGCAACCATCTTAGCCTTTGCTCTTACTTCGCCTTCGGCTTCTAGCACCATGTCTACGATTACTTTTCTTTCGCCTATTTCTTCTGCTTTTGCTGTTACTTTTACTTCAGTGTTCATAGGAGTTGGTTTTTTAAAATCAACTTCGAGCCTTGCAGTTATAAATCTTCCTATTACTGTATCTTCTGTCAGTTCAAGACCTTTGTCTCTATGTTTAAACCATGCGGCAGAAGCGGTTCCATGACAGTCAAAAATCATGGCAATCATTCCGCCAAAGAGATTTGCAGGTACTCCTCCGGTGAAATGTTCATCTGGAATAACTTTGCATGTAACAGACTCTCCGTCTTCACTTGGATAAGATTTTAGGTGCATGCCCGCATCGTTCTTCGGTCCACATCCCCAGCAGTATTGAAATCTTTCCCCGTAGGTATCTTGAATTGCTATTTGTTTTTTCATAATTTTCCCCCTAAAATTTAGTAATTGTATTAGAAACTTCAAAGTATCCAAATGTATAAATAATAAATGCGATTAAAATAACTGATGCAAATAATAGTAAATATGCAACCACACTTCCCATATATTTCTCGATACGAGCTTTGTAACTTGCCATGACAGATATACTCACACATGAAAATAATACTTTTAGAATGTTCTGATGAAAAGATATTAAGAAGCAGGAAATTAAATATAAAATAATTATAAATGTCAAAGTTTCAAAAAATACATTTATATTTTTTTCAATTTCATTTTTATTTTCTCTACTTTTCATTATATCTCTCCGTCATAAAACTCTATTTATAAATTCATTATACTATATTTTAAAGAAAACAAAATTTCTTTTGTCTAATAAAAATAACTTACAACAAAAAAATCCCCGAATGGCTCGTTGAATTAGGGATTTTAGAAAATTGAATTAGAGAGTCTTTAGGTGGCACGTAAATGGGCTATAAGTTTGAACACTTATAGCCCATTTATATTATAAAATAAATTTATGAAACATCTGTTAAAATGGTATTTCATCATCAAAGCAGTAATCTTCGTTGTTTTCTTCATTCATATTAGGGAATAATACCTCTATCAGTTTATCAATTGCTTTAGGTATATGACTGGAGTTTTTAGCGATATATTTTGCTATCCCTTGTTTATTTTCTATATTATAAGCTTTAGCCTCATTTTCTAATTTCATATAACAATCTTTACCTATTTGATTCATTATAGCTGTTTCATAATCTTTTCCAAAACATACATAATCGGATCCAGTAATAACATAATAATATTCTTTTTTGTCTTCTGTATATATTTTAGCTTCTTCGAAATCTTCTAATACATCTTCCAGCAAATTATTTTTTCTTTCTTTAGGGTTTGTTTTGTTGATATCTCCATCAAATACACAAATACAACGGTATCCAAATGATTTATATAGCCTATATAGTGTTGGAATATTTGCTTTACCCATACAATTAATAATTTCAATTCCATTAGCTGACAAAAAGTATTTTTTTCTTTCTAACCAAATTGGAATGGATAATTTTTCAGTTAATCCTTCAACTAAGATTATAGTATCTGCAAACATACCTTCTAGTTGTTCTGAATATAGCCTTAAGTCAAAGTAGTCGCCTAAATTATTGGACGAAATTCTATTTTCATCTACCCCAGTTTCTATTAAGACTTGTTTTAATTTAGATGAGTCAAGCTGGATAGTTTTAGTTACACCTTCATCTTTATATACTCTAACCAATCCTTCCAAATTTGAAGGATTTATAAAATTTGGTGAATGAGTTGAAATTATAATTTGCAAACCAGACTCACATAAATCATAAATATATTTCTTTAACCACTTTTGGGCTAATGGATGCAGATTTGCTTCTGGTTCTTCTAAAATAAAAAGGAAGTTTCTTCCTTTAAAAGCTTCCATATAAGCCTTTGCAAAAGCCATGACTAGAATTTGTTGCTCGCCTGTTCCAAATTCATCAAACGATCTTACTTCTGAATTTTCGAATGCATTTATTCTCAAAGATTTTGCAAAATTGTTAGGATCGTATGCAGAAAAATCTGCTTCTAAGTGGTGTATAAATCCTTTAACTGATTCTTCAATTGAATCTTTAAATATAGTAAACATATTAGCAAACTGTGCTTTATTCTCAAATACACTTTTTATATTTTCAAAAGAATGACTTAATTCTTTTTTGTCATCATCCGTTAATGAATCATGAAGGCTCTTATTAAATTTACTTAGTAAAGAATATTTATTAGAATAGTTAAAGTGAAAACTAGTATTCCTATTAGCATCTAACAAAAAAGATTGAAAACTCTCTCTTGTATCATTGCTAATATAAAGTTTTTTCTTATTTCCATCATGAATCAAATTTTCATTAATTTTTCCATCAACACCATAAGTTAAGGATATGGAACTATACGTATTATAGTTATCAACGTGATACGAGGAATCAAATTTAATGCTAATGTCAATTGTAGGATTTTTGTTTTTATCACGCATAAAATAATCAGAATCTTCTACAGCAATAAATGTGGGATATCTTTCTCCTAAAATTCTATCAAAAGCGGATAATATATTAGATTTACCAGCATTGTTAGGTCCGAATAAAACTAGCGGTTTATTCTTGGGCATTATTATACTTATATTCTCAATGGATCTATAGTGCCTAATATTTATTTTTTCTAGTCTCATTAAACTACTCCTATCTATTAATCATTTTTTAGTAAAATATTTAAATTAGAAAAATTTATATGCATATTATGTTAAATATTCGCCTTCTTCTTCTGCAGCAAATTTAACATAACTGTAGTCACTAAAATCTCCTACATATATCTCATCATTATCATACATCTTAAATGAGTCAACATAAGATAATCTCCCAGCTTTTAATTCTTCTGCAAAATATAATAAATTTTCTACATTTATAGCACCACCACTCACTCCAGTTCTATTAGCTATATGTTTCAAATTATTCTTAAAGTTTCCCTTAAAGAAAGACGATACAAATAAATAATTGAAATCTTTAACTTTATCATCAAAGCTTTCCCACCATTTATTTGAATTTATTTTTTCATCTCTAGTTTGATTTTCTTCGATATATCTAATCATTTCATCTGCTTGATTAATAGGTAGATTATATCCAGTAGAATAAGCCTTATTATCTATAATTACGCCATTAATATTATAAGATATAATTCCATCTGGTTTTCTACTTTCTCCTAGACGCACACCCTTAAATTTAAGCTCATTAATTAAAAGATCAATTGTTTGAATTTCAAAATCTCTATTTGCAGTTCCGTCATAAGCTAAATCAATTAGTGCTAAATATCTGTGGTCAACATATTTTAATTTATCTCTTACTTTATCCTTTAATTCTAGTACGTTTGTCTTAGAAATCTTAGTTCTAGGTATTTCTAATTTTATAATGTTATCATCAATTACATAGCCATTCCTACTATGTTTAAATGATAGACCCATTGCTTCAATAACTTTTAGTTCGTCTTCTATAGTTGTAATACTTTCATCAATATTATTTTCCAATAAATAAGCCTTAATGTCTTCTAAATTTCTTTCTCTGTTGTTGATAGCTTTTATTATATAACCACGTCTGTTTCTAATATAATCTCTATCTTTACCCTTGGTTGCTAGCATTTGCCAATAAACAATTTTATCAGTCTTTGGATATGAAGATAATCCCATTGCTCTTTTAAGTTCTTTTATACCATTTAAAGTAATTCTAAAGGAATGGCCTATGTTGACCTTATATTCAACATCTCCGATTTTAGTTGAAACTTCTTTTCCAATTCTTTGTATAAGTCCAACTTTAGATAACCAGCCCGAAATCATTCTTGCATATTTATCAGCTGATCCCTCTGTGTTTGATCGAATACTTGCTTTATCTTTATCAGCTGCTAATTCTATTGCTTGAATATATAAATCTTGAGGAATTGATGTAAAACCAGCTTCTCCAAGTCCTCCTAATTGCTTACCAAGTTCAAATTTTGTTAAATGGTCTCCATTTTCCAGTAAAGTTAAAATTCTTACGGCTGGTGGATATGACAAAAAAGCTGAAATTAATATTTCTTTATCTGAGTCTTCAGAATTAGATTTTACAAACTTTTCTCCTAGTTTTGTTATAGAGACTGTATCTTTTTCTGTATCATAATCTAAAAGTCCTATGGATATTCCCCATCTTAAAAATCCATCAGCAGTCCAATCATCTGTATAAGCTCTACCGCCTTGTGTTGTAATGGCAGCTTGAACAATACCACTACACTCTGCATCGGCTCTTTTCTGACCTGATTTTATACCATGACCTTTTAATAAAACATAGTCCATTTCAAGTGGATCTTTTTCCAATTCTGAAATAAGTTTATTTTGTAAATCTAAATCTTTTACTAATTTAGGAAGTTTAGTATTTAAGATTTCCTTGTATATATCAGAATTTTTATCAAAAACAGAAACTACATTTTTTAAATTTTCAAAACTTGATGGATTTTGTATCCAGCCTAATGTTCTTTCTGCCATATTTCCTCCTAGTAATTTGTAATCAAAACTTCTTTGGTTTCACCTAGCTTATTACGTTGATAATTACTGTTTGAGTAATTTATCTTTAACAAGTGAACTTTGTATTTTCCACTCCACTCTTGTAACTCTTTATTAGCTAATCCATTATTAAAAAATACATTTGATAATGCAAACTTAATTTTTCTATCATTTAATTCATCTAATATCACAAATAAAGCTAGATCATCATCAAGAGTCCAGCCTTCAAACCCTCTTTTACCATCATTATATGAACCTACAGAGCTTCTGTAAGGGGGGTCACAATATACAAAGTCTGAACCTTTAATCTTAGAGAAATCAAATTCTTTAAAGTTTTTATTGCTAAATTCTATATTGAAAAGCTTATCTCTAAAAGAAGTAAGTCTATTTTTCATATTTTCATTAAAACTACTCCTATTAGTTCCAGCGGGGTTATTATAGTCATGATTTGAATTAAACCTAAACTGGTAATTAAAGGAATAACACATCAAAACATATAGCAAAAGCGGGTCTTTATTTTTATTGTAATATTCTCTAAATTCATAATATGATTCTTTATTTTCTTTAGATAGATTAAATTCACTTATTACATTATCAATATTCCTTAACAGTTCTTTGCTATCAGTCTTTTTAAACATTTGTAAAATTTCAATTACAAAATAATTTATATCATTAGCTATTTTCCTGTCCGCTTTAACATTAACAGAAACATCTAATCCACCACAAAAGACGTCATAAAAAGTATCTATATTTTGAGGAAATAGAGGCAATATTTGAGCTAATAATCTATGCTTATTTCCAATGTAATTAAATGGTGATTTTATATAATTTTCGCTCATAATTACTCCTTTTCTACAAAATATAATATTTCTTTTAAGTTTTTATTTTTATTTGTATGTGCATTCTTATATCTTTTATAATGTATAAATTTATAATCCACAGTGCTTTGCTTTCCATATTTTTCTAAAATACTAATAATCTCATCATGGGATAACAAACCTTCTGTATTATAGCTAAGAATAATATATCTCGAATTAGTCTTTTTGATTAAATCTTCAAAAGCATTGAAAACTGAGTCTTTTCTACAATAGTCACTTTTTTGTTCAGAATAATCTCTTAATCCAGTTACTCCCTTTATTCTAGGAGCATCATATTTAGCTATTGTTTCTAATACATGATAATTGGGCAAGTACTGTCTTTGATTATATGGTGGATCAAAGTATGCTAAATCTGTTTTTATATTTTCGATTAATTTATTAGAATCTTCATTATATGCTTGTCCTACTGAATTATTAATTGAGAAATCTACATTTTTTAATTCTAAATTATTCAATGCCCTTTTATCCCAGTGCTTTAAATAAGCTCCATATACTCCTGTTATGTTGCTGATAAATGGAATTGCTTCTATTAGACAGGCAAGTAAATAAAAATATTCATCTTCATTAATAGAAGATGCATTATACCAATTTTCAATCTGATTCCTAACTAAATCAATTTTTAAAGCATTCTCTTCTGTGAAATACATTCTTCCACCCTTAGGACTATAATTTTGGTAAATAAAGCAATTTTCTAGATGAAGATTTATATTTTCTAAGTTGAGATTATTTAAATATTCTATTGGATTTGATATATTAAGATTCTTAAATTCTAATTTAGAATTTATCCCAACTGTTCCTCTTAATAGCACATAAGAAAAATACATCAAATCGTTAGATATAACATCATATCCGAGATTTTTAAATTCACGAGATACAACTCCCGAACCAGCAAATACATCAGATATACTTTTTACATCTATTGTTTTTTCTTTAATTAATTCTAATATATATGGTATAATTAATGTTTTGCCACCAATAAATCTCATTTGATTTCCTCTTCATTCTTTCGTCTATATTCAATAACATCTCCAACATCACAATTAAAATATTCACAAATTTTTCCCAATGTTTCCATACTTATATTTTCATCTTTTCCCATTTTAGCAATAGTTCTAGGAGTTGTTTTTATGGCTTTTTGTAGGTCTAATTTATTCATCTTTTCATCTATCAATTTTTTCCATAATTTATCATAGGAAAATCCCATATTTCACCTCGAATAATATTTCACTTTGTATAGTTTTTCTATAATATTATACCACATTTTACAACTTGATCTTTACATATTTTTTAAGACGGATTTATTTCCGTCTTTTTTTAATTCAAAGAATTAAATCTTCTAAACAACTAATCAAAACCACCATTTTTGTCTTAGTGCTAGTGAAGGGAGAAGTATTTTTTAATAACCGGAAAATTCATCCTAATTCCTACTTATACAGATAGATGAAGAAATAATTACTCAAAACCTTTAAAAATGTCCTGAGTCTATTAAGAGAAGAAATTTTTTAGCACAGGTTTAAAAAATTATGTTTTTCTTCGCCTGTGATATGAAAGGAAAAATAAAACCTAACAAAACTATCAAAAATGTCTTAGGGCTAGTAGAGGGAGAAATTTTCTTACAGGTTAAAAAACTGCTGAATTTCTTTGCCTGTTCTTTAGAGGAAGGAAATATTTTTCAAAATAACCGGAAAATCAAATCCTAACTTTACTTATACAGGTAGAGGATAAAAATATTACTCAAAATTCTTCTAACTGTCCTAAGGAATATGAGGGGATATTTCTTCTTCAAAAAAATATGAAAGGAGTAGATATGTGAATTTAGAAAATATACCAGAATATCTAAAAGAAAATGCAAGCTGGTGCTTATGGAAATATGAAACAAGAAATAATAGGGAGACAAAGATACCTTTTAATCCAACTACAAACGGCTATGCATCAGTTAATGATCCAAAGACTTTTACATCCTTTGATAAAGCATCTGAAAAACTTAGTTCCTATGATGGGCTTGGAATAAGAGTCGATGGAAAACTCGTAGCAATTGATGTGGATGACTGTGTAATCAACGGAGTTTTAAATGATTTAGCAAAAGAAATAGTTAACCATTTTCCACAGTCATACATTGAATTTAGTCCAAGTGGTAAGGGTCTTAGAATCTTCACTTTTCTACCGAACTCAATAACTTACAACAATGACATCTACAAGATGAAGACTAAAGAAGTTGAAGCTTATATTGCTGGCTTTACTAATCGCTTTGTAACTGTGACAGGTCATGTTTATCAAGAAGGTGAGATTGTCGAAGAACCCGAAGGGCTTCTATGGCTTTTAGAAAAATATCTGAAAAGAGAAAAACAAAGTAAGTCTAATAAACAAAATTTTAAAAGCTATTTAACTGATGAAGAAGTTATTGAAAAGGCATCTAATGCCAAGAACAAAGAAAAGTTTTTAAATCTATGGGCTGGAAACATTAAAGCCTATCCTTCTTCAAGTGAAGCAGACTTAGCCTTAACTTCAATACTCGCATTTTATGCTGGTGGAAATACTGACCAGATAGATAGGCTCTTTAGGCAATCAGAACTTTTTAGGGATAAGTGGGATGAAAATCGAGGAGGAAAGACCTATGGAGAAATAACCATTGAAAAAGCAATCTCTTCTGTAAAAGAAGTCTATAAACCTATTTCAAGAATAGATCCAAGCATCGAGTTTAACTTATCTATTGAAAAGTTAAAAGAGATGGGACTTCCTTTATCTTCAAAGTATTCTTGGACAGATATAGGTGCAGGAAAAATATTCGCAGACTTTTACAAGGACTCTCTTCGTTATGTTCGAGAAAGGAAAGCTTGGCATTTCTACGAAGATGGAATCTGGATAGCTGATACTGGAAGTTTAAAAGCTATGAAATTATGTATGAAACTTGCAAACCTACTTCATATCCTTGCCCTTGATATTGAGGACGAACATAAAAGAAAGGCTTATGTCAAATTCTCAAACAGATGGCAAGCAAGAGGTTATAGGGTCAGTGTATTAAAAGATGCAGAAGTTCATCATCCATTAAATGTATCTGACTTCGATAAAGACCCCTACCTTTTAAACTGTACCAATGGAACTTTAAATCTTAGAACAATGGAATTTTACGCACATAGAAGTTCTGACTATTTAAGCAAAATGGCTGATGTTATCTATGATTCTAAGTCATTAAATGAGAGATGGAACATCTACATTGATGAAATTATGAGTGGAGATAAAGAAAAAGCTAAGTTTCTACAAAAGATATTAGGTTATGGACTTACAGGAGATACAAGGCATGAGTGCATGGCAATCCTCTATGGAATGACTACAAGAAATGGTAAAGGAACTCTTTGTGAATCCATATTAAAAGTTCTTGGAACTTATGCTTGTGCATCAAGACCTGAAACACTAGCTCTAAAAAACAAAGTAAATAGTTCTGGACCCAGTGAAGAAATAGCAAGGCTTGCAGGAGTACGCTTTGTAAATATTCCAGAACCAGGAAAGGGACTACCCTTAAATGTTGCACAAGTTAAAAGTCTTACTGGTAATGACACTATTAATGCAAGATTCCTTCATGAGAATTCTTTTGATTTTAAACCTCAATTTAAAATCTACATCAACACCAATTATCTACCCATAGTTAATGATGTAACTGTATTTACCAGTGGAAGAATGCTCATCATTCCCTTTGACAGGCACTTTACTGAAGAGGAACAAGACAAAACATTAAAGACAGAATTTGCAAAAGAAGAAGTAAAGTCTGCAATCCTTAACTGGCTTATTGAAGGTTACAAACTTTTACAAAAAGAAGGACTAACTATTCCTGATTCAGTAAAAGATGCAACTTTAAAATATCAAAAGGAATCAGATAAGATAGCTATCTTTATGGAAGATTGCTTAGAAGAAGGAAAGGACTATGAAGTTAGAACCTCTGAAGTTTACGAAAGGTATAGGTCTTGGTCTTTAGAAAATGGCTACTACCTTGAAAGCATGAAGACCTTTAAGCAATCTTTGGAGTCTAAAGCTACCATCAAAAGAAAAAGACCAAAGGATGGAAAACACAAGACCACAGTCCTAATAGGCTATAGGTTAATTTCTGAATTTCTATAAAGTCTGTGGCAATGTGGCAGATGAAAAATTTAATTTGGAAATCTTGTATCTATATAGATAATACTTTTTTACCTGCCACACCTGCCCTCATTTAAGGAGGTGGTGCTTATGATTGTGTGTCTTTAGAGGTTTAATCGAAGTTAGAAAATTAGGAGGAATATAAATGATTACAAAAGAAGATTTAGAAAGAAAATTTACTTTAAAAAATAAGATTGTGGTGACTTCCCCAAAGGGAATATCTACAGAATTAAAAAGAGAAAAAGACTATAGATATGTCATCAAAAAAGATGAAAGCGAAATCAAGCTAAATGACTTAAAAGACTTGACTGAATATTGTAAGGATATGTGCCTTTACAGAAATAATGAGAAAGTCACTAAAGACTTATTGGAGAATGCCTTTAAGCTACGAGATACTATCATTCTTCACAAGTCCGACAAGACACCTGTAAAAGTAGCCAAAGAGAAAATATACAACTACACACTGGATAATCAAGACACAGTTATTCCATTTAAAGGAACAGAAAGTATTGTAGACTTTTTAAATCAAAATAATTTTAGTCTATAAATAAAGGTGGCAATGTGGCAGGTAAATATATAGGGCTTAAAACTTCTATTCTCTATAGGAAGTTTAGTTTTCACCTGCCACACTGCCCCAGATATTTTGAAAGGAGTAGAAATGATTATTGGAGATATTTTTGAAAAAGATAAACTTACAGCTGTGGACTTAAAGGACACTAAGTATGAAGTCCTAAATGTAATTAATAAAGATAAGGATAAAATCATCCTTGCTAAAGGAGACAAGTCTTATCTTGTAATTGATGGAAGATTTAAGAATATGTTCTTCCCTTCCTTAGAAGAAGCCGAAGAATATATTGTGAGCAAAAAATAATTTGTAACCCAGGGGGCATCCTAATCTCCAGGAGACTTTTTTCTATCAACGGTGCCGCCCTCTTACGCACAAAAAGACAGGTTCAAAGGGGGTATTAAAAAATTATTTTAATGCCCTGAATAATTCAAAAAATACAAAGGAGAAATTTATGTTAATTAAAGAAAAATCAAAAAGAAACGAAATATTGTCAGCTAATTCCTATAAAACTAATCTATGGAATTATTTAAGAAACAAGGATGAATCATCTTATTCAGATATTAAGGCTCTTGGTCTTATCCAAGATGGCTCACCTTTTATGGATGCAGAAAGCACAGAACACTTTAGAGAAACACTTGCAGAAAAGAGCGTAGTTAGAAAAGAAGCTACAGTTTTAAAAAATGATGTAGATTCATCTTCTATTGTAACTTTTCCAAGTAAATCTATGGCAACTTGGACAAAAGCAGGAGAACATGACCTATTTGCAGATGCTTTAGAAATGAAAGATGTGGATGTGAATTTAGAATGCAATACATTATCTAACTTAATTACAATCCACGAAGACTTTTTAAATGATCCTCAAACTAAGATTGAAAAAATAATCCTAGATACCTTTGCTCATAATTTTGCCAAGGCTGAAGATAAAGCTTTTATCATTGGCGATGGTAATGGAGAGCCTTTAGGAATCTTAGTGGATGAAAAGATTAAAAGCCTATCTGCTACAAAAGAAATAAAGCTTGATGACTTGAAAAAACTATTCTTCTCTTTAGATAGTGATTACAGGGAAAATGCAAAATGGTTAATGAACGATAAGACTGCTCTTTATCTTCAAAGCTTAAAAGATGGTCAAGGTAGCTATTTGTGGAATCAATATGATGGCACTTTCATGGGAAAAGAAATTCTAATCTCAAACTTTATGCCAGACATTGATATAGGTTTAAAACCTATCGCTTTTGGAGACTTTTCAAACTACTGGATTGTTGAAAGACAAAATCCAACAATAAAAAGATTGTCCGAGATGTTTATTCTTAAACAACATCAAGGCTTCATTATGCGAGAATATTTAGATGCCAAGCTAATGGATAAGGATTCAGTCCTTACTTTAGCCATTGAAGAATAATGCCTATGGTAGAAACTAAAAAGAATGAGATTAAAAAGTCGGAGAATATTGAGGTATCTGGCACAATCTTTACAGTTCATTCTATGAAAAGTGAAAATGCAAAAAAGAGTGTCGAACAAATCATAAGAAAGCTCATATTAAACAATGTAGATGCTTTGAATAGAACCAATTTATCGGCTTAATTAACTTGATATAGTCTGAAAAGTACGGGAATATGTAATTGCCACTTGAAGGCTGTCCGAAAGGAGGAAAATATGGAACAATTAAATAGACAGTCTTCTTACTTTTCAGATACTGAAAAGATTACAGCACTATACTGTAGGCTTTCAAGAGACGATGAACTTCAAGGCGAAAGTAACTCCATAAGAAATCAAAAGGACATATTAGAAAAATATGCTCTGGATATGGGATTTAAAAACTTAGAGTTCTTTGTGGATGATGGTTATTCAGGAACGAACTTTGATAGACCCTCTTGGAATAAACTAAATGGTTTAATTGAGGATGGAAAAGTTGAAAATATTATTGTAAAAGATATGAGTAGACTTGGCAGAGATTATCTAAAGGTAGGATTTTATACTGAAGTCTTATTCCCAGATAATGATATACGATTCATTGCCATTAATAATGGTGTGGATTCAAATAACCAAGTAGAAAACGACCTTACACCTTTTATTAATATCTTCAACGAGTTCTATGCTAAGGACACAAGCAAAAAGATAAAGGCTGTTTTTAAGGCAAAGGGTCAAAGTGGAAAACCACTGACAACTAATCCTCCTTATGGTTATTTAAAGGATAAGGAAGACAAAAATAAGTGGATAGTTGATGAAGTTGCAGCTGAAACTGTAAAGCTAATTTTTAATCTTTGTATTAAAGGATATGGTCCAAGTCAAATTGCAAGTGAACTAAAGAGTAGAAAAATTCCAACTCCTGCTGAACACTTTAAGTCTATAGGACTCAATTTTCCTGTTGACACTCCAGAAGAGGAATGTAATTGGAATCCTGCTACAATATCTACTATTTTAGATAGAGAGGAATATCTTGGAAAAGTCATAAACTTTAGAACAAAGAGAAAATCATACAAGACTAAGAAAAGTGTAGACAATCCAAGGTCTGAATGGGCTGTCTTTGATAATGTTCATGAGCCGATTATTGATGAAGAAACTTTTGATATTGTAAAAAGGATAAGAAAAACAAGACGAGTTCGTAACAGCTTAGGAAAAATGCCTGCCTTATCTGGTATGCTCTACTGTGCAGACTGTGGAGCAAAACTGTATCAAGTAAGAGGTAAAGGCTGGTCTCATGATAAAGAATACTTCGTTTGTGCATCCTATAGAAAGCAAAAAGGCAAATGTACTTCACACCAGATAAAGAACATTCAAGTTGAAGAAATTCTTCTGAGGGAAATTAGGAAAGTTACAGCCTTTGCAAAAGACCATGAGGAAGAATTTGTAGATTTAGTTTTGAAGAAGAAAACCAGCGAGTTAAATCAGGTATTAAGAAGCCAGAAAAAGGAACTGGAAGATTCTAAAGATAGAATTGTAAAACTCGACTCTATCGTTCAAAACATCTATGAAGACAACTTGGAAGGTAAAATATCTGATCAACGATTTGAGAAAATGGCTAAAGCTTATGATGAAGAAGAAATTTCACTTCAAAAAAGAATAGCTGAACTTGAAGAAACTATTACAAAATCACAGGAGGAAGAACTTAATGTGGAATCATTCCTAAAACTTGTTAGGAAGTACACGGATATAAAAGAACTTGATCCAGAAATAATTAGAACATTTGTAGACAAGATTTATGTAGAACAATCAGAAAAAGTTCCAGGTACAAATTTAAAGAAACAAACCATTTGGATTTATTGGAACTTTATAGGGAAAATTGACATATAAAAATCGGCACAAAGGTTAATACCTTCATGCCGATTAAATTTTAAGGAAATTAATCCCTAATTAAGAGCCCCTAAGGGATTTATTTTATTTATTCTTTTTTGATTTATATCTTGCTTGACTGTTTAGAATTCTCTTTCTAACTCTAAATGTAGAAGGAGTTACTTCTATAAGTTCATCGTCTTCAATAAACTCTAGAGCTTCTTCAAGACTCATTTCGTGAACTGGACTTAGCTTTATAGCATCATCAGAACCTGACGCACGAACATTGGATTGTTTCTTAGCACGGGTAACTGATACTTCTAGTTCCACTCCCTTTGGACTTTCTCCTACTATTTGACCTTCGTAAACTTCCATACCTGGAGTTACGAATAGAGTTCCTCTATCTTGAGCATTTGCAAGACCGTAAGATGTTGCAACTCCTGTGTCGAATGAAACTATTGATGCAAATGCACGTCTAGGTATTTCTCCTTTGAATGGTTCGTAGGAGTCAAAGCTTGAATTTAGGATTCCTTCACCTTTTGTATCGGTTAGAAATTCTGATCTATATCCTATTAATCCTCTTGCAGGGATTTTAAAGATAAGTCTTTGGTAGCCGCCTTTTGGTTCTTCCATTACAGAAAGCTCGCCTTTTCTTCTACCGAGTTTTTCTATTACTGACCCTACATAGTCTTGTGAAACATCCACTGTAACAATTTCCATCGGTTCATGTTTCTTGCCATCTATTTCTTTGAATAGAACTTGTGGTTTAGAAACTTGGAATTCAAATCCTTCACGTCTCATATTTTCTATTAAAACTGAAAGATGGAGCTCTCCTCTGCCGCTTACTTTAAATGAATCTGTTGAGTCTGTTTCTTCTACTCTTAGTGATACGTCTGTTTGTAATTCTTTAAAGAGTCTTGCTCTTATCTGTCTACTTGTAAGGAATTTTCCTTCTTTACCTGCAAATGGACTGTCGTTTACAGAGAAGTTCATTGAGATTGTAGGTTCTGAAATCTTTACAAAATCAAGTGGTTCTGGCGCATCAGTAGAAGCTATGGTATCTCCAATATTTATATCTTCTATACCTGTAATCGCAACTATGGAACCTGAATGAGCCTCTTCAACTTCAACCCTATCAAGTCCTTCAAATTCATAGACATTTGAAATCTTAACTTTGATATGTCTATTTTCATCATTTGCATTTACAAGGATTGCTGTTTCATTTTCTTTTAAGATTCCTCTTTCAATCCTACCAATACCAATTCTTCCTACATAGTCAGAATAGTCAATGGTTGACACTAGCATTTGGAATGGTTCATCATCCCTATTTTCAGGTGGTTCGATATAGTCGATGATGGTATTAAATAGTGGATCCATATTATTTCCTAGATCTTCTGGATCAAGGGATGCAAATCCTTGCTTAGCTGAAGCAAATATAAATGGACTTTCAAGCACATCTTCATCTGCACCAAGTTCAATAAATAAATCTAGAACTTCATCCACCACTTCTTTTGGTCTCGCTTCAGGTCTATCTACCTTATTAATACATACGATAACAGGAAGATTAAGTTCAAATGATTTCTTAAGCACAAACTTAGTTTGTGGCATAGGACCTTCAAATGCATCTACAAGAAGTACAACTCCTTGCACCATCTTTAAAACACGTTCAACCTCACCGCCAAAGTCAGCGTGACCAGGGGTGTCAATAATATTTATTTTTACACCATTATGCATAACTGCAGTATTTTTTGAGAGGATGGTGATTCCTCTTTCTCTTTCGATATCATTTGAGTCCATGACACGGTCTTTTACTTCTTGATTTTTTCTAAAAATACCTGATTGTCTTAGTAGAGAGTCTACTAGAGTGGTCTTGCCGTGATCGACATGGGCAATGATAGCTATATTTCTAACATCTAATCTTTTCATATTCACCTTTTCCTAACTTAACTATTTTACATTTAAAAATTAAATTTGTCCACATTTATAGTAAATAATCCAAATATTTTAGCAAATTTACACAAAAACGCAATAAAAAAACTTCCAGTGGAAGTTTCTTATAATAACTTATAAATTTATTTGTTTAAGTACTTAATTGCGATGACCTCATTGCCATGTAGAATAAATCTGTCAGTAAGTTCTTTAACCAATACTAGACCTCTACCAGTCGTCTTTAAATCATCTGCATCATATTTACTAAAGTCAAAGATTACTCCTTTGCCTTCATCCTTAACTCTAATTTCAACTTCATTATCTTTCAAAAATATACTAAGATGCACATTCTTTAAAAAATTGCTATTATTACCATGAAGAATAGAATTTATCATCAGTTCATCAAGGATAAGCCTAATATCAAATAATGAGCTTTCACATTTTATGAAATTTTTAAGATCAAATAGGGTTTCTTCTACCAAAGGTTTAACCTCATTTAGATTTGATTTTATACTCCCCTCAAAACAATAAATCGTCTTCATAATATACCTCTTCTATATGTTGTATTAATACCCTTGTTTTCATAAGTTAAACACTAAAAGTCGATTGCAAATTTTATAAAAATTATAATAATTGTTTACAAAATGTATGCTATTGGGTATCATTAGATTATAAAGGACATATGAAAGGAGTAAACTTATGCAAAAATATGAATGTCAATTATGCGGATATATTTACGATCCAGAACTAGGAGACGAAGATTCAGGAATCGAACCTGGTACTGCTTTTGAAAACCTACCAGAAGATTGGGTTTGCCCACTATGTGGCGCTGAAAAAAGCGATTTCGAACCAGTTGAATAATTAAAAAAATAAGTGCAAGAATATCTTGCACTTATTTTAGTTTTTGATTAAATTTTTTCTTTGTATTTTTAAAAATTTACAAAATCTCTAGTTCTTTCAAATTTTGGATTATCAAATATATCTTCAGGAGATCCTTCTTCCAAGATCTTTCCACCATCCATGAATATTACTTTATCGGATACTTTCTTAGCAAAATCCATTTCGTGGGTCACTATAATCATAGTAAGACCTAAATCTCTTAAATTTCTAATCGCTGATAGTACTTCTCCTACCATTTCAGGATCTAGTGCAGATGTTGGCTCATCGAATAGTATAAGGTCTGGATCCATGGTAAGAGCCCTTGCAATTGCGACTCTCTGTTTCTGTCCACCAGAAAGTTGACTTGGTCTAGCTTCTAAAAAATCTCCCATCCCTACTAGTTCAAGATTATGAATCGCCTTTTTCCTTGCCGTTTCTCTATCTATATTTAAAACCTTTATTGGTGCTTTGATACAATTATCAAGCACATTCATATTGTTAAAAAGATTGAAGTTTTGAAACACCATAGCAACTTTGCCCTTGAAGTCAGAAGTTCTAAAATCATTATTTAAAATGTTTTTTCCCTCATAGATTATCTCTCCACCGTCTGGTCTTTCTAATAGGTTTAAACATCTTAGAAGAGTTGATTTTCCAGATCCAGATGGACCGATAATCGTAGTTACTTGCCCTTCATCAAGTTCAAAAGATATTCCCTTTAGGATTTCATTTTGACCGAATGATTTTTTTAAATTATTTACTTTCAATATATTCTTTTTCATAATCTTCTCCTAATTTGCACTCTTCATTACATCAGTATTTCCAGTCTTAACATATGAATTCGGATCTGCCAACAGCCTTTCTACGAAATGTAAAAAGTAAGCTATAGATAATGTAAGTGTTAAATAAATAATTGATGTAATTAAGTATGTTTCAAAGTACATTAGATTGCCACCAACTATTGATTTAGTTGTAAAGAAAAGTTCGTTTACAGCTATGACGTTTAACACAGATGTATCCTTTATATTTACGATAAATTCATTTCCAATTGCAGGAATTATATTTTTAATTGCCTGTGGAAGTACCACATGCACCATAGTTTGGTAGTGGTTCATTCCAAGAGACCTTGCAGCTTCAAACTGTCCCTTGTCGATTGAATTTATACCTCCTCTTACAACTTCTGATAGGTATGCTCCAGTGTTTACAGAAACTACTAAGAATGCTGCTTGCATCGGAGATAGGTTTATACCAGCAAATTGGAGTAGTCCGAAGTATACTAGCACTGATTGCACAATCATCGGTGTACCTCTTAAAACTTGAACGTAGATATTTGCGAGTACTTTAAATATATTTAAGACAAAATTTTTACCTTTTTTCAAAGATTCAGGAATGGTTCTTATTATTCCGACAATTAATCCAAGTACAAGACCGAGTACAGTTCCTACAAATGAAATTAAAACCGTATATCCAGTTCCTCTTATGAAATTGCTCTTATTTTCTATGAAGATGGTCTTCATATTATTTAGAAATCTTTCTAAACCTTCACCTTCGTTTTCTTCTTTGTTTTGAAGGATGTTCATTTCATCCATAAGTTCTAATCTATCTTCTTTTGACACATCACTTAGAATTTGGTTAAGTCTTTCTCTAATAGGATTTCCCTTTTTAATTCCAATTGCTATGGAAGTATCCGCCTTGTCTGTGTCAAATCCAGGATTTAAGTCTACCATTTTTATACCAACTCCAGCAGTTTCAGCAGCCATTGCCTCAGGTCTTTCAGCCACATATCCATCAGCCTTACCAGTTTGTACTGCAACTCTCATAATTGAGAAATCTGACATTGGTTCAAGATGATTAACACCAGGTATTTGATCTATAACCGTATCGTGAAAAGTATTTAACTGAGCAACGATACCTGCCCCTGTAAAATCATCTAACTTAGAAGCATTAGCATACTTTCCTTTTGCATTTACAACCATTACAAGGTCAGACTCGTAGTAAGCATCGGAAAAATCTATTTGCTTTGCTCTCTCAGCGGTTGGACTCATTCCAGCCATGATAAGGTCAATTCTTCCAGAAGTTAAAGCAGGAACTAAGCCATCCCATTCAATCTTAACTAGGACAAGTCTCTTTCCTAGACCTTCTGCAATTTTCTTAGCCATTTGAACGTCATAGCCGTTTGCAAATTCATTTGACCCTTCAATAGGCACAGCACCATTCTGTCCAGTCTGTTGTGTCCAGTTAAAAGGCGGATAAGCAGCTTCAAGTCCTACCCTCAAAGTGTTCTCCTCAGCAAATGTACTCATTGGAAACGAAAATATTCCAATAATGCCTACCATAATCAATAAAACTACATTCATAAATCTCTTCATCTTGATTCTCCTTGAAAAATAATTTAATAAAAAAAGCCCCACCCCAGTTGTTATCAACTTGGGACGGAGCGTTAAAACCGTGTTACCACCCATATTTATTTAAAGTTCACACTTTAAACCTCACTAAGTACTACATACTCTTCATCTGTAACGGGATTACCCGGCAACCTATCATTTACAATCCAGATTGCTGCTCAAAGTCTTTATTCTCAACTACATTTATTATCTTCTCTCACCAAACGAAGACTCTCTTTAAATAAATAATAGAAGATACTCCTCTTCTCAATGCAACTAATTAAAGTAATACTAACAGAAATTAGAATTTAAGTCAAGGGATAATCTCAAATTATTTATTTTATTTTTATATCGAGATTTTTTACTTTGAATAGAATATTCACCTAGGGCTTTGGGGTTAGTTTTTTATTTTGTTTTCAAAATAGAATTCTTTTAATTAAATTTCCAAGTTAAAAGATTATTTAGCGTTAACGTAAACTAAATCTCCATTTTCAAATAAAATATTGTCAGCATATTTTACATAGATGATTGGTTTTAAAATTACAACATCTTCTGGAAGATCTTTACTTATAGTAAAAGTAATGATTCCATCTTTTTCTTCAACGGTATAAAGATCTTTGCTTAGTTCTTCCTTTTTGTATTTTGGAGTAGATGTAGAAATGGCATCTATTTCATCATAATTTTTCTTAGAAATATAGTTTAGTTTTACAAATCTATCCTTAGATTCTCCAATCTTTTTAACATCTTTAAGAGAAGTTTTTACCTTTATTTGGTTGTTGTCAAGAGCTGTATATTTTTTGTTGTTATTTTTATTTACAACATCTCTATTCCCTAAAACTTCAAAATCTACCAAGATATTTTTAGCAGCATTTCTAAATGCTCCTCTGTATTTCTTACCTTCAAATTTAACAAACTCTTCGAGTCTCTTAATTTCTTCAGGAGATAAATCCTTCTTATCTAGTAACTTCTTCGCTTCATCAATCAATGATTTCATTTCAGCGATAGCCTTTTTATTAGATTCAGTATTAATAGCACTTAGTTCAAGAACACTGTCATTCTTAGAATCAATAATTGCCTTTAAACTTTTTTTAAGTTCTGAAACTTTATTAGCATCAGTAGTTACTTCTTTACTTTCAGCCTTAGAATCTTTTGAGTTTTCCATTAATTTGTCTGCAATTGTATTGTATAGGAATATAAAACTATCTTTTCTAGAAGCAAAAGCCTTTGGGTCTAAATCTTTTGTACAAATATTTTCTTCTTTAGCCCATTTAATCCAATCGGTAGGCCATTTTGCACTATTAATTGCATCTTTATCAAGGTTTTTCTTTGTGCAAACAAGAACCTTTAAAATTTCAGCATTGGTTATATACTTTTGACCTTTAAAAGATCCATCTGGATAACCGCTAAATAGATTCATATTGTCCTTTGCATAAGCAATTACACCATTTGCCCAATCATCTTTTTTAACATCATTAAAAGGCATAGATTTACCTTGTAGTTCTTTTGCCTTATCTTCGTGTCCAAGAGCGTAAACCAAGATTTTGGTAAGCTCACTTCTCTTGATATTCTTATCAAGTCCAAGATCACCATTTTCATAACCTGCGATGATTTTCTTTTCTTTCAAGAAATTAATCTTGTCATCATCCTTTTCTGTGGCAGCAAAAGCATTTACGCTAAATCCTATGAAAACCACAGCTAAAATAAGTAAATTAACAAATTTTTTCAAAATATTCCTCCTAAATTTTATTTGATATATTATATCAATTAATTTAATTATAGCATTCTAAGTTTTCACTCTTTTTTATAAATTACTGTAATTTTTTAAATATTTTGCATTGATAATTGAGTTTTAAATCTAATAATTCATGATTATTTAAATTATAAATTGTAATTAAAAAAGCACATCTAACATAATTTGCTAGTGTGCTTTTTTAATGAATAATCTTTTAAAGTTTGAGATATTTACACTCCTGTTGAACCAAATCCACCTTCGGATCTTTCTGTATCTTCAAGAGATTCTACGATTTCAAGTTCTGCTTTTTCGTACTTTATAAATACTATTTGAGCGATTCTATCTCCATTTTTAATTACAAAATCTTCTTTACCATGGTTAATTAGGATAACTTTTAACTCGCCTCTATAGTCTGAATCGATAGTTCCTATTCCGTTTGGAAGTGAAATTCCGTACTTAAGTGCAAGACCAGATCTAGCTCTTACTTGTCCTTCGTAACCTTCTGGAATTTCCATAAATATTCCCGTTGGAACAAGTTGTATTTCTCCTGATTTAATTACTAAATCTTCATCTAAGTTAGCTCTTAAATCCATTCCTGAAGCGCCACTGGTTGCGTAGGATGGATTTTCATTTTTACTTTTGTTTATAATTTTTAATTTCATATTTCTCCTAAAAAAAACATGAACCTAAGTCCATGTTATTATTTTTTAACAGTTTTAGATTAATTATCCTTTTCTGGTTTTGGAATCAATGCCTTTCTAGAAAGAGATATTTTGCCTTGTTCGTCAACATCTATTACTTTTACAACCACACTGTCTCCAACTTTTAATTCGTCTTCAACTTTTTCTGTTCTCTTGTGATCTATTTCTGAGATGTGAAGTAGTCCTTCTGTTCCTTTTTTGATTTCTACAAATGCTCCAAACTTCATAAGTTTTTTAACTTTTCCGTTGTAGATATCTCCAATTTCAACTTCTTTTACTATTCCTTCAATTATGTCGATTGCTTCTTGAGCTTTTTCGTGGTCGTTAGATATTACTGATACTTTTCCGTCATCATCAATGTCAATCTTAACTCCGGTTTGTTCGATTATTTTATTAATAACTTTTCCACCGCTTCCGATAACTTCTCCAATCTTTTCTGGATCGATTAGAATGATGTAGATTATTGGTGCAAATGGAGATAATTTTTCTCTTGGTTCATCTATTGTAGCTTCGATATTATCAAGGATTTGTAACCTTGCTATTCTTGCTTTTTCAAGGGCTTCTTCTAGAATTTCTTTTTTTATTCCTTCCACCTTGATATCCATTTGAATAGCGGTTATACCTTCTCTAGTTCCTGCAACTTTGAAGTCCATATCTCCGAAGTGGTCTTCCAATCCTTGAATATCTGTTAAGATTTTGATCACTCCATGTTCTTCTATAAGTCCCATAGCAATTCCTGCTACCGGTTGTTTAATAGGAACGCCTGCATCCATTAGTGAAAGTGTTGAACCACATACTGAAGCTTGTGAGGAAGATCCATTTGAGCTAAGAACTTCTGATACGACTCTTATTGCATAAGGGAATTCTTCTTCTGTTGGTAGAACTGGTATTAGCGCTCTTTCTGCTAGTGCACCGTGTCCAATTTCACGTCTTCCTGGACCTCTCATAGGTTTTGTATCTCCTACACTGTAAGGTGGGAAATTATAGTGGTGGATGTATCTCTTTGGAGTGTCATCTCCTAATCCATCTATAACTTGTACTTCAGAAAGTCCAGCTAGAGTCGTAATTGAAAGTACTTGAGTTTGACCTCTTTTAAATAGCCCTGATCCATGAGTTCTTCTAAATAATCCCACTTCTGATGATAGAGGTCTGATTTCATCTAGAGCTCTTCCATCTGGTCTTCTATCTTCTTCGATAATACCTCTTCTTACTTCTTCAACTTCAATAGATTCGATAGCAGCATCTATATCTTTGCCAAATTCTTCTAATTCTTCATTGAAGTGTTCATAGATTTTATCTTTTGCTTCTTCTGTCTTTTCTTCTCTTATAATTTTGTCATCTTGGTTAATTGCTTCTACTAAAAGTTCTTTACCGAACGCTATAACTTTTTCTTTTATTTCTTCATCTGGTTTGAAAACTTCGTACTGAGCTTTTTCTTTGCCAACTTCTCTTTGAATTTCTTCTATAAATTCACAGATTTTTTTGATTTCTTCGTGACCTTTTAAGATAGCTCCTAGCATCTCTTCTTCAGAAACTATTTTTGCTCCTGCTTCTACCATCATGATTGCAGATTTTGTTCCTGCTAGATTAAGCTCTATCTTAGATTTTGCTCTTTGTTCTTCAGTTGGATTTATTACATATTCTCCATCAACCATTCCAACGAATACTGATCCTGTTGGTCCATCAAAAGGAATATCTGAAATTGTAAGTGCTATTGATGATCCAACCATTGCTACTATGTCTGGTTGATTGTCTTGGTCTACTGCCAAGGCTGTAGCTACAACTTGCACATCATTTCTATATCCTTCTGGGAAAAGTGGTCTAAGTGGTCTATCTATAAGTCTCGCAGTCAAGATTGCCTTTTCGCTAGGTCTTCCTTCTCTCTTTATAAAACCTCCAGGAATCTTACCAACTGCGTACATTTTTTCTTCATAATCAACGCTTAGTGGAAAGAAATCTATACCTTCTCTTGGTTTTTTAGATGCAGTAGCTGTTACTAGTACAACCGTATCACCGTATTCAACTAAAGCTGCTCCATTGGCTTGTTCTGCAACTTTTCCAATGGTTACTCTCATTTCACGGCCAGCTATTTCTCTACTAAATACTTTCTCCATCATACCTCCTATTAAAAAAATAAAGCGGGATATACCCCGCTCTTATTATCCTCTTATTCCTAGCTTTTCTATTAGTTCACGATATTTTTCAATATCTTTATTCTTAAGGTATCTTAGAAGGTTTCTTCTTCTACCTACCATTTTAAGAAGTCCTCTTCTTGAATGGTGGTCCTTCTTATGAACCTTTAAATGTTCGTTTAATTCGTTAATTCTTTCTGTAAGAACTGCTACTTGTACTTCAGTTGATCCTGTATCTTTTTCGTGGATCTTAAATTCATTAATAATTTCTGTTTTTTTGTCTTTAGATATCATATTTACCTCCAAAATTTTAATTAGCCAATATCAAAGAAATGTGCCGAGGTCGCTTCACTCCTTGAAATGGTACTGGTCTATTATAACATATAAAAATATATTTGTCTATTTACTTTTTCTAACTTCTTCCACATCTTTGGCTATTCTTTCAAATAGTTCTTCTACTGAATTAAATACTACCATAGGTCTTAATTTTTTTAAGAAATATAGATATACTTTTTTCCCATATATATTTTCATCAAAATCTAAAATATTTGCTTCTATCTTTAAATTTTCTCCTAAGAATGTAGGATTATTTCCAATAGATGTTGCAGCTTTATAAAGTAGGTCGTCTCCTTCAACTTTAATTCTCGTATCATAGACGCCATCTCCTGGCAGTTGCACTCCATCTTTTGTAATAATATTTGCTGTTGGATAACCCATTTTACTTCCGAGTTTCTTTCCATGATCGACTATTCCTGTAATGAAGTAGTTGTGTCCCAAAAGTTTATTTGCTTCTTCCATCATTCCTTCTGAGATAGCCTCCCTAATCCTTGTAGAGCTTACTACTTCTCCGTCAATCTTATAGGCATCTATTACATCAAGAGTTAGATTATAGTCTTTACAAAGCTCTCTTAAGCTTTCTACATCTCCCATGGCTTTAAATCCAAATCTATAGTCATATCCAACTACTACACCTTTGGCATTTAAGTTTTTAACTAAAAAATTTTTTACAAAGTATTCTGGGGACATCTTCATAAATTCCTCATTGAAGTCTATCATGTAGACTATATCTATTCCGATTCCCTTTAAATACATAAGTTTTGCTTCGTTTGAAGTAAGTTCTTTCTTTTTATGGTCAAATAATGTAGCCGTTGTGTGTTCATTGAATAGAAGAACTGCAGAATGTGCATCTATTTTACTAGCAGTTTCTATAGCTTTTTTCATAAGAAGTCTGTGTCCTAGATGAACTCCATCAAAATTACCTAGGGCTATGACTATTTCATCTTTTCCAATGTAATTTAAATCTATGTTTACTATCTTCATCTAAGCACCTTTATCCTTAACCTTCCATCTATAAATTCACCGATGCCGATAAATTCATCGCGACAATAGACCGAATACTTTCCATCTTCCATCCTATCATCAAAAAATTTGACTCCATTTATTAGTCTTTCAAAGAAACTTTTAGGTACATTGTACCTAGGCATATTTCTTAAAGCGAATTCAGTAGGATAGAATTTCTCTTCTATTTCTTCTTTTGTCATATTTTCTAAATCATCTATTGTTATTGCTTTTTCAACAATAAATGGTCCTACTTTTGTCCTAACGAGAGATGTCATAGTTGCAAATGTGCCTAAACTTTTACCAATATCAGAGATTAGCGTTCTCACATAGGTTCCAGAGCTACAATTTATCTTTACTTTATATGGGTTAGTTCCAAGTAATTCTAAGCCATATATTTTTACTTTTCTTTTTGGTCTATCTACAACTTTTCCTTCTCTTGCAATCTTGTAGAGTTTTCTTCCACCTAGTCTCACCGCAGAATACATAGGAGGTATCTGCTCTATAACACCTGTGAATTTTGGAAGTATTTCTAAAATTTCTTCTTTTGTTGGAATTTTATCCGACCTATTTATTATATTTCCAGTTATATCTTCCGTATCTGTTTCAATTCCAAATTCAATAGTTGCTATATATTCTTTCTCTGAATCTTGAATAAATGATGATACCCTTGTAGCTTTTCCAATAGTCATAGGTAAAACTCCAGTTGCCATTGGATCTAATGTCCCTGAATGACCGATCTTTTTAATTCCTAAAAGATCTCTTAAAATATAGATGCAATCGTGGGAAGTTATTCCTTGTCTCTTGTTAACTACTAGGATTCCTTGCATTTAATCTCCTTTATAGCCTCTTGTAGTATTTCATCTTTTGCCTTTTCTAGTGATCCATAATATGTGGCTCCTGCTGCCATTATATGTCCTCCACCATTGAATTTAGATGCAATTTTGCTTACATCTGCATAAGATTTTGCTCTAAATGAAACTCTTATTTCATTTTCTTTTTCTTTTAAAAATATTGCAATCTCTACACCTTCAATGTCACGAATATATTCAACGATTCCTTCACTGTCAGATTTTTTATAATTTGGGCTAAGAGATATTTCTTTAGGCAGAGCAATCATTGCAATCTTGCCTTCTAAATAGAACTCAAGCCTATTTAAAGCTTCATTTAAAAGCATTATTTTAGATTTTGGGTTTGACTGATAAACATTTACCGTTATATCTAAATTTTTTGCCCCAAAATTTAAAAGTTCTGCAGCTATTCTGTGAGTATCACTGCTGGTGTTTTCATATTTAAAGCTTCCTGTGTCTGTACTTATTCCAGTTAGAATAGATGTGGCTATCTCTTCATCTATAAGATCCCTTTTTAAAAGTTTAAATAGAACTTCACAGGTACTACTTGAATTTTTTTCTACAACATTGAAATCTGCATATCCGTCATTGGTGTGATGATGGTCTATGCAAATAGTTTTTTTGCTCTTTCTATATAACTCTACCGCATCTTTTCCTATTCTATCAAGATCTGCACTATCTAGAGTTATAAATAGATCAATATCTTCAATTTCGCTAGATTTTACCGTCTTGATTCCTTTGAATAAAAATCTAAAGTCGTCTATCATTACATCATCAAATATTGTGTAGACATCTTTATCTAGTTTCTTTAAATATTTAGAAAGAGCACTTAAAGATCCAAGATTATCACCATCTGGATTTAGATGTGAAGCAAGGGCAATTTTACTTGCCCCTTCAATCATCTCATGAAATTTTATCATTTCCATGGTTAACCTCTTCAATAAGTTTTTCCATCTTTAAGTTTATATCTAGGGTTTCATCCAGTATGAAGATTAGCTCTGGCATCTGACGAAGTTTAACTTCGCTTGAGATTTCTTTTTTTATAAATCCTTTTGCGGAGTTAAGTCCTTCTAGCGCTGCTTCTTGTTCTTCTTTTGTTCCCATTATTTCAACGAATATTTTTGCAAATGATAGATCATTAGTAACTAAGACATTGGTTACACTTATAATCTCTGGTATTCTTGGATCTTTTATTTTAGATCTTATAATATCAGAGATAACTCTTCTAAGTTCTTCCCCTATCCTTTGCACTCTTTTTTCTCTCATACTCTTTTAATTTCCTTCATAATATATGATTCGATGAAGTCTCCTTCTTTGATATCATTAAAGTTTTCTATAGTGATTCCACCTTCATATCCATTGTTTAGTTCTCTAACATCGTCTTTAAATCTCTTTAAGGATGCTATTTCTCCTTCATGGATAACTGTATCATTTCTAAGGATTCTAACCATAGATTTTCTAGGAATCTTTCCGCTAACTACAAATACTCCAGCTACGATGGCATTGTTTGGAAGTTTAAATGTCTGTCTAACTTCACATCTTCCTTGAACTTCTTCTTCGAATTCTGGATCTAGCATACCTATAGCCGCTTTTTCAATATCGTCTATTGCATCATAGATTACTCTGTAAGTTCTTATATCTACTTCAAGTTCTTTTGCAAGTTCGATAGCATTTATATTTGGTCTTACGTTAAATCCTATTACTATAGCTTTTGAAGCTGATGCTAATGATACGTCAGATTCACTGATTCCACCTACTCCAGAGTGAACTATAGATATATTTACTTCTTCATTTTCTATCTTTAATAATGATTGGGAAAGTGCTTCTACTGAACCTTTCACATCGCCTTTTATTATTAAATCAAGTTGTTTCTTTTCTCCTTCTTTTATCTTGTCAAATAAGTTTGAAAGAGATACCTTGTTAGTTGCGTTTAATCTATTTTCTCTTACTATTTCTCTATTCTTATCAGCTATTGTCTTGGCAGTCTTTTCATCTTCAACAGCATAGATAGTATCTCCAGCATTTGGAACTTCTGAAAGTCCAAGGATTACCGCTGGCATAGATGGTCCTGCTTTTTTAAGATTCTTACCTTTGTCATCTGTCATAGCTCTAATTCTACCTGAAGCAACTCCACTTACTACGAAGTCTGAAGATCTCAATGTACCGTTTTGTACTAAGACTGTAGCCATAGGTCCCTTACCCTTGTCAAGCTTAGCTTCTATAACTGTACCAACCGCTCTTCTTTGTGGGTTTGCTTTTAGTTCTCTCATTTCCGCTACAAGTAGTATCATCTCTAAAAGATCATCAATACCTTGTTTTGTGTGGGCACTTACAGGAACCATAATAGTATCCCCACCCCAATCTTCAGGCATAAGTCCTTGTTCAGAAAGTTCTTGCTTAACTCTATCCACGTTTGCAGCTTCTTTATCTATTTTATTTATTGCTACAATTATTGGAACTTCTGCACTTCTCGCATGAGAGATTGCTTCTATAGTTTGAGGCATTACTCCATCATCTGCTGCTACTACTAGAATTGCAACATCTGTTATTTGAGCTCCTCTTAGTCTCATTGAAGTAAAAGCTTCGTGACCAGGCGTATCTAGGAATGTTATTTTCTTTCCATTTAGATTTACTGTGTACGCACCAATATGTTGGGTAATTCCACCTGCTTCTGTTGAAGTTACGTGAGATTTCTTGATTGAGTCCAAGATAGAAGTCTTACCGTGGTCAACGTGACCCATTACTGTTACAACTGGTGGTCTTGGTTTTAGATTTTGTTCTTTATCTTCAAAATCTAGTCCAAATTCTTCTTCGATTGATACTTCTTCTTCAGGACTTGCAAATTCGATTTGTACATTTAATTCATCTGCAAGAATTTCACAAACATCTTTATCTATAGGTTCATTTTGACTTGCCATTACACCAAGTCCTATAAGTTTTGTAATTACTTGGGATACTGGAATGTCTGTTGCTTCTGCAAAATCTTTAACTGCTAATGGCGGAGAAATTTTAGCTACTTTGTTTTCTTCGACTTCTTCCTTTTTAACAGTCTTCTTAGCTTTTTTCTTAGGAGCTTTTTTGGTTAAATCTCTCTTTGCATACTCTTCTCTTAGTTCTAAGATATCTTGTTTTGTCTTTTTATTATGATTGTTCTTAGATTTTTTCTTTTTATATTCTTGTTGATTTACTTCTTTTTCAGTAATGACCTCATTCATCTTGTTAAAAGATCTAGATTTCTTCTTTTTATTATGTGGTCTTTCTTCATCTCTGTCTTTATCGAAGCTTTCTCTATTTGAATCCTTAGGCTTTCTAAAGTTTTGAGATTTTCCTTTGTTTTTATCTTGGAATTTATTGTTTTCCCTTTGTCCATCTGAATCTTTTCTTTCAAATGGTTTCTTTTTAAATCTCTTCTTGCCTTCTGTGCCTTCAGCGTTAGGTTTTCTGTTATCGAATCTCTTATTATCATCTTTTGACTTGTTAGGCTTAGATTCTTTCATGTCTTTGTTCTCTATAGTAATACCTTCTTTTTTATTTGGATTTTTATTATTTTTAAAGTTTTTCTTTTTATCATCTTTATTTGGTGTAGATTTATTCCTATAAGAATTAACTACTCTTTTTTCTTCTTCTGCATTTAGTGTCGACATATGGTTCTTAACTTCTATGTTTAAACTAGAAATTCTCTCGATCAATTCTTTGCTAGTTACATTCAGTTCTTTTGCCAATGCGTGTACTCTTTTATTTTGCATGTTACACCTCCGATTCAGGTGTTATTTATGGATTTCTTCTCTTAGATTTTCATAGGTCTTCTCATCAATCTCCATTTCAAACGATCTATTAAGAGCTTTCGTCTTGATAGCTTTTTCTAGACAATTTAAATCATCGCACAAATAAGCACCTCTGCCATTTAGTTTTCCCGTTCTATCTATAAAAATTTGATTTTCTTTAGTCTTTACGACTCTTATTAAATCAAATTTGGATTTTTGTTCTCCACAACCTACACATTTACGCTGCGGAATTTTTCTTGTCTTTTTCATTGCAAGTTTTGTATTTCTCCTGATTTATTCTTCTGAATCTGTGTCTGTAGTATCTAAATTGTCTTCAGCTTCTTCTAAATCCATTTCATCTTCTTCATCGATATCTTCTGCGGATGCTTCAGCATGAAATTCAATTTCTTCATCTGCTACATCTTCATCTTCGTCATCTTCGTATCCGAGTTTTGCATATAGTTCATCTTCAGTCATATTTTCTGCTTCTAGATATTCTTCAAATTGAGATACAGATTTTATATCTATTTTCCAATTTGTAAGTTTTGCAGCAAGTCTAACGTTTTGACCTTCTTTACCTATTGCAAGTGAAAGTTGGTAATCTGGAACAACTACCAAAGCTTGTTTATTGCTGTCATCAATAAATACTTTTTCAACATTTGAAGGACTTAAGGCATTTGCTATGAAGTGGTCGATATCTCTATCCCAGATTATTATGTCTATCTTTTCTTCGCCGATGCTATCTAAAATTGCCTTTACTCTTGCTCCTTTAAATCCAACGCATGCTCCAAGTGGATCTACGTCTTCAGATTTTGAAAATACTGCAATCTTAGTTCTAGATCCAGCTTCACGACTGATGTTAAATACTTCTACTATTCCATCATGAATTTCTGGTACTTCTAGTTCAAAAAGTCTCTTGATTAGATTTGGATGAGATCTTGAAAGTATAATTTGTGGTCCTTTAGGAGTCTTCTTAACTTCAAGTATTATCATCTTGTACCTATTTCCATGGGAATAATCTTCACCCTTTATTTGTTCGTTCGGTGGAAGGATTCCCTCTGATTTACCAAGGTCTATAAATACATATCCCTTTGAAGATCTTTGAACTTGTCCAGTGATAAGTTCTCCTTCTCTATCGATAAAATCATCATAGATTATATCTTTTTCAGCATCTTTGATCTTTTGAATAACCACTTGCTTTGCAGTTTGTGCAGCAATTCTACCAAATTTCATTGGATCTATTTCAATTCTTACGATACTTCCAACTTTGTACTTGCTGCTAATCTCTTCTGCATCTTCTAAAGATATCTCAGTATCTTCATCTTCTACTTCATCTACAACTGTCATTTCTTTGAAAATTTTTATATTTCCATTTTCTTTGTTGATGTCTACTACTATATTTTGGTTCGACATTCCAAAATTTTTCTTATAGCTTGATATTAGAGCAGCTTCTAATGCTTCAAAGACAATGTCTTTTTTTATTCCTTTTTCGCTCTCTAATTGATTAAGCGCTAATATAAATTCTTCGTTCATACGTCCCCCTAGAACACAATCTTTTGACTCATTTTTGAGATAGATTTAAGAGGTAATTCTACTTCTTTACCTTCATTATCTAATATTACGGTATCTTTTGTATAGGAAGCTAGTACGCCTTCGTATAATTTATTTCCATCGAGTGGTGCAAATAGTTTAGCTTCCACTAATTTACCTTTGTTTCTCCTTAAGTCGTCTTGAGTTTTTATCGGTCTATCTAATCCTGGTGAAGAAACTTCTAAATAGTAACTTTCTTCAATTATATCTTCTTTGTCTAACTCTTCTTCTATCGCTCTACTCATTGTGTCACAGTCATCGAGTGAGATTCCATCTTCTTTATAAATAAATACTGACACTAACGAATGAGGAGTCGCTTTTTTGTATGCAACTTCTACTATTTCATAGCCTCTCTCTTCGGCTACCTTTGTAGATATTTCGTTTAATTTACTTAATATTCCTTTAGATGATGTCATTTTACACCCCTTTTTTAAGTAAAAAATACGGAGTGGGAAACCCCACTCCTTAGTTACTTTCTATCATCATTACTATTATATCAAATTTTCTGTAAATATCAAGGTTTAAAAGTTAAATAGTGATAGTTGATTATTTTCTTGCATGCCTTCAAAACAATTATTTTCACGCAACATTTCAACTATTGCCTTTGTTGCCCCAGTTTTATTTATAAAGTCTTCAACAGAAATATATTTATTTTCTTTTGAGCTTTCGACAATGCTATTTGCTATAGCTTCTCCTAGCCCTGGCACTGCCATAAACGGCACTCTGATCGCACCATCTTCTATTACAAATGTCTTTGCCTGAGATTTATAGATGTCAATAAATTTAAATTCAATTCCTCTAGAATACATTTCAAGCGCCATTTCCAATGTGTTTCTCTGACCTTTTTCTTTTTGTGATGGATTTTTTATTTGAAGAAGTTCATTGAGTTTTTCCTTCATTGCTCCAACACCCTTTGATATTGTTTCTATATCAAAGTCTGTTAATTTGTTCGTAAAATATGTTGCATAATATTCTAGCGGATAATTTAATTTATAGTAAGCAACTCTAAAGGAAAGCATTACATACGCAACTGCGTGGGCTTTTGGGAACATGTACTTTATCTTTTCACAAGCTCCAATATACCAACTTGGTAGTGGAAGTTTTTCCATTATTTCCCTTTGCTCATCTGTTAATCCTTTTCCTTTTCTAACTTTTTCCATGGTGAAGAATGCCATTTTATTTTCTGCACCAGCTTGGATTAAATAAACCATTATATCTTCTCTTGTGGATATAACATCTTGGAGCTTCGCAAGACCTTGATCAACTAAGTCCTCTGCATTGTTTGTCCATACATCCGTTCCATGAGAAAGTCCTGAAATTTGTACGAGTTCTGAGAAGGTAGATGGTTTTGTTTTTATTAGCATTCTCTTTACAAAATCTGTTCCAAATTCTGGTATGCCCAGTGTCCCTGTTTCGCATTCGTAGATTTCTTTGTTCATCTTTAATTCTTCAGAGCTATTGAATAGACTCATAGTTCTCTTGTCATCTAAATAAATATCTTCTGATTTAAGTCCCGTTAAATCTTCAAGCATCTTTATGATAGTCGGTCCATCGTGACCGAGTATATCAAGCTTTAAAATTTTCCCATGAAGGAAGTTATAATCAAAGTGCGTAGTTATAACTCCAGAAGATTTTTTATCTGCAGGATATTGAATCGGTGAGAAATCATAGATACTAGAAGTTTTTGGAACTATCATTACTCCACCTGGATGTTGGCCAGATGTTCTCTTGACTCCTGTTATTTCCTTAGCGAGTCTATCTATTTCAACAGGAGGTACGATTTCATCTTTATAGTAATTTTTTACTATTCTATACGCAGTATTTTCTGCAACTGTTCCAATGGTTCCAGCTCTAAAGACATATCCTTCTCCGAAAAGTTCTTCAGTATACTTGTGAGCTACAGGTTGATATTCTCCCGCAAAGTTCAAATCTATATCAGGTTCCTTATCCCCTTCAAAACCTAGGAAAACTTCAAATGGAATATTGTGTCCATCTCGATTTAACTCTGTCCCACATACAGGACAGTTCTTTCTTTCCAAGTCTACCCCAGATCCTACCAGTTTTTCATCTACAAATTCAGAGTACTTGCATTTTGGACAGACATAATGTGGTGGTAGCGGATTTACTTCTGTTATCCCAGCCATAGTCGCTGCAAAAGAGCTTCCTACAGATCCTCTAGATCCTACTAGGTATCCATCGCTATTTGATTTCTTTACAAGTTTTTCAGCGATGATATATAGAACCGCATATCCATTTCCTATGATTGAATTTAATTCTCTATCCAATCTTTTTTCTACTATTTCAGGTAAATCTTCCCCGTAGATGCTATGGGCTCTATCAAAAGTTATCTTCTTTAACATTTCTTCAGAGCCTTCGATATAAGGTGGAAATGTTCCATCTGGTAGTGGTTTAATATCATCTACCATATCTGCTATTTTGTTTGAATTTGTAATTACAACTTCTTCGCATCTGTCTCCAAGATAGTCAAACTCGTCTAGCATTTGGTCAGTAGTTCTAAAGTAGAGAGTATTAGGTATTTTAACCTCTGGATTAACAGGTCCTGTAACTCCACTTAAAACTATTCTTCTAGAAAGATCTTGGTGAGGATATAAATAGTACACATCTCCAGTTGCAACTACTGGTTTATTTAATTCATCTCCAAGTGCTAAAATTTTCTTGTTGATATTTATTAAATCTTCTTTGTCTTTTAATTTTTCACTAACCACATAATTTAGATTATTTCCGATTGGTTGTATTTCTAAATAGTCATAGTAGGATGCAATCTCTAATAATTTTTCATGAGGTTTTCCAAAATAAATTGCATTCCAAAGTTCACCTTTGGATGTTCCTGATCCTAGAAGTATTCCTTTTCTATATTTATTAAAGATAGTTTTAGGTACTTTGGCTTCTATATTAAAATATTCCATATGTGATGCGGAAACAAGTTTATATAGATTTTTTAATCCTTCTTGAGTCTGTACTATTGCTGTGGAATCTTTTGAAAATAAAACAGATTTATCTATTTTATCGAAAAGTTTATTTATTTCTTCAAATGATTTTGGAGATCCACCGAGCTTCATCATTTTTATAAAAGCTTCTGCCGTAGCTTCAGCATCGTTAACAGCTCTGTGGGCTCCTTCTAAATTAACTCCGAGTTTTTTACAAATTGCAGAAAGATTAAATCTCTTCAAGTCATTTAAGATTGCTCTTGATAAATAAAGTGTATCTAAAACAGGAAAATCAAACTTAAGCCCCACCTTATCCATATCTCTTCTTATAAACGCAGTATCAAACTCCGCATTGTGAGCTACAAGAGTAGCATCTCCTATGAATTCTACAAAATCTTTTATTACCACTTCTATCGGCGGTTCATTAGCAACCATTTCATTAGTTATACGAGTAAGCTCTACAACTTTTTCTGGTATTGGTCGCATCGGATTTACAAATCTTGAAAATCTGTCCACAATGACTCCATCTTCAATCTTAACAGCACCGATTTCTGTAATCATATCTGATGCCGGAGAAAGACCTGTGGATTCAATATCAAATACAACGAATTTTTGGTTGTAATTTTTTCCTTCAAAATTTTCTACAATTCCCATGGTATCGTCAACCAGTCTCATGTCTAGTCCATAGATTGCTTTTATTCCTGTAGATTTAGAAGCATCCATAGCATTCGTAAATCCTTGCACATCAGAGACATCCGTTATTGCAAGAGCACTATGGCCTAAATCTTTTGCAAATTTCGCAAATTCTTCAAAGTCAGTAATTCCGCTCATTGTTGACATCTTTGTATGAAGTCTAAGTTCAACTCTGTGTTTTTCAGATTTTTCTACTATCTTTTCCTTCTCAACTTTTTCTATTGCATTAAAATTAATAACCACAATGGACATAAAGTTGTCGTATTCAACTCTACCAGAAACTTTAATTCTAGTTCCGACTTTGAATTCATCTTTAAACTCTGATACTTCATCTTCGTTCATAAATTTTTTCAAAACCGTTGAGGATGTGTAGTCGGTTATCTTTATAAGGATTATTCTTTTGCCACTACGAAGTTCTTTTACTTCAATATCGAAAATATCTCCAGTTAAGACTACGTATTGATAGTTGGTTGAAACCTCTGCAATAGATATTTCATCACCTTTGAACTTGCCTTTTCTGTATTTTGGATTGCCGCTTGATTGAGCTTGAGGCGTTTTTTTAACCTCCTGTTTAACAACAGTAGTCTCCATAACCTCTTTCTCCATGTCTTTTAATGTATCAATATAGTCTAAATCTATATCTTCATCAAAACCTTTTTCAATTACAAACTTTAAATTGTGAGGATCTAAAGCTTTATCCAAGCTAGTTTTAATTTTATTAGAATTTATTAAATCGTAACAAGTTTTATCTGGAACCTCTAATATTAGATAACCCTTCTCTTCATCTACACGCATAAGTTCATCTTTAAGCCAGCAGTTAAATGATGGTGAATTTAAAAGAATTGTCTCTTTTGCAAGAACGATAGGGTCTATATCCTCGTATACAATCTTTAAATCAAGGTATATTTCTGGAATATATTCAAGAATTCTCTCTTTAATAGTATTAATAAAACCATCCTCAATTGGATGGTTTGAACTCATAACTACATTCAGTTTTAAGCTGTCCTCATCAAAGTTTATATCAACAATATTTAAGTTTACTTCTTCGTTTTTAATTCCCAATATACTTGAAAATTTTTCAAAATCAAACATAGTTCACCTTAAATTCTCTATTTCTTTAATAAGTTCATCTACGAGATCTTTTTCATCAACAGATTTTACGATCTCTCCGTGTTTAAATATAACTCCACGACCATTTCCACCAGCTATTCCTATATCGGCTTCTCTGGCTTCTCCTGGTCCGTTAACTCTACAGCCCATCAAGGCTATCTTTAAATTTAAGTCCTTAGTGTCTAACCGACTTTCAACTTCATCTACCAAGGATATTAAATCTATCTTGGTTCTAGAACATGTTGGACAGCTGATTAGCTCGATTCCATCTCGTCTAAGACCAAGTGATTTTAGAATTTCTTTTGCTACATAGATCTCTTCAACAGGATCTGAGGTAAGAGATACTCTTATTGTATCACCTATTCCTTCTTGAAGAAGAGAACCGATTCCAATAGCAGACTTAATTGCACCGATTTTTGGTGATCCTGCTTCGGTAACTCCCAAGTGAAGTGGATAATCTGTTAAACTTGCAAATTTTTCATAAGCCCTGATATTTAAAAGTGGATCCGATGCTTTTAAAGATACCTTAATATCTTTAAAACCTAGAGATTCTAAATAATTTACTTCGCTAAGGGCAGATTCAACAAGGCTATCTACATTTACACCTGAAAATTTATCTAGAATTTCTTGGCTAATCGAACCGGAGTTTACTCCGACTCTTATAGAAATACCTCTCTCCTTTGCAGCTTCAACAACTTCTTTAACCTTCCATCTTTCACCGATGTTCCCAGGATTTATTCTAAGTCCATCCACACCATGTTTTGCAGCTTCAACAGCTAATCTATAATCGTATTGAATGTCTGCAATTGTAGGAATATTTATTTTTTCTTTAATTTTTGGAATAGCCTCTGCGTCATCAAAATCATTTACCGCAAATCTTATGATATCACAACCAGCATCTTCCAATTTCTTTATCTGTGCTACAGTATTTTCAATGTCACAAGTTATAGTGTTCGTCATGGATTGGATTGTAATCGGATGTGGATTTCCTATCTTAATTCCACCGACATCTATAACTCTAGTCATCCTTCTATTAATCATCTTTTAAGATCTCCAAATATAGTTACATATATCATAATAGAGAATACAAATATAAATCCAACAAGATTTATATAGTATTCTACTTTTTCGCTAAGTGGTTTACCTCTTAACTTTTCAATTAATAACATGACAAATCTACCACCGTCAAGGGCTGGTATAGGAAGTAGATTTACCACACCTAAATTTGCCGAAATAAGTCCAAGTATTGCAAGCACATTTAAAAATCCAAACTTAGCTGACTGTCCAATTACTTTTATAACTCCAACAGGACCAGAAAGTCTAGAAAGAGCAAGTTTACCTGTAAAAAGCATTCCTAAAACTTGGAAAACTTCTTTAACCACATTTGCAGTTTGTTTAAAACCATATCTAACTGAGTATGTGGCTCCACGATTTATTTTTGGCTTTATACCAATCATTTTTTGACCATCTTTTTCTTCAACTTTTACATTTTGTGCATAAAGTCTACCTTCTCTAACAGCATAAACCCTTACTGTATCTTTTTGTGCTGCAGCGATAGTCTTAGGTATATCTGAAAATTCTTTTATTTCTGTGTGATCTATTACAACGACCTTATCACCAGGCACAAATCCCATCTGTTCAGCGGGACTACCTGGTACGATTTCACCAATAGTTGTACTTGGAACGCCATTAAATCCCGCAATGATAGTAAAAGCAACTATTGCTAGGACAAAATTCATAAATGCTCCTGCTAGTATAGTTACCATTCTCCTACCAATACTTACATTGTTAAACGCCCTTGGATCTTCAGAATCTTCTCCTTCACCTTCCATAGCGCAATATCCGCCAATCGGAAGAGCGCGTAGAGAATACAGCGTTTCTCCTTTTTGTTTTCCAAATATTTTTGGACCCATTCCAACAGCAAATTCATTTACTTTTATTCCAGAGGCTTTTGCAGCCACTAAATGTCCAGCTTCATGTAATAAAATCACAAGAAGGAAGACAAAAATTGCACTTATTATAGTAGTCATAGTACCTCCATAACTTTTGAAAATAGAAATATTATTACAGTGACATCTAAAATACTGTCAAATCTATCGAGAACTCCTCCATGTCCTGGAAAAATATTTCCATAATCTTTTATTCCTGCTACTCTTTTAATCTTTGATGCTATTAAATCACCTAGTTGTGAAGATATAGAGGTGAAAATAAGAAAGATTACAGTAAGAATATCCAGCTTAAAATCATTATAATTAAGCCAAGTACATCCTAGGATAACCGCTCCTACTACTCCACCGATAGCTCCCTCCACCGATTTCTTAGGAGAAATACTTGGTATAAGTTTATGTCTTCCCATTGTTATACCTACTAAGTAGGCAAATGTATCTGTGGCAAAAGCCATTATAAACACAAGCACCAAGTAAATATTGTTCATTTTATAAAGTAGGTCAAATATTACCGGAATATAGATATAGCTAAAAACTGTATACACACTGTCATCCATATTTCTATTGATATCTAAATCTAGCACAAAAGAAATAAGCATAATTATAAGTATAAATACGTACTCAAAACTTGCCATAACTTCAAATTTAGGTACACTTCTAATTAGAAATAAGAACACAGTAAAAATATACAGCAAGTAAGCATTAATATTTATATTAATATTTTTAAAACAATTTTTTATTTCATAGATTCCTACAATCGACATAAATAAAATTGCAGTAGATAGATATATACCGCTATTTTTAATTATAAAATATAGTAGGATTACACCGACAACAGCGGTTATACTTCTCGTTACAAAGTTTTTCATAGTCCACCGTACCTTCTATTTCTATTTTGATATTCTAGGATTGCTTCTCTTAGATTTTCTTCTCTAAAGTCTGGCCATAGGGTATCTACAAAGATAAATTCAGCATATGCTAGTTGGTATAGTAAAAAATTTGAAATTCTCTTTTCCCCACCTGGTCGAATCAAAAGATCCACTGGAGGAATATCTTTGGTGTATAAAAAATCGTTAAAACTATCTTCTGTTATATCGGGAAGATTTAATTTTCCATCTTTATAATCTCTTGCAATTAACTTAGAAGCCCTCACTATTTCAGCTCTACCGCCATAGGAAAGGGCGATATTTAATACCATTTTTTTATTGTCTTTTGTGGTTTCTATTGCTTTTTTTACAGATTTAAATGTACCATCATCCAATCTATCAATATCTCCTAGTACATTAATTTTAACACCATTTTCATGAAGTCTTTTCAATTTTTTATCTATAAAACTATTTAAAAGAGTCATGAGATATCCCACTTCATCTGCGGGTCTCTTCCAATTTTCTGTAGAAAAAGCATATAGGGTAAGGTATTTAACTCCCAAACGATAACTTTCTTCTACAATATCTATAACTCTTTCTGCTCCTTCCTTGTGACCGAAGGATCTGATTTTATTTTTATTCTTAGCCCAACGACCATTGCCATCCATAATTATGCCGATATGTGCAGGAACTTTGTTTAAATCTATTTCCATATTTCTCCTAAAAAATAAAAGGCCCTCAGGGCCTTTATTAAATTTCCATTAACTCATCTTCTTTAGCTTTAGTTACAACATCGACTTCTTTAATATATTTATCTGTGAGTTCTTGAACTTTATCTTCAGCTACTTTTCTTTCGTCTTCAGATATTTCTTTATCTTTTTCAAGTTTCTTCACTTCGTCAATAGCAACCCTTCTGATGTTTCTAATAGCAACCTTAGTGTCTTCGCCGTTTTTCTTAACGATTTTAGTAAGGTCGCGTCTTCTTTCTTCGGTAAGTTGTGGAATTATAAGTCTTACAACTTTTCCATCATTTGATGGGTTAAGACCTAAGTCAGATTTTAAAATTTCTTTTTCAATAACAGATATAAGTGATTGATCCCATGGTTGTACAACAAGAAGTCTTGCTTCAGGAGCTGAGATCCCTGCAACTTGGTTAAGTGGAGTCACTTGTCCATAGTATTCAACTGTAATTTTATCTAAAAGTGCTGGATTTGCTCTTCCCGCTCTTATAGAAAGTAAATCGTCTTTTAAAACCTCAATGGATTTTTTCATTTTATCTTCAGCTTCGCGCTTATAATCAAACATAATTACCTCCTAATTAACGCTAGTACCAATTGTTTTTCCAGATACAGCATCATATATTGAGTTTTCTATATCTATTCCAAATACTATTACCGGAATATTATTGTCCATACAAAGAGATGTTGCAGTACTATCCATAATCGTAAGTCTTCTAGTAAGAATTTCTTGGTAAGTAAGAGTGTCAAATTTCTTGGCATCAGGATTTATATTAGGATCAGAATCATAGATTCCATCCACACCTTTTTTTGCAAGAAGGATTACTTCTGCACCGATTTCTGCAGCCCTAAGTGCTGCTGTTGTGTCGGTAGAAAAGTATGGATTTCCAATTCCTGCAGAAAATATAACTACCCTTTTCTTTTCTAGATGTCTAATTGCCCTACGTCTTATATAAGGTTCGGCAACTTCTTTCATTTCGATTGCAGTTTGAACTCTTGTGTCTACTCCCAATGACTCTAACATGTCTTGAAGAGCAAGAGCATTCATTACAGTTCCAAGCATGCCCATATAGTCAGAAGTTGCTCTGTCCATATCTCCTGAAGATCTACCTCTCCAGAAGTTTCCACCACCGACTACAATACCAATTTCTACTCCAGTTTCATAAGCTCTTTTTATTTCTTCGGCAATGGCTTTTACAGTTACAGGATCGATACCGACCTTAGCATCTCCAGCCATAGCTTCACCGCTTAACTTTAAAACTACCCTATTGTATTTATTATGGGCTTTATCCATTTTATTTACCCATTTGTTTAGCTACTTCTTCTGCGAAGTCTTCTTCTCTTTTTTCTAGACCTTCTCCAACTTCGTATCTAACGAATCTTCTGATCTTAATATTTTCACCAATCTTTGCAATTAGATTAGTAAGAACATCTTGTACCTTTAGATCGCCATCTTTGATGAACTTTTGATCAAGTAGAACAATTTCTTCATAGAATTTTTCAAGTCTACCTTCAACCATCTTTTCAACGATTTTTTCTGGTTTACCTTCGTTTAGAGCTTGTTCTTTTAATACAGTTCTTTCGTGATCAACTTGTTCAGCTGGTACTTCTTCACGAGTTACATACTTTGGATTTGCAGCAGCAACTTGCATAGCCATATCTTTTACGAATGCCTTGAATTCTTCGTTTTTAGAAACAAAGTCAGTTTCAGAGTTAACTTCTATAAGAACTCCGATTCTTCCGCCGTGAATATAGCTTTCTACTAGACCTTCAGCTGCAATTCTAGATGATTTTTTAGCTGCAGATGCAAGTCCTTTTTCTCTAAGGAAATCTATTGCTTTTTCTAAATCTCCATCTGTTTCAGTAAGAGCTTTTTTACAATCCATCATACCTGCTGATGTAATTTCTCTTAATTCTTTAATCATTTGTGCTGTAATGTTCATTTAAAACCTCCTATAAAAAAAGGGTCCTAAGCTTAGAACCCAAATTATCTTATTCTTCCTCTTCTACTGGTTCGTTTTCAAGTTCTTCTTGAGAACCTTCTTCGTCAAAGTCAGTAAATTGAGTTCCTTGCTTACCTTCTAATACCGCATTTGCAATAGTTTCAGTGATTAGTTTAACCGCTCTTATTGCATCGTCGTTTCCAGGGATTGGATAGTCAATTTCATCTGGATCACAGTTAGTGTCGATGATTCCTACTACTGGAATACCTAGAATATCAGCTTCTTTAACAGCGATATATTCTTTCTTAGGGTCAACTACGAAGATACAATCTGGTAGTCTGTCCATATGTTTAATTCCACCAAGGAACTTTTCAAGTCTTTCTCTTTCAAGTTTAAGTTTAATAACTTCTTTCTTAGGTAGAACATCGAATGTTCCATCTTCTTCCATTTCTTCAAGATTGTGAAGTCTTTCAACTCTCTTTTTAATAGTTTTGAAATTTGTAAGAAGTCCACCTAACCATCTTTGGTTAATGAATGGCATTTCGCATCTTCTAGCTTCTTTTTCGATAGCATCTTGAGCTTGTTTCTTAGTTCCTACAAATAGTATAGTCTTGTTTTCTTCTGCTAATTCTCTTACGAAATCGTAAGCTTCTTCTATTTTCTTTACTGTTTTTTGAAGATCTATAATATAGATTCCATTTCTTTCTGTAAAGATAAATCTTGACATCTTTGGATTCCATCTTCTAGTTTGGTGTCCAAAGTGTACTCCTGCTTCAAGGAGTGCTTTCATTGATATAACTGACATCTTTACACCTCCGTTTTTTATTCCTCCATTTTCGTCAACCGATCTCAGACCATGTAGGCAACTTGAGTACCGTCAGAAAATGTGTGTCATTTAATACCTCTAATATCTTAACATATAAAAGCTTCAGTATCAACTAAATTATTTAAAATATAAGCCATCTTTGCTCAATATATTCTTAAAATTACTTTATTTTATTCATAATAGGGTAAACAATAAATAGAACTTAAATTTTAGGAGGAAATTATAATGAAATGGCAAGGTAGAAGAAAGAGTTCTAATGTACAGAGAGGAAGTAGAGGCGGAGGCTCTCCATCAATTTTTGGTGGTGGAATTGTAGGATTGGTTTTAATACTTGCATATGTATTGCTAGGAGGAGATATTTCTAATCTTCCAAGAGATACTTCACCCGTTAACAATAATAATGTACAAACAACTAAAGAACAAGCTGTGCTAGAAGACTTTCTGTCCGTAGTTTTGGCAGATACAGAAGATGTTTGGCACGAAAAGTTCAACGAATATGGAATTGAGTACAAAGAACCTAAGATGACTCTATTTAGTCAAGCTACCAGATCCGGATGTGGTCTTGCCCAGTCAAATATGGGTCCATTCTACTGTCCTGTTGATCAAACCGTATATATAGATTCTACATTTTATTATGATTTAAAAAATACTTTTGGTGCTGACGGCGACTTTGCTTTTGCATATGTTCTCGCCCACGAAATTGGACACCATGTTCAAAATCAATTAAATGTACTTAATCAAGTTCAACCACTTAGAAACAAACTTTCAGAAGAAGAATATAATAAATATTCTGTTGCAATGGAACTTCAGGCAGACTACTTCGGTGGACTTTTTGCTTACTATATTCAAGAAAAGGGATACTTGGAAAGCGGAGACATTGAAGAAGCTATGAATGCAGCTGCTTCCATCGGGGATGATAGAATTCAAAAGATGAGTGGTCAAGAGGTAAACGCAGATACATTTACCCACGGAACTTCTGAGCAGAGAAAAAATGCATTTGAACAAGGCTTTAAGCATCACGATTTAGAACATGCTATGCAGTTTTTCAAAGGATTAAAATATAAGCCGGAGTTTCAATATAGAAAATTGTAATAAATAAATTTATTTTTAATAAAAAAGACTTCAAAAGTGATTTCTTCTGAAGTCTTTTTGTTTTATATTATTTTACGTTTTTAATTTTGTAAGTAATATTAATTTATTTTTCTAAACTAAAATTTTAAGATGAAAATATATTTCTAAAAAATAAAAGCACCCATTAGGATGCTTTTAAAAATCTTATTTTATAACTATATTTAGTATCTTTCCTTTGACATAGATCTTTTTAACTATTTTTTTATCTTCTAACCAGTTTTTAAAATCTTCTGTCGCTTCTGCTTTCGCAAACACTTCTTCTTCTGTAGCTTCTTTTGGAACCACTACTTTAAATCTTACTTTGCCGTTGAATTGAACTGGTATTTCTACTTCATCATCAACTAACATATCTTCTTCGTAGGTAGGCCACTTAGCTTCGTTTAGGTAACCTCCAATCACTTCATGGAACTGTTCTTCTGTGATATGAGGTGCTACTGGATTTAGAAGAATTAAAAGTGTTTCGTAATCTTTTTTAGTTATACTTCCTTGTCCATAGAATTCATTTACTAAACTCATTAGTGCTGCTATTGCAGTGTTGAATTTAAGAGTTTCATAGTCGTCAGTAACTTTTTTAATAGTCTTGTGAATTAATGATTCTAAATTCTTTGAATATCCACTTTCACCATTAATTAGTTCAGCTAGTCCGTAAACTCTATCTAAGAATCTTCTAGCACCTTTAACTCCGTTTGTACTCCATGGTGCAGCCTTTTCAAAATCTCCCATAAACATTTCATAGGTTCTTAATGTGTCTGCTCCATATTCATTTACTATGTCGTCTGGATTAATTACATTCCCTCTGGATTTAGACATCTTTTCAGAGTTTGATCCAAGTATCATTCCATGAGAAGTTCTCTTTTTGTATGGTTCTTTGGTTGGCACTACTCCAATATCATATAGGAATCTATGCCAGAATCTTGAATACAATAAGTGAAGGGTTGTATGTTCCATTCCTCCGTTGTACCAGTCAACTTGTAAGAAGTGGTCTAAAAGTTTTGGATCTGCTAATGCTTCGTGATTGTGAGGATCGATATATCTTAAGAAGTACCATGATGATCCTGCCCATTGAGGCATGGTATCTGTTTCTCTCTTAGCTGGACCTCCACATACTGGACAAGTTGTGTTTACGAATGAATCCATATGTGAAAGTGGACTTTCTCCATCGTGAGATGGTTCGTAATTTTCAACTTCTGGAAGTCTAAGCGGAAGATCCTTTTCATCCATAGGTACGTAACCACATTTGTCACAGTGGATTATTGGAATTGGTTCTCCCCAGTATCTTTGTCTTGAGAATACCCAGTCTCTCAATTTATAATTAGTCTTCTTTTCTCCTATATGTTTATCTTCTAAGAATTTAATTATTTTTTCGCTAGCTTCTTTAACACTTAGTCCATTTAAAAAGTCTGAATTAATAACTGTACAATTTTCTTTTTCTACCATTGGTAGTTCTTTACTATCTTTGCTATCTATTACTTGTACTATTTCAAGTCCAAATTTAGTTGCAAATTCAAAGTCCCTTGTATCATGAGCTGGAACCGCCATTATTGCACCACTACCATAGGTCATTAGAACATAGTCTGATGTCCATACTGGTATTTCTTTTCCATTTGCTGGGTTTATTGCATGGATTCCTTTAAGTTCAACTCCAGTTTTATTTGTAGAAAGTTCTGTTCTTTCAAAGTCAGATTTTTTAGAAACTTCTTCTATATATTTATCTACATCGTTTATGTTTTCGATTCTATCTCTATACTTTTGAATAAGTGGATGTTCTGGAGATATAACCATGTAGGTTGCTCCAAAGATTGTATCTGGTCTAGTTGTGAAGATTTCTAATTCTTCATCTAAGTCTTTTAATTTAAATTTAACATCTGCTCCTACTGATTTACCTATCCAGTTTCTTTGTTGTGTCTTTACTCTTTCGATGAAATCTACTTCATCAAGTCCTTCTAGAAGTTTTTCTGCATAGTCAGTTATCTTAAGCATCCATTGAGATTTAACTTTTCTAACTACTTCAGTACCACATCTTTCACAACATCCACCGACAACTTCTTCATTTGCTAATCCAACTTTACAAGATGGACACCAGTTAATTGGCATTTCTTGTTTATAAGCTAGACCATGTTTAAATAATTGTAGGAAGATCCATTGAGTCCATTTATAGTATTCTGGATCTGTAGTATCTATTTCTCTATCCCAATCAAATGAAAATCCTATTGACTTAAGTTGTCTTTTGAAATTCTTTATATTATCTAGAGTTACTTTCTTAGGATGAATCTTATTCTTTATAGCGTAGTTTTCTGTTGGAAGTCCAAATGCGTCCCAGCCCATTGGGAATAGAACTTGTTCACCCTCTAGTCTTCTTTTTCTAGAAACTACATCTAGAGCTGTATATGGTCTTGCATGACCAACGTGAAGTCCTTGTCCTGATGGATAAGGAAATTCAACTAGAGCGTAAAACTTTTTCTTGTTTAAATCATCATCTGTTTTAAAAGTCTTATGTTCATCCCAGTAATTTTGCCACTTTTTTTCTATTTCTTTTGGATTATACTTTTTCATATTTCACCTATATATCTGCTGAGTTAACTGTTCTTGGGAATGGAATTACGTCACGGATATTCTTCATGCCTGTAATGTACATTACAAGTCTTTCAAATCCAATTCCATATCCTGAAGTTATAACCGTACCATATCTTCTTAGATCTAAATACCATTCATATGCATCTACATCAAGTCCTAGTTCTCTCATTCTATTTTCAAGTACCTCAGGTCTGTGTTCCCTTTGAGATCCACCAACTAGTTCTCCAATTCCTGGAACAAGTAAATCAGATGCTCTTACTGTCTTATTATCCTCATTCAAAGTCATGTAGAAAGCTTTTATATCCTTTGGATAGTCTGTAACAAATACAGGCTTTTTAAATATTTCTTCTGTTAAATATCTTTCATGTTCAGTCTGTAAATCTATCCCCCATTCAACAGGATATTTAAAGTCTGCTTTTGATTCTTTTAATAATTCTACCGCTTCTGTGTAGGTAACTTTTCCAAAATCTTTTTCGACGATTGATTTAAGTCTATCTAAAAGTCCCTTATCAATAAATTGATTGAAAAATTCCATTTCATCAGGCGCATTTTCAAGGACATAGTTAATTACATACTTGATGCAGCCTTCTACATTTTCAAGCATGCCTTCTAGCTTACAAAAACTTAGTTCAGGTTCAACCATCCAGAATTCTGCAGCATGTCTTGCTGTATTTGAGTTTTCTGCTCTAAATGTAGGTCCAAATGTGTAACAATCTCTAAATGCATGGGCAAATGCTTCTGCTTCCAACTGACCACTTACTGTTAAATGTGTTTCTCTTCCAAAGAAATCTTCGTTATAATCAACTTTTCCATCAACCATTGGAATATCTTTTAGATCTAGTGTTGTTACTTGGAACATTTCTCCAGCACCTTCAGCATCTGATGCAGTAATGATTGGGCTGTGTACGTAAACAAATCCATTTTCTTGGAAATATTTATGAATTGCAAAAGCTATCAAACTTCTAACCTTAAATACCGCTTTGAATGTATTTGTCCTTGGTCTTAGGTGTGTCTTAGTTCTTAGGTATTCCATTGTATGTCTCTTCTTTTGAAGAGGATAATCCCTGTCACTAAGTCCTATTAACTTTACTTCCTTTGCATGAAGTTCAACAGATTGTTTAGCTCCAGGAGATTCTACAACCTTTCCTGTTACTTCTATTGAGCTAGAAATGGTGTACTTGCTAACTTCATCAAAGTTTTCTAGATTGCTTTCTAGTACAATTTGAAGTGATTTGAAAGAACTTCCATCGTTTAATTCTATAAACCCAAAATTTTTAGAACTTCTAGAGGTCTTAATCCAACCACATACCGTTACTTCTTTATCTATAAAACTCTTATCTTTTAGTACTTTTTGTATATCTATAACCATAATTCCTCCTAGTTATATTTTTATATTATTTTATATAAAAATTTGTAAAATTACAAATTTTCTTCTATATTTTTTAAAAATTCAATTATCTTTTCTTCTTCTCCAGAAGATTTCGGCCTATAATAATTCCTATCCCTAAATTCTATCGGCAGATAATCCTGTCTCACATATCCGCCATAGCTGTGTGGATACTTGTAAGTTTCTTCATTATTTACCGATGGGTTATGCTTATCTCTTAAATACATAGGAATGGTATAAGACTTACCTTCCCTAGCATCTCTTAAAGCTTCATCTATTGCAATGTATGATGCATTTGATTTAGGACTCGTTGCAAGATAGATTGCACATTGGGACAAGATAATCCTGCCTTCAGGAAGTCCGACAATATTTACAGCGTCAAAACAAGATACTGCTACTTGTATTGCCATAGGATTTGCACAACCAATATCTTCTGATGCAAATATTATCATTCTTCTCGCTATAAACTTCGGATCTTCTCCCGAATTTAACATCTGTGCCAGGTAGAATACCGCCGCATCTGGATCAGTTCCTCTCATAGATTTTATAAATGCGCTTATGTTGTCATAATGGGAATTTCCATTCTTATCATAGAGAACTTTCTTTTTCATTACAGAGTTTTCAACGTCAGTTTTATCTATAATTATTTCTCCATTTCTACCAGGAGTTGAAAGTGCTGCTATTTCTAAGTTGTTTAGAAGAGATCTTGCATCATTTCCCGCTAGTAGAATCAGGGTCTTCTTAGCATCTTCAGAAAGTCTAACATTTAAATATTTAAGTCCATTTTCTTCAGATAGCGCCCTCTCTATTAATAAGAGTAAATCTTCTTCCTTAAGTGGTTCAAGATTTATTATTTGACATCTAGAAAGCAGGGCTGAGTTTACTTCAAAATAAGGATTTTCAGTAGTAGCACCTATAAGTGTTACCAGTCCCTTTTCTACAAATGGAAGTAGAGCGTCCTGCTGTGATTTATTAAATCTATGAATCTCATCAATAAAAAGAATGGTCTTTACATTATTAAATTTTAAATCGTCCTCCGCAGTTTTAAGTAATTCTCTAAGCTCTTTTACTCCGGATGTTATCGCTGATATTCTTACGAACTTATATCCAGAAAGTCCTGCAAATATTTCTGCAAGAGTGGTCTTACCTACTCCAGGTGGTCCATAAAAAATCATAGAGAAGACTCTACCAGATTTCAAAAGCCTGTTTAAGTACTTTCCTTCGCCGACAATATGACTCTGTCCTACAAATTCATCTAAATTCTTAGGGCGCATCCTTTCAGCAAGTGGAGCGTTAGATTTATTCTTTTTTTCTGCAGCAAGATCAAACAGATCCATAACTTACCTCTTTTGGAATTTATCTAGCTCTTTGTAGAAAGAATCTACATCTGTGAAATTTCTATAAACTGAAGCAAATCTTACATAGGCAACTTCATCGAGATTTTTTAAATATTCCATGACAATTTCGCCTATTTCATCAGATTGTACTTCTCTTTTCATAGTGTTTCTAATATTACGCTCAACTTCATTTACAATTTCGTCTATTTTTTCTATATTTACAGGTCTCTTTTCACAAGATTTTATAATACCAATACGTATCTTCTCTGGATCAAAGGTCTGTCTATTTCCATCTCTTTTAACTACTATTAATGGAGTTTCTTCAACTGTCTCATAGGTAGTCCATCTTTTCTTACAGTTTGGACATTCCCTTCTTCTTCTAATTATTGAGCCTTCATCGGTTTGCCTTGAGTCGACTACCTTTGAATCAAGACTTCCACAGAATGGACATTTCATATTATCACCCTTTTATAAAGATAATTATTTAATATTAAAGTTATATTTTTAAAATAAAAAAACAGGGTATCCTTAGATACCCATTAAAATCTATTAATTTAATCTTCGAATCTTCTCTTTAGAAATTCTGGAATATCTAGATCACTAGCACTATCTCTCTTAGCCTTTGGTGCTCTAGATTCTTTAATAGAATCTGTTCTTAATGAAGTTCTTCCATGATCTTCATCTTCAAATTCAGTAGCAATTACTGTAATCTTAACGCTATCTTTTAATGTATCGTCAATACCTGCTCCAAATATGATGTTAGCATCTTCAGATACATAGTCACGGATAAGGTCAGCGGCTTCATTAACTTCAAATATTCCAAGGTCATTTCCTGCAGTAATATTAATAAGTACAGATTTAGCACCTTCAATAGAAGTTTCTAGTAGAGGAGAGTTGATTGCTAATTTTGCAGCTTCGGTTGCTCTGTCATCTCCAGATGCAATACCGATACCCATATGAGCGATACCTTTATCTTCCATGATGGTTTTAACGTCTGCAAAGTCAAGATTAATAAGGTTTGGTACAGAAATTAAATCAGATATACCTTGAACACCTTGTTTTAAAATTTCATCAGCCATTTCAAATGCTTTTGCAAATGAAGTCTTCTTGTCAGAAATATCAAGAAGTCTGTCGTTAGGAATAATAACAAGTGTGTCTACCTTTTCTTTTAAAGCTTGGATTCCTCTTTCAGCAGATTTAGATCTTCTAACGCCTTCAAAGCTAAATGGTTTTGTAACTACACCTACAGTTAGAAGTCCTAATTCTTGAGCTACTTCAGCAACTACTGGAGCTGCTCCGGTACCTGTACCACCGCCCATTCCAGCTGTGATGAATACCATATCTGCTCCTTCAAGAGCTTCTCTTATTTCATCTCTAGATTCTTCAGCAGATTTTTCTCCTACATCAGGATTTGCTCCTGCTCCTAATCCTTTAGTTATTTTTTCTCCGATTTGTACTTTATTATCTGCAAGAGTAGTCTTAAGAGCTTGTTTATCTGTATTTAAAGCATAGAACTCTACACCCTTAACTCCTGCTGTAATCATTCTGTTAACGGCATTATTTCCGCCACCGCCAACTCCAAATATTTTTATTTTAGCGAATTCATCGTGATCCAACTCAAAATCTAACATAACTTCCTCCTCATCATTATATACTTATATTTTATTAGTAAAATACTAAATAGTCAATACTAAATGACTGTTTTTCAACACTTATCTATAATTATACACCATTTAAAGTAACTATTGGATTTTCATTTGAAAAAAGATCAATAGATACTACATCTTTTCCTGTATTTTTTATATCTTCTCTGATTTTTTCAAGCATTTCCAACTTATAATCAAAATTATTTACAGGACCAAACTTAACTAGTATTCCGTCCTTAAGTGTAAAATCACAGCTATCTTTATAGAATTTAATTGAGCTAATGTCAAAAATGATATTTGAATTTAAAAGTTTTTGAGAAAGTTCTTTTAGATTTTCGTCATTTCTAAAAAGATAAGCGCCTATTTCATACTTGTTTGTGTCTATTCCTTCTACCACTATAAGTTCCTTTTTGGAACTACTTTTCTCACCAAGAATCTTTAGATTTCTATCAGCTATATATTCCGTTCCACCTTTTATAAGTAGAAAGTCCTGCCTTTCATCTATTGAGACTCTCAGTGTATTTTTAAATTTATAAGAAAATTTAACGTCTTTTATATATGGAATTTTTAAAAGAGCCTTTTCAATCTTCCCTTTATTTAGAAGTAAGTAATTCTTACCAATTGACTCATTTAAAATTTTTTCAATCTCAGATTTTTTAACTACATTGTTGCCACTTATATCTAATTTATTTATTCTGAATATACCAGAGATTTGTACCAGAGAAAAAGCTATTATTATAACAAGAGATATAAAGATTATTCTTCTCTTTCTCATTTGTTTTTTTCTTCTTAATCTCTGTGATACACGTCTATTTCTCATCTATTACTTTTAGAATTTCATCTACTAGTTTTTTTACAGCATCTACTGAAGCCAATTCTTTAGATGAACTTCCCATTTTCTCCAATTTATTTTTATCCATAAGTAGAGACTCGATACTATCAAGCAGAACTTCTCCACTTAGATCGCTCTCTTTTATTACTATGGAAGCACCCTTGTTTTCATAGGATTTTGCATTGAAAAACTGATGGTTTCCTGCAGTATATGATTTAGGTATAAGTATGCTAGCTACCCCTACTGCAGATATTTCTGCTAGGGTCATAGCTGATGAAGATGCAACTACTAAATCTGAAATTTTTAAAAGATCTGGAATCTTATGTGAGTAATCTAAAATTTTTATATTTTCTGGTAAATCAATTCCTTTTATCTCTTCCATAAAGTTCTTATAATGAACTTTACCCGTTATGTGGATAAGTCTAAAAGGCAGCTCAGTCCTGCTCTTTATAATTTCTATGATGGCATCGTTAGTTGATTCTTGTCCACCTGAACCACCAAAAGAAAGTACAATCGGCATGTCATTTTTTACTCCAAGTCTTTTAAAAGCCTCATCTTTATCTATTTTTTCAAAATCTGATCGAATTGGATTACCTGTGAAGACAATATTTTCATTGTCGAAATATTCTTTTGCTTCATCAAAGTTTATAGCTACTAGGTCAGCCTTTTTGCTTAAAATTTTGTTTGTTATTCCTGGATACGCATTTTGTTCAGAGATAACAGTCTTTATTTTTTTTCTCTGAGCTTTCATTACGATCGGCGCACAAACAAACCCACCTGTACCTATTACAACGTCTGGTTTAAATTCTTTTATTATCTTGTCACATTGCCTAAGTCCTTTGTATAGAGACATGGCAGTCTTAAATGTCTTAACATTTAACTTCTTTCTGGGTAAGCCTTTTGCAGAAATAGTTTTAAATGGAACACCATGTTCAGGCACTATTTCTGATTCAAGCCCTTTTTCTGTACCTACATATAAAATATTTGCGTCTTTATATCTCTTTTTTATTTCGTCAACTATGGCAAGGGCTGGATATATATGTCCTCCAGTTCCACCGCCGGATATTATAATATTCATTTTAACCTCGTTTTGAAATGCCTAGTAATATTCCTACAGAGCCTAGTGCAACTATAATAGATGTACCTCCGTATGATACAAATGGAAGTGTAATCCCTGTTGCGGGCATGAATTTGCAGGCAACGGCAATATTAAATAGGGCTTGGATACCAATGTAGGAAGTTATCCCCAGTGCCACCAGTTTATCAAAGTAATTTTCTGCCCTATATGATATAGTATACCCCCTATATATAAATACTACAAATAAAATAATTATTATTAGCACTCCAAACAGTCCTATCTCTTCAGCTATAACCGCAATTATAAAATCTGAATGGGCGGCAAATATATTGTATTTAAATCTTGAATGAAATAATCCTACTCCAAATAGTCCGCCTACCGCCATTGCGTATAGAGATTGAAATTGGTGATAAGTCTCTTTATTCATCTCATCAGAGAAGAATCCCTTGAACCTATCCATTCTATATCCATACTTAGTTACGAATAAAACCGCCACTACACATCCAAGGGCAGCTATTACTACGAACTGATGATTTTTCATTCCTGCTGCAAAGAGCATTATAAAAAGAGTAGCTCCTATAACCGCAGCGGTCGAAAAGTCTTTAAATAGTATTGGACCCGCTGATAGTCCCATAACCGCTAAGGCATATATAAATATTTTTGAATCATCAATCCTATTTCTAACCTGGGAGAGAAAACTTGCAAAAAATATAATAGAACTTACCTTTATAAATTCTGAAGGTTGGAATCCTTTGTTAATCCCAGGAATTAATATTGACCTGACTTGACCATGTTCAGTCTTACCTAGGCTCGTAAATAAGAGCGCAACTGCAATTAATGATAGGAAAAATCCTATTACTCCAAAAAATTGAAGTTGTCTCCTAGATAGTTTTGTACCTATTAACATGGCAACTATTCCCACCATAAGTAGTGGAATATGTGTCTTTATTTGATAGTATTCATCTCCGTGGTTCTTAACTCCATTTGGAATACCAGCAGAGGTTATAAACACAACTCCGAATAAAACCAATATTATAGTTACTATTAATAGGGTTCTATCTACATTTTTGAAAAGTTTATCTTTCAAAATTATCTCTCCAATCCCATTACTATTTCTTTGAAATGCCTTCCTCTTACTTCATAGTTTGGATACATATCCCAAGAAGCACACGCAGGTGAAAGTAGAACTACAGAATGGTTTTCTCTTGCAATAGTAGTTGCTACAGATACCGCCTCTTCCATATCTTTTACTCTTGTAGTTTCTATACCAAGCTCTGTTGCCTCTTTTATAATAAGCTCTGAGGTTGCACCCATGACTACAAGAGATGTGATTTTATCTTTGTTATCTTCCAAAAGTTTTTTAAAGTCAGATCCCTTGTCGTATCCGCCTATTATTAATACCGATTTTTCAAAAGCTTTAAGAGCCACGTCTGTACTATCTGGATTTGTTCCTTTAGAATCGTTGTAGTAACTTATTCCATTAAAAGTCCTTACAAACTCAATTCTATGTTCAACACCCTTGAAGTTTTTAATCGTATCTACAATTATTTCTAAATCCACTCCCAGTGAATATGCAGAAAGTATTGCAGCCATTGCATTTTCAATATTGTGTCTACCCTTTATAAAGACATCTGATACCTTCATAATATTTTCTAAAGTACCATCAAAATGCCTAAAAATTATTTCTTCATCCTTGGTGAAAAGTCCTGGTCTTCCTAGATCATCGTAGGAATAATAAAAAGTGTTTTTTACTCCTGCATTGATGGTCTTTACATAGTCACATGATGCGCCTAGAATCAAAAAATCATCTTCTTCTAGGTTTTTATATATATTTTCTTTTGCTTTTCTGTAATTTTCTACAGTCTTGTGCCAATCCAAATGGTCGCTTGTTATATTTGTTATAACAGCTACATGAGGATGAAACTTGTCTATATAAGCTAGTTGAAATGAACTAGCTTCACAAACTATAAATTTCGGATCATAGTCAATCACATCCATGACTCCTACTCCAATGTTTCCTACCGCATAAGATTTTCCAACCTTATTTAATATTTCATTTACAAGTGTAGTGATGGTAGTCTTGCCATTAGTGCCAGTTATCGCAACTATATCCTTTGTTTTATAAAAATATGAAGCAAATTCTATATCAGAAATTATCTTTATATTTTTATCTTCTAATGTTTTTATTATTTTGGATTCAGGTTTTATTCCCGGGCTTTTAACAGCAAAATCTATGCCGCTAAAGTCACCGTTAAATATATCTTCTCTTTCAAATCCATCATAATTTTCTCTTTCATCTAATATAAACGCATCTATTTCGTGTTTTTTTGCATAATTATAGACGGATTTACCTGTTGTTCCAGTTCCTATTATTAAAATTTTCATTTCTTTACCATTAAATTATTAGTAAGTATCCCAATATACATAGAATTATCTGTGCAATGTAGAATGCTTTTACAACTTTTGTTTCCTTCCATCCTTTTTGTTCGTAGTGATGGTGAAGTGGTGACATCAAAAATATTCTTTTTCCTCTTATTTTATAGCTTAGTACTTGGAGTATTACGGATAAAGTTTCTATAAAATAAACTCCACAGGCTACAGGTAGTAAAAGCGGAATATTAAGAAGCACTGCTATGGAGCTTACTGCTCCTCCTAAAGCCAATGATCCTGTATCTCCCATGAATACTTTGGCTGGGAATTTGTTAAATTTTAAAAATCCAACCAGTGAGCCAGCAAGTACAAATGATGCTATAGCTATTGAATATCTTTCAAATTTAAGTGCTACTGCTGCGAAAAATAGTAGAACTATAGTTGTAACTCCTGAACTAAGTCCATCAAGCCCGTCTGTTAAATTTACAGAGTTCACTACACCAACTATTACAAATATTATAAATGGTATATAGAAATAGTTAAAGCTAACCATTTTCTTTACAAATGGAACGTATACTTCTGTTGATAGTTCCTTTGAATTGTATTGAAAATATAGAACTACTAAACAGAATATAATTTGTAGAACTAACTTTTGAATCGCAGTAAGTCCAAGATTTCTCTTCTTAACTACCTTTATATAGTCGTCTATAAATCCCACAGCTCCAAATGCAAATGTTGCAAATAGAACTATTAAAAAATCTACTGAGAAATTAGCCAAAACTATATTTGATATTAAAAATGAAGATAGAAAAATAAGCCCACCTATGGTTGGTGTACCCGCTTTTGTCAAATGACTCTCTGGTCCATCTTCTCTGATACTCTGACCTGCATTCATACTCTTAAGAACCGGTATTATTATCGGTCCTAGAATTAGTGAGATTACAGCTCCTAGTACAAATGATATTAAATACTTCATCTCATACTCCTAATTTTTATTTTTATCCTCATTTTTATTATTTTTGTCGTTATTTATAACTGACTCTTCAACTTTATCGAAATCTCTGTCGGTGGTCAAGACTATTACTTCATCTGTAACAATTGTCTTTGCCTTAATAGATTGGCTAGTAATATAGCCTTCTCCTTCTATTTTATACTTAATTCCAAGTTCAGAAAGCACTTTTTCTGCATCTTCTTTACTCTTGCCAATAAGCATAGGCACCATCTTTTCAGTGTTTTCATTTACAGTTATATCAACTATACTTCCTTGCGGTACCATTTCTCCTGCTGCTGGTCTTTGTGAAACTACTACGGAGTTTTCTGTAACTTTGGATTTGTCTGATGAGAATTTAAGGTTTGAATTGACTATTATCTTACCTGCATCCATCACAAGTCTTCCCGTTACATCTGGGACCACCACTTGTTCTTTATTGTCTACTTTATCTATCTTCTCTGTCTTTGGAATCTTTAAGTATTCCAAAGTTTCTTGCATTACCTCTTTTGCAACCGGCGCTGCAACTGTTGCGCCGTAGAAATTTCCTACCGGCTTTTTAACTACTACTAGTACGGTTATCACTGGATCTTTAATAGGAGCAAGTCCTATAAATGATGAATAGTATTCATCTTCATAACCACCTTTTGATGAAGCTATATAAGCTGTACCAGTTTTGCCTCCGACTTTGTAGCCAGGAACTGCTGCATACTTACCGGTACCTTCTTCTACAACACCCCTCATAAGCTCCCTCATGGTTTTAGAAGTTTCTTCAGATATAACTCTTCTATAGGTGGTCTTTTTGAATTTTTCTATTACATTTCCTTCTTTGTCCACCAATTCTTTTACGATTAAAGGCTTGTTTAAATAGCCGCCATTCCCTATGGCAGACACCGCATTTATAAGTTGAATTGGAGTAACAGCTATACCGTGACCATAACTAATAGTTGAGATTGCAACCTTAGAAATTTGATTTGCTGAAGCTGGAATAGTTCCCTTCACTTCACCTCTTAGATCTATACCTGTTCTCTCTCCAAAACCAAAGGATCTTATAAATTTAAGGAATTTTTCTGCTCCAAGTTCTCTACCTATCTTTACCAATGAAATATTGCAAGATTCTGCCATTGCTTCTGCCAGAGTTTTTGAGCCTCTACGACTAGATGTACAGGTTATTCTTACGCCTTTCATGTCTGTTAAAACTCCCGGACATGTGTATGTCTTTTGTAAATTTGTAGTGTCCTCTTCTAGAGCGGAAGCTGCAGTTATAAGTTTAAATGTTGAACCTGGCTCGTATTGACTTTCGATACTAGAATTTTTCCAGTTGTCACTCCAAGCCTTTAGCAGTTCTTCTTCCGACAAATTTTTAAAATCTTTTTCTTGTTTTTCATTTATTGGAAGTCTTGGATAGTTTGGATCGTAGTCATCCTTATCCACCATGGCTAGGATTTCTCCAGTCTTAGTATTTTGTACTATGACTGTTACCCTTTCCGCTTCCGTCTTTAATTTAGATTCTTCAGCAGCTTTGTCAGCGAAACCTTGGATATTTACATCGATCGTGCTCACAAGATCAAGCCCATCCTGTGGAGCATACTGTTTCTCGTCAGTCATAGGAATTTGCTTAAGCTGTTCGTCCTTAATCTTTATAGATTTACCTTTAATACCTACAAGTTCATCGTCAAATTGTCTTTCAAGTCCATAGATACCATAGTTTTCATTGTCAAGAAATCCTAGCACATGACTCATCGACTTTCCAAATGGATAGAATCTCTTAATATAGTCATCGAAGCTGACGCATTTATTCTTTTGTTCTCTGATTTCAAGAGCAATCTTTCTATCTACGTCTTTTGCAAGGGTCACTCTCTTGTTTTGGCTAATTTTAACTAGAGTTTCCCTTTCATCAAGATTTAAAATATTTGAAAAATATCTCGCATCATCTTCCAATTTCTTCTGTCTAATGGCTGCGAAATCATCCATTCTCTTTTTGTATGCTTCTTCCGATTCCTTCTTGCCCTTTTGCATACCTTTATCCGGTTTTATATTGTTTGAATCATAATAAATTTTAGATTTCGACACATTTAAAGCAAGAATTTTTTTGTTTGCATCGTATATAAGCCCTCTATTGGAGTTAATCGATTCTTTCTTTGTAAGCTGATTAAGGGCTTGTTTAGTTAAATCTTCAGATTTAAATATTTGTATATAAAATAATCTAAATACAAGTAATATAAAAAATAAAACCAGGAAGCTTAGTAAAAAGAAAATTCTACGGTTAAAAACTGTCCGTATATCGCCTTTAAAACTGCCCCTGGTCGTCTTATTTTTCCTTCTTTTCAAAAGTGCCTCCTAATTTCTAGTAAATGACTTCAAAACTGAAACAATAGGACTTAGAAATACATTGTTCTTTACATCGCTTTTTTGCTTATCATCTTTTACATCTATATAAACTATTTGATTATCTTCTGGATAAACCATTCCCAGTCTGTATTGTGCAACTTCCTTTAAATTGTTTGAACTAACAATTCCTTGAAGTTCTCCTTCTAATGACATCTTGGTTTCTTCCAAATCTTTTATCTCAGAACTTTGAGAGATGATTTCATTGTCGAGTTTAGTTATTTGAGATCTCAAAACTGAAACAGTTCCAATTAATATTATAACAATAGATGCTGTTAGCACAAGAGGGATATTTATTTTTCTTTTTATTGATTTTTTTATTTTCTTCTTCATTTTATACCTCTAGCTTCTCAGCAATTCTCAGTTTTGCAGAGTGAGCACGATTGTTAATAGCAAGTTCTTCTTTAGATGCTGTGATCGGCTTTCTCGTTATTATTTCTATCTCTCTTTTTTTATTACAAGTACATACTGGCACTTCCGGTGGACATATACAGTCCAAGTAGTAGTACTTAAATGTATCCTTTACGATTCTATCTTCCAGTGAATGGAATGATATTACACAGATTCTGCCTCCTGGGTTTAAAGACTCAATCATATCTCCCAGACTCCTTCTAAGCACTCCAAGCTCATCATTTGTTTCTATTCTAAGGGCTTGGAAGATTCTCTTAGCTGGGTGTGGTCCCCCACTTCTAGCTCCTTTTGGAATGGCAGCTTTTATAATTTCTACTAGTTCAAATGTGGTTTCAATGGTTTTTGAGTTTCTTGCCTTAACTATAAATTCTGCAACTCTTTTCGACCATTTTTCTTCTCCATATTCGTAGAATATCTTCATAAGTGCTTCTTTAGAATATGTATTCACAATATCTTTTGCAGTGATTCTGGTGGATTTATTCATTCTCATATCAAGTGGTGCGTCATAATTATAAGAAAATCCTCGAGATGCTTCATCGAATTGATGGGAACTAACTCCCAAATCGAGGAGAATTCCATCCACCTTAGAAATTCCAAGTGAATCTAGATTTTCTCTGAAAAGCTCAAAGTTATTGTTGAATAGTTTAAAATTATCTCCAATTTCTCTAAGTCTCTTCTCAGATGTATAAAGTGCAAACTCATCTTGGTCTATCCCAACTAAAAGACCAGTACCATTTAGCCTTTTTAAAATTTCACTGCTATGGCCTGCACCGCCAATTGTACAGTCCATATATATGTGATTTTCTCGAATATTTAAACCTTCTATAGTTTCATTGAAAAGTACAGGGATATGCTCAAAGTTTGTCATAGCATCTCACCGCCTAGTGTCATTACATTGTCTTCGTAGCTAGATTCTAAATCCTCATCCATTTCTTGCCATTTTTCTAGAGACCAGATTTCTGCCCTCACATCAAGTCCCACGATTATTCCGTCTTTTACAAGCCCTGAGTGATCTCTTAAGCTTTGAGGAATCAAAACCCTGCCTTGTTTATCTAAATTTGTTAGGACAGCCTTGGAGTAGAAAGATCTTTGGAAAGCACGAGCTTCCTTGCTGCTTAGAGGAAGGGATCTAACCTTTTTTGAGATTTCTTCCCATTCTGTTTTTGGGTACACAAAAATACAGCCATCGAGACCTTTTGTCATTACAAAAGAGTCTTCAAGGTCGTTTCTAAGTTTTGATGGAATTATTATTCTGCCTCTATCATCAAGAGTTAGATTGTATTCCCCAATTAACATACATATTCCTCCATTAGGTGTGAATTCACTCCATTCCTCTCCCATTAACTATATTTTACAACACATCCATTCCAAATACTAGTCTTTTTAGCAAGATTATGCGATAAATTTCAATTTTTTTTAATTTTTCTTCGATTTTTTTAAATTTCTTATGATTTTTTAAATTTTTATCTAAAATTACATAATTTTTTGATTAATTGGGTATCTTTTCAATGGAGGAATTTATGATTTACGATTATATTGTTAAAGATAATGAAGGAAGAGATATTTCCTTAAAAGATTTTGAAGGAAAAGTACTGCTCATAGTAAACACTGCTACTAAATGCGGATTTACTCCACAGTACGAAGGTTTGGAAGCGCTATACGAAAAGTATAAGGATAGAGGGTTTGTCATTTTAGATTTCCCTTGCAATCAATTCGGCGGCCAGGCTCCTGGAAATTCAGATGAGATTAAAAGTTTTTGCAGTTTGAATTTTGGAACTACTTTTCCTCAATTTGAAAAAGTGGATGTAAATGGAGAGAATGAATCTCCTCTATTTACTTATTTAAAATCTCAACAAAAAGGAATCTTGGGCGGTGCTATCAAATGGAACTTTACTAAGTTTCTAGTGGATAGGAATGGGAATGTGACTGATAGATTTGCACCTTCTACAAAACCTGAGAAGATCGAAGAAAAGATTGAAGAATTGTTGTAAAGTAATTTAAAAAATAAAATCTTCAATTTTAAATTAAAATAAAATTTTCATACTAAAAATATCAAAAAGACAAAAAAACCAAAGCTAAATTGTAACTTTGGTTTTTGTCTTTTTATGTTTATTGTTGAGCTCGTCTGTATCCTGCTTTTATTGCTTCTTCTTCAGTGTCAAAGAAGACCGCATTTTTAAGGTGAACCTTTTTATAGTCCCTTCCAGTTGGCACATGGTATATCTTTCTCTTTTTATTTCCAATTATTCTTCCATTTGCATACTTATAAGCAGGCTCTTTCGAATTATTTTTATTCGTTTGAGTATTTATGTTTTTATTTTCTTTATCTTCTTTTACTTCAGCTTTAGGTGCATTTACTGGTGTCGTAGTATCTTTTACGGCTTCAGTGGTTCCTTTTGCTTCGGCGCCAACTGTGATTGGTACTCCATATAGACCTAAATTATTTTCTCTTGCATAAGCTTCAAATGTCTTTAGTATTTCTACATATTTGATATCTGGTGGAAACTGTGCGACCACAGCATATCCATCTCTTACAAGATAGGAATTAAACATATAACTTCCTATTTCTTCATTGGTAGGAGTATCTGTAGCTGGTTTAACTAGCCATATATATCTAAGAAGTCTACCATACTTATCCGTTTCTCTTACATCTTTTTCTAAATAAATTCTCCTACCTTCCAACCATTTTGTTGTAAATTCAGAGGCTTCTTTTCCATAATATTCTACTTGTTTCTTAGGATGTTTCGTTTCTGGTGAATCCACAAGGATAAATCTTACCTTTTCAATTCCCTTTCCTCTGTCGATTTCTATGGTGTCGCCGTCGATTACCCTTGTTACCTTTGCAGCTTCAAATGTACAGGTAGAACTTGCTTGATCTTGGTAGCCTTCCCCAACTGCTACGACTCTATTTTCATTGTCCCAAATTACTTTTTGTGAAAATGCTTCAGACACAAGTCTAATAGGCACCATGGTTCTGCTATTTACAATCTTTGCTCCCACGTCCAGTGGCATTTCGGTACCATCATCTAGATATGTACTGCTTCCGATAGTTAGCTTTATAGTTTTTGCATCGCCTGTGATTTCTACAGTCTTATTCGCTCCGTCCCAATTCACATTGTATCCCAATTTTTCTGAAATAATTCTAACTGGAACCAGTGTCCTTCCGTTTTCAATGACTGGAGCAGCATCAGAATCTACGAAGTAATTATTTACAAATATTCTCGGTGCGCCTACACTAGCACTTACTGGTACAAGTAGTAACAAAAGAAAGATACAAACCTTCAAATGTTTTCTTAAATTTTTAATCATTCTAACCTCCTAATTAATATTATTTTATCCTTCATAAAGATATATTTTTATATCTATCTTTATCCAATTATCCAACTTTTCTTTTTTATCAATCATTCCATAGAGATTCTTCCCCGCATCCATTAGTCTCGAAAAGACCGGATTGTCCTTCTTGGGCACATAACCAATCTTATCTCCCTTTATAGTTTCTATGCGAATCGCATTTTCATCATATGGATTGTTCGGCTCCCGATAGAAGACGAGTTTGTCATCTATATTTAGCATTGGCTCTATAAGCTCCATATCATCTATGTAACTTGTGCCTGCCACATATGTTTCAAATAGAAATATATCTACGGCAAATGGTCTTGGTAGATCTTTAAAATTTGCAGAGTGGAGAAATTCTAACAACCCTCCATCATCTTTTTTAACAATATCTGACATTATTTCACCAACATTTCTTTGATCTGTACTTTTAAAATAATTATGGCTTCGTCATATCCGGCGGATAATTCTTCCAATTTCTGGATTCTTTCATTCTTTTTTTCTTCGTCTTCTAAGAAGTATTTAAAAATGTATGGCGGAGTTGTTTTTATTTTTTCAACCTCGCTTTTCATTTTTTCCACGAGTTTTTCCAAGTTCACCTTTTGCTTTGCAAGTTTCTCCATCGTGGACTCATTGTCTTCTAAGCTTCCATTCATATCTACCAAATTGTATAGAATCCTCATAGCAGTTATATCTCCAGCTTCATATGCATCCACAACATTATAAAACATTTTAAGTTGCTCTTCTGTCAAGTCTGGATTCAAATCCGGATGAAGTTTCTTAACTAGTTCTTTGTACATCTTCTTTATGTCTTTGGTATCTTCTTCAGACAAAGTCTTTAATTTGGATCTTTCAATGGCTTCGTTAATATCTCTTATCTTCTCATTTAATTTATGTATATAATCTTCAAACTCCCTGTCCAGTTGGCGTTCAATCTCATCTAAGTCGACTTTCTCTGCCCTGTTCTTTCGAGCTTGAATTAGTTCCTTCATCCTTTTTAGGCGAGCATACTCGCAGTATTTTTCATAGACTCTATACTCGATGAACCCTATCTCAAACATGTAGTCCGTCTTTATATTTTTACAGATATTAAATTTTAAATCGTCCCTTTCGGTAACCAAGTCCAAAAGCTCTGCTTTAAGTCTTTCTACATCTTCCCTTAGCTTCTTCGCTTCTGGAAATTCTATGATGCTGTCCATTTGCTCACCTTCTCCTAATTTAATAAAAAGTAAGCCTTTCGGCTTACCTATTGCAATTTAATATCCTTGATCTTCTATTTTCCATTCGCTATCTTTATCTGCTCGAACTAAGATCCAGTTATAATCCTTGTATTCTCCCTTACTTAATACAGGATTTTCTCCAGTTATGTCAAAGTCGGTAAATATTACAATTACATTATTAGGATCAATACCCTTGTCCTTGCCTGCTCCGTATTCCATAAATACTTTTATCTCTTCTTCAGATTTGCTTTCTTCATAGCGAACTCTTTTTAACTCTGAGCCTGGAAAAGAAAAATTATCCTTTACTACTTTGATTGCAGACTCTATTTCTTCTTCGTTAAACTTGGTTGGTTTAGCGCTTACGCCTTTATCATTACCACTTTCTTTACATGCTGTAAGTGATAACAAAATCAAAATAGCAAGAAATATACTAATACTACGTTTCATAGTACTACCTCCTTTGATTATAAAATACCCTTGCAAAATTATTTTAAACTAATACAGTAAAAAATATCCATTTTATCCCATTTTCAATAAAATAAAACTATGATAAGATATATTAAGGTGTTAATATGAAAAGATATTTAAAATTTATTATTCCGTCTGTGCTATCCATGTGGGTCTTTGCTCTATACAGCATGGTAGACGGATTTTTCGTTTCAAACTATGTAGGCGAAGTTGAGTTTTCTGCAGTGAATATCTCCATGCCTATTATAACATTGTTCTTTGCCACTGGAATTCTTTTTAGTATCGGAACCCAAGCGAAGGTCGGTATGAATCTTGGCAAAGGCGATTTTAATCTTGCAAATAAAATATTTTCAACTTCCATTGTAAGCCTTATTTTCATAGGAATGTTATTCTCTGGGGTTATTTATATCTTACTAGATAGGATAATTTACATTCTTGGCGCAAGCGATGCAACTTCAGAATTTGTAAGAGAATACCTAAAAGCAATTGTTCCATTTGGAATGTTTTTTATGCTCAGCTATCAATTAGAAGTCTTAGTTAAAGTAGATGGAGCTCCACATATATCTGCTCTTTCAGTTATAATCGCTGCCGTTTCAAATATCGTTCTCGACTACTTATTCATAGTCGAGTTACACATGGGCATCTTTGGAGCTGCACTCGCTACAGGAATTGCGCAGGCAATAAGCTCATTTTCATTTATTCTGTACTTTTCAAGAAAGACCGGAAGGCTTAGATTCGTTAAAAATTTTGATTTTTCAATTTTAAAATCCACACTTCCCCTTGGAGTTGGTGATGCAATTTCGGAAGTGGCAATCGGTTTTACTGTCTTTCTATTCAATGTAAATCTCTTCAAAGTCTATGGAGAAGATGCGGTTATAGCCTACACAGTTATCTCCTACGTCTCAGTCCTTGTAACTGTAACCATGACGGGAGTGGCACAAGGTCTAGCTCCTATTTTTTCATTCGACTATGGTAAGAGAGATTATAAAAAGATTCGTAAATTCGTCGAACGCGGCGTCATTACAATAATACTTATAAGTATAATATTTATATTTGTCGCTCATAAATTTGCAGAACCTATTGTAAATATATTCTTAGGTGCAGACTCAGGCGTTCTCCATGAGACTTCCATCGCCCTTGCAAGATATTCTTGGGCATATCCTTTTATCGGGCTCAATGGACTTATGGTTACATTTTTCGCAAGTCTCGGAAGAGGTCGACTGGCTACTACACTTTCAGTGCTACGAACTCCAATCCTTGTGAGTCTAGTTATGTTTGTATTCAGAACATTTATGCCTGATTACTTCTTGTGGTACGTCCTCGCCTTTTCAGAAGGACTTGTATTTCCACTTGGAGTATACTTTGTAAATCGATTTATAATAAAACCAATTAAATATCAATTATAATATCCTGTGTCATTTGGCACAGGATTTATATATATTTTAAAATTATTTTCCACTCTTTAACTAAATCATCCAGACTGTACCTTGCATTGGCAGGACTCGTCGAAGGAAGTTGTATAGCTTCTATTCCCAAGTTTTCTCTGTGGTACATATTATAATACTTATAGGATGCACCTCCATTGCAAAAAACTTTAAAAATCTTCGAACCCTCTACCACATCTTTTAAATCAGAAGGTACCACATTCTTTATGCTTGCATCGCTAGATCCGATGATATCACAGGCGTAGATTGAATCATATAAAGCGATATGGTGGCCTAAAAGAAAATACTTTCTCTCATCAATATCTCGAGTAAGAGTTTGTTCAAATAAACTTTCCATTATCTTCCAAAATCTATTCTGTTTGTGACCGTAGAAAAATCCGTACTCCCTCGTCTTTACAGATGGAAATGAACCGAGGATTAGTACCTTTGAGTTTTCATCGTAAAGTGGCTTTAGCGGATGAATGATTCTCGAATATTTATCTTTCAAATTAATCTCCTTATAACAATTTAAACTCTCTTCGCTCTTGATGCCTTGAAATAAAATGGTATAGAAAGTAGCTGTGTCATCATCGAAACGATGATAAGACTAGTTATATTTATATCATATAGCACGCCGAGAAGCCAACTTCCTAAAAACCAAAATACTCCAAAGGACATTTCAAAAATTCCATATCCAGTTGCCCTGCTTGACTTGGGAACGACTGAAGTGACAGCAGCTTTTAAAATGGATTCTTGTGCTCCCATGCCCACACCCCAAAGGATAATACCAAGTAGAACCACATAAATATTATTAAATCCAAATATAAATAGAGAAAATGGCGCAGATATAATAGTAGAAACTACGAGAGCCTTCACACCATTTCTATCGTACATAATTCCAAAAATTAAAGCTGAAATCGCATCAACAAGCATAGCTGCTGCATAAATTAATGGAATAGTCTCCATGTTAATAAGACCAACTCCGTTTGTTAAGACATTTAGATTTTTAGAAACGTGCATGATGATTAGCGAATAGTCGATAAATCCAAATGAGAAAAGACTGATCCCTATAATATAGAAGATAAATGAATCTTTCATCTTAAAAGGAATGTATTCCTTTGGCTCTGGCTCAAAATGTTCCGGATTTGGAAATCTTTTCTTGGTGTATATAAGAAGAATTAATGTAATAACTCCTGGGATTGCTAAGTATGCAAAACATCTGGAATAAATTTCAAAAGTTGTCCCATCAGTTTTAAAAAGCATAACTACGTAAAGAAAAAATGGACCTAAGAACGCGCCAATTTGATCTAGCATCTCTTGAATTGCAAAACTCTTGCCAGCACCTTCTTGAGATGCAGCAAAAGACATGATGGTGTCCTTGGCAGGTTTCTTTATCGCCTTGCCCATCCTTTGAATGACCAAAAGACCGCAGCCATATATCCACCCATCACTGCCAACGAGAGCAAGAGCAGGCACAGCGAGTATATCTAAAACATATCCGAAGATTGTCATCTGCCAATATTTGTGAGTTTTGTCAGTGAGCTTCCCAAAGAAATACCTAAGAGAGTAACCGACAAGTTCCCCGAGACCAGAAATAAAACCAATGGTCCCAGCAGAAGCACCAAGTAGACTGAGGTACACCCCTCGCAGGCTCGATGCACCTTCATGGGTCATATCAGAAAATAGACTTACAATTCCAAATAAAATTATAAAAATAAGAGAATTGGATAGTTTTTTATCCTTCATAAAATCATATCTTTCTAAATAAATAAAATAATAATCCCTGCATAAACAGGGACTATTATCTATTTACTATAGTCATAGAAACCTTTGCCAGCAGCTACTCCTTTTTCTCCTTTATCAATCTTTTCCTTGATCATGTTTAAAATCTTGTAATCAATTGAGTTAGGATCTTTAGAGGAAGGCTTCATATTTTGAATGCTGTACACAGTATCTAGTCCAACCACGTCAATAATTTGGAAAGGACCTGCTGGTGCACCAGTTGCAAGCCTCCAAGTAAGGTCGATGGTTTCAGGATCAGCCACTTCCTTAGCCCAAAGAGTTTGAGCAGAATACAAAAGTGGAACTAGTAGAGAGTTTAAAACATATGCAGGTTGTTCTTTGTGAAGCTTGATAGGTATCATATTCATTTCTGAAGCATATCTAACAACAGCATCGTAAACTTCTTTAGATGTTTTATCATGGCCCATGCATTCAGCAGTATTATTTTTCCAAATAATATTAGCAAAATGAAGAGCCATATACTTTTCTGGTCTACCAGTGTGATCTTTAAATTGAGATGGTAGAAGTGTAGATGAATTTGTAACAAGTATAGTCTTGTCATCTAGAATATCTCTAATTTTTTCATACAACTCAATCTTTGCAGCAGGATCTTCAGTCATAGATTCGATGACAATATCTGCGTCCTTTAAAGCTTTATTTATATCGAGCTCTAAATGAAGATTTTTTTCAAAATTTATTTTTGCGTCTTTAATTAATTTGTTTATATCTTCTTCAGTAGTTCCTTCCCATACTTTAACAAGTCCACGTGGATATAGGTATCCTCCCATTGGATTTTTTATTAAAGCCTTTGATTCTTCGAGAGATTTTAGCATTTCCTCTTTGAAGTGAGCTATTCTAGGTTCAGCCCTTCCAATAGAGCTTTCACTTCTTAGCCAAATAGTAGTGTCATGACCAGTATATGCATTCATAAGAGCGATTTGTACACCAAGTACTCCTCCTCCTAGAACAACAACTTTTTTAAATTCCATAAATCCTCCTAATATTGTTATCTTAAAATATTAAATATTATTTATCTAATAAGATAAACATATTCTTATCTATTAGTTACCCGAAATATAAATAGAAAAACAGAAAAGAATAATTTTTAAGCTTAATTTTTAATATTTATTATCGAAACTTATGAAGTAGAGCCTCCCGCTGTATTCTCAAACCAGTCATTATGATCAAAGACAGATATCATCGAATTCGAAGGATTTCAATAAGGTATAGTCAGTTGAAAAGGTCTATATTAAGAAAAATCAGCTTTCATTTATCTTTGGTGAATTAATCTTTATGATCAAGCGAAGACGGATACTGTCAAAGTCGATGAATTTCTTTTTATTATGGAAATGTTTGTATAATTTATTTAAATGCTATACGTATAGCATGAAGTTTATTTTTGATGCTATACGTATAGCGTGAAGATTATTATTGGTTTCATTTTAAAGGACTTGCTCTATAGAGGTTAGACCCATTCGAAGCCCTAGCCGAAATCTTTGATTTCGTAGCAGGTCTCGTGCAAAGAGTTCCAAAGAAGCCGAACTTTGTGAAGGCTGATTTGCAGAACTCGACTGCCATACTCCCTCGTAAAAGAAAATTTGAAGGAGAAAAATAGATTTCAAAGAAGCTAGGATATTTATTTACATTTGTTATTTTACTTTTTTGTCTTAAGTAGCTTAAATATAGGTCAGATCCTTCGACTACAAAGGCTAACGCCTTCTCCGCTCAGGATGACCAGTTGGGAGAAATGATGCTAGATAGGTGTTAATTATTTGCAAAGTTTATTGTAGCCTCTCGGCTATGGAAGCAAGTTGCTTCCGCTACAAAACATATCATTATTTAGACTTATCTAAAAATGACCAAAGGAAGACAGTCACCCTGAGCGAAAATGACGAAGACACAGTCTGAGTCATTGTAGTCGAACGGGTATAACTGTGGTGAGGTTGTGTACAGATGATTTTTTGAACTCATGCTCTACGTATAGCATGAGAGATAATAGTTATTAAATAGTTTTATAAAGTTATTTCATTTGCAAAGACTTGACCTTCAGAGGTTATACCCATTCGACTTAAGATCCTTCGACTACAAATGCTACCGCCTTCTCCGCTCAGGATTACCAGTTGGGAGGGATGATGCTAGATAGGTGTTAATTATTTGCAAAGTTTATTGTAGCCTTCGGCTGTGGAAGCAAGATGCTTCCGCTACAAACATATCATTATTTAGACTTATCTAAAAGTAACCAAAGGAAGACAGTCACCCTGAGCGGAAATGACGAAGACGCAGTCTGAGTCATTGTAGTCGAACGGGTATAACTGTGGTGAGGTTGTGTACAGATGATTTTTTAAACTCATTCTATCCGGATAGCATTTAAATTAATATTATTTTTTAATTATTTTATTTGCTTATACTAGGTCCTCAGAAGTTATACCCGTTCGAAGCCCTAGCCTAAATCTTTGATTTCGTAGCAGGTCTCGTGCAAAGAGTTCCAAAGAAGCCGAATGAAATGAAGGCTGATTTGTTGAACTCGGTTGCCTCTCAGGGTGACTGTAGTTGGAAAATTTTTGTGAAAAATTTAATTATGTAAAATTTGTCCCTAATAATTTAACCCTAAATTAAAAAGAGATAAGCCATGACCTACCTCTTAATTCTTAATACCAATCTATTTTTCTACTTTAAATATTACTGTGTACTTTTGGATTGAATACACTCCTGTTTTTTCATTTCCTACTGGCACTACTTGTACAAGTTCCCAGCCTTCTTTTGCTTTTTCGACTATGACTTCTTTACAGTGTTCAAAACCATCTGTTTTACCAGCCTTTAGTCCGCCTTTTAATTCCACATCCACAAATTCATATGTAAACATAGTTCCTCCCAAATTTTTTATTTGTATTGATTTTTATATAATAAAGTTATACCCGTTCGAAGCCCTAGCCGAAATCTTTGATTTCGTAGCAGGTCTCGTGCAAAGAGTTCCAAAGAAGGAACATTGCATGGAGCCTGATTTGGCGAACTCGACTGCCTACTCACTACGTTCGCTCAGGGTGACCGTAGTTGAGAGAATCTATCTGAAAATAAAATTCTGTTGCAAATTTTTTATATTAAAATTAACACCAATGCCGCTTATCTTAATTTTTTTTCATATAGATAGTCTATTCCATGTATGTAGCCTACCAACTCTTCAATTAATGTGTACCCCATCTTTTCATAAAGTCCCTTGATCTTCGTAAATAGATGGATGGTATCTACTCCACTTGCTTCTTCTGCAAATTTTATAAACTCTCTTGAGTATCCTCTGTTTCTATATTTAGGATCTACATAGATCATCGCGATAAATCTATCGTACTGTGGAAGTGGAATGTAATCTTGGTTTACCAATGTGAAAAATCCCATCACTTCTCCATCTTCTTTGGCGTAGAAAATCTTGGCATCTTTTCCAAGTTTTTCATCAATCTCATCGTTTTTAATCGCCTTGGTGAGCACCTGTGATTCGCCCCATTTAACATTTGGCAAATAGTCAAGCAGTTCTTTCTTTTGTGAATCGTCTCTTACTTCAATTATTTCCATGACAACTCCTTTATGTTTTTAAAATCTCTATTTATATTTTACCCAAAAAAACATATTTATAAAACGATTTCATAATTCAAATTAAAAAATGGTGCACATTGTACACCATTATTTTTATTTATTTAGAAGAAATTTATCTATTTTATTTATAAATTGCTCTGGAACTAAACTTGTTCCCTTTTCAATTTTAAATCCTTCCATCATCATTACTTTTTCTTCGATGGTTAGTTCTTTTCTTTTAACGTCAATTTCTACAGATTTATCTTTTGAAGAAATTTTGATTGTTCTAGTTTCTTTATTCCATTCAACTTTTGCACCGAGTTCTTCGTAGTATTTTCTTAAAGCGATATTTTTTTCTTCTTTTTCTGCAGAGTCTTCAGCTTTTGCTTCTAATGCTACTATCTTTTCAGCGTCTACAATAGGTGGCATGCTTCTAGTTGCAGTTTTATAGATAACTGAATAGTCTCCTTCTTGGAATTTGCCTACTTCTTCTCCTTTTAGATTCATAACTTTTGAGTCATCTGAAAGATTGATTTCAACTCTATTTGAAACTCCTCTGCCCTTTTCATTGAAGTGATCCACGTCAACTGAATATTCTCCATCTTCAGCATTTATTGCTATGAAGTCAGGGTTTAATTTAGCTGGCATAGATAACATAATTGGAGCATCCTTTTTATAAAAGTACTGAATCATATCTCCCTTTTTAAATTTATAATTTTCTACAAATTTACCAGTCTTTAGATCGAGTACAGGAACTTTTCCGGTGTAAAGGTAGAGTTTTTCCATTGATTTTTCTTGATCTTTGCTTTCTACCAAGATTTGTGAGTTGTCCTTATCCTCTACAACTTCTGTAACTTTTCCGAATACTCTTTCGTATCCTACGGCTTCCTTGTTCTCTTTTGCAAATGAAATTGTACCGATTGTAAGTACAAAGGCAAGTGTCATTGCTAATAATCTTTTCATGTTATTCCTCCTTGTTAAAGAAATTATAACATAGTATAAGCTCTTAAGTATTTAAAACTTAGTATCAATAAGGTTACATTTTATATACAATTTACTTTGAAACATCCCAAGTTTTACCTTCATCTTCCGAATAAAACTCTATCCCTTCTTCTTCAAAAGAGTCAGGTGTTGCTAAAATATATATTTTATTTCCAACCATTCTAGGCATTTTCAAATACTTATAATTCTCTATGGTAAGCCCGTACTCTTTTCCTTTTTCAGGTAGATTCTGAACCTTTTCATAAGGAAGATTGATTATCTCAAAGTTTGTCCCTCCATCTCTAGTCACATAAATCTCAGAATGTTCACCGGACCCTCCTTGAAGACCTGCAAAGCCAAAATTTTCATTTAAAAATTCTATTCCTTCTGCCACACCTGTCCCATCTAAGAATGGATTGGAATTTATATTTTCCCAGGTCTTGCCGCCGTCGGAAGTCTTTTCAAGTTTATAAAATCTAGAACCTAGAGCAGCATCGGTAACTACTAATCTAAAACCTATATTTTTATTTGATTTTAAAAATGTATACATGGTACCTGTGTTATTATCCAAGGTCCAAGAATCTTCACCCTTGCTCTTCTCGATTACTTCCTCTTCCAGCTGTGCATTTCTAGTTTCAGAAGAGATTATCTCTGGATCAATTATAAAATTAATAGGAGTTACCTCCTTATCAGGAATGAAAATTGAAAGCGCATTTGCCTTCACTTCCCCACCTTGATCCAAGGTTTTAAATACTTCATCATTTTCTTTCTTAGAACCTAGGACCTTGATTCCATCGGAATAGAAAAATTCTTTCAGCCCATAATAAATAATTCCAAAGTCTACATCACCATAAATCTTTTTCCAAGTGTCAATTTCCTTTTTGTATTTTGATTTCTTCAGAAGTTTAATCATGGGATCTAGAGCTCTATTTTCATCTAATTCAAATCCAGCGTCTTTATTTAACCAAACTTCTAACTTTTTATTTTTAAAAGATAGAAGGTACGAATTTACCTTTCCCTTTTCATCCTTACCATAGATCATCCCTTCAAGCTTGGTGATCTCTCCGTCCCCGTCAAATCTTATAAGAAGCTCATTATCTACGTATAATTTGTCCGGCAGTGTAAATTTCTTTTCTAAATCTTCCAAGAGACCTTCTATTCCATCATCGAAAACATTTCTGTGCACATATCTAACTCTCTTATGATTTAGCATTTCGTCAATTTTCCAGGATAGCTTTCCATTGTAAGGAATGGCGGTGTGGATAATCATACCGCCAAAGATAAGCGTCACAATGATGAACATATATAATTTTATTCTTCTAGATTTTCTGCTACTTTCTATATTTCTATTTAAAATCTTATAAATAATACATACAAGAATTAAAAATAAAACAGGTATAATCCAGTTTATCCAATATCTCCAAGATCCATACTTACAAATTTTCCAAAGGAAAAACATAAGTACCGAGTACAGAAATATAAAAATATAATCCACTAAATTTTTCATTAATTTCCTCATTTATAATATAATTCATTTTAATATATTAAACTGTGGTATTTTCCCATCTACTATATTATAATTCAATTAACGGAGAGATAATATGGAAGAAAGAAAAAAACTAAGATATATTTTTTTAATATTTGCATTCTTATTAGTAGTAGGAATCGTAGGATATATGATTCTTTTAAAAGTTAACTTTGTCGATGCCCTCTACATGACGGTCATCACCATTTCCACCGTCGGCTTTGGCGAAGTAGCAGCAATGAATTCAGAAGCGGAAATATTTTCGGTAATACTAATATTTTTAGGAGTAGGCATCGTCGGCTATGCCTTTACGACCTTGGTGGTGTTCTTTGTAGAAGGTAAGATGACAGATTTATGGAAGGGGAGAAAAATGGACAAGAAGATTTCAGCATTAAATGATCATTATATAATCTGCGGTTCCGGTGAGCTTGCAGAAGTAATCATACAAAAGTTAATAGAAGAAAATCTAAATTTCGTCGTTATAAGTTCAAATAGAGAAGATCTTGACGAATACAGCCACGAAAATATATTGGTAATAGAAGGTTGCTCAACGGAGGAAGAAATATTAGAAAAAGCTGGGATTTTAAAAGCAAAAGGTCTAGTAGCGGCACTCGACTCAGAAGTAGACAATATAGTAACTGTGTTAACTGCAAGAAATCTTAACGATAAGATCTATATAATCGCCAACTCAATGTCCAAATCCGGCAGCGAAAAACTCATGAAAGTCGGCGCAAACAAAACCCTCTCAGCAGTAGAGATAAGTGGCAAGAGAATGGCAGCCCTATTAGTAAAACCAAGTATAATTTCCTTCCTCGATGTATTCACAAGAGTCGGAGATGTGGAACTAGATCTAGAAGAAGTAACCGTATTTAAAGATTCATATCTTGAAAACAAAAATTTAATGGAAGCAGAAATACCAAAGAAGACAGGACTAATAGTTATAGCAATCAAAAAGATAGAAGACCAAAAGCTACTCTTCAATCCTCCAGTTAATTACACATTCCAAATCGGAGATGTACTCATAGTCCTAGGCCGAGAAGAACAGATAGAAAAACTCCGCCACCTAGGAGATGAAGTTAGAAATTAAATAAAATCGGTTAAATAAATTAACATGAAAATAAGGGACGCTAAGTCCCTTTTTTAATCTAATTATCTTTTTTTAAATAATATTAAATTCCTTCAACATATCTTCTATTTCTGTTCCTTTGATATGCTTAGATAGCTTCATCTTTTCAATAGCACTTAATGGAAGTTCAGGTTTTCTGCCATCGGATAGTGCAACCAGTGCGTTTAATAAGTATCTTATATCATACCTTGATGCGTATACTTCTGGCACAGATTTTTCAACTCCGCATAGTACGTATACTGCTTCCATAGCTGTTCTTCCTGAATATTCTGTTGTAAATACTGTATCTCTACCAGGATTGTCCAATGTTTCTGCAAATTGACCTAGGAATGCAAAGTTCACTCCACCCTTTGGAACAACATATGGTCTATCGCCAAATTTTCTTGGCATGAATTGAGATGTTATATATGGCATCATTACTGGTACTGCTGTACAAGTTTCTGCGAGTCTGTCAATTTCATTTACAGGCACTCCCATATGGTATAGCCATTCATTAGTTATTTCTTTACCGGTGCAGTCTCTCATCTTCTTCTTAATATAATCGCCTTCAACATCGGTGAATAGTCCATACACCCACACAACTACATCATTTTCTGGTTGCTCTGGATATTGACCTTGTCTATTTATGGTCCAAGACATAAGCCAACTTGAGTCAACACAGGTTACAATACCTCCAGTTACAGTCTTACCACCATAAGGACTTCTCTTAGTTATTTTTTCAATATATTTTGGAACTGAATCGTCGTGACAAGTTACTGTGCAAGATTCCCAATTGCTTTTTTCAACGTCGGAGCAAAATGCTTCTGGATTGCCGAAGTCATCAGATTTTTTCGCGATGTTTTTCCACATTTCCCAGCAGCCTGTTTGTTCGTTGCTAAGTTCAGCAGCAGTGTTGTCATCGCCATAACTTGAATTTTCTGTCATGGAACCGTTGGTAATAAATAATAGATCATTTTCTGTAAGATTGATTGACTTATCATTTCCGTTCTTATCTTCTGCGATGATCTTAGTTGCTACCTTTCTGTTTTCTGAAATCTCAAAGTCCACATCTGTAACCTTGGTGTTGTATCTAAAATTGCAACCATGATCTTCAAGATACTTGACCATTGGTCTTACAATTGAATTGTATTGGTCGTACCTTGTAAATCTTAGAGCAGATAGATTTGTTAAACCTCCAACATGATGGATAAAACGATTTAAGTAAAGTTTCATTTCGAGTGCTGAGTGCCAATTTTCAAAAGCAAACATAGTTCTCCAATATGTCCAGAAATCTGAATTTAAAAGTCCTTTTGAAAATACTTCATCGATTGCTAAATCTTGTAGATCTTCATCCCTTGTCAAACAAAGTTTTGCAATTTCTTGTACTTGACTATCGGTTAGATTAAATTTGCCATCGTCGTAGCGTTGCCCTTGTTTGTGAGTTATACGACAGTTGCTGTAGTTTGGATCGTCGTAGTTGGTATAAAAATATGAATCCAATATGCTCATTTCTGGATCTTCAAGACTTGGAATTGAACTCCATATGTCCCACAAACATTCAAAGTGAGCTCCGGTTTCCCTGCCACCACGAGCAACATAACCTCTAGTTTCCATGTAGTTTCCATCAAGAGATCCACCAGGAATATCCATTTGTTCTAAAAATGTTATCTTCTTACCTTCCATATGAGCATCTCTAATTAAAAAACATGCTGCAGTTAATGATGCAATACCAGTTCCGATTAAGTATGCTTGTTTCTTTTCAATACCTTCTGGCTTTCTAGCCTTAACCAAACTTTGGAAATCTCCATTAGTTAATGTTAATCTTTCATCATAAGTTTTAAGTTTCATAATATCCTCCTTAAAAAATTTAATTTTTTCTTCTAAATACATTAAAACATTTTTAAAGAGTGATTTCATTTCCCAAAACTCTAGACTTGAGTAAATTTTACACAAGGTCAATATATTGTGTAAAATTATCTGTAATATTTTCTAAATTTTCGCTTCTTTTTAAAGATAAGAGTATATTTCCATCCATAAGTTTACCAATCCTTTCTGTCATAATGGCAGGATCAGACTTCATATCCGTAGCTACCCACTGAATAAGAGCACTACTTAGAGCACATTGGTAAAAGTATGCAATAAGTCTCTTGTCTACTTCCTTTGCCTTTGTATCCTCAGACACAAGGTCAACATACTTATTCATGATTTCACCAGCAATAGAAAACACATATTTTTCAACATCATCCTTATAATCTGATTGGTACAAATGTTTAATAGCTTTTTTATTTTCAAGAATAAACTTCGCAGCAAGTACAAAACTATCTTCCCAAGAGAGAGTTTCATTAAACTCATCCACCACCACTAATAGCTCTTCTTGGAAAATTTCTTTAACTAGCTCCGTTAAATTTTCATAATGATAGTAGAATGTCTTCCTTTCAATACTGCAATTTCTAGCAAGTTCAGTCACAGTTACATTGTTAAGAGTTTTTTTATTTAAAAGGTTTATAAATTCATTTCTAATCAAATCTTTTGTGTAATTCTTAGCCAAAATATCACCCCATTTCATTATATATAATATGCCCATTTTTTAAAAATTATAATAAAAAACCAGAGACGATTACGCCTCTGGTAAAAATTTAATTTTTAATGTTTTTTATCCTTGTCGATTTCTAACCAATCTTCAACTACTTTTCCATTTTCTCTTCTTTCGAATTCGTGGCTATTAGTAGCTTCCATAATTTCATAGAATGCCCAGTGAGTGTTATTTACATCTGTGAATTTAGAAATCATGGTTGGATTTTCTAATTTTTCTTTAAGTCCGCTGTTATCTACAGATCTTTCAAATAGACTGTTTGCAATCTTAACTGCTTCAGCTCTAGTGATAGGAGCATCTGGTCTAAATGTTCCATCTGGATAACCGCTTATTCTTCCATTTCCAAAAGCTTGGTTAATAGCATCTTCTGCCCAGTGACCTTTAACATCTTTAAATGTTGCAACTGCTGAGTTAGGTTTGTCGATGTTCTTGATCATTTGTGCAAATTCTGCTCTAGTAATCTTGTCATTTGGTCTGAAGTTGCCATCTTCGTAGCCCTTCATAAGTCCGTTCTTAAATACTGCATTAATAGCAGCCTTGAACCAACCAACCTTTGAATCTTTGAATTCAGGTGCAGTTGTGTCATTTAAGCTATAACCTTTAAGTCTAGAAATCATAGCAGCCGCTTCAGCTCTAGTGATGTTTGCATTTGGACGGAATGTTCCATCTGGATATCCGTACATATATTCTTCGTGGTGTCCTCTTTCTTTAACTTCTTTAACTTCTTTCTTAGGTTCTACCTTTGTATTGTTAGAGCCAATGTTTCCGTAGAAGTACCATAGAGGAAGACCATTGTATCCGTTATATCCTGGATAGATAGGATATTGTGGATTTGTGCTTGCATTTGCGCTACCAGTGTATTCTTTTCCACCTGGGTAAACAGCTGTTGCAGTTACTTTAGTTCCAGGTTGAACGTTGTTAGCAGGGATTACAATCTTTCCATCACTATCTTTTGTCAATACACTACCTGCAGGTATATTCCAGCTACCATCAGTACCTTTAGTTATAACGTCTGATACTGGATTTCCATAAGGATCAGTGTATCTAATAGTTACTTCAGTAGCACCAGTAGGTGGAGTAACGGTTATGTCTCCATTATTCTTAACATCAACCTCTGGCGCTTTTTTATTAG
>NZ_GL397071.1:1151947-1285894 GCF_000146345.1 Peptoniphilus duerdenii ATCC BAA-1640 | reverse complement strand
ACCATCATTGTTTGCTTTTACTGTTGGTGCTTGTGGTGCTGTTGTATCTGCCTGTCCATCTAATGCTGCTTCAGCATCTTTCAAAGCCTTTAATGCATCATTAATATCTTTTTGCTTTGCATTTGGATCTTCTAGAACCTTCTTTGCTTTTGCTAAAGCTGCATCATAATCTTCTTGTTTTTCTTTAGTAGCATTCTTATATTTATCGCTTGCTTTTGTTGCGTCTTCTTTATCTGCTTCTGCTTTTAAGTCTGCCTTATCAACTGGTGTTGCTTCTCCTGCAACTGATTCGTTATCATTAGCATCCTTTGCTTTTGCTGTAACATTTTCGCCAGCTTTGATCTTGTCTTTTGGAAGTGTTACAACGCCTGTTGCTTGATCTATCTTTATAGAAGCATCTGTTCCTGCTGGTAATGTCCACTTACCATTGTCACCTTTTGTTGCTGTAAGTGTTTGTGGATTTCCAGCTTGGTCTTTATATGATATAGTAACACTCTTTGTATCTGCATCTGTTGGCGGTGTTACTTTTACGCTACCATCGTCTTCTGCTTTTACTTCTGGTTTTCCTGGTGCTGTTGTATCGTTTGAGTTTGCTGTAGCTTCTGGTGATTCTTGTTTGCCAGCTTTTTCTTTTGCTTTTATTTCTTCATTCTTAGATAGCTTGCTAGCAGGAATTGTTACTGTACCAGTTTCTTTGTCTATCTTTATGGATGAGTCTGTTCCATCTGCAAGTTTCCAATTACCATCCGCATCTTTTGTTGCTGTAACTTTTGTTGGATTAGTAGAATCGCCAAATGATATTTCTAGTGTATCAGATTCTTTATTATTTGGTATTACTTTTACACTACCGTCAGCTACTGCTTCTACTGTTGGTGCCTTAAGTTTTTCAATAACTGTATCTGCTTGTGAAAGTTGTCCAACTTTTTGGTTAGGTTCTGTTCCTGAAGTAACTGTTACTGCACCTTCGTCTGCTACTTCGATCTTAGCACCTTCTGGTAGATTTTGATTTGCCTTTTTAACTTCTGCAATAACTGCTTTCTTTTCTTCGTCTGTTAAGTGTGACTTATCTGCAACTTCTGTTTTTGCTGGTGCTATTAAAGCAATCATTTTATCATCAGCTGTTGCTTTTTTAACTGTTTTAGCTGCTTCAATAGTCTGATTTCCAGCTGATCCCATTGGTACTGTTACTTCCCCATTATCAGCAACTTGGATTTCGTTGTCTTTGAAGTCTAAGTCTTTGTTAGCTGCTTTTACTGCATCTCTTACTTTTTGTTTTTCTGCATCAGTAAGTTTATTTGTATTAGCAACTGTTGTTATTGCTGGGTCATTTAATGTTTTGCCAGCTCTATCAAATGGCTTAACTGTGTCTTTTCCTTCTAATGTTCCAGTTTGCTTTCCATCAGCAGTTATTACAGTTACATTACCCTTGCTATCAACTTCAACTTTATCACCATCAGCAAGATTGTTCTTTTGTTTAACAGCTGCTGCAACTTTTTCTCTTTCTGCTTGAGTTAAACTAGTTGTATCTTTTACTTCAGTTTTTTCTGGAGCGGTCAAATCAAGAATAGTGTCTTTTTGTACAACTGTTTGATCCGGTGTAAATGAACCTACCTTACCGTTTTGGTTAATATTTACAGATCCATCATCGTTTACTTTGATGTCATCATTTGTGAAGTTTCTTTCTGAGTTAGCTGCTTTAATAGCATCTTTTACAGCTTGTTTTTCTTCAGGTGTTAATTTTGTTTTATCTACAACCTTAACTGGTTCTTTTGGTGGGTTGAAGTTGTTTTGAACTTTTTCTTGCTCAACAGTCTTATCTGGTGCTATTGTTCCAGTCTTACCATCTTTAGTAACTGTTACTGTACCGTCATCATCAACTACAACATCATCTTTTGTTAATTTTAAGTCTGGGTTTGCTTTAATAACAGCAGCTTCAACAGCTTCTTGTTCTTTTTCTGTTAATTTTGTTTTATCTATTACTACTGTCTTTTCCGGATTCTTTAAAGTTAAAGGAGTTTTATCAGTTCTTTCCCAAACTGCATAATAAGTTTTTGCTTCTGTGATATTTGTAAAATCTGTAATATTTGCTTCTTTAGCATCTTTCTTATCTGCCCAACCCTTGAAAGTAAATTCATCTCTTGTTGGTGTAGGTGCTGTTACGCTTCCATTTACAACTTTAACATTTGTTATGTCCTTACCGTCACCAAACTTACCTTGATTAGCATCAAAAGTTACTGCTACATCTTCTGAGTAGATAGCGTAAACTACTAAGTGTTTTGTTATTGGTGTTTCATTAGTAAAAATTTGATCTTTTGATATTTTATTAAATTCATCAGCTGTAACGACTGCCTTGTCGCCTAGTGCTGTCTTACCTTCTTCAGTAACCCAACCTAAGAAGTTCTTGGTATCTAGTGTTGGTGCTTCTGGGAATTTATCACCAGTGTCTTTTTTAACATTGGCGCCTTCAAAACCGTTAGGTTTGTAGTCTTCTTGGCCTAAGAAATTAATGTTATCCGGTGCTATCTTAACGACTTTATCAACTTGTTTGCCGTCTTCTGTCAATTTACCGGTATTTGCATCAAACAATACTCTTGCTCTAACTCTTGTTTCGTATAGGTCAGATGGAAGTGATGATCCGTCTGATGCTGTTGAAACAAACTTCATATCCTTTAATAAAGTAAGTTTTGTTTCAGTCTTGTTATCTGAATGATAAGGAAGCATTCTTGTAAGGTCTACCTTGTATTCATAAGCTCTGTATTCTTTGCTTTCACCATCAAAGTGTGGGTCGAAGATGTTTGACTTAGGAATAGTTATCTTCTTGCTATTGTCTGTTTTAAGATTACCCTTATCGTCGTATTCATCTTCTGCTGCTTCAACCTTAGCAAATAATTTGCCAGTCTTGCCTTCTTCGTAAAGAGTTCTTACCTTACCGCCGTCATACTTTGTATAACCAACGAATTCTTTGGTGTCCTTCTTGAAGTCATCGATGCTTGCTGGCAATACTCTTGGTTCCTTGTAGAAGTCATCTGTTCCTTCTGCATAATCATTTGTAAATAACACTTGGTATGGAGTGTAAAGTGATTTGTTTATAGAAAGGATGGATGATTTGTCTGAGGAGTCAGTCCATGTAAGTTCCTTAACATTGTCCTTTGATTTATCAAGAGGTCTATACTTGAACCAAGATGTTTGATCTTCTAACTTAGTGCCACTTTCATCATAGGATTCAACAATGATGTCTGCGCCTGGTTTTAATTTTTTAGTGTTTAAATAGACGTTTCCACCTGCACCATCAGTTGCTCTATTAGGTACTCCTGTTAGAATTTTATCTTTGTCTGAAAAACTCCAAAGTCCTTTAGGTGTAAATTCCATAGAGCTTTCTGTTCCATCAGCTAGAGTATATTTTAATACGAAGTGACCTTTTTTCCCTTCTTTGAACATGTGCACTGTAATATTTCTATCTTTGTTTAAAGTTAAAGTCGCTGCACCATAATTACGTTTGGTTGCATTATTAATCTCTAAGAAGTTGACTGGGTCTTTGTGCTCTTTTGTATAAGGCATGAAAACTCTAAGCTTGTCTCCAGCCTTTATAGTTGCCCCTTCTCTTAAATCAAACTTAAATACGCCTTTAGCATATTCTTCGATGGTTTCAATACCCTTATTACCAGTTATATAGTATGAGTAGTAACCTTGTTGTTTACGAATAATGGCATCATCGTCTCCGATTTGAATCATTATTTGACCACCTTCAGGCATACTTGTTGTATCTATGAAATAAGAATCGCCTTCTTGAGCTACATAGCCATCTTCGTATGTTTTTTCATAGATAGCCCAGCCGTCTTTATTTGGATTAGTCCAACCAGTTATCATTGAGTAGTCAAGCTTTCTTGTCTTATTTCCACCGTTTAAATCATCTCTACCTGCAAAAGTGTCTTCAAATTTTGATTTGTCTACAACATAGTCGATAGCTGTGATATAGAAACCTGAAATCATAACATGTTGGTCAAGTTTATCTACATTAACAACCTTTACTCCATCTTTTTTGAATTCTTTTGTGCCTATAACGATATAAGCTAATTTTCCATTAGCAGAATAGTTTATCATGTCTTTTGGAATTCCAACATTTTTTGTATAAGGAGAAAGTTCCCTCGTATTAGTTAAAACATTAACATAGGCAACATTTTCTTTCTCATCGGCCTTTAAATATTTAACAAGATTAGCATCAAAAACTTGTGTATAAGCAATTGGCTGGTCACCAACTGTTTCTCTTACTATGGTATTAGTTTGACCTGTATATTGAGTTCTGATTATACCAAGATTAGACTTATCATCATATTCTTCTGGGTTTGCAATAAATTCAGACATAACAAATTCTTGAGCCGTTGCATTATTGCCATCTGATTGGTAGCCACCTTTAATAAATAATCTATTGACCTTATCTTCAAGAGAAACTGATGTTGTCTTGGTATAAGTTGAATAGTCCATGGATGTTCCCTTTGGAGCATAAGCATAGATTTTTTTACCCTGAGTGTCAGCAAGTCTCATTTGAACGATATAGTTCTTTTTACCTAAGGTGTCAATTGTAACTCCTTCTTTTAAAACTAGGTTGATAGGTAGGTTCTTTCTTTGGTTTGTTAAGTCCCCTCTCAATACGCCTAGGTCAACAATTCTCTCCTTGCCGCCATTAAATGGATCTAGTTTGCCCGTTTTAGCTTCGTTACCTGCGATATTTACTCCAACCATGTAGGACTTGTCATAGTCGATGTATTGGTCAAGGTCACCAAAGTTAAATATAGCTCTGTACCATACACCAGTTGCTGCTCCACCTTTTTCCTTATAAACCATTCTAAGTACGGTTCTGCCGTTAGCATCGACAAAGTTACCATCGTAGTCGATGTCGTTCATTTGAACTGGTTCGGATGTTGTAACCCTTACAAGTCTTTGATCGTCGCCTACCTTCCAACGAGACTTATCTTTGATCTTATTTTCCCAGTTTGCTTTGTTGTAGTAGGTTGCACTTGATAAAGCATCTGCTGCAGGATCAGTAGGGTTAGGCACGCCTTGTCTAACTGCTTCGCTTATTTGTAGCTTAGCAATTTGTAAAGTTTCATTTGCCATAGCGTTGTATGGAATTGAACCGAAAGCAAGTGACACTGCCATTGCCATAGCGACTGGTCTAGTCAAGTTCTTCTTTTTTTTCATTCTTTCTCCCCTTTTATAAAATTTTCTAATTTACATTTGATAATCACATAGTAATTAATTTAAGTATTGATATAGCATTTATAAATTTTCCTATCAATGCTATGAAAAATAAATTAGAATTATAATATAAAAAATATTCTTACTCTTTTAATTATAACCTATTTTAGCCATTTTGAAACAAAAAATCATAAATTTATTAAATATTTACCTAATTTATATATTTTTTTACAAAATAAATTCTTTTCCCCATGTTATTGATAACAGATTTAATTTGCATCAAAAAAAGACTCGTCGCCGAGTCTTAATTTTTTCTTAAATTCTATAATCCCTCATATTTCTTCCTGCTATTGCTACTGTAGATGCATTGTGTAGGAATGCTGAGTTAGTGTTGGTCAAATATCCAAGCACTCCTAGGACTATTAGAGCTCCGTTGAAGCTTATGATTTCTCTGTAATTTCTGTGGACTCTCTTGTCTAGTGCTTTGGCTATCTTTATAACGTCTACTAATTCTTTTAGTGAGTCGGATTTAATTGAGATGTCTGCGATTTCCTTTGCTATATCTGCTCCAGCATGCATAGAGATTCCTACGTCTGCTGAGGATAGAGCGATGGAGTCGTTGATTCCATCTCCGATCATTACCACTGTTCTTCCCATTGCTTTTTCTTTGTCTACATAGTTCTTCTTATCTTCTGGGCGAACTTGTGACTCATAATAATCTAGTTCGAGTTTTTCTGCTACTGCTCTTGCGGAGTTCTCTGCGTCTCCTGTAAGCATAGCTATTCTCTTAAATCCTAGTGCGCGTAGTGAATCTATGGTGTACTTAGCATCTTCACGGACTGGGTCGTCGATACAGATGACTGCTATTAGTTTTTCATCGTATGCTAGATATAGAAGTGAATAATCTTCTTTTAGCTCTTCGATTTTCTTCTTTTGTGCTTTGTCTATCTTAATCTTTTCGTCTTCTAATATAAAGTGTGCTGATCCTATGAGTGCTTCTTTGTCTTCTATCTTGGATCTTATTCCATGGGCAACTATATACTCTGGTTTTGAGTGCATTTCATCATGTTTTAAATTTTTGTCTCTAGCTGCTTTTACTACCGCATTTGCAATAGAGTGTGGGAAATGTTCTTCTAGACAGGCTGCTATTCTTAGACATTCGTCTTCGTCATGATCATAGAATGCGATTACCTTTTGAACTGTTGGTTCAGATTTGGTAAGTGTGCCTGTCTTGTCAAATATTATTGAATCTGCTTGGGCAAGCTTTTCTAAATATCTTCCGCCTTTTACTAAGATTTCTCTTTCTGATGCGGATGATATTGCCTTCATGGTTGCTATTGGTATAGTAAGTTTTAGGGCACATGAAAAGTCTACCATCAAGAATGATTTTGCCTTTATAAAGTCCCTGGTTAGTAGATAGGTCGCTGCAGCTCCTAAGAATGAATACTTAACTATGGAATCTGCTATGGATTCTGCTTTCTTTTCAGCTAATGATTTATTCTTTTCGCTTTCGCCGATGAGTTCAATTATATGGTTGATTCTTGAATCATCATATTTTTTCTCGGTCTTAACGAGGATTGCTCCTTCTTCTAGTGCAGTCCCAGCGAATACTGTGCTACCTTCGGTCTTCTTAACTGGAAGTGATTCTCCTGTTAAAGAAGCTTCATTTACCATTCCGAATCCTCTTGTGATTTCACCGTCAACAGGGATGGTGTATCCCATGTTTACTTCTACAAGATCTCCGATTTCTACATCTTCAAGTTTCTTTAGATACTTTTCTTCTCCATCTACTACGAATACTTTATCTACGTTTAGTTTAAGTGATTGAGCTAGGTTTTCTTTTGATTTTTTAAGGGTGTATTCTTCGAGTTCTTCACCAAGTCCAAGTAGGAACATGATGTTGCCTGCGTCTCCAAATTCACCATCTACAATTGAAACTCCTATTGCCGTTGCATCTAGCACGCTTACATTTAGTTTGCCTTCTCTTAGGCTCTTAAGTCCTGCCTTGATGTATGGAATAGATTTTATTACAATTCCGATTGGTCTAAGTGGCATTGGCAAGATATGTGCAAAGAAGATTCTTCTATACATTGCGTCACGCAAGATATGGAAGAGTTCTCTTTCTTCTTGAGGCACGAAGTCCGCATCATCGATTTCAAAATCTGCTAGCTCTTCTAGGTCAAGATCCATTATAAATCTTGCAACCTTAGGTAGATATTCTTCTTCGTAATTTACAATGATTGAATTTGCAAGGGGTGAAACTTTGCAAAATTTAACCCCTTCTAACTTTTCGACCTTGTACTTAATCTTGTTTACATCAGAATCCTTGATGACGCCTTCGTAGTTGAAACGACATCTACCAAGGGTTCTGCTAGCAATACTTGCTATCATATTTCTTTAGATAAATTATTTTGCTTCTTCAGCAACTTCTTCGATATCTAAAGCAGCTTTCTTTTCAGCTTCTTTCTTTTCGTCTTCAGCTTTTTTAACTTTTGCTTCAGCGATGATATCTTCAGTAGATACTTTTACATTTTCAACAGTCTTGTCTAGACCTTCTTTTATTTTAAGTCCACCTGCTACTGTGTTTACTGCGATCTTCTTAACTGTTTGTGAAGCTAGAACTTTGCCGCCTAGTGCTCCTACTAAAAGACCTACTCCTAAATTTAATAATTTTTTGTTCATTATAATCTCTCCTTTTATTTTTAAATTTGTACTTGCATATTTTTGACAAGTATATTTTATACTTACATTATACACTGTAGTTTGAAAAAAATCACTCTCAAAATACAATTTTATTGATAATAGAATTATCTTTTATTGAAATAATCACATTATTAAAATATTTCCATAAAACAATATTGATAACATTTTAATTTTTTACAATAAATGTTTGTAAAATTTATAAAGAAAATGTAAATAATCAGTGTTTATTTTATAAATCTTATATTTAGACAATTAGGTTAAAAAATTAAAAGCACCTACAATGTAGATGCTTAAAAAACTTTATTTGAGTTATATTTCGCTTTCCAAGAATTTGCAGTAAGCTTCGTTATCTTTCGCTATTCTCTCGCAGTGGTTGTATCCTTCCCAGATTTTTAATTTAGATTCACCAAGCTTTCTCGGCATGATTTTCTTGGCATCTTTTAAATTATAATCCTTAGATCCGTAGCAGAAGATACATTTCTTCTGATCTTCTTTCGATAAGTCCGGTATCTTTACAAAGGCACAGGTGTGAATGATATTTTTGATACTTCCTTCGTCAAGTCCGATAAAAGTATCCGCTATGACCTCCGCCAATTCTTCCCCAGTTTCTTTTGCAACAAATTGAAGAGCGAAGTTTCTGTCCTTCTTAGATTTTTTGTGGTAGCCAAGAACCGTTTTTCTAACGATCATTTCCAAAAATCTCGCCTTCTGTGCAAGGCTACAACCTTCGAAGATACATTTCTTTATATTTATTCTCTTATCATTTAAAAGATATAGAAGTATCGCTCCTCCTATTGATGGTGCAAATGAAAGATCTATTTCTTCTATATTATTTTGTAGCAAGAGTTCTGCTATTTTTTCTGCTTCGGATTCTGCAGATTCAAATTTTTCAGTAGAGCTGCCGTGACCTGATAGCTCCGGTATGATGTACCTATAATCATTAGATAAATTGTCTGCTACCATCTTCTTCATCTCCTGCGGCGTAAAAGATATGGGATGGATAAGCAGAACTACATTTTTGTTTTCATTATTTATATCTAAAAATTTCATTTGAACCTCTCTATGTAATTAATGAATTGTATCCACCAAATTAAATTAAAGTGATAATTTATATCTATTAATTTATTATAATTTAATATTGGCTTATTTTCAATCATTACATATTTTAGTTTAAAAATTATAAATTTTAAAGGACAAATATTAATAATTTATTAACAATAAATATTTTAAATAAATTAAATTATTTGTTATAATATTAACCGAGGTGAATAATTATGAAATTAGGTATCATTGGCTCAGGTGCGGTAGGCTTTGCAGTTGGATATACAGCAGCAAGACTTGGAATCGTATCTGATATAAAATACAACGATATAATAGAAGGAAAAGCAAAAGCGCAAGCTATGGACATCGAAGACGCATCCAGCTTCTACCCACACTATGTGAAGATGAGCTGGGGATCTTATGCTGACATGGCAGATAGAGATATCATCGTTACAGCAACAGGCGACCTATCAGGAGTAAGTGACAGACTACAAGAATATGTACAATTTAAAGATGCAACAGAAAGCTATGTAAAAGAAATTGTAGCAGCAGGATTCAAAGGAATCTTCATCGTAGTAGGTAACCCTTGCGACCTTATGGCGGATTTAGTTTATAGAGCTAGCGGCTTCCCAAAAGAAAGAGTCATCGGTTCAGGAACTGCGCTAGATACAGTTAGACTAAACACAACTCTTTCTAAAATTTTAAACGTGGATCCATCAGATGTAAGAGGAATCACCATCGGTGAACACGGAGAAAGCCAATTCGTAGCATGGTCAAATGTATTTATAAATAACGTAAAACTAGATGACTATGTAAAGGCAAACAACATTGCCTTCTCAAGAGACGAAGTTGAAAATCTAGTAAGAGAAAGAGCATGGAGAGTAATCGACGGCAAAGGTCATACCCAATGCGGAATAGGAAGCACAGTATGCTCAATGATCGACGCAATCGCAAACGATAGAAAGAAGATCATCCTAGTGGCAACACTTCTTGAAGGCATGTATGGACTAAACGACATCTACCTATCAACACCATGTGTCCTAGGCAAGAATGGAATGGAAAAAGCCATTGAACTTGATCTAAACGAAGAAGAATTAAAGAGACTTAAACATTCAGAAGAAGTTCTAAAAGCAAATAGAGCAAAATATAATTAAAATATAAGAATAAATCATCGGATATGCTCCGGTGATTTTTTTATTTTGAAGAAGTTTGGAATGTTCAATAAAAAAGCACCTACACAAGTAGATGCTAATAAATTATTTCAAAAGTAATTGGAAGATCACTTCTTGATATTCATACCCACGATCATACCGAACATCATGCCGATAGACGTAAATATTGCAATGTATTCTAGACCAACTGTTGTTCCGATTGCAGTGCCTAGACACATGCCAATCGCCATGCCTTCTGCCAGGTAGTTTTCTTTTTCATTATCTTCTTTTTCGTTATCTTCTTCGTTGTTTTCCTTATCTTGTTTTGCTTTTTTATTCACTGTCTTAACAATGTTGACAGCTGTTAAGCTTATAAGAACTATAGGCAAGATGATTTTAATTATGTCCATGATTACTCCTTAAATTTATTTAATAATAATATTATAACAGATGCTATCCAGATAGCATGAAAATTTATCATCAATACATAACCTCACAAAGGTTATGCATCTCGACTTCTTTAGAAGTGACTGTATTCCTTATAATTTACTATACAATACCTCCCATTTTCTTCCCAAATGCAGTCACCCTGAGCGAGGAAATTTATTTCCGAGTCGAACGGGTATAACGTCCGAAGGTCAAGTCTTGGCAAGTGAAATCATCCTTGTATAACCTCACCCAGGTTATACCCATTCGAAGCCCTAGCCGAAATCTCTGATTTCGTAGCAGGTCTTGTGCAAAGAGTTCCAAAGAAGCCAAGCGAAGTGAAGGCTGATTTGTAGAACTCGACTGCCTCTCAGGGTGACTGTCTTCCTTTGGTTTTTCTGTGCAGAGCCTCTCGGCTGTGGAAGCAAGATGCTTCCGCTACAGGGATGAATACTAGTCATGTTTGTCTCACGCCTTGCGGCTAAGTAAAAATAATTTAGTATAAAGTTTAATTGAAGCTGGTAGCTTCCGCTACAAAAAAATAGTCATCTGTTTTTTACCCCACACACTGTCTTCCTTTAGGTTTTCGCAATATAATTTACACTTATACACCTAAAATGCAAAATATTTCCTTTTTTTGTGCGATAATTTAATTATGAGAGATATTAGAAAATATACTTATTGTTTAGAAAATTCTATAAAAAAAGAACTAAAAAGACCCTACGGTTTTGGCTGTGTGAGTTATTTTACCCAAGGATCTCACGATGATATGGATTATAAGACTTTTGAAGCGTCAGCAAAATCTATTACAACTTCTTTTATAGAGACCAATTGGTCACAGATAAAGGATTTTAGAGATTTAAAAAACAGGGGTATAGTGATTGAAAAAAATATGTTTGGGGCTACAAAAGGCATTAATACCCACAAGGGCTTGATATTTTTACAATTATTTTTAGCCTATGCCTATGTTTTTGGTGTGAAATGGAGTGATTTAGAAAATTTTATTCGCAAATTTTCAACCGATTTAAGAGATGATTATCAAAAGGAAAATAAGGCTATAATCTGGAAAGAAAATGGGCTTAGGGATATTAGAAATTATCCCCTAACTGGTTTTAAGGAAATAATTGACCTTGTGGATTTACTTTCTAATAAGCCTATGAACGATACAAGACTTACGATTTTTTTGATTGCTAATATCGATGATACTACTACTTTTCATAGGTCTGATCTAGAGACCTTAGTCTACATCCAAGAAAAGGCAAAAGAAATTCTTGAAGTAGAAGATAAAAGAGTTTATGAAAGAGAAATAAAAAAACTTGATGATTTTTATGTAAATAATAGGATATCATCAGGTGGTGTTGCTGATTTGTTCACGACAATTAGAACCCTGGAATTATTAAGAGAGGACTTTTATGTTTAAAATTTACCCAAAACTTATAAAAAAAGATAAGGAAGACTTGTTAAAGCTACTACATGATCAAAATATAAATTTTGAAGAAAATATCGATACTACTTTTGGACAGTATGAGGGCGATAAGCTTGTGGCTAGTGCTTCTATTTATAAGAACATTATAAAATGTGTGGCTATTGATGATTCTTATAAGGGCGGGGCAGTCTTTAATTCTTTGATGACTAGTATTTTAAATGAAATCCATGAAAAAAACTTTGACAAGGCTTTTGTGTATACTAAGCCGGTGTATGAAAATTCATTTTCTTCCATAGGCTTCGAAAAAATTGAAGAGGTTGGCACTGACCTTATTTTTATGGAAAGGGCCCACCATGGTTTTAAAACCTATCTTTATAATCTAGAAAAAGAAAAGGTTCCTGGAGATAATATTGGTGCTGTTGTCTTAAATGCCAACCCTTTCACCCTAGGCCACAGGCACCTCATAGAGTACGGCAAAGCTCACTCAGACCATCTTCATATTTTTGTAGTAAGCGAGGATGAATCGTACTTTAATACTGAGGATAGGTTCAATATGGTTAAGTTAGGCACTAGTGATCTAGCAAATATTAGCCTTCATAGGACTGATAATTACCTAATCTCTTCTGCGACTTTCCCTTCATATTTTTTAGACGAAGATAAGTCTGTGACCAAAATCCAGGCAAGTCTCGATGCAAAAATCTTTAAACACCATATAGCAAAGGTTCTTAATATAAAAAAGAGATTTGTTGGTGAAGAAAAAACTGACCAGACAACAAATATCTACAATCAAACCATGAAAGAAATTTTTGAAAAAGAGCCAAATAGAATAGAACTTATTGAAATCCCAAGGAAAAAAACTTCTGATGAAACTATATCAGCATCAAAAGTTAGGGCTTTTCTAAGAGATGGAAAGTTAGAAAAAATCAAAGGCTTTGTACCAGAAACAACCTACAATTATATAAAAAATATGTCCTAAATTAAAAGGCTATCGAAAGTAACGAGATTTTCTTATTATTTTCGATAGCCATTTTTATTAGCTTAAAGTTTTTGCTAAATATTCAATTTTTTCTTCATCACCTGGGACAAAACCATTTGCAGCTATTTCTTCTATTAAGACCTTCTTGCTTACATTGTATTTTTCGCTTAGATTATTTACTAGTTTTATAAAGGCAGAATAGATTCCATAGTAGCCAATCAGGATTAAATCCCCCATGTCTTTCACATCTACATCGTATTTTCCAATGATTTCTCTAAGGGTTTTTACAGATGCAATTGCTTCAAACATGTCTGCATTTACTTGGTAGCCCTCTTTAAGTAAGACTGCCGCCAGTAATTCTGTCCTAGTATTGCCAGCACCTGCTCCAAGTCCTCCAATTGCTGTATCAACAAAGTCTGCCCCACTATCGACTGCGACCATAGAGTTACCTACAGCAAGTCCAAGGTTGTCGTGGGTGTGAAAGCCTAAACTAAGATTTGTCTTAGACTTAACTAATTCCATCACTTCTCTAACCTTGCTTGGCTCCATAGCCCCTGCAGAATCTGTAATAGTAATATTATCCGCACCATATTCTTTAAGCTTTACTGCTTCTTTTTCAATCTCTTCTGCGCTAAGCCTACTAGCCATCATCATAAATCCGCCAACCCTTATATTTTTTTCTTTGGCAAGTCTTATGTATTCTTTTACTGGCTCAACATTGGAAGCCTGGACTGCAAGTCTCACAAGTCCCAATTCTTTTACTAATAATTTTTTATATACTTCTAGATCAACCTTGTCAGGGAAAACTAAAATAGCAATTTTGCTGTTTTTTGATTCTTTTAAAGCAGTTTCTAGTATTTCATGATCTGTAGCATAGCCTTCTTTTTGAAAGTATCCCGAACCAAAACCATAGCCCACCTCAATAAAGTCTGCTCCAAGCTTATCTAGTTTTCCAACTATTGTTTTGATATCATCTAGGTTAAAATTATTGTTTACAGTATGGTTTCCATCCCTTAGGGTTGAGTCTATTATTTGTATTTTTCTATCTTTCATTTAATCCTCCGGATTCGTCAATCATTTTTTCTATCCATCTTATCATTTCATCAACACTGTGCTTTCTTGATCTGGCACAAACTTTGGCATCATTGTCGCACAAAAAACACTTCCTAGGTCCTTTACCTAATATCTTCCTATCAATATTTTGACCCTTGTATAGGATATCTATATCGAAAAGTCTGCCAAAATAAGAATTTTCTTCTAAATCGGTCATTTTTCTCTTTAGCAGAAAAGGATCAATTGATATTACTAAGTAAAATTCTGGTCCAGTTACTAAATCTTCTTCTTTCTCAAATAAAATGTCATTTGTATCAAGTACTGATTTTATATCTTCTATCCCTATTTCAAAAATCCTAAAGACACTTGCATTTGTCTTTTCTTTGCCAGGTATATTTAGTTTAAAACACAAAACTGGATTTTCAGGATACTTTTGTTCTAAAAATCTAATTTTACTTATCCTTTTTTCCCTATTAGCTAGTACCTCTTCAAGGCTTGGTCCATTTTCACTTGTAAAGTACTTATAATTATCTGTCATCTGATCTATCTATCCCGTCAAATATCTTATCTTTATAAAAATGTGATTGGCTTATTATATAGTTTTTTGAATCCTCAAGGTGCTCTCTTATTGCATTTTCAAGCTCATCAAAACTTTTCTCTTCCATAAGGTCTAGCATTTTGCTATGCTCTTCAACTGATATTTTTCTCCTAGAGTTTTTACTTTCAGGATTTTTTGCATCATAAGAAAACTTCCTAAGTACCTCTATATAATCATCAAGTCCGCTTATTATCATCTTTAGCCTTGGCATATCTGAAAATTCATATATGGATTCATTAAAGGACTTGGATGCTTCTCTAAGGCCATCTATATCATTGTTATTAAAGGCAAGCTCTGCTTCTTTTACAAGGTTTCTTAAATAAGAAAAACTACTTTTGTCCATCTTTAGGCTAGCTTCCTTGAAGGATAGGATATCCAAAGCAGCCCTTATCTTAAATATTTCTTCTATATCTTCTATAGTTATAATTCTTACACTGTAGCCAACATTTCTATTATAGTTTAAGAGACCTTCTTCATAAAGACTGCTTAAGGCTTTATTTACAGGACTTCTAGATACATAGAGTTCATCTGCTAATGTTTTTGCCTTAAGTCTTTTGCCCATTGGATAAACCCCATTTATAATGTTGTATTTTATTTGACTTCTAACCCCATCATATAATCTATTTGTATCTTCCATAAAACCTCCTTATGTGAGTAAAAAAACCGCCCTAGTAGTATAAAAAATTATTTACTAAGATTATTATACACTAGGACGAATATTTTATTTTATATGATGAATTGCAAATAAAATTGCGACACCTAAACCAAACTAAGTTCATGCAAAAACAATTCAAAAGGAGTTCGATAATTTAGACACTTTCTAGGTCTGTTATTGAGCTCCATTAAATTTTTAATAAGATCTTCTATAGATATTTCTGCCAAATCCGTCTTTTTTGGATAATACTCTCTTAGCAAACCATTAGAATTTTCATTGCTTCCCCTCTGCCATGCTGAATACGGATCAGCAAAGTAAAAGTCTATTCCAAGCTTTTCAACTTCATCATAACAAGCAAATTCTTTACCTCTATCTGATGTAAAACTCTTCAAAGATTCTTTAGGGAGTGAGTTATATAGTTTACTAATTGCTTCAAACATAGAATCCTTACTTCTGTCTTTCATTGGTAATGCTACATAAAACCTTGTTTTTCTCTCAACGAATGTAGCTAAACACCCTTTACTTTTGCCTCTTGATGATACGACTGTATCTAATTCCCAGTGTCCAAATGTATTTCTATATTTTATACTTTTAGGTCTTTTTCTAATAGATGTACCTATGTTGAATCTTCCTCTTGTTTCTTTATTTTTTCTAGATTTACCTTTTCTTCTTAATTTGAATATATCGAATTCTACTATTCCTTAATAGATCCAATTATATATTGTTTTAAAGCTTAATGTACCTTTATAAAGAGTGCCTGCTATTTGTTCTGGTGACCACCTTAAGTTTAACTTCTCTTTGATTGTGTATATTATTTCGTTTGTTGATTTATTTTTTCTGCCTTTAAGTGAAGATTTATACTTTTTATCTTTTTCTGCTGTGTGTGCTTTATATTCATCGTTACAGCGTTTAAGCTCTCTGGCTATTGTTGAATGGTGGCAGTTCAAAATTTTCGCTATTCTTCTAGAAGAATAGCCTTCTTTGTTTAATACCTCTATCTTATTTCTTTCGTTTAGTGTAAGATGTTTATAGCTCATATTGACCTCCGTGTTAGTTTTTGTCGTTATTAACATTTTACACGAAGTTAGTATGAGTTTTTACTTTTTATTTGTGTCGCATTTAATTTTACAACCTATCATATAAATTTTATATAGTGATTATACCTAGTACAACGGCAACAATCAGCATGAGTATACTTATTGCATAGCACCAACCAAATGTTGCTTTTATATGGTCTCTAATAGATATTTTATCATCAAATAATCCAAGACCTAGCCATGTTGCAGGTACCATTGGTGATAATAATAGTATACTATTTTTACCGATAAGCATAGCTATTGCAGTATTTAGATGTGATATTCCAAAGGCATCTCCTACACTTGCAATTGGTGGAAGAATTCCATAGAAATATGCATCTGTTCCTACTATCATACCTAGTGGTGCACCGAGCACACCGAAGATAATGTGGGTAAACTTACCTAAGGCTTCTGGTATGATACCGATAATTGTTTCAGCCATAGCATCAAGCATGCCTGTACCTTCCATTATACCAACCATTACACCAGCTGCCATAATTGTTGCAACTATTGTAAGTGCACTTGCAGCGTGTTTTTTAATCTGTTCGTTTTGATCTTTTAAGTTAGGGAAGTTTATTACCATGGCAATAACTGTGCCTAGCATAAATACATAGTAGCTTGGTAAGTCTATTACACTGTTTGCCATCAATAAACCAATTATAGCAATCGTTAGAATTATATTAACTGGTCTAAGTTTCTTAAGTCTTTCATCAAGACCTTTTTCTTCATAGTGTCTGCTTGGAAGTTCTTCTTTTGCATTAATGTTAACCTCATCACCTAGTTCAACACTTGCATTTCTAACTGCGTGTCTTTTTTCTCTTAGTCCTAGTATAACTGCAACTGATAGGGCTGAAATTACTCCAACTACTTGCAACGGAATTAAGTGTGTCCAAAGCTCAGTTGGATCCATACCTATAACTGTAGCAGCACGAACTGTAGGTCCTCCCCATGGAAGTAGGTTCATTACACCTACTGACACTGCTATGATTGTAAGCAGAGTTTGTGGACGCATACCAAGTTTTTTATAGATTGGTAGCATGGCAGGTACTGTTATTAAAAGAGTTGCTGCTGCAGACCCATCTAGGTGGGCAATTATAGCTATAATTGCTGTAGCAACTGTGATCTTAATTGGGTTATCTGAAGCCCAAGCAGCTAATCTTTCTACAAGAGCATCAAAAACACCAACATCTGACATTATCCCAAAAAATAGGATAGAGAATATAAACATGAAGGCATTGGATTTAATCGAATCCATACCACCGCTTACATATTGTGATAAATCGTCAATACCAGTTCCAACTACAAAAGCTGCTATCGTAGGTACTATGATCATTACTGCAACCGGACTCATTTTTTCTTTTATTAATAATATAATGATTAGGGCGATCATTATAAAGCCTACTGCTGATAACATATTTTCTCCTTATTTAATCTTTATTTTACTTTTCTTACAACATCTATTATAGACCCATCTCTGTATTCTATAATGGCTACTACTTGGTCATCATATTCGATATCATCTGGTGTACCAGTGATTTCTTCACCACGTTTTACTAAATCTTCTATAGAAACTAGTGGTAGGTCTGTATCCTTTAACTGTTCTAGGATATCTTTTCTATTAGGATTTATGCAAACGCCATAGTCTGTTACAAGTACGTCTACTGTCTCACCAGGAGTTGTAATTGATGTACATTTTTCTCTTACTGTTGCGATTCTTCCCCTTACTAGTGGAGCTACAATTATTGAGCAATTAGCACCTGCTGCTGTATCAGGATGTCCACCTGGAGCTCCTTGGATAGTTCCGTCAGAACCTACTACAACATTTACATTGAAATCTTTGTCGATTTCTAGGGCTCCTAGAACTACATAGTCAAGTTTGTTTACATAGGCACCCTTATTTAGTGGGTTTGCATATTCGCTTGAGTCTATCTCAAAGTGGGCAGGATCTTTGTATACACTTTCTACACTTGCCACGTCAAAGGCTTGGTCATCTGCAAGATATTTTACATAACCTTCTCTTAAAAGATTTACTATTGGCTCTGTGATTCCTCCCATAGCCCAGCCCATTTTTATACCAGACTTTTCAAGGTATGGTTTTATCTTTACAGCTGCTGCAAGACTTGCTCCACCTGCACCAGTTTGGAAAGAAAATCCATCTTTGAACCACTCTGTATTTGCAATTACCTTTGCACAATATTCAGCCATCTTTAGTTCACGAGGATCTTTTGTCATTCTGATTGCACCTGATGCAATTTTTGCAGGATCACCTATATTATCAACTTTTACTACATAGTCAACATCTACTGAGCTGATTGGGTGTGGGTAGTTTGGAAAATCAACTAGGGTATCTGTGATAACTACTACCTTGTCAGCATATTTAGCATCAACTCCCGCATATGATAGTACTCCGCAATTTGCCTTACCATTTATACCGCTGGCATTTCCATATTCGTCTGAAGAGCTTGCTCCAATAAAAGCTACATCTATCTTTACCTTGCCAGATTCTATAGCTCCAACCCTGCCCCCGTGACTTCTTATATAAGCAGGATTTTTAAGTTTGCCTTCTGAAATAGCTTCCCCAATTTCATCACGGACACCAGAAGTTGAAACTCCTGTTATTGTGCCATCTTCAATCATTGGCACAAAATTTCTGTGTGCCTTTCCCAAAGAAGATGCACAGATAAATAAGTCCTTGATTCCTAATTCGTGGATTGCATCCATAACCATGGCTGCTACAAAGTCGCCGTCCCTAAAGTGGTGGTGGAAAGAAATTGTATCTCCGTCCTTAAGACCAGTCTTTTTTATTGCTTCTTTAAGATTTTCTACTAGCTTTGTATCTCTTGGTTTAATATTTGATTTTATAGTTGGGGTATCCCTTACGATTTCTTTGCCATCATTGGCATAGGCACCCTTAAATATTTCATTTCCATCTTTTAACAAATAATCTGGAATTTCTCTATTCACTGAGTTTTTCATACTAATTCTCCCTCATATTTTCCTGCAGCCTTTGCCATTTCAAGTGTCCTGTAAGATCCTTCTACGTGAGCGTTGTCAACCATTTTTCCGTTTACAACTACTACACCAATACCAGCTTCTTTGGCCTCTTGTACAGCAAGGATAACTCTTTGGGCATTTGCAATTTCTTTCTCACTTGGAGTGAAGACATCATGAACAATATCTATTTGTTTAGGTGAAATGATAGATTTCCCATCAAATCCCATGTTTTTAATCATTTCAGTTTCACGTCTTAAGCTTTCTTCATCATCAAGGTCTGTATAAACTGTATCGAAGCACATAACTCCAGCAGCTCTTGCTGATAGTAGCATTTGAGAACGGGCTAGGAAATATTCTTCACCAGTTTTTGTTGTTGTAGCGTGCATTGTCCTTGCAAAGTCTCCACCTGATAGAGCAACTCCCATAAGCCTATCGCTTGATTTGCAGATTTCATAGCAATTTATAATAGCAAGAGGTGTTTCTAGGGCTGCCATTAACATGGTAGATCCCACTTCCTTGTTAAATTCTTTCTCGCATTCTTCTACAAATTCTTCTACTATTTCAACCTGTTCTTTTGTTTCACACATTGGTATTCTTATACCGTCACAGCCACCTGCAACTGAAGCTCTAACGTCTTCCTTCCAATATGGGCTGTCTGTGGCGTTGATCCTTACCCAAACTTCTGTCTCACCATAGTCAACAGATTTTAGAGTGTTATATAATTGAACTCTTGCAGAATCTTTTTCATTAGGACTAACTGCATCTTCAAGGTCTAAAATTACACAATCTGCTCCATATATGTATGCGTCTTTTACCAAAGATGCCCTTTGAGCATTGAGAAACATCATGGTTCTTCTTATGCTTCTTCTCATATCCTATCCCCCCATGGTAGATTTTCTGTCATGTCATTTGCTCTAAAGATAGCTGTTTCGACTCTTGACTTTATTGTGCAATCAAGAGCACCTCTGTCATCTACCTTTATTTTTCCGCTTTTTACATCGAAATTTTCTACTACTTTTTTAATTACATCTTCGATTTGTTTGCCAAATTGAGCATAAACAGTACTTTTTACTTCAATCTCTAATTTTTCACTTGGGAAAACTTCAACTTCAGCATCACTAGATTCCAATGTTCCAGCTTTTGCATTTTTTTTGATATCCATTTCTTTCCTCCTCTTCAGAAAATATTTTCATAGTTTCAAATACCATTTTACAACAAATAAAAAACAATTAAATAGGCTAGTCGTTTAAGTACAATCTAAATGCAATCTATATTTATCATATATAAAAAAATACTTTGCAGATTAATTTACACTATGAGTTTAACTAATCCACAAAGTACTTTACGCTTTACGACATTAAATATTCATTTTCGATTTTTCCAATATATAGTGGATTCGCTAAACAATCCATCGCTTTCTTTTTCAATAGCTTCGACATGGTCTGTTCCTTGGCGTGAAAAAATTTCCGCTACGAAAATAATTATCAACACTTAGCTCCACCAGAGTTTACCTATTCTTTCTCCCAACTACAGTCACCCTGAGCGAACGAAGTGAGTCGAACGGGTAGTTGCTATATTTAACCTAGTCTCTGCAAGTAAAATCATCCAAACTTAACCCCACCATGGTTAGACCCATTCGACTACGGGTTCCGCCTTGCTCCACCCTCCGCTCAGGGTGACTGCCTTCCTTTTGGTTTTCTTTGAAAATCCTCTAATCCCTATCCGAAATCTTTGATTTCGTTGCAGGTCTCGTGCAAAGAGTTCCAAAGAAGCGAAGCAAAGTGAAGGCTGATTTGCAGAACTCGACTGCCTCTCAGGGTGACTGTCTTCCTTTGGTTTTTTCAACAAATTTTTTCTTAATAGAGTCTCTCAGCTGTGAAAATAAAATGCTTCTGCTATGAAAATAATTATCAACACTTAACCCCACACTTTCTCAAATACTTCGCACACCATAGGTGCGTCTTCACAAAAATTTTTTCCCATATTTTTGTATTCTTCTTCAAAAAATTCATCATGAACCTTTCTCCAGTATTCATAAGTCCTGTCCCCTTCTCCTTCTCGCCAAGCATGCTCAGGTGTAATCTCATTATAAGGAACTATTTTTACTTCTTTTGTTGCGATTATACATACCGGTTCATCGGATCCATTTAAAATAATATTGTATTCTCCTACTTCTGGGATAGATTCGTCTTCTTCATATAGTTCGTAGGCAGATGTGGTAGCTGTCTTGATATTTTTCTTTACTAATTCCGCCAATTCATCAGCCATCTCTCTAGTACTTCCAAAACTCCATGCTTCAAATTTCGTATCTTTTGAAATATTTTTCTCTTCGCAAAATCTTTCCCAATATTTTCTTATTCTGTCGTTCATCGTTTCCTCTTTATTAAAAATATTTATTATAATAATTTCAATATACCAAATGTAAATACATTTTTAAACAGATTTTATGGTTATTTTCTGTGAAGTTGCCTATTATTTGCTATAATTAAGTTAGATATTAAAGGAGGTTCTCATGGATAAAATTTTGATTGGTAAGGGAAAAACGGAAAATTACATTCTTTTAAATAAAATTAATAGACATGGTCTTATCAGTGGCGCCACCGGAACGGGTAAGACTGTCACTCTAAAGGTGCTTACGGAAGGTCTTTCTGATGCTGGGGTTCCAACCATCCTCGCGGATGTAAAGGGCGATCTCGCAAATATTTCTAAGTCTGGAGCGATGAATGACAAACTAAAGTCAAGGCTTGATGAACTTAAAATCCCTGACTTTGAGTTTAAAAATTATCCTGTTAACATGTGGGATATATACGGCGAAAAAGGAATTCCTCTAAGAGTAACTGTTTCTGAGATGGGTCCTCTCATGCTCGCAAATATTTTGGAACTAAACGATACTCAAACTGGTGTTTTAAATATTATTTTCAAGGTTGCAGATAGCGAAGGTCTACTGCTAATTGACTTAAAAGATCTTAAACAGGTTATAAATTTCGTCGGCGATCACAAGGACGAAATCAGTAAAACCTATGGAAATGTTGCCAGTCAAAGTCTCTCTGCCATTTCTAGAAAACTTCTCTTCATTGAAGATGCTGGCGGAGATTTATTCTTTGGAGAGCCTGCAATAGACATTGGAGATCTAATTAGAACCGATGCAAGTGGCAAGGGTGTTGTAAATATTTTGAATGCAACGAAACTGATTTCAAATCCACTTCTCTACTCCATGCTTCTACTATACCTGCTTTCAGAAATATATGAAAACTTCCCGGAAGTTGGAGACTTGGACAGACCTAAGCTTGTGTTCTTCTTTGACGAAGCTCATCTACTCTTTAACAACACTCCTAAGGTGCTTCAAGATAAGATTATTCAAGTGGTTCGTCTAGTTCGCAGTAAGGGTGTGGGTGTATTTTTCATCACTCAAAATCCTCTCGATGTGCCAGAAACTATTTCTTCACAACTTTCAAACAGAATCGTTCATCAGCTAAGGGCTTATTCACCAAAGGAACTAAAGGCAATAAATGCTGTTGCAGATACATTTAGACAGGATGAATCCATGGACATCAAAGAGGAAATAATAAATCTTAGGACAGGTGAAGCCTTGGTTTCATTTGCAGATGAAAGTGGCGCGCCAACTGTGGCAGACAAGGCACTTATCCTTCCGCCTCATTCATCTTTTGCAACTCTAACCGATGATGAGTATAGAGCTTTGGTTAACTCTTCTCCACTTTATGCAAAGTACAAGGATGCAATCGACAGAGAGTCTGCCTACGAAGTTTTGTTAGAAAGAATCGAAAAAGAAAAATTGGAAGCTGAGAAAGAAAAATTAGAAGCAGAAAGACAGAAAGAACTGGAAGCTCAAAGAAAAGAATTGGAAAGAGCTAAGAAATCCAGTCGCAGCCAAAAGACTTACATCGACAAGGGCATAGACTCAATGCTTGGCACAATTACTAGAACTATCGGTCGAGAAATCGCAAGAGGTCTCCTCGGTTCAATTAAAAAAAGAAGATAACACAAAAAAGACTGGGATTTGTTTTCCAGTCTTTTTCATTTTATATATTATTTTTTAAATATTTTTCTATCAATACTAGGTTCACGCCTTCGACTCCATTAAATGTACATGGAATCATTCCAATTTCCTCATATCCAAGAGATTTATAGATTCTTCTAGCAACTTTATTTTTTTCATTAGTATCAATGCGCAGATATTTGCAATTATTTTGTAGTGCATATTCTTCATAAAATTTCATAAAAGCTCTGCCATAGCCTTTTCCCTTTTTATTCGGATCGATTACAAGAGTGTGAAATACCATTACTTCCGATGGATCAGCTTTGTATCTCCAATTGGCATTAGCATAAACATCGACTTGGTTCTGATTGATTATTCCGCTACCGATAATAACTCCATCGTCTTCAAGCACAAAAAGATCTTCTCTTTTAAGAGCGTCTTCAGCAGTTTTGCGAACAGGATACACTCCCATTTCCCAACCAACATTTGCTTCACCATTTTTCTCTGCCAGATGAATTTCATTGTATATTCTCTCAATGGCATCTATATCACTTGCAATTGCTTTTCTAATTTTCATTTTATCTCCTTTTATTTTAATTCTCTATCTAATTAAATTATAAAATTTACAAAATAATTTAACAAGATAATTTATCTTATATTCTTGAATTTTAGCATAGATTATCTCATTAACTTCATCATTCAAATAAAAAAGACCAAGGCTACTTCTTACAATTAGAATATCTTGGTCTTTGTGTTTTAAATTAAATTTTGTAATTTTTACAATTTATATTTTACTTTTAAATAAAAATTGAGACATCTCTTTTAATTTAGATTTGTCTCACTATGATTAATTCTATTCATAAACATTATTTGAAAAATAGTAGTACTTTTTTTGTATTTTATAACTTTTACTATTTTCCCTCAGTTTTAAATTCATACTCACCAAGTCTTGTCATTGCAAAATTATATAACTCTGGAACATAAATTCTCGCGTAAAGCTTAATAAGCGAAGCTATACAGCTATCATTTAAACCTGATAGAGCTGGAATTTCTTCTAATAGTTTTTTCTTAATACTAATAAAATCAATATACTCATCTTTATTTCTAGCAATCTCAAAAAATACATCTAATAATTTATCATGCTCTTCCCATGTCAAATATTGGCTCAAACTAAATACTGCCGGAAAGATTGGGTTTTGCATACTATGACCTAAATATTCAGAAATCTCAAAAATTGCATGAACTATTAACTTTGGATCATAAGTAAAACCTTCAATAATTCTCTCAGATATAATATCTCTATCTTTCAAACTTTTCATTCTATATCTTCTCACTTCATATATAACTTGCCAAACCTATATTTGGAAAACCTGTAGTTCCTAGCAAAACTAAGATTAAAAACATAATACTTAATCTTTTTTTATCTTTTACATCTGTATTTTGGATTATATGATTTTAAATTTTATAATACGGCACTTCTTATTTTACATTAAATGCAATCTATCTATTTAAGTTCAAATCCATCCTTAAAAGCATTGCCGACTCTTCCGCCTACTTTGTAATATCCACTTGTAAATGGATCAAAAGCAATAGCTTCTAGTGAATCCACGTCCACCTTGCCATCTTTTAGATTAGCTTCTTCGACAGAGGTTCTTAGAACTTTTCCGATTACTCCGATACCTCTTTCACCGCCTTGATACTCTATAAATTCACATTCCATTGCAATTGGAAATTCATTGATGATAGGAGCATCAACTAGCTTAGATTTTTCAAAAGTCATCTTGGATTTTGCAAACTTGTCCTTATCTTTTCTTCCGCTTACAACTCCGAACCAATCTGCTTCCACCATATGTTTCGCATCTGCGATGTGGACTACAAATCCTTTTTTCTCCTTTATATTTTCAACGGTCTTGTGAGTTTCAGATAGATTTAGAGCAACCATATCCGGACTTAACATAGTTCCCCAAGCCGCATTCATCACGTCCACAGTTCCATCTTCATTAAAAGTTGAAATCATAAGCACAGGCATAGGAAAAATAGCTGCAGTGGTCTTAATTTCTTTTTTCATAAAAATCTCCTTTTGATTTATGAACATTTTTACATTCGTAATTTTATTATAACCCTCGATTTATTATTAATCAAAAATCAGTTTTTTTATTAAACTATATTTTTCAGAACGATTATTTAATATAAAATATTTTTTTGTTATTGATTTCAATTTCTAAATGCCGCTTTCTTCTACAGCCTTGTCCTTCATCACTTAGTCAAGTCTTCCTTCTTTAGAGATTTTATAATATACAAAACTACAAATCCAACTGCCAATCCTACAAAGGCTCCAGCAATAGAAATCATAAGAATTTCATCTCGTCTAAATCTATTTGCCGAAAAAGACAACACACATGATACTAATGCAAACACAATAGCAAAACTTAAAAGAAATAGGTTTTTATATTTTTTATTCATTGATTTTACAGTTTCAACTCCCTTTAGTAAATAATCAGTTGAAACCTCAAAATAATCGCTTAACATAATAATCTTGTCAATATCAGGTATACTTTGCTCGTTTTCCCATTTTGATATAGCTTGGCGTGAAACTCCTAGCTTTTCAGCGAGTTCATCTTGAGAAATACCTTTAATTTTTCTAAGTTCTCTTATTCGATCCGAAAGATTCATATAAGTCCTCCTTTCTTTTAAAATTTTACTAAACAATGTGTTTTATTTCTATCAACTATACCTAGATATTTGTCAACTATTGGTTGCAATTATGTAATTGCAAGTAAAATCGAAAGTTTTTAAAAAATACTATTTAAATTAATTTTTACTTTATAAAATTTATGACTAAATAACTTACTAATTGATTGATTAACATTTTTTACCTTCTTAATTTTATTATAGCGCTGTTATTACCATTAATCAAAACTCAAAAATTTTGTTGTCCATTAAAAAAGGAGAGTTAAACTCTCCCTCTAAATTTAAATTTTTATTTTTTTCTTGGAACGTATCTGTCGTATGGAAGTGCGTATGCTTTTTGCTTGATGTATCTTCCTGTTCCCTTTTCGCCTACATACTTTCCATTTTCAGCCATTAACTTTCCTCTTAAGAATACTTTTTCACATATTCCAGATCTTTCGAATCCTTCGTAAGTTTCGTAGTCACTGCCTTCGTAGTTATCTTTGAATGTGATAGTGCCCTTAACTTCTGGGTTGTAGATTACGATGTCTGCATCTGATCCTGGAAGTATAGCTCCCTTTTGAGGATAGAATCCACAAACTTTTGCAGGGTTAGTTGAAGTTAGTTCAACGAATCTCTGTCTTGTAATTCTATTTTTCATAACGCCTTGAGTCCACATCATATAAAGTCTGTTTTGCATACCCGGACATCCGTTAGGAATCTTTGTGAAATCATCGATACCTTTTTTCTTAGATTCGAATCCACCTATAACTGCAGCATTATCAGAACCAACTGCTGTCAAGTATCCCTTGTCAACTCCATCCCATAGTGCTTCTAAGTGATCTTTGGTTCTAAGTGCTGGTGCACATACGTACTTTCCACCTTCGAAGTCAGGTTTTAAGAAGTTTGACTCGTCTAGAGTTAGGTAGTGTGTACATGTTTCTCCATATACGCTGTATCCTTCTTCTCTAGCTTGTTTTACAAATTTCATTGCATTCTTAGTAGAAACGTGTACTACAAATAGCGGACAGTCAGCGATCTTCGCCATTTCAATTCCTCTAAATGTTGCTTCGTCTTCAACTATTGGTGGTCTAGATAGGGAGTGTCCTATAGGATCTTTAACTCCTTCAGCCTTGTATTTTTTAGCTAAAGCTTCGATGAAGTCTCCGTTTTCACAGTGAAGCATGGATGTTAAACCATATTTCTTAGCTTCAGTCATTCCTTTTATAATAAGTTCATCATTTGCATAGAAAGGTGTTCCCTTGTATGCCATGAAGAATTTTATGTTAGCAACTCCGTTTTTAGCAAGCTCTGGAATACTTCTCATAAGTAGATCTGGATCGTTGTCCATTACCATTGAGTGGAATGAATAGTCACAAGATGCCTTGCCTATTGCGTTTTCTTTTTCATGCTCTTGCAGAGATTCAATAAGAGTCTTACCTTTGAATTGTGGAGCGAAGTCTACTATAGTTGTAGTTCCACCCACTAGTGCTGCATGAGAAGTTTCGAATGAATAGGATCCAAAAGGTCCCATGTGCACGTGCTCATCTACTCCACCAGGGAATACATACTTGCCAGTAGCATCTATAACTTCACAGCCATCTACCGGTAGATCTATACCGATTTCTTTTATTTTTTCTCCTTCAACTAATATGTCAGCCACATATTCAGATGTAGCGGAAATAATAGTACCATTCTTAATTAATAGTCTTTTCATAGCATCTCCTTATAAAAAAACGCTGGGCATTTATAGCGTAATGCCCTAAATTGCCTCAGCGTATTAGTTTACTTATTAAAATATGTTTTATTTGTCAAATTTTCTTTCGTGTTTTGTATAAACAGAACTGTCAATGCTTTCTAGGTATTTAACAACATCGTCAACTGGAAGAACGTCAGCAAACTTAGCTTCCATGTCGAACATATTCCACTCAACAACTCCTGGAACTCTGTCTCCAACAGTTCCTTCAGGGATAAGTGTCTTAAATCCGTACCCTGTTGAGTCCATTACAGTGTGTCTAACACATGCACAAGAAGTAGCTCCCATTACGATTAGAGTGTCAACTCCAAGGAATGTAAGGATGTGAGCTAAGTGAGTACCGAAGAAGTTAGAAGCGTATTTCTTATGGATAACTGGCTCCTCTGGAAGTGGCTTAAGCTTAGGATCAATTTCCATCCATTCACTGTCAATGTCAAGTGCGCTCATAGGTATTTTTTCATCCCATCTTGGAAGGTCCCATTGTTTATCTCCAGTATATCCTGTAGTAGTATGGAATATAGGAACTCCAGCTTTTCTTCCTGCTTCAAGAACTTTAAGTGCATTTGCACAAACTTCTTCAGATTTATCACAAGTGAATGGGTGTCCTTCACTCATCCAAGCTTTAGCCATATCAACTGTAGTTATAGCTGGTGCTTTTCCTTGACCCATGTTTCTCATGAATCCTCTTTCTTTGTAAATCTTTCTTGCTTCAGCAAATGCTTCCTTAAGTATATCTTCGTTAAATCCGTATCCGTCAACAAATTTAAATTCCGGGTTCATTTTTTCTGTCATAATAATCTCCTTTACTATTCAAAGTATCGTTTTCATTAATTCTGGCATTATCTTCATTTGAGCTCGGAATGAAGATAAAAGATAAAAGCTTAAAACCCATATGTAGCTATGAAATACTGTTACTAAGTCTTGAGCTTTGCTTTCTGTATACATCTTACCAACTATTTTTTAGTGTAGCAAGTTAGCATACGAACATTTGCAAATGTTTTCTAAATATCTTCAATAATCTCCTTTAAATATTCTTCATCTATAACTTCAATATTATTTGTCTCTATTTTTATGACACCTAATGACTCGAGTTTTTTTAATTCTTGATTAAGGCTCGGTCTCGTAACCCTTAGGGTATCAGATAGCATTTTCTGAGTAACAGGTATCTTACAATAACTGATATATTTCTTCATAGTGAGCCAATATGCAATTCTTTCTTGAACCTTTTTATATCTTGTGGCATTTAATATGATCTTTGTATGACATGTGCAATTTGCAGTGAAAAGTAAGACATTGTTTACAAGACTTTTTTCAGAAGCTATTATCTCTTTTAACTCATCCCATGGTATGTAGAAAATCTCGCTTTCAAACTCAGCATAAATATCGTAGGGCCAAAATTTAATTTCTGTATATAATAGATGTAAAGGATAAACTTCATTCTCATAATAGTAAGCAACTGTTTTTTCCGAACCATCTTCTAAATACTTAGCTTGTTTAAGTAGACCAGATTTAATTACTATAAGACTGTCTACCTCTTCCCCTTCACAAACCACCATATCTCCTGGCATTAAATGAGCCTTGTCTATATCTAATTTACAAATTTTCTCTAAAATTTTATCATCTATACCTTCAAAAATATGAATTGATTTTAAATCTGCAATTTTCATTCTGATCTACCTCCTTTACCCTGATTTTATAAGATAAAATTATAAAAAGCAAACGATTTTCTTACTTATAAACATCGCAAATTCTGACTTTTTTAATAATAAATTCTCAAAAATATTTTAGCTCACAATTCATGTTAGATTAGATTTTTAAAATATAATTTAACCGTTTTATAGAGTAGTTGAAACTATTAATGTTCGAGATATGACAAAATTTATTTTTAATATTAAAATAAAAAATGCTTTTAGAATTTTATATTATTTTCTAAAAGCATTTTTTAAATTATTTTGTATTATTATGTTTTTTTAATCTAAAGTAAGCTAGTTTAATTACTAATGCTTATCTAGCTTTATATAGAAGGTAAAATATTATTACTATAAAATTATTTTTTTATATAGTAAGTCGCCCTGCCCTTTCCATGCATTTCAATTACATTTCTCTCTATTAATTCTTTTAGTGAATTTTCTACGGATGATTTACTTATTGATGGGGTAAGTTCCATTATTTCACTCTTGGTAAATTTACCTATCTTCCTAGCTACGACTTGTTCAACTTGTTCAAATGCAGAAAGATTAGTATTAAATATATCTACTCTCTCTTCAAAATCTCTATAAGCCGATAAAATAATACCTAAAATATATTTTACAAAAAAGTTTATATCTTCATTATTTTCATGCCAACCATAACCACTTTTTTGAAGAACTTCGTAATAAACATTCTTAGTTTTTTCTATTTTTTCTTCTAGACTTATATATTTTCCCACTACGTAGCCTAGTTTATAGAGAAGCAAGGTGGTTAGAAGTCTCGACATCCTTCCGTTTCCATCATTGAATGGGTGAATGCATAAAAAATCATGGACAAATGTTGGAATTAGTATGAGAGGATTGACCTCTCCCCTATCTATTTCTTCGTTATATGACTTGCAAATCATCCTGACAGCCTGTTCAGTTTCATAAGGTTTAAGTGGGGTAAATCTAACTATCCTTTCTCCATTTGAGAGGGTTTCCGTTATTAGATTCTGTGTATTTTTAAATTTTCCTCCAATAGATTTCTCAGAGTATTTAAATAGATCTCTGTGAAGCTGCAGAATTATCTCTGGTGTAATTGGTATAAATTCGTAAGACTCGTGGATTGTGGATAGAACATCTTGGTAGCCTAATATCTCTTCTTCATCTCTGTTTTTTGGTTTTATTTTTTTTAGAACTAAATCTTTTAACCTTGTATTAGTTGTGCTTATCCCTTCAATTTTATTCGAAGACTCTGTACTTTGGATAATTGCAAGTTCCACTAGAGTGTCTAAAACTTTTGGCTTTTGACTCAGAAAAAGCTCTTGTCTACCCTTGTATTCTCCAATTTTGGAAATATAATTTAAAATTTCTCCATCCCATTTTATACTATTTAATTTAGAATAATCAAAATTTCGCATCACCTAATCCTCCTATTATCTCCTAAATTATATCATTTTTTAGGCGATAAAAAAAGAATTAGGCGATTTTAAAAATTATTTATTTGTATAATTAAAAAAACTCCTAGATTAATCTAGAAGTTTGTTTTTATATTATGACAAGATATGAAAAATTATTCAGGTGCGTTTAATTTTATATTTTCTTCGAAACCTGATGGATCTCCATTCTTAGCTTGTTCCATGATTTTATCGAAATATTCCCTTGTAGCATCGTCACACTTGTCTTCTGACATGTATGGCATCATTTTTGCGTTTTCTAGTTCTTTTAATGCTTTTTCGGCTCTTGCTGGATCTGTTTTATAAGTGTTTAACCATTCTTTTTCCCAAGCTGCTTCCCAATACATGCTTGCTCTTGTATTTCCAAATCCTTTTTCATAATCTGCGCCGTCTTCTTTTTCATCGATTTCTTTTGGAACTTCGTAACCTTCTGGCCAATTAAGATTCTTACAAGTTTCTACAAATTCACTTTGTATGTCTTCTCTTGTAACCATCCCAGTTGAATAATCAGATGCATTTGATTTTTCGCAGGCAGCTAGACCTAGAGCTAGACATCCTATTAGTATAATTGAACCTATTTTTCTTTTTAAATTTGTTTTCATTTTTTTCTCCTTAAGTTTTATTTAGATATCTTTTGTATCTATGACCGTATTATAATAAATAACTTTTACAAAACATCTAACTATTTCTTACAAATTACTTAAGGAATTTCTTAAATATCGTAATAATTAAAACTTGCTTTTTTTACTGATTTTAAATTTTTGTAAAAAAAACACCTACTTTTAATAGGTGAATTAATATTTTAGAATTTGTGGTAGAAACAAGCGGAATCTTCTAAATCCCATGCTCCTTCTTTTATATAAAATTTATATGCTGCACTATTTCTAATGGTTGTGAAGAAGGCTCCACTTACTCCCTCCTCCTTCAATTCGCTCATAGTCTTCTCGTATAATTTTTTCGAAACTCCCTTTCCTCTATATTTATCTGAAACGAAAAACTCATAGAGATAGTAGGTGGTTTCTGTGGAATACAATCTTTTGTTACCCATTATCGCCCCGATTATATTATCCCCATCAACCATGACATTGCCATAGAATCCAGGTGCATCTATTAGTGAAAGCAAGGACTCGGAAGCTGTTTCTTCTGTCCATGTGTCATTCCATGGTGGTGTATTAAATACTTCCACCATTAATCTTGCTAAATCTTCTAAGTCTGATTTTGATATTTTTCTAATTTCCAAATTATTCTCCTCGTGATTTTTAGTTAAATTTATTTTTGTTATAAATTATTATCTTATATTATTTGCATTTTTTAAGAGTTTTTCTCGCACTTCTGTGTCAAAATTTTATTTTATAATCCAAGTAGAATCACTAGCCACGCTTGGACTATGGATACTATTGGAATTAGTAAAAATGGCATCAAGATAAAATGTTCTTTAATAGCCAAATGTTTCATCCAATTTCCAAATTCGTAGTCCTCATGTCCTTCTGTGCCTGGTATTACTATCTTATTCTTGTACTTTCCTTGGAACAAAATTACATCTAATAGAAAGAAATCTCCCAAGTTTAATATTATCCACTGAATATAGCTCATCCAGAAAAGATATCTAAGTTCTCTTATTCCTGTATGTAAAAGAGATGTCACTCCATATATAAATACGATTCCTGAAATTATAATCGTAAGTATTAAATTTATTCTTTTCTCTTCTTTTGTCATCTTTTCTGGAGCCGAATTTTGTATTTTCTTTGGATAGGAATCGAAGAAAAATCTTGGGTTAATCAGTACAAAAGCTGCAACTGCACCGTTAAAGATAGCAGCCATTGCAATTCCATCTAATATTGCTCTTGTTATATCCATAATATTCTCCTTATTTATTTTCCAAAAAGATTTTTAGTTTCTCTGCGTATTCTTTGGGATGTTCGTGTAGGAATTGTCCGTGGCCCATTCCTTCAAATACTTCTGTTTTCATTTGTGGAAGATACTCTCTTAATATCTTTTCACTTTTCTCAGGGATTGGCTCTTCGCTTCCTCGCCAAAATAGTACTGGATTTGAAAAATTGGCTAAATTTTCTGGGACTTTGTAATGATAGATAAAGTTACAGGCATTTTTAATCGTATTTTTTGAAATTTGCGGATACATCATTTCTATTATGCTTAGATTATCCTTGCCCATAATCTTATCTAATAAAAATTTAGGTATTGGCTTTTTATTTTTGATTCTACTTGTCCCTATAATAAAAGCATAGGTAAATGGCGTAGCCATAAGCCCTAATTCAGCAGTAATCGCCGCATCTAGTAGGACTTTTGAAAGAGAAATATTTCCTCTACCAATGAGTTCAACAGCAATGGTAGCTCCCATGGAAAATCCACATAGTCCATATAGACTCCCGCCCATTTCATTTAATATGTAACTTTCTATTGAATCTATTGTTTCTTTCAAGGAAGTCAAGTCTTTGGGGTTACTTCCGTAATGACCATCTAATTCACAGAAAATTACATAGTAGTCTTGTAAATAAGGAAGAAGGGGTTTAAAACATAGATCCGCAGTAGAGGCAAGACCATGAATAAAAAATATTGATTTATTATTTTTATTTCCATATGTAATGATATTCATTTCTTTCCCTTAATTAAAATTATTTAAATCAAATAGACTACAAATAATAAATTATCTATTACTCTTTATTTCCTACGATGAAGTAATCGCAGTAGTCTCCTCCCTTAGCTATGGTTTCTTTCCTATGTAAAACTCCATGCTGAAGGGTAATCATCACATCATCAAGCTCACAAAAAAGTGGCATCAGTTCAAACACATCTAGCTTCTTTGTATATGTACATATTGGGCAACGAGTTATTCGATAGTAACAAGCATCTTCGTAAGGTTGACCTTCGAAATCGACCTTAAAAGAAGTCGGATAAAGTTTTTCTTTTTCTGGAGTGTACCATTTATAATACTTAACTATATTCTTTTTGTTGCTAGCCTTACCTCTCTTTGTATTTAAGTCTGTCATAGCAAAGAACCACTTAATATAGTAGAGAGATCTGCGCATCATTTCTTGGATGGTTTCTGGCGGAATCTTCTTATCGCTTGCTAAATATGGAGATACAAATACTAGAGCAAACATTTCATTGTAAACCATTGGGTTGTCAGCACCGATGTCATCCATGTTCTCAACCAAATCTCTATAGACACCCTTGCTCTTTCTAATAATATCCGAAGCATATACTTTGCCATACTTCTCTATAAGAACTTTTTTCATCGGTCTTTTAAATAACCAAAAATAAAAACCATTATATTTCATCCTATGTCCTCCCAATGCAAATCACAAAATAAATTTATATTTCTAACATTTGAAAAAGCTAATCTAGTTAGTAAATATAATTGTGACTAAAAACTCCACACTCCTATAAATTACATGACACTTCTTTAATCTTAATTTAATTATAGCATATTTTTATTAGATTATATCTATACTATAGAAGATTTTGATAAAACTTCTTGTTACATAAAATTAAATTTACAAACAAAATAGCACCTACATTTGTAGATGCTTTTAAACTTAGCTTATTAAATTTATTTAATCGTTTCAAATTTGCAGATAAAATTTTTATACTAATTTATATACAATTTTATTTTCTCCCAATAAGAAGAGCTGAGCCAGAAAGTCCAAGGAATAAAGATTCTTTGTGACTCATAAAAAGACCCTTTGTTGTATCAATTAATTGCACATCTTCGAAGCCATCTTTTTTCAGCTTTTCCATAAATTTATTCATATCTCCATATCTTGACTTACTCATCAAATCATGGATAACAAAAACTCCTCCCTTTTTAAGTACACGTAATGTTTCCAGTAAAAGTTTTTGTTTATTTTCCCCCGTTATATTGTGATAAACGTAGTTGCTTGTCACTGCATCAAAACTCTCATCCCTAAAGGGAAGTTTTACAGCATTGCCCTCTTCAAATCTTACATTTGCTATTTCCTCTAATTTTGCGTTGTTCTCACAGAGTTCTTTAGAAAATTCAGTTTTATATGTACCTCTCCATATGTCACAACCCACCATTGTCGCTTTTGGATTTTTCTTTGCACAAGCTATGGTAAGTGCCCCGCTACCACATCCAATGTCAAGTCCTATACCGCCATCTGGAATTTTTACATAGTCGGCAGTCCCCTCTATTATGACTTTGGCAAGCTTTCTTTTTCCGTTGTAATCAAAAGTTCTATATAAAAATCTCATCCAGCTTGCAAAGAAAATAAGTATCAACGTTACAAACCCAAGAATAAGGGCACATATTAGACGAGTTCTTCCACTAAATACAAAATCACTGACACCAAAGGCTATAAATAGGATGAAAGCTGCAAGGCTTGCAAATATTAAATTCTTTAACAAGCTTTTGGGAACCCAGTTTTTGTAGTCAGCTTTTGTTTTCTTGTCATCAATAAAATCTACTTGTTTCATAAAATTTCCTCCTGTAAATAATTAATTTTCTAAAATTTGTCTTGTCTACTAAAATAATAATTTTAATCCTTTACTTTATAATCTTATAAATTGATATTAGTATAATTTATCAATAAAGATAGGTAGTAAATAAAATATATTATGTTTAACCAACCTCCACGAACGATCATGTGTAGTCCCTTTGGCAATCTCTCAGCAAGAGGAGTAAAAATCAAAAGAAATATAGGTGTAAATAAGGCTTGCCAGCTTGGAAATACTGTTAACCCAAATAAAATTATCAATGCTAGGGCTATGTTTGCTAAAGCCATAATTCCAAAAACTATTTTTGCTTGAAATTTTAAAAATTTTAAAAATTCATCAAGCGCTCCCTTGTTTTCGTGCCTTGATAAAAGACCTAAGTAGGCACATTGAATATGATAAGCCCCTCCCAATATCATACCAAAAACATTTATTAAAAATACAAACCAAGCAACATTTAAATACTTTTCTTGTATGCCCAAAACAATATGGAAAAACCCAATACAATATATAAAGGCACATATTGGACCTAAAAGACCACCAATGTATAATCTTTTTATGCTGACATTTTTCATAATGCCAATGATATTATTTATAGTATCCTTGCCATCGTAATCATTTGGATCATAATATAGGGTCATGTCTCCCAAAAACATCAAGAATGAACCAAAAAGACCTATTAAGATATATTTATTTAGGGTCATAAGTCTACCTCCTTTTTATATTAAGTGATATTTATTATCAACTCAATTATAGCATATAAAACAGATTTCTTTCAATTATATGATTTGCTGCGTTAAACTAAATAAAAAATAAAGGCAGTTCAAAGACTGCCGATATTTTTATCATATTGGAATAATCCATATCACTTGAAGGTTCGTCGAAATAGACAAGCGGAGAATCCTTGCACATAACAGATGCTATTGCAAGTCTTTGCTTATGTCCTCCTAATAAATAAATTCTTCTGTTATTTTTGTTTGTCTCTTTATTTTATTTTTAATCATTTACATTCATATTTGAAAGAGCCTTTGCTTGCATTGCTAAACCTACCATTATCATAGTAAAATCTACAACTGGTTCTGCCCACCAAACAGCCCCTACTCCGAATACTCTTGGTAATATAAGTAAGGCTGGAACAAGTAGTATTAGCTGTCTTAACATTACAATCATTCCAGCTTTTTTCCCATCCCCTATCGCTTGGAAAAAAGTTATTGTCATAATCATAATTCCATAAAGAATAAATACTGAATAGAACATTCTGAAATTATTAACTCCGCTTGAAATTATATCCTGACTTACTTTAAATAAACCAAGTAACTGTTTTGAAAATACTTGTGCTGGTAACCAAAAAATTGCTGCAAGTACTGTTCCTCCTATAGAAAATATCTTCATAGTTTCCTTTACTCTATCGTATTGTTTTGCTCCAAAGTTTGTACCAATAATCGGCTGTAACCCCTGACTCATTCCCCAAATTGGTATAAATGAAAATCCATAAATTCTCAAAGTTGCCGACATTAATATTGCATTTGGATCTCCTCCATATCTAAAAGCTTGTCTATAAAGCAATGTTTGTTGAACCATGAAAAATACTTGCATGATCATAGCTGATACTCCTACTCCAAACATTTCCTTTGATATATCTTTTTCTTTTTTTATTTTCTTTATTTTTACATTTTCGCTTTTACTCTTAAAATAATAAAGAGTAATAACCGCTTGGATTATTTGTGCTGTTACAGTTGCTATAGCTGCTCCCTCAATGGCATAATCACCCATTAATTTCATTAGTATTGGATCAAGAGCTATATTGATAAAGGCACCAAGTCCCATGATACTCATTGCTCTTTTCATAAGTCCTTCGCCACGCATAACCATATTGGCTGACTGGGTAAAGTTTACAAAAATTGAGCCTAGAAATATTATTCTTAAATACCTTATTCCTAATGCCTTTATTTCTCCTGTTGCTCCAATTAAATCTAAAAAATAGGGTCCTAGAAGTATTCCTCCTATTGTTAGGATCGTTGAAAAAAATATAATCCAATAGATAAGATTTCCCATAAGCTTGTCTATAGTATCTTTATCACCCTTTCCCATGGCTCTTGATAAAATGGATGCCGAACCTATCCCTATAAGCGTTGCAATCCCATTATTAAAAAATGTAAGCGGCATAGCTATTGAGCAAGCCGCCATAGCATTCTCGCCAATTATTTGTCCAGCAAATATTCCATCCATAAGTGGATATAGGCCTATAACTACCATCCCAATTACTGCTGGTATAGATAATTGAAACATTAAAGACAATGGCTTCTTGGTTAACAACTGTTCTTTCATGTTTTGTTTCATTTTTAATCCCCTCAATAAATAAATTCTTCTGCTAGTTTTGTTTTTTCTAATAAATTGTTATACAATTTTGATTCTTCTATCAGTTCTTTATGATTGCCTTGACTTTCCACATATCCATTTTCTATGACTATAATTTTGTCTACATTTTCAATAGATTTTAATCTATGGGATATAATAATAACGGTTTTATCCTTTATTAATTTATTCAAACTTTCTTGGATTTTCTTTTCATTGTCCACATCTAAACTTGCTGATATTTCATCTAATATAAGTATTGGTGCGTCCTTCAGAAAGGCTCTAGCTATAGAAAGTCTTTGTCTTTCACCACCAGAAAGCTCTGACCCATTTTCTCCTATAACTGTATCTAACCCATTAGGAAGTTTATTAATAAAATCCATACAATTTGCAAGGGTAGCTGCCTTTACAACTTCTTCATAGCTGGCATCTTTTTTACCTATACGAATATTTTCTAATATAGATGAGTTAAATAAAGTAACATCTTGAAAAACAATAGATATTTTCTTAAATAAAGAATCTGTGGAAATGTTTTTTATATCCTTTCCATCTATTAAAATTTGACCTTTATCATAATCATATAATCTTGATATTAATCTTAATATACTTGTCTTTCCAGAGCCAGAAGCTCCAACTAGAGCCGTTACCTCTCCCTGTTTCGCAGTAAAGCTAATGTCCTTTAAAACCTGATTATCATCATAAGAAAAAGCTACATTTTTAAAGACTATATCAAACATATTCAGTTCTACATCTTTACCCTCTTGAATTTTTGTTTCCTTAATCTCCCTAATCCTTTCAACACTTGGATCTATAGAGAACACTTCTAATAATCCTTCTTTTGATAAATCGAAAATATCTTTTATTTTTATGGCAGCCATTAAATAACCTAAGAGATATAAAATGTCAATCTCCCCAGATAGAATAAGGCTAATCCCAACAAAACTAACTACTGCAATACTTACAAAGCCAAGAGCAGAGGATAAACCCATTACAAAAAGAGAGCCTTGTTCAACTTTAAGATGTATTTTTTCACTTTCATCCATCTGCATATATAACGAAGACCTCACTTCATCGGATAAGTTAAAACTATTTATTTCTTGTTGAAGTTCAATGGTTTCTTGGAATTTTTCTGAGTTTTCTCTAAGTACCTTGTGATATTTCTTGTTTCCTTTTACCTGCGACTTTTTAGCAATAGGTATTAGTATAAAACTTAAAATAGTTGGGATCATTACTGCAAGCCCCATCTTAAAATTACCTATCATTAACATAATTCCAATTAGTGGGAAAAATAAAACCATTCCTCCTACTTTAGGTATTGAATGACTCATAGCATGTTCTACTTTTTCCACATCTGCCATAATCGTTTGAGATATATCTGATAAATTATGTTTTGAGAAGTAGGATAGGGGAAGTTTTGATAGAGTTTCAGCAATATCTATTCTTAAATTAGCACTCTCTTCATAAGTTGTAGTATAAAGATCATCATATTCTTTGGCTAACAAAACATACATTATTACTAATGTAACAACAGAAACGCCAAAATATAAATAAGGGCTTTTAACATTTTTCAAAAGAAGCTCATCTGTTAACATCATTAAAATAAAGGCAGGGACCATATTAATACAGTAAACCAAGAAACTCGATATAGTAGATTTAGTGAGATCTTTTGCCCCTTTATCAGTCAGACAAAAGCGTTTTTTATAAAATTTCCTCATCTTTAACCCTCCATTGATTTGCACTATCGTAAAGCTCTAATAATTCCTTATATTTTCCACCTTTTGAAATAAGTTCTTGATCACTGCCTCTTTCAATTATTTCACCGTTATCCAAAACTAAAATTTCATCAACGGAACGAATACTACTTATTCTATGGGCAATCATAATAACTGTTTTATCTTTCATAAGGTTTTTAAAGGCCTTTTGAAGCTCATACTCATTGTCTGGATCAATAGAAGCACTAGCTTCATCCATAATTACAATTTTAGATTTCTTGAGCATGGCTCTTGCAATAGCAATTCTCTGTTTTTCTCCTCCTGATAAATAGACTCCTTTTGAGCCGATTATGGTATTCTCCCTTTCAGGAAACTTATTTAAAATAACATTACAACCTGCAAGTTCCATAGCCTTCATAACTTCTTCTCTACTTGCATTTCTATTAGCAAGAGCAACATTTTCGTAAATAGATGTCTTAAAAAGTTTGCTATCCTGAAAAACAAAAGAAATTGTGTTTATTAGAGCATCCTTACTATAAGATTCTAAGGGTCTCTCTCCAATCTTTATACTGCCACTATCTACTTTGTAAAAACCAGATAATAGCTTTACAATAGTCGATTTACCTGATCCTGAATGACCCACCAAGGCATATTTTTTTCCTTCTTCTAATTTAAAAGATAAATTTTCTAATACTTTATTTCCATTGTAACCGAATGTTACATTATCAAACTCTATATTATAGTTTTTGAAATTAATATTCTCTCCATAAGACAATTTATCTTCATTCATCTTTTTATATAAATCTTCCAAAGTATCTACCGCATACCTAGCGTTAAAGATGTTCATACTAGCCCACATAATTTTCATAAATGAAACCATCATTACTCCACTTAAAAACAAAATCATGAATAGTTCAACAATAAGCAAATTAGCATTATTAACTTTATTTATGGTAAAAACTATAGGGATAGACAAAATTGTAATAATTCCAAAAAATATCCATTGATATAGTACATAAGGTTTTTTAGAACTAATTGAGTAATCAAGAGCATACTTAGAATAATCCTTAATCGCCTTATAAAGAGTTTTAAAAGACTCTACAGTAGCTCCGAATATTTTAACAACTTGCATGCCTCTGACATATTCAACTGTTTCACCACTTAAAATTTCTAAGGATTTTTGGTAGTATTCCATGAACTCTCCTCCACCCATCATGTTCTTTAAAATAAGAGCCCCTACTATTGTTAGTATAAGAATAACTAATCCCACTCTGCTACTAATAGAAAAGGCAAGTATTAAAGATAATACTGGAATTAAAAAAGCTTGAGAGTTATCTGGTATCATATGTGCTACTGCCGTATGAGTTTTAGCTGCATTGTCATCAATAGTTTTCCTTATAATTCCAGATGGGTTTAAATCATAAAAGCGAAAACTTGCTCCTGTAAGTCCATCTATACCTTTTTTTCTTAAATTAGTTTCTAAGCGAAATCCAAGTTTATGAGAAAAAAAGCCCGACAAAAAGTAAACTAATGCCCCTATCGTCAAATATAAGACAGCTTGAATGGACAAAGTCCTAGCTACTAATAAATCCCCTTCAACAATGGAACTTCTTAAAAGTTTATACAGTAACGAATATCCGTACACCATTAAAAATGCAGATAGTGCTGATAAAAAAACTGCTATATATCCATTATGTTTTTCTTCAGGCACATAGGAAAAAAGCCTTTTATAAATTTTCATATTCCCCTCCTTAATATTCCTATTAGATTCAAATTTGCCTAGGAGATAATAATTATCATTGCGTTTTTATTATACATCAGTTATAATTACTAATACAATAGTTTTGAATTAATAAAGCTAATTGGAATATTGTCTAAAAGGGATAGTGTGTTATGACATATTATGATTTTGTAAAAGAATATATGAACGTAGATGAATGTAAAAATAATAAGAAATATTCAAGTGCAGGGCATACATTTTGTTGGAGTAAAGATGATTCAATTAATGCAGAAGGCCTATATTGGTTTTATGAAGGAAATGAATTTATTATTGATATCCACGATTTTTATATCAAAGAAGAAGTTATTCAAAATAGTACTTATAGTATGGAAAACTATGTTTCGATATGCTCTAGCTATATTGTAAGTGCAAACGGTGAAAAATTTAACCCTTATCAAACTTTGACGCCAAACTCCTTATATACTCTTGATTTTGACAATATAGAAGATGACTTTCTATTTTTATTACACGAGAATAGTTACTATCTCACTGTTTCTGTTGGATTTAAAAGAGAACTTTTAGAAAAGCACCTGTCATCCATTAATATCGATCTTGAATCCTTTTATAGGGCTTTACTTCAAACAAATCAAATAATACTTACAAAGTCATTGGAAAAAGTGGCAATGGAAATATTAAATTGTAAGATGGACGCTCCTGCCGCTGATTTTTTCTTTAAAGCCAAAGCAAATGAGTGGATAAGTATAGTAATCGATACCTACTTAAATAGAAAAAAATATAAAATTGAATCTGATGATAATAAAGCACTTGAAGATGTAGCAAGATTCTTAGATGATCATTTCGCCATGAATGTAAATCAAGAAACCCTTGAAAAAATATCTAAAATGAGCGGAACGAAATTAAAAAATTTGTTCAAAGAAAAATATGGTCAAAGCATTACAGAATACACTCAAAGAAAAAGAATTAATGTAGCTGAAACTCTTCTCTTAAATACCGATCTACCTATAAAGGGAATTGCAGAATCTGTTGGATACACATCCCATAGCAAATTTTCCATCTATTACAAAAGATACAAGGGAAAACTTCCTAGTGAGGTTCGTAATTTAGCTTGCAAACATCACAATTTAAAATGCGATTACTGTGATTAAGCTAAATTTTATTTTTTACACCCCATATCTTATCCTTATGGCTTTGGTTCTTTCTCTATCGCCTTTGCTAAAAAATCGCAACAATTGGCTCCATTGCTATGGCATCTTTTCTGCGGTGTGATCTTTGTTGAAGAACTATTATAACCACATCAAGCTCAAAAAATAGAGGTATTAATTCATCTACTCCCAACTGCTTTGTATAAATACAAATAGGACAACGACTATTTTTGTAATAACAAGAAACCTAATATGGTTCTCCAACAAAATCAGCTTTAAATGACATAGAATATAACTTCTCCTTTTCCACTTCTTGATGAAATTTTTTATTGGACTCTTTCTCCCTCTTAGTATTGAAATTAGTTGTTTAAAAACCATCTGATAAAATAAAGGAATCTGTGCATCATTTCTTGCACAGTTTCAGGAAGAATCTTTTTTCTAAAAGATGATGTATTTGTAATTTTTTTCATAAATTCATTGTTTCAAAAAAAAGACGAGGATTTTTAGTTTCCTTGTCTTTTTTTCTATGCTAGGACTTTTGTAACAGCCCAATAGACCCAATTTTAAGTTTTAGATTTACGATAAAAAATCATTCAAGATCTTTTGTTATTTATCTATAGATAAGATTAACATCATCTTAAATCTTGTAATTGCAGTTACATTATGGATTACATTTGCAGGAAATACTATTTGTTCTCCGGATTCAATCTCGACTTCTTTATCTCCAACAAGAAGCTTCGCCTTGCCCTCAAGCGCTAGGACAAGAGCGTCTCCAGGAGCCTTGTGTGGTTTTAGCCCCTCCCCTGCATCAAATGCCATTAGAACAAGCCTAAACCCTTCTTTTGATACAATGTCAATGTTTGCGATTCCTCCATCTACATAATCTAAATAGTCAACTAGTTTAATTTTCTTTCCTTTGTCAATATTTTTCATTTCTTCCTCCTCTAAGTTAATTGCGATTTCTAAAAATATACTTTTTTTATTTGTCTCTATGTCAAAAAGTTTATTTTTTTCAAAAAGTATTAATTCATTATTTATAAGTTTTTCATTATTAAAGTTAATCTCGCCTTTTAAAACAAAATATAATCTTTCTTCAGCATAAAATTCAGGGGAAATGCTGGTATCTTGGTCCAGACTCATAAGCAGGATGTGAAGATCATATAAATCTACAAGTTTCTTGCTTATAGTTTGATTGTCTTTTATAGGTATGACTTCTTCTGGTATCAATATTTTTCCCTTACTAATATTTTTCATTTTAATCTCCTACTATCCTAATTGGTATTACAGTCTCATATTCTTTCTTATCTTTTTTTATTTTTTCAAGTAAGACCTCTACCCCAAAGGCGTCTTTCATATTTTCCTTACAGATAATATCAGATGTTTTGCCTATTTTATGTCTAGCATTTTCCATTAATATCAAGCATTTATCCGCTATTTCAAGAGCATGTGCTGGGTAATGAGTATTTATAATAACACTAATATTATCTATCTTGGATAGTTTTTTGATTAATGAAATTATTTTAAGTTGATTTTTAAAATCAAGACCACTTTCTGGCTCATCTAATATGATTAAACTTGGATCTGATATTAAAGCTCTAGCTATTAGAACCATCTGAAGTTCTCCCCCACTCATCACAGAACATGACTTATCTTTAAGATTCTCGATAGCTAAACTTTTCATAATATTATTTGCCTTCTTATATTCTCTTGCGCTTGGTTTTGCAAATGGTCCAATTTTACTAGAAAGCCCTAACACTACCATATCAATTCCAGAATATTCAAAAGAAAATGACCTTTTTTGTGGAACATAGGATATGTTAGACCATAAGTCTCTTCTATTAAAACTTGAAATATCTTTTCCATCCATAAAACTATTTCCTAGTTTCCATTTTTCAAAATCACATATACATCTTATAAGGCTAGTCTTACCAACTCCATTGGGTCCTAAAATAGATAAAACCTGACCTTGCTCCAGACAAAAAGATAAATTCTTAAATAATACATGATTTTTATCATAATAAAATCCTGCATCTTTTATTTCTAATTTAATTGAAACCACCCCCAGTTTTTCTAATTAAACTTATAAAAATTGGAGCTCCTATTATTGCTGTAAGAACTGATATTGGTAGTTCTATTACAGAAACTGTTCTTGATAAAGCTTCTATTAATACCATAAGACTTGCTCCTAAAGATATGCTAAAGGGTAGGGTATGAGTGTTGTTGGCTCCTACCATCATCCTTGCCATGTGAGGAATTATCAAACCAATCCATCCGACTTGACCACACATTGATATAGATGAAGCTGTAATAAGTGTTGATGCAAATATAAAAATAAGTCTGGTTTTTTTGACATTAACCCCGAGACTTTTTGCTTCATCTTCTGATAGGCTCATAATATTTAGCCTAAATATCAAGAGTCTTATTATGATGATTCCCAAAATTATTAGGGGTGCTGAAAGCATCAAATTTTTATAAGATGATCTTGCAAAAGAGCCCATAAGCCAATAACTGATGGCTGGCAACTTATCTGTCGGGTCTGCTGTATATTTTAGAAGAGACGCTAGAGCATTTGATAATGAAGAAACCACAAGACCCGCCAATATAAGCATTATCGTTGATGATTTAGTTCTACCCTTACCGATATAAAGGGTCAAAACTACTCCAATTAATCCAAAAGCTAAAGCAAAGACTTGAATAGATAGGGTGGAAAGTGATAAAAGTATTCCAATTACAGCTCCAAGACTTGCAGCTGAACTTACGCCCAATATATCAGGAGTTGCCAATGGGTTTGAAAAAACCCCTTGAAAGGCAAGACCTGCTGCGGAAAGACCAGCTCCAACTATTAGACCAGTAATAATCCTTGGTAATCTTACATTTATTATTACTGATTCAAGCATGGGGTCATAATCCCTTCCGCTTAAATAAGCATTGAAAAAATCTACAATCTGTCTGATGCTTAGAGGCATTCTCCCAATAGCAAGTGCCAAAACGCTGATCAATATAGGTAGACTAATTAGTATCACATATGAGCTTGCTGTTATCTTTTTATCTTTGATAAAGATTTCTTTAATCATATATCAAACATATCCTCAATTTGTTCATTTGTTAATTCATAATCATACCATGTTTTATAGTAATCTTTAATCATTGCTTTTAGATCATAGTCTTTAAATTCTTCTGGGTAAGTTGATTTTGCAAGCCAAGCTAGTACAAGTGGTCCGTCTGGATTTGGTGTAAACCAATTCCACATACCAAGCTTAGTATTATATACTTTTTTATCCTTAACAGCTTTCATGTTTGAAAAATTGATACCTTCTACTGAATTTTCAAATACATCTTTTGTTGTAATATCAAGAAGACCAGGTCCATCAAGATAAAGTATATCTGGATCCCATTGATAAAATTGTTCAATAGAAACTTTGGCAAAACCTTTTGTTTCATTAGCTAAATTTTTAACACCAATTCTATTTAGCCAGAAATCCCCAAAAACACCTTTGCCAGCAACCATTGGTACACCTTGAACATACTTCCATAAAATCACACCAGTTGGTTTTTTGCTATCATCTATTTTTGAAATTCTCTCTTCAACATCTTTTACAATATCTTGACCTGCTTTTATAAAATCATCTGTCTTTCCGTTTTCGCCAAATACATCTTCTAAGAGCTTTAACCATTGTGTGTACCTATCTATTGGGTCAGCTGGTCCATTTGTACCAACTGTAGCAAATCCTACACACGGAATCCCTGTCTTTTTAAGAGTTTCATAGTGTTCTTTATTCGAAGCATTGTAAAAAATAACATCTGGTTTAAGCTTCATTATTTCCTCAATATTAATGTCAGATTGAGCTTGAACTGTATTTTGGCTATCAAGAAGCTCTGGAGCTATATCTTTTAAAACTGTATTTGAAATTACCTGCTTAAGAGAACCCGCATAACCAACAATATACGGAGCCTTCCCATGGTGATAAGCCATATAAGTAGATAAAATAGGAATCTGGTCTATTACTATTCTTTCAATTTTCTCAGGAACCTCTACCGTGTTACCTGCGTGGTCTGTGATTGTCCTGGTTTTTTTATTTTCATCTTTAGTTTCTTCTGTCTTTTCTTCCTTTTTCTCAGTTTGAGCTACTTCCTTACTTTCTAAATTTTGTTCAGGTTTTGTATTGCCACAAGCAGTCATTCCTGTTAAGGCAAGCACTGTCAAGCATAAAATTAATGATATTTTTTTAATAGCTTTCATCTAATACTCCTTTTTACTTGCTAAAACTATATAAGAAATTTTTGTATTTTTAGACCGCTCTAACATTTTTACAAATCTATCCCTATTTTCTTCTGCATAAGCATTTTTATAAAAATTTGCAGCCCCTACTGGTCCCTCATCTTTTATGATTGTATCCCTGTCTAAGAGAATCATCCTGCCAGTCCTTTGTGAAAAAGGTTTAAAAGAATTTTCTATAAACAGTTTGTTCCAATTTTCTACGGTTAGAGGATAAACATTCATATTTGTAAATTTTGAAAGTTGCCTTCTTATATCTTCACTTTCATTTTCCACTGCCACATCATGAGTTAATAAATAGCCGCCTTTTTTTAAAGCTCTGTGATAATTTTTAAGAGCCTGTGCTTTTTCTTCATTTGGAAGCATGGTAAGCATTGCTTCATTAATTATTAAATCAAATGTTTCATCCTCAAAATCCAATTTTAAGGCATCCATATTCATAACTTCAATTTCTTTGTCTAGACCTAAAAGCTTTATATTCTCCAAAGCTTGATCTATGACAACTTGGTCATTGTCTATGCCTATTATTTTGCATTTATATTTAGTATAAACTCTTATTAGGTTATCTCCTCTATTGCAAGCAACTTCCAAAACCTTCATATCTTTATCAATCTGTACCTGATCAAGTAACCAATCGGTCATAAGACCGCCGCCTGGTCTGAGTCTTGTTCTTCCAAGCATCTTTAAAAAATCATGCCCAAAATTAATTTTACTTTTTTCCATTTTCTCTTCCTCCTTGATAATAGTTATCATTACGTTTATAATTATAACATAGATAATTTTTGTTGCAGTTGCAGAAGCAACAAAGGGGGAGATTTTATGGAAAAAATTATTTTAAAAAGTAAATTATTTTATGGTTTAGACGAAAGTACTATACGCCACATACTTTCTTGTATTGATCATAAAACCTTAATTTTTAGTAAAGGCGAATATCTATATGATTTTTCTAAGGGCTTTAAGGCAGGTATAGTTTTGAATGGAAGAATTGATCTATCTACAATAGATGATGATAAGGAAATTATAGATAGAATTTATGAGGCTTCAGATTCTTTTTCTTTGAATTTTTTCTCCCTAACTGATAGATTTATGATTGCAAAAAAAGATTCTAAAGTTTTGGCCCTTGATGTTAGCGAAATCTTTGAAGAAAATAAAAAGTCCTGTTCAAGCAGACCGATTTTTATGGAAAATATTATAAAATTGTATAATGAGCAAATTTCATACTTAACCTACAAATTAGATATATATTCTAAACCTAAGATTAGGGAAAAAATTAATAAATATATAGATAAATATGGGAAAGACTCCTTATTTTCTAATAAATTATCCAGAGAGGATTTGGCGAAATTTTTAGCTTGTAATAGGCCTGCCCTTTCAAGAGAGTTATCTCTTATGAAAGAGGAAGGATTGATATAAAATCATCATTCTTAGGATTGACTAATATAAACAAATTCGTAAAAAATTAGCCCTAAGAAGCTATTGTCTTATTTTAAACTCGCATGCTATCTTTAGCTCTTCAATAAACAAATCTTCATATTGCATTAATTTCTTTTATCCTATACCTTTGTAGCCTTTCAAAGATTTCTTTTTACTAATGTTATAAGATTATATATTTGTACTAATTATTTATATTCTATCGCATGTAAAATTAAATGCGGCACAAGTAATAAATAAAAACTCATTCTACTTTCGTGTAAAATTTAATAAATACAAAAATATACACGAAATTAAATAAGCTGTAACCAAAGCATAAACAGAAGACTTAGCAATAACAAATCTATGCATCTTTTAAGAAAAATGGGATGAAAAATATCCAATGTGCGTAAGCTCTTGGAAAAATAACTGGACAGAACTATCAATATATTTTAAATATCCAGAAGAATATGAAGCCTAATATATACAACAAATATCCTAGAAAACTTCAATAGGCAACTAATAAAGGTGAAAAAAAAGAAGACTATATTACTCAATAATTAAGCTTTACAAAAAAACTTATACCTAACAATGGTAGATGCTTCAAGCAAATTGACAAGTAGAATACGTGGCTGAAATCAAATCTTATCTCAATTGTAAATATTTTTTGAATGGATGTTTTAATTAAGCTCAAATTTGATTATGAAATCTGCTGTAAATTTTGATGAAAAATTGACAGTTTATTAAAGTTGTGTCAAATCAAGAAAAGATCTATTCCTTAGAAATGGACAGAAATTGATACATAAAAAAATGTATCAACCCTTACCCTTTTACCAGGATTTGGGTTGATACACAAAATTATTTACAGAACCTACTAAAATTGTTCAGTATTTATGGGTTCGGTTCAAAGACTGCCGATATTTATCTCTCTGTTCCTTTGCTATGGTCTTTCTTTTTTGATTTGGCTTTCTCGTCTGTCTTAAATCTTTTTATTTGCCCTAATATGGACTTTTTATCCTTGTCTTGACTCTTTACCTGTTCTTTTGCTTTTAAGAGCTTAGAAGACAAAATACGGACATTTTTATGTTCCTTTCCGTTATTGTCAATGCTTTTTTTACTTATCCAAATATTTTAACAAAATCTCCTTGTTTTAGGTTCTCTAAATCTTTTGTCTTGTCAACAAGGTGGACAATTAGTATAAAATTTATCTTATAAAGTAGAAAAAGGACACCTAAGTGCCCTTTTTAAATAGAAATGGATTATTTTGCAATATTTCTTTTAATTATTACTTCTTTTGTAGCTCCATCCCAGATTATGTCTTTGCCATCTACTAGACCTAATGCTCTTGCGATGTTTGCAATTGGAAGCATTGTTCTATTGCTCTTAAGAATTGGGGCTGTATCACTTTCAAATACTTTGCCATTTACAATTATTTGATTTGTATCCACTGGTATTTTAACTACTGTGTCTTTATCTGTTAAGATAACTGTTCTAGTTGGATCATCCCATTCTACCTTAAATCCTAAAGCTTCTGCTACAAATCTAATAGGTAGCATGGTTCTATTGTTTGAAATAAATGGCTCTACATCCATTTTCACTTCTTTTTGGACACCATCTACTGTAACTACAAAAGTTTTTGAACCGATAACAAGTTTAGAATCCATCTTTATTTCTACTGGAACTTTTGTTTCGGTGGCTGGCTTGCTTGCAGTTATTGTTGGTGAATAAAATTGTAGTGACCAGAATGGGTTGTAATTATATATTGGTCCCCATGGATTTTGGTCTCTTCCAGTTTCAGGAACTTTATTGTTATTTTCTTTTTCTGCTTCTGTAATTATATCAATTACATTTGCTTTTGAAGTAGCTCCATCTATTCTCTTAAGGATATCAGCCTTTTCTTCTTCAGTTAAGTTATAAAGTGCAGCAACTTTAGATTTTGCTTCTTTTTTAGCAGCTGCTAATTTTTTAACTTCTATCGCTTTTCTTTCATCATCAGCTGCCGCTTCTTCTTTTCTAGTCTTATCAAGGTCAGCAGCTTCTTTATTTATTTTTTCAATTTGAGCTGGATCTTGGGCTTTTTTAATCTTTTCTATAAAGTCTTTCTTTTCTTCTGGCAACAATTTTTGCAGTTGATTTATTTTATTTTCGCCATCTTCTATTGCCTTTTCAAGTTTTTCCTTGTCAGCTTGTATTAACTTTACAGGATTAATTGTCACAATCCAGGCATATTTTCCTGCTATATTGCTATAAAAATCATCCTTTACTCCTATTGTGTTTTTAGTTTGAGCCTTGTACTTGTACGTGTTTTCTCCTACTTTTTCTATGAAATCTGCTTCCAAGTTATAGCTCTTGCCGCTGCAGTCTTTTAAAACTAGAGTAAAGGGATTTTTTTCTGGGGTGAGCTCTATTCTTTGATCGTTTGTGGCCCTGGCATAGGTATAGCCTCTGATTCTATTTTTCAAGGGTGAGAAGTCACAAATTCTATTATTTGCAAAGGAAAAGTTTGCAAAGACTTTGTTTCCTTCAAGGGCCGAAACATCTTTTATGTTGTTGTTTTCCAATCTCAGATATGTGATACCCGGCAAATTTTTCAAAGTGCTTATGTCTTCTATTTCATTGTCGTATAGGCTCAAATTCTCTAACTTGCCTAGATTTTTCAAGGGACTCAAATCTTGAATCTTGTTTTTGCCAAGATTAATAAGCTTCAAATTTTTCAGATTTTGCAAGGAAGTCATGTCTTTAATCTCGTTGCTTATAAAACTTATGGATTGCAGACTGGATAGATTTTCTAAAGCACTGATATCTTCTATATAATTTGAGTCCATGTTTATAGTCTTCAAGTTTTTTAGAGTCTTGATAGGACTTAGATCTCTTATTGAGTTTTCAAAAAGAGTCAAGCTCTCTAGGTTCGTTGCCTTTTCCAGTCCTTTTAAGCTCACCAAGTACATGTTTTTTGTGATGCTTAGATTAGTAAATAGAGCCATTTCATCTTCAAAAATTTCATTTTCTGCTTGAGGTTTTTTGTAAGTTTTAGAAAGCGTAGCAGAAATTTCTCCTCCATATCCGTCCTTAGAATTAAAGTCTTTTTCTCCAGATTTTAAAATTTTCAAAATAGCTTCTTTGAGGACAGATATATTTTTTTGCGTGTCGTCTATTTCAAAATCTACCCTTGTTCTTTGGCTTGGTGGAGTCGGCGTTTCTTCCTCATTGTCTCCGCCTTCATTTGGGTTTGGATTTTCGTCTTCATGCTTTGGAAGAGCAGATGCATCTATGTTTATTATCCATGTTGGAGTTCCTGTATTATTAGCTTTTCCTATGTTTAGTACAGTATCTTCTGGCTTTTGTATGAATTTGTAGATGCCATTGTCGCCTTTTTCTATTATGTTTTGATAATCTCCGTTTAAGCTAGAGCCGAGTCTTGCCTCTTCCAGATTATAGCTTCTGCCTTCTTTGTCTATTAAGTTTATGCTAAAGGCATTTCCCTTTAGTTTGATGTCGATATTTTGCTTGCCAAAGGAGAATTTATTTTGTGAAAAGGTCAAGTCTTTTATAGGTGAAAAGTCTTTTATTTTATTTCCATCGATATATAAAGTTTTTAATCCTACTAAGTTTTTTAGTGGGGTTATATCTTCTATTTCATTAGAATAAACTTTTAAAATTGTCAAATTTTTAAAGTCTTTTAAGAAATCCAAACTTTTTATTTTGTTTGCTTGCAAGGCTAGCTCTGTGAGATTAGTCATTTTTTCTAGACCTTTAGTGTCTTTTAGATCTTTTCTCCTATAAGTGAAGTTCTTGAACATTTTCATTTCAAAGTCATATAGGTCTTCGATATCTTTATCCTTTTCATAGTTGGGATTATCTAAAACTATATCAGCTTTATACGGGCCTCTACCCCTTCTTGATGAATGATTCTTGTCTTTTAAAAGGTCTAAAATAAATTCTTTTAAATTCTCATCTCCAAATTCAACAATCTCTTTGTTTACTTCTATATCTTTTTCTACTTGGAATTTAAAGCTGTCAGATTTTACTGTCTTTAAATTATCTGCCGAAATACTCAGATAAGCTTCATAAGCTTCGCCCACTTGGCTTTTTGCTTTTAGTCCTTCTTTGGGCTTTATTTTGATTTCTAAGCTGGAACCCTTTATGAGATTGACATCTGCAAACTCGCCTTCAACTATGTCAAAAGATGCCTTGTCTTTGCCTTCCAGGCTGATGTTTAGCTTGCTTATATCTGTGTTACCTATGTTTTTTATTTCCACCTTAAGTGGCTTTATTTCTTCAAGCTTATAATTTTCTTTTGCTTTTTCAAACTTGTCTAAGACAGATACTTGCACCGCTGGCATGTCTATTTCTTTTGTCAAAGCACCTAGAGTGAAGTTTTTGTCTATGTTGTAATATGATTCGCTTTCTGGTCCATTATAAAGGAAGGACACATCTTGATTACTTTGGTAGTCGTAACAAGAAATAGTCTTTGCGTTGCTTCTGAATTTTAGGGCAAACTTGTCCTTAGATAGGCTTATGTCGTCATTTACTTTTATGGTATAAAATCCAGCGTGACTCAAGTTTCCACTTGCTATTTTTTTCCAATTTGAATTCTCTTTAATGATGAGCTTTTTAACTTCTCCTCCCTGATAGTTGAAAGTTCTCTCTTGAGTTTTAAAATTGTCACTATCTTCTGTCATATATATCTCATACCATACTGGAGTATTAGAGCTATTATAAAACCTCACATCGGTTAGCTTTTCAGGCTCTTTGGTCTGTCTTTTGTAGATGTTTATCGCTCCGTTGGCATTGGTTCCATTTCCAATTTCAGTTCTGTTGCCCTTGTAGTCAGAGTAGGTATAGATGTGGGTAGACTTATCTTTAGCATCTTCTATTCTTGGAAAGATGAATAGGGGATCTCTTTTCCCTTTAGTAAAGGAGTCATAGGATATCCACATAAATCCATCTTCCTTTTCTCCGATTTTTTTCTTACCCCAAGAATTTTTTACTAAAAAAGCTCCCGTAGCTTCTTCATTTTTCTTGTTGATGATTTTCATTTCATCATCCCAACCCACTATTGTGACTTGGTGGTTGACTATAGCCCTTTTGCCTAAATTGCCAAAATCTTGTATTTTAACTCTGTGATACTTGTCGTTAGGGTTGGTCTTTTCATATCCATAAGCATCATTGAAATCGTTATCATCATAGTAGCCACTCGCAACAGAGCCGTATTCCATGACACATTTTTTTATATTACCCACGTTGCAATCTAGCTCTATCATGTCCGGCACATAAAATTCGTGCAATTGTTTGTCGGCATCATCCATGAGATTTACTGTCCTATTGTCAAAAGTTTTGCTACCTACTCTTGGATTGTTCTCTACGATTTCGTATTCTTTAGCATTTTTTTCTTGGACAGGCCCTGCCAGTCTTGAAAAATATCTCATGGCTATCAGATTGTTGCCGCCCCTTTCCAAGTCCACATCCTTAGATGCATTGTATGCCATGTGGCCTTCAGAAAAATCAAATTCTCCCTTGCCTTCTTTTAGCAAAAGAGTTTCAATCGTCGAAAGAGATGAGAAGGCCCAACAAACTCCCGCCATGTACTGATTTTTTACAGGGCTTATAATATTTCTTTCTCTTGAATCATATTTTTGGGGAAACCCTGCTTCCCTCAATTGATCTAAAGACCTTTTCTTTCTACTTCTAAGACTGCTTTTCTCCCTTACATTTATGTATTTTTCCGGGATATATCCGTAAATAAATTCGTCCCTGTGATTGATGTAGTATGTGTATTCGGGGTTTAAGACTGGTTCAGTTATATTTTCGTTTAGATTATAGATTTCGTCTTGATTTTCATCTCGAAAATACATACTCTCTGCATAAGTACTACTTCCCAGAGAAGATATACTTATAATTAACGCTATCAAGAGCGCAAACATTCTTTTAAAATTTCCTTTCATTTATTCCTCCTTTTTTTAATCCTTGGTTAATTATAATTATATCGTTAATTGATAAATATTGTCAATTGTGTTAATTTTGTCAGAAATTTTTAATTTCCAAGTCCTTTTCACCTTACTTATCAATAATCTAATTCATAAAACCTGAACAAAGTTAAAGCTAATGCTTTATTATATATAATAAAAGGTTATCAATTTTTTTCCATAAAAATATCTATTAGAGAGTTACTCCCACCCAACAGATATTATAGAGTCTTTATTTGCCCTAATATGTTTTTTTCATCCTTATCTTGACTCTTTACTTGTTCTTTTGCTTTTAAGAGTTTAGAAGACCAGATACTAATATTTTTGTCATTTTCTTAGCTATCAATATTTGTTTTTAATCGTCCAAATGTTTTAACAAAATCTCTCTGTTTTATTGCTATAAAGCTTTTGTCTTATGTACTAGGCTAAGCAATTTACATGCAATTTATTTAGTTTTAAATATTCTAAATGCAAGCAAAAAAAGAGTAGAATAATTCCACTTCTCTTTTACTTAATTTTTCTTGTCTACAATTTGCCAGACAGCGTCTGTTAAATTGTATCTCCTGTCGTCAGGTCAAGTTTCATAGGATTTTTGGTCATTCTAACATTTGCCATTAGTGAAATTCTAAAGTTCTTGTACTCGTCTTCTTCTCTTATGTAAGAGATGTCTTTTATTTCAAATACTATTCAATCGTAAACACTAATATTTATAATTTCTCCTACAATTTTTTATTATATTAGCCAATATCCCATCATTAATTTTCCGAAATCAAAAAAGCACCTATCATTTTTTAAAATAGGTGCCAAAATTTATTTTTCTTCTCTGCCAGACTTCTTATCTTGCCCTTTATACTCTCGATATTAATCACAATAATGCCTCCATATATTTTCTAATTTCATCTTCTATTTTAAATAGTCTACTGTATTTTATGAGTCGTCTTAGATTTTTATTTGGTGATTTAAAGTATCTTTTTATTGCTTCTGTGAAAATTTGCTTATCTATTTTTTCTCTGTCGATTATGGTATCGCAAATTGTTCGATCTATATCGTAAACTGGGATATGATTGCCTTGTGGTGATTTTATTTCTGTCTTTCCAAGTTCGTATAAATCTTTCTTTACATAGTGAACTTGTAGATCCTCGTATCTCTTTTTGATATGGCTTGCATTGTAGCCTTGGGGAACAGATATATGAAATACATTTGGAGTCCTATCGGATAGGTCGTGGAGGTAGAGGGCTGTTTGATGAGAAAATATAATTCGATTACTATTGGATGATATTAAAACAAAATCGTCTATTACTTTTCCTTTTAATTGATACAGTCCTGGTCTTAATCTTTCTAATTGTCCGATTTTTGTTAATTCGGATAAATTATGCCTACTGTATCCAAGTTCTTCTGCTTCTTTGTTTGTGAGTACTAAATTTTCTTGGATATATTCTTTAAGTGTATTCATAGTCCGCCTCCTCTCGTTTATGCTTTTGTTATATGTTATAAAAGCGAATATGTAAAGTTGCTTATGAGTTTTCCATTTTTTGAAAAAGGATGTAACGAAACCTTACACCCTTTAATAAAAAAAGAGCAGCCTTTTAAGCTACTCTTGTAGAAAGTACAAAACGAGTTAATTATATTTTTGTGTTTCCTCATACCAGTTGCAGAACTACTCTAACATCCATGTAATTTTTTGAGTCTTTTTTACATATCCTTCTTCATCTTTTTCAAATACAAAATGCTTATAAACTGCTTAAAATGCAGGATTTATAAATTTACATCTTTTGTATCAACGCTATAGTCTTAGTAGTCGATTTCTGCCAATCGAAGCTCCCTAATCGGTCGCTTCTCTTGGGAAATCTTTGCATGATCTAGACCTAACATGATGAGCGAAAGCGAATCAATGTAGGTCTGATGCAACCATTTGCCCAAATCTTTGATTTGGTGCAAATGTCTGCTGACCTGCCTCTACTTTTCAGCGTCGCTTCGCTCCTTGACAAGTAGGGCTAGGGCTTCAACATGACTTGAGTGGTCAGTATGGATAAGACTAACAAATTTTCAAAAGCCTCGTGTGTGGAAATATGACCACTAATTGATTGATTATAAACCACTCTTAATATCTTTATAGTTTCTATGCATACAAATTTTATTTCTACAAGTACTAGAATTAATAAAATTTCCTGTTACAATATAGATAAGGAACAAGCCCTTTCCATACGTGGGGGGCGTTTTTTTTATGAGGTATATATATGAGCAAACCATTTAAAACTTATGAGGAACAAATTGAAATACTCTCTTCCTGATCTACTGTATTCCTCTCTTAATTTCCAAATGCCTGAGTACGGCTGATCAACATAACTACTATTTTTATATTTTTAAATTTTTTCTATATTTGCTTTCATCTTTTGATTCATATTACCACCGACTACTCTTTATTATAAAGATTTTTAATTTTTTAACTTATAATCCTTTTAAATTCTCAGTCATTTAAACTATCATCATCAAGTCTATAACCATGCTGCAACTTCCTTGTGATATAAAACGAAATAAAAAATTATTGTGCTAACTATTATTGATATAAAATATAGAGCTTTGTTTTTTGCTTTTTTAAAAAATAATACTGCAAATACACTCCCTCCAATTAAGTCCATCAAAAATTGAAATAAAAATGTATGATTTATTAGCAGGTTTACAAAAGTAGCTATGGTTTCTGATAATAAAGCCCCAACTGGTAAGGCATATAAAATAGAATTATAGACCTTATCCTCATTCCAATAATACAAAATATAGGCTGCAAGTGCACATGGAATAGATAGGATTGTAAACATTAAAAATAAGGAAAATCTAAATCCATCTGTAAACAAGGGAATAAAAATCCCAAGTATTGGTTGCAAGCCATAAAAACTTAGGGTCATTGCAAACATGTATATAAATGAACTAAGACCTGCAACTAAATTTGAGGAGCTAAATAATACGATTAAGGTATTTGTAATCATCCAAAAACCCAACAAGGTTTGGATAGATGAAAAACCCCACAGGGAATCCATTGAACAAAAGTCCAATAATCTTGTTAGACAGCCTATAAGTATCCCACTTGCGAAAACTTTTAAATATGACTGCTTGTTATTTTTGATAATTTTTATATTTTTATTTTTTATTGTCTTCATGGTTAATTCATTAATCTCTTCTATAATTACTTTAAATTCCAAAACTTTTTGGAGAAATTTCTATTCCTAACATTTTTGCAAACTGTAGTCCAAACTTTATAAAATTATAAGAAACTGAAGTGATAATTTTATCTTCTAAAATATATCCATCTTCTATAGAATTTTCTATGCATTCATTCCAGTCTTTCATCTTAACTAATTCAGCTTCTAAAAATCCTTCTTCTAGAAGATCTTCTTTATTTACTCCAGCCATAAAAGCTTTTCCATTTAGCATGCCAGCTTTAACTAACAAAATTGGAGCAATTGATATAGCGCCAATTATTTTTCCATTAAATTTTTTTATAAATTCTATTATTTCTTCATCTTCTACAGCAGCTTCTATATCTGCTGCACCTGGCAGTAATAAACTATCAAATTCACCAATATCTATGTCATAAATATCTTTATCAGGCAATATTTTTAGGCCTTCTTCACTTGTTACAACTTCGGTATCCTTTGCAAATACAACAATTTCTCTATTATTAAGCGCTAAAATTTCAAGTGCAACGCTTATTTCAAAGTTGCAAAAAGAATCATAAATTAGTACAGCAGTTTTACTCATTTTTCCTCCTATTATCTTATAAAGTTTTTTCAAGCATTATTAGTATTTTTAAATCATTTCGCAATGGGATTAAGTGGTCAGTATGGATAAAACTTGGTATTTTTCAAAAGCCTCCTCGTATGTGGGAATATATTTATTATCAACTATTTGTAAATTCTTCTAACATTTTATTGAGAACTAATGCATTTTCATATTCTTAAATAAATGCCCCCTCTTTGTACTGAGGAAAATTCGGAATACTTGGCACGTGTGCATTTTTTAAATATTCTTTTCTTATACCAATTATTCATAAAATTTCTTTAAATTCCATACGCTCTTCTTCCGATTCAAATAATAATACTACTTCAAAAAATTCCTGTCCAGAGAATTTATTACTGTGGGATTCTTGAAAAATGAAAAACTGATTTAATTTATAAAAAATTCCTTTCGTAAAACATATATTCAAAAAAATCCAAACTAAAGCTTTAAATTTTTAAAACCAATATATCTTTTTAGTCTTCTTCAAAGTCAATTATAAATTCAGATATCAATGGTTGTATTTTATATAATGAACTTATTGCGTATGACATTTTATTATATAAGACCTCATAAATATTTTTATCCGAGAAAATTTTATTTTTTAATTCACTTTCAATTTTTTTATTCATATAATTTATTCTGTCATCATCAGTGGTTGATAAATTTTCCTCTAACTTATTTGTTTCTAAAATTATATTTTGGCAAATTTTAGTATCTCGTATTATATCATCCATTATTTCTTCAAAATCTGGAAGTTCAATTGATATCCTTACTTTGTTGAACTCAATAGTATTTTCTAATAATTTAAACCTATGTTTATTTTTATTTATTTTTTTAATAAGATAATTGTATTTATTGATAGTATTTAATCTATAATCCGCGGCAAATTCCCGAAACAAATCGTACCTCTTAATCATAGTTGGAATTTTTGAAATGTCTTCTAGTAAATAAAAGAGTTTATTTGACAACTTTAGACTTTCAATTTCATTCAAATAATCAATTATTTCAAAAGATATTTCTATCAAGTTGTCTATTTGTCTTATTACTAATGTATTGTTATAATTTCTCACTTGCTGTAAAATTTCAGCATTTTTTAATTCAAGTTCTAATTTTCTATTTTCTTGCAATTCTTTTTTTAGTATATTTTTAGCAACAACTGCTGAAACAATTATAGCCAGCACTGATATACACGTAGAAATTATAAATTCAATATTATTGACTATATATTTAATAGAAATCACCTCAATAAAATTATATTCACTAACTACCTATGGACTTATTCCTTAATATTATATTTTTAATCTCTCCTAATTTTTATCGCACTTTTTCAACTATTACCCTTTTAGTCCCTTGTAAGCAACGCCACACACTCACAATGACTTGAGTGGCTGAACATATCAACTGGTATTATTTTTTCGATTTTATATTTTTCGCTAAGGATTTGTAAGTCCCTTGCCAAGGTGGATGGATTACAGGAGACGTAGGTGATTCGTTCTGGGTTTAGTTTTATTATTGTTCGCAGTGCTTCTTCTTTTGCTCCTGCTCTTGGAGGATCTAGTAGTACTTTATTCACCGTATATTTTTCTAGTTTTTCTGTTAGATCTTCCACTTTTCCACGGGCGAATTCTACGTTTTCTATTCCATTTAGTTCTGCATTTTTCCTTGCGATTTCTACTGACCCTTCAAAGGATTCTACTGCTATTACGCTTTCGACTTGTTCTGCCATTTTTAGTGATATAGTTCCTATGCCTGAGTAGAGATCCATGACTTTATCTTCTTTTTTTAGTTCTAGTCCTTCTACCGCTAAATTATATAAATTTTCTACTTGGTATGGGTTTACTTGTAGAAATGTACCTGGCTCCACGATGAATTTGTGATCTCCGATTTTTTCGTACATCTGTTTTGATTTATATATTTCTCGAAGTTCATATCCGTAGTGATTTCTGGTTTTATTTATGTCTTCGTACACTGATATTACTTTTAAGTCTAGAAGTTTTTCTAGTAGGTTGTTTTCTTTTTTTAATCCTGTTCTTGTGCCAAGGATTACCATCATTTCGCCTTGGTAGTTTATTCTTATTATTACTTGTTCTATGGAGGAGAGTCCATTCCAATTTTTAAGTATTTTTACTACGTTTTTTATTTCTTCTGGTGCGATTTTGCAGTCGTCTATGTCTAGTACTTCGTGGGTTCCTTTTTTAAAGTAGCCGATTTTTTTGTCCTGTACTTTTAGCTGTACTATGTTTCTATATCTAAATGGCTTTTTATTTTCTACTGTCGGTTCTACTTCTCTATTGATCTTACCTATTCTTCTTATTGCGTTTTCTACTTTAGATCTCTTCCACTCTAGTTCTCTTTTGTAATCCATTTCAATCAATGGACATCCGCCACATTCTTTGCTATATGGACATGGACTTTCTATTCTATATTTTGATTTTTCTATAATTTTTAAAATTTTGCCCTGTTTTTTCTTTTCGTTTGTGACTACATATTCGACTTTGTCGCCGATTAGTCCTCCGTCTAGAAAATAGATTCCGTTTTCTTTTACGATGCCCATTCCATCATGGGAAAGGTCAACTATTTCTGCTATCATTCTTTAAGCTCCAGGCTGTGATCTGTTATTTCTATCATTTCCATTTTATATAGTGTGCCTGCTGCTCTTTTGAATGCTTTTTTAGATAGTCCTGTTACTTTTTTTATTTCTTCTGGGTCTGATTTATCTCCCAGGTTTAGTTTGCCTTGGTTTTCTTTTATTAGTTCTAGGATTTCTTCTGCATCATCTTTTCTTTGTTTGTATGCGTAATCTCTAAATGTTAGGGTAATTTTGTTGTCTTTTAATATTCTAAGTATTCTAGCTTCGATGCGCTCTCCTACTGTGTGAGCTCCCTTTAATTCTTCTTTCGGGATGTATCCGTCATACTCGTCATAGATTGCTACGAATGCTCCGTAATTTCTATCTATTGCGTAGATGGTTCCTTCTACTCTGTCGTTTACTCTGAATTTATCATTTCTCTTTAGATGATCTCTTAGATTCATAGTTACGCAAAGTCTTCCCCTGTCATCATACATGTAGAATAGATATTTTCCTTCTACAAATATTCTTCCGTTTACTTCTTTAAATGGTAGGAATATATCTTTGTCGAGTCCTATGTTTACAAAGTATCCTACCCTTGATTTTGCTACTACTTCTAACATGCCAATCTTACCTACTGTTAGGTATGGCGTTTTAAGTGTTGCTATTAATCTATCTTTTGAGTCTTTATATAGGAATGCTTCTACTTCTCCATCTATTTTTAAATCTTTACTTTCGTTGTTTGGTAGTAGCACCTTTTCATTTCCATCTGTCAAGATTGCTCCGTGGGGCGACATTTCTTTTACTTTTAGTTTCTGTATCTTACCTAGTTCCATCTTTTCCCTCCATCTCTCTAACTATAAGCTCTCCATAGTCAAAGGTAGTTTTCAAATAATCTTCCAATGCACCATAGTACATATTTGTCGGTTTTAATGCCAACAAACTGTAGTATGTAAAGTCTGGATACTCGCCTAGATGAAAGACTACTTTTTTTGCTTCGCTTTTGGATTCTAAGTCGAAGTACTGAGTCAGTAGTATTCCAAGCTTCACTGTCTCTACATTGGTTCCAAGCTTCATAAGTTTGGTTGCGACTCCTATTAATGCATCTTCTTCGTATGTGTTAAATCTAAAATATAGATATTCAAATGAATTTATAAGCTCCAATGCTCTCTTATCTTTTAAATATTTATCTATATTTTCTATTTCTTTTTCATCACTTTTAAATTTTGTAATTAAATTTAAAAGTTCGTCTGCTTCTCTTAATATTTTATCTTCTTTTCCTGTTAAAATATTGTATTCATATTCTCCGAATCCAGGTAGGCTGTAATGTTCTATAAACTCTAGTCTGTACTCTGGATCTTTCGATGAGTTTAAGATTTCTTCATATATTGGCTTGTTGTCAATATTTTCTGCTTTCTTATAAAAAAATTTAAACATATTCTCCTCAAAAAAAGGCAAACCTTAGTTTGCCTTAGATTTTTCAAATGCTGCTTTTACAAATCCAACAAATAGTGGGTGTGGTCTATTTGGTCTTGATTTAAATTCTGGGTGGAACTGGCATGCTACATAGTATGGATGATCTTTTAACTCAATTATTTCTACTAAGTCTAGATCTTCATTTATTCCTACAAATTGAACTCCAGCTCTTCTTAAATCTGATCTGAATTTATTGTTGAATTCGTATCTGTGTCTGTGTCTTTCTACTATCTTATCTTCTCCGTAAAGTTTGTGAACTTTTGAATCCGGTTCTAATAGACAGTCATAGTTTCCGAGTCTAAGGGTTCCGCCTAGGTTTTCAATTCCCTTTTGTGAATCCATAAGGTCGATTATTGGATAGGTTGTTTTCGCTTCTACTTCTGTGGTGTGGGCATCTCTAAATCCTAGAGCATTTCTAGCGATTTCTATAAGTCCTATTTGCATTCCGAGACAGATTCCAAAGTATGGGATATTGTGTTCCCTTGAATATCTGCTGGCTTCTATCATTCCTTCTAAACCCCTTGAACCAAATCCTCCTGGTACGATGATTCCATCTACATCTGATAGATATTCATCTGAGTTTTCTTCTGTTAATTCTTCTGAGTTTATCCATTTTATTTCTACCATCAATCCGTTGTCCCAACCTGCATCTAGTAATGCTTGTTGAACTGATAGGTATGCGTCGTGAAGTTCTACATATTTACCAACTAGAGCAATCTTAACAGGTTTGTCGGCAGTTTTAAATCTTTCCACCATCTTTGACCATTCGCCTTTTGATTCTGGTTGATTTCCTAGATCTAATTTTCTAAGGATATAGTTATCTAGTCCGTTTTTGTGAAATACTAGTGGCACTTCATAGATAAATTCTACATTTTCTGATTGAACGATGGCATCCACTGGCACGTCACAGAATAGAGAAATTTTATTTTTAATTGATTCTGTGATTTTTCCATCGGATCTTACGATTATTACATTGGTCTTGATTCCATTGCTCATAAGTTCCTTAAATGAGTGTTGGGTCGGTTTAGTCTTTAGTTCATCTGACCCTGGTATTTGAGGTACCAATACAGTGTGCACAAATAATACATCTTCTTTTTTATTTTCTGCGTGAATTTGTCTTATTGCTTCTAAGAATGGAAGGGATTCTATATCTCCAACTGTTCCACCTATTTCTGTTATAACTACATCCGCTTTAGATTCTTCTGCTGCTTTATATACCGCATTTTTTATTTCGTCTGTTATGTGTGGAATTACTTGTACAGTTGCTCCATTGAAGTCTCCACGTCTTTCCTTTTCGATTATTTTTGCGTAGACTTTGCCTGTAGTTATAGATGCTCTCTTGGTTAGTTCTTCATCTATAAATCTTTCGTAGTGGCCAAGGTCTAAATCTGTTTCCGCTCCATCTCTAGTTACGAAAACTTCGCCATGTTGGTATGGACTCATGGTGCCCGGGTCAATGTTTAAATATGGGTCGAACTTTTGCATAAATACTGATAGACCTCTGTCCTTTAGAAGTCTTCCTATGCTTGCTGCGGATATTCCTTTTCCTATTCCTGATACTACTCCGCCTGTTACAAATATAAACTTACTCATTTGAACTCCTTATTAATATATCAATTTTTATCTGTACAAAAAGAAAAAATTGGCAATGTGAATTGCCAATATGAAAAAAACTTTATGTGTTTTCTTTTATTCTATTTAAAAATTCTTATTTTGTCAAGAATTTTCTAGACCTAAATTAGGCTTGGCAGTTACATTATTTTCATAATTTCCAGTTTTATAATCATAGTATCCAGCGGATGCAATCATGGCTGCGTTGTCTGTACAAAGTATCTTTTCTGGATAATAAACTTTATATCCATGTTCCTTTGCCGCCTCTTCCATTCTGCGTCTTAGTTCTCCGTTTGCAGATACTCCTCCTGATAAGACTATCTTGTCAAGATTTCTCTCTACTGTTAGTCTTATAGTTTTCTCTACAAGCACATCTATTACCGCATCTTGGAATGATCTCGCCACATCTTCAATCCTGTAAGTTTCATTTTTCTGTTCTAGGTTGTGAAGATGATTTATAACAGCAGTCTTAAGTCCGCTAAATGAAAAATCATATCCGTCGTTAATCATGACCCTTGGATAATCATAGATATCTTTTCCATTTCTTGCAGCTTTTTCTATTTCCGGGCCTCCCGGATAGCCAAGTCCAAGTACTCTACTTATCTTATCGTATGCTTCTCCCGCTGCATCATCCAATGTTCTGCCTATTAATTTAAATTCTGTATAGTCTTTTACATCTAAGAGATAGGTGTGTCCACCACTTACCACCAAACATATAAATGGTGGTTCCAACTCTTTGTTTGAAATATAGTTGGCGCAGATATGTCCCATCATGTGATTTACTCCTACAAATGGTTTGTCAAGAGCATACGCCATGGTCCTTCCTGCACTCAGTCCAACAAGAAGAGCTCCTATGAGTCCAGGTCCTCTCGTAGCACAGATTATATCTATATCATCGTAGGAAATATTTGCTTCTGTAAATGCTTCATCTATAACTTGGGATATAGCTTCCACGTGTTTTCTAGATGCAATTTCAGGAACAACTCCGCCATATTTTTTATGAACATCTATCTGTGATGCAATTATATTGGATAACACTTCTCTCCCATCTTTTACAATGGCTACAGAAGTTTCATCGCAGGATGATTCAATTCCCAGTGTTAACATTTTTCCTCCACATAATTATGGCATCCTTGCCATGTTTATAGTAATTCTTTCTAATTCCAGATTTTTCAAATCCAAGTTTTTCATATAGTTTTATCGCACTGTAGTTATCGTATCTAACTTCAAGTGTGGTGTCATATCCAAATGAATCCGTAATGTCGAAGAAAGATTTTAAAAGTTTTTCTCCGTATCCTAAGTTTCTATAATTTTCGTCGATACAGATTGAGCCTATATGAAATTCCTCGTACATCATTATAACGAGCATGTAACCGAAAACTTTTTGATTTTCTATGACCAATGTTATATTTGATCCCTTTGCCATTTCAAGTAGAATTGTCTCGTAGCTCCAAGGTTCATCGAAGTTTTCGTATTCCAAACTCATTATGGTAGGTATGTCTTTTGCTTCAGCACGCCTTACTCTTGCTTCCATTGTCTCTCCGCTTGGGAAACGTTCAAATAGTTTGGAATAAGTGTAAAATAGTTGTCGCTTCCTTCTTTTTTATATTTAAGCTCTCCGAGTTTTGCAAGATCCGTTGGAAGAATCTCTGTGGTAAATGCAAACTTCGCCCCAATATTTTCTTTTAGAGCTTCTGCACTTTCTCCCACCAAGATTGTGTCCTCATCTATAAATTTTCTAATCTCTTCAAAACTTGCTAGGCTGTCTTCTTTTATATTTTCTATCACTTCATCTCCAGAAGTTCTATACACTCCGAAGAATGCTCTCTCTCTTCTCGCATCAATTATTGGAATAATCTTGTCACTATTTTTAAATCCAAAGGCATATGCTTCTAATGAACTTACTCCAACTATTGGAATATTCAATGTTTGAGCAAATGTCTTGGCAACGGTTAGTGCAATTCTAAGTCCAGTGAAAGATCCTGGTCCAATTCCAACTACGATTAAATTCACATCTTTTATTTTTAAATCTTGATACTTAAGTGCATCATCCACCATGTCAATTAGAGATTCAGAGTGAAATTTAGTTCCTGTGAGAGTGATATTTGCTACATTTTCTCCATCTTTTATAAGTCCAACACAGGCTGTCTTGGAACTTGTATCCATTGCTAAGGTCAACATGACATGAGCACCTCCATTACTTCATTCGATTTTTTACCATTTGGTTTAAAATCAAATTCTCTTCCAGTTTCAGAAATTTTCTTAATATATATATAAAGTGTGTCTTCTGGCAAAAGTTCTTTTATTTTATCCGCCCACTCAATTATACAAACTCCATCGGAAAATAGATATTCATCAAATCCCATGTAGTCCGCATCGATTCCATCTAATCTATAAACATCAAAATGATAGACAGGAAGTCTTCCCATGTATTCATTGATCAAATTAAATGTTGGACTTGTCACCACATCATCCACTCCTAACCCAAGAGCTATGGATTTTGTAAATGTGGTCTTGCCTGCTCCGAGATCTCCTTCAAGGGCGATTACCTGTCCTGGGTTTAAAATTGAACCCAGTCTTCTACCAAGAGATTTTGTTTCTTCTAATGATTTCGTAGTAAACTTCATAGCCGCCACTATTTATCAAATCTGACAAAATCTTTTATTTCTCTATGGTTTCTAACTGCAGGTTCCTCTGCAGGATGACCTATTCCGATTACACATTGTATATCGAATTTTTCAGGAATATCGAATTCTTTTAAAAGATATTCATAGGTAGTGGTGTTATCGTCATACATTCCAGCAACTACATTTACCCAGCATGAACCTAGTCCTAGGTCGTGAACTTGAAGCTGCATAATTGTAGCAGCGATACATTCATCTTGAAAATATGTGGCTGATGCAAGTTCCTTATCTCCGAGAATCATTATTGCAACGTCACATTCCCTTAAGAAATCTGCTCCGACTTTCTTCATACGAGCGAGTTTTTCTAAAGAATTTTTATCTCTAAAAACATAGTAATGGACTGTATCTCTATTGCGAGCTGATGGCGCTGTAAGTGTAGAATTAAGTATAGTTTCTAAATCTTCTTGTGATACTTTTTCTCCTGTAAATTTTCTAATTGATCTTCTATTCTTTGCCAGTTCGTTAAATTTCATTTCTATCTCCTAAATTCTATTTTATTATCTTTAACTGAATCAATTATTGCCAGAGAAAGAAGGTCATATCCATCTTCTCTAAGGGCATCTCCTCCGCCTTGGAATCCCTTTTCAACCGCAACGGAAAGTCCGCATATATGAGCAGATGCTTTGTTTGAAATGTCAATTAGTCCTCTTAGGGCTTGACCTTCTGCTAGGAAGTCATCGATTATCAAAAGTCTATCGCCTTCATTTAAATATTCTTTTGAAACTGTAATTGTGTATTCTTTTCCTGTTGTGTAGGACTTAACTTCTGAGGTATATACATTACTTCCAATATTTTTCGTTCTTTGTTTCTTTGCAAAGACTACTGGAATTCCGTTAAAACTTTGAGATACAACAGTTGCCAGTGCAATTCCAGATGCTTCGATGGTCAAAATTTTATTTACCTTTTTACCAAGAAAATGGGCGTACATTTCGTCTCCCAATTTTTCCAAAAATGGTATATCAAGTTGATGGTTTAAAAATGAATCCACCTTTATAATCTTTCCATCATCGAGAATCTTTCCGTCTTTTTTTATTCTTTCTTCAAGTAATTTCATTTTCTTTTTCTTTCCTTATCTTTCTTTTGTAGCGATTTCAATTAGAGATTTCTTTAGATCGCTTTCTAATTTAACCATTTCTTGTTCCGCTTCTCGTCTCTTCGCTCTGCCTTCGATTTGAATATTTCTAACTTCGGATAGAGCTAAGATGAGTTGTTCGTTTGTGTGTTTTAATGTTTCTATGTCCACTACTGATCTTTCTGCTTCTCTTGCAGTTTCTACAGTAGCCATTTTTAAATTGTCTGCATTCTTCTTTAGAAGTTCATTGGTTAGATTGGTTACATCTTTTGTAGCCTTTGCAGCCTGTCCAGTGTGTGCTGCAGAAAGGGCAAGTACCATTTGTGATTTCCAAAGCGGAATTGTATTTACGATTGTAGATTGAATTTTCTCAACCATTACTGTGTTTGACGCTTGAATCATCCTGATTTGTGGAGCCATTTGAAGAGCCACAGTCCTAGTTAAATCTAGATCGTGAATTTTTTTGTCGAATCTATCTATGGATGATTGGAAGTCATTTAGTTCTTGGGCATCGGTTGGCAAGTTTGAAGTGCTTGCTTTTTCTATAAGTGCTGGTAATTCTTTTGTCCTAGCTTCTTCAAGTTTTTGTCTACCAGCCATTATATACATAGATATTTCTTTGTAGTAACTCTTGTTTAAATCATACATTTGGTCTAGGTTTGCAATGTCTTTTAAGAGTTGGACTTGATGATTTTCAAGGACTTTTGCAATAGTGTCCACATTGGTTTCTGCCTTTTCATATTTATTTTTAAGATTCATAATCTTGTTGGTATTTTTCTTAAAGAAGGCAGTGATTCCCTTTTCTTTTTCATCAATTTCAAAATTTTTAAGTTCAGATACCACATTTGAAAGAAGATCTCCCACTTCGCCCAAATCTTTAGTCCTTACGCTGTTTAAAGTCTTTTCAGAAAATCCTGCTATCTTGGATTGAGCTCCTGCTCCATATTGAAGAACTTGGTTGGAATTTTTTAAATCTATTTTTTTAGAAAATTCATCCACCATCTTTTGCTCTTCGTCAGTTAGTTTTACTTCAGGTTTTGCTTTTTCTATTTCATTTTCTATTTTTGTAATTTCTAGTACAGGTTCTTTTACTTCTTCGTTTTCATCTAAGGTTAATTTAATTTCGTTATCCATTTATTTCTCCTTTAAAATCATTATCTAAGAGACCTTCCTGTTTAAGCATGGTGGTTAAGACAGTTATGTCTGAATTTATATCCATTGCTACATTTCCGTATATTTCATTAAGTAACTTTAAGAATGCTTCGTCTATGGTTGAAATTGTCTTTTCTATTTCTGCCATCGAATTCTTTTGAGATTCTGTTACAACCTCCGATTCGCTAAATTCATTGTACCTCTTTAGAAGTGAAACCGTCGTCGGTAAGTAGTAGTCCATAAACTTGGAGAGTTCTTCTATTCTTTCTGGGTCTTTTTTAATTTGTTTAAATATTTCTCTTACTATAGATAGAAGTTTAGTCACATCGGTTTGAATATTTTCAGGAAGTCTAGGTAGGTAGGCAGCAATCTCTGTAATGTAGCTCTTGCCAATTTCTAATGCTGAATCAACCTTGCCTTCTTCTAAGTTTTCTTCATTTTTATTTCCGAGGTAGACGTCTTTGTAATTATTCTTATATACTTCGTATGTCTTCTTATCCAAAATAAATATGGAATTATTTTCTACAAGCCTTGCTTCTTTGAAATAATCCTTCTTTATAAAATATGTCAAATCCTTTATAACCGTTTCTGGCTCAACCGCTGCACAGGAACATAGGTCGTCGATGGTAACAACAGTATTATTTCCTAATTCGCGTAAATATTTTTTATATCTAAGTGCTCTATTCTTTGCAAGTTTACCCCATCTTTCAAGTACAAATCCAGCTGCAAATGAAGAGATCGCTCCGATTGCCAAAGTAGGTTCTTCAAAAAAACCAAACATCAAGGTTACTCCAGTGAACATACCTGCATAGCCAGTCCATTTTGCAAATCCTGCTGCAGTATTTATAGATGGATTTTGTACCGCATACTTTTCCCTTCTCGCTGGTGGTAAATCCTTTTTATTTTTATAAGAATTTAAAATATAACTTATGGAGCTTCTTACTCCTTCGATGGCAGAGTCCACAGATTTTTGCACGAGAGTTGAGATGTCTGAGTAGTCACCATCGTCTATTTTTTTATTTATTTCATTTATAAATTCTTTAGAATCTTTTAAATTTTTTTCTTCATCTATAGAATTTACGATATCTCGAATGGATACCCTGTATTTTTTCATTTTATCACCTAATTAAATTTTACCACAAAGTACTATTCATAACTAGATTTAACCATTCAATAAGCCCTATAAACTGTAAAAATTTAATATTTAGAGCTTCTTCTTAGATATTATATTAAAATTTTATATGTTATAATTATTTTAATTGAAGGAGGTACTATGAAAGTATTTAAATATAATTTGAAACTTAGATCTAATGATTTAAATATAGTAAGAGATTTCGTAGCTCGTGGTGATTTTAGCTTCCACAATCTATCTAAAATAATCATGACCTGTCTAAATTGGACCGGAGAAAAACAAATCACATACTTTATAGAATCATCAAAAATAGAAATTACAGATTCTAGAATCGAAATACCAAAGACCATGGGAATAAACTTTAAGTCCGATAGAGATTCCATCTGCGAAAATTACCTAGATAGAGGCAGCAAATTTGTAATGATCTACGGAGATGAAACTCCTTTTGTGTTCGATATACAAGTTGTAGATGTCATCTATGATTATGAAAAAGAGGCTGAGCTTTTAAATTCAATTGGCAAAGAACCGATCGAATCTTGTGAAGGCGAAAGAGAATATATGGAAATTGTAAATATTTTAAATAATCCAGATGATTCTAAGTACGATGAAACTATCGAATGGATCGGCAAAGATTATCTAAATAATATTTTGTCCATAGAAAGTATAAATGAAAATTTTGAAAATTTGGATCTTATTCTTGATGAAGAAAATGAAGTAGAAGATATGTCCGACGATTCCGAATATAGTTTCGATATTTTTAGCGACTTAATGTAAAAAAATATTTTTTAAAATTATTTGATATGGTATTGAATAATCGTATTAATATGTTAAAATATAACTATCTCATTCTTTTTTTTAAAAATATAAAGTGTGCAAGGGAAACCTTGCATATTTTTTTATTTAAATGACATTCATATACTAATGTGGTAGAATATAAATATATGGAAGAAAAGGGGGTAACTATGAACAACTTTTATGAAGATTTATTCAAAAAACAAAGTGAGATGTTAGAAAAAATGGGTCTCAGTTTCTTTACAAACGAAAACCAATTTCTAGATGGGAATTTTATGAAGTCTTATATGGAAAATACCAAGAAGTTCCAAGAAGATTTCGTAAACAAGTACTTTGACAAGGAAAAGGTAAAAGAAAACTTAAAGGCTATTAATCCAATGCTTGGTGACTACTACGACAGATATGTTGAAAACCTATTAAATATGAATGCATTTGATTTCAACGAATATCTAAAGAGTCCAGAAGAGTTTTCCAAAATGTATAGAGATAGTTTTGATTCCTATATGAGAGCTTATGATCTTTACAAAGATATCTACAAAGCTCCTGAACTTGCGAAAGAAAACTTCGAAAAGTCACTTGAAAAATACAAAGATCTTTCAATTTCATATTTAAAAGAAAATGTATTTAAACTTATGCCAGAAGCACTTAAGAAAGAATTTGAAAAATCTCTTGATGATGCTGATACTAAAGGTGCTGCTTTCAAAGAAATCCTAAACCCTTGGGAATTCTCAGGTGCAGATATGAAAGATTACTATCTTGAAGCTATGAAATCAAGACCTGCTTTAGTAGTTAAATTCCTAGAAGATATGGATAGTAGGATGAATCTTTCTCTTAATGCTGTTGAAAATTTAGATAGCTCTGAATCTACAAAAGAAATAGTTAAACTCCAAAGAAAATATCTCAAAGAATATGTAGATTATGCTAAAAAACTAGGCGACTACAATGACGCTATCTACAAAATTCTAAAGGAAGCAACTGAAAGCACTATTGAAGATATGAAGAAAGACTTCAATGAACTTAAAGAAAACAGATCATTTGAAGATTTCTATAAGTATCTAAGCAATATCTATAAGAAAAACATGGACAAGCTTAAAGATCAAGAACAAGTAAACAAACTTGTTGAAAAGACTCTTGAAGCTGTAAGCATTTTTAAAGAAGATGCTGAAAAGATGATGAAAGAGTATAGAGAACTTACAGAAGTTTCTCGTAAGAGCGAAGTAGATTCACTTAAAGCAGAAGTTCAAGCTCTTAAAGATAAGATTGCAGCTTTAGAAGCAAAACTAGACAAATAAAATTATAAGAGAGGTTATGCCTCTCTTTTTTGTTTAAATCTATGGAATATAAAAACACACTGAAAATCCAGTGTGTTTTTGTTTTTGTTAAATTATTTTGTATATATCTTTTATCGTGGTGTTATTTTTTTCTAGATATTTTTCTAAATCTTCTAGGATTTCTTTAACTCCATAAGGATTCATAAAATTATATGTGCCAACTTGCACAAGTTTTGCCCCAGCCATTATAAATTCTAGTACGTCCCTATATCCTGCTACTCCTCCAATTGCCATTACAGGTATATCAACTGCATGGGCAACTTGGTGCACCATTCTAAGGGCTATCGGTTTTATCGCCGGTCCTGAAAGTCCTGCATATACATTGTCAAAGACTGGTTTTCTTTTTTCTAAATCTATCGCCATGCCTAAGAATGTATTTACGAGGGAGATTCCATCTGCTCCACCCTCTTCAACTGCAAGTGCATTTTCCACTATATTTTCTGCGTTTGGAGAGAGTTTCACGACAATTTTATGTTTAGAAATTTCTTTTATCTTTCTAGTTATCATCTCTGATGATTCGCACTTGATTCCAAAAGCCATTCCTCCTTCTTTTACATTCGGGCAGGAAATGTTTAGCTCTATGAAATCAAATTCATAATCGTTTAATATCTCAGCTGATTTTAAATACTCATCCAAGGTATTTGAACCTAAGTTTACAAAGATTCTTGGACCTAGGTTTGTCATATCTTTTAATTCGTGTTTAACAAATTCATGAATACCAGGATTTTCAAGTCCAATACTATTTAGAAGTCCAGATGGTGTCTCTTGAAGTCTGATTCCACTATTGCCTGGCTTTGGATTGAAAGTGACTCCTTTTGATGAGATACCACCGATTAAATCTACTGGATAGTAATCCTTGTAATCTTCGCCATAACCGTACGTTCCGGAAGCACCTACTAGAGGATTTTTAAATTTTACTCCCAAAAATTCTGTTTCAAGTCTATTCATAAATATCACTTCCTAAGAATATTGGTCCTTCTTTGCAAGTTCTTTTGTTTCCGTTCTTTGTCTTGCAAGTACATCCAAGGCAGGCTCCCACTCCACATGCCATCTTCGTATCAAGGGATACATAGCAGGTAGAATTTTCTTTTAGAGAGAGCTTAGTTATATTTTCAAGCATAGCCTCTGGTCCGCAGGCGTAGATTAATTTTTCTTCTTTGAAGTCGATGATATCAGTTATAAATCCACCTCTTTTAACAAAGATTTCCACTCCCAATTTTTCTAAGTCGTAGAACATCTCGTCAAGTTTAGTAACTTCATCAAGTCCAAGGTAGAGTTTTACTTTTGCATCTCTATTTTTTTCTTTTATTTTCTTTGCAGTTAAATACATTGGAGCTGTTCCCACTCCTCCACCGACGAGTGCCACCTTGTCCACATCTATATCAAATGAATTTCCGTATGGTCCGTAAACTTTTATTAAGTCTCCTTCTTTTAAATTTCTTAGAAGGTTCGTTCCAACTCCTCTTTCTTCAACTAGAAACTCAAGTCCGTCTTCTGCATTGTAAATGGAAATTGGTCTGGATAATGTCGGATAATTTTCCCAGGATCTAAGCATGTAGAACTGTCCAGCTTTGGGTTCAACTTCAAAGTCTGTCTTTAAAAAAAAGTATCTGTCGTCAATATCTATATTTTTTAATACTTTGCAGATCATATTTCTTCAAATTGTGTTATAGAGTCACAATATTCGCATCTGTACTCTTTGGTTTCCCTGTCAACTAAGTAGAATTTGTGTTCTTCTACTTTTTGGTCGTTAGTAATACATCTAGGGTTCTTGCAATGGATTACTCCTTCTACCTCTTCTGGAAGTTCCATTCTAATCTTGTCTACCCTTGCTCCGTCTTCGATAATGTTTACAGTGGTGTGTGGTGCTATAAGTCCTAGTACTGTGAAGTCAAGTTTAAAATCTGTTTCTATCTTTATAAGATCTTTCTTTCCCATGGAAGTTGATCTTATTCCTTGCATAAGAACTACAGGGTCTTCAACTTCGTTTAGTTTAAGCGCGTTGAAAAGTTTGATTCCATCCCCTGCAACTATATGGTCTAGTACGATTCCTTTTTTAATCTTTGATACATTTATCATTTTATGCCTCCAATCCTAGAAGTGTCATTATAAGTGCCATTCTTACGTACATTCCGAATTTTGCTTGTTGGAAGTATACTGCTCTTTCATCATCATCTACATCGTATGAAATTTCATTTACCCTTGGTAGAGGATGCATAACGATCATATCCTTCTTAGCTAGGTCTAGTTTTTCTTTGTTAAGTATGAAGAAATCTTTTAATCTTACATATTCTTCTTCTGAAACAAATCTTTCCTTTTGAACTCTACTCATGTATAGGATGTCTAGGTCCTTTATGCTTCCTTCTAAGTCATCTGTTTCAGTATAAGAATTTTCTGGTAGTTCACTTTTAAAAATCTTAGGCATCTTTAATTCTTCTGGGCTTATGAATACAAATTTTACATTGTCATATCTGTTCATCGCCCTTACAAGTGAGTGGATGGTTCTACCGAATTTTAAGTCGCCGCAGAATCCTATCTTTAAGTTGTCAAATCTTCCTTTATAATGTCTTATAGTAAGTAAGTCTGTTAAAGTTTGAGTTGGATGGTTATGGGCTCCATCTCCAGCGTTTATAATTGGCATAGTTTTTAAGTACTTGGTAGCAAGTAGTGCTGCCCCGTCCTTAGGATGTCTCATCGCACAGATATCCGCGTAGTTTTCTACAGTTCTTAGAGTATCTACTAGTGATTCTCCCTTTGAAGTTGAAGAAACTTTTGCATCTGAGAAACCTACTACTCTACCACCGAGTCTATTCATTGCAGTTTCGAATGAAAGTCTGGTTCTAGTTGAAGGCTCAAAAAAAAGACTGGCTAAGACATATCCTTTACAAACATCCATGTACTTACGTGGGTTTGAAATAATGTCATCAGCCAGATCAAAAAGTCTACTTAACTCTTCAGTTGTGAAATCACGAGGTTCAATCAAATTCCTAACCATTATTATCCTCCTAAAATGTATCTTCTTTTTTGTTCTTAAGAAGTTTACATCATAGAGAAAGTAATGTCAAGGTAAATTTTAAAAATATTTATATTAAATTTAATTACCTACAGTTATGCTTTCCATTTCTTGTGTCCTATCAGGCATCACAAAATTAAATGGAAACTCGTGAAGTTTTTTAATTGCTTGGGTCTTGTATAGATCTATAACATCTACCTGAACACCGCTTTGAGTCTTCTTAACAAAGTCACCAGTTATTTTATCCATTCTAATATCGGGGCTATTTAATTTAAGTCCCCAGGTTGCAAGATATGCAATATCACCGTAACTTAAATCAGTTTCCACATTGTTAACAGCCATTTCCAAAAGTTTTGGAACTAATAGAATGGTGCTTGGAGATTTTAACTCCTTGAATATTTGCATAAGGAAACCTTGTTGAGCATCTATTCTTCCAAGGTCAGAATCCCTATAAGCCTTTCTTGCTCTTAAATAGGCAACAGTTTCTCTACCATTTAAGTGATTTGTACCTCTCTTTAAATCAATCTTAAGAGGCGGATAGATCCAGTTGTCTTCGTACTTGTAATCAGGTCTATTCCACTCGATATCCACTCCACCTAGTGCATCTACAAGTTGTTCGATGATATCATACTTAACTACCACATAGTGATCAATGTATGTATCAAGTAAATTTTCGATAGTATCTACAGCTAGAGGAACATCTCCAAGTACGTATGCATCATTTATTTTTCTCTCGCCATGACCTTTTATCTTGACCCATGAATCTCTAGGTATTGATAAAACTTGTACCTTATTTTCTATAGCGTCAATAGAGATAAGCATGATTGTATCAGATTGACCTCTCTCTTTTGACTCTGGATTTGCAAGAGTAGAAGTGCTCGTTGCACCAAGTAAGAGTATGTTTATCCTCTTTTTATTGTCGAAAATATTTTTTTGTTTTTCTTTTTCTTCCGTCTGCCTTTTAAGTTTATCCACGCCTATCTTGGCAATTCCTGGCTTAGTTGCATATAAAAATATTAGTAATCCTGACAATGACAGCACTACTAAAACAAAGAAAACTTTTATAAGTTTCTTCATCAGTCACCTCTTTATAATTAGTTTCACATCTGTGAATATTTTTCAAATTATCTATGTAATTATTACCTAAGTCTTTATTTTAACACATGAGCTGCTATTTTTCAAAATTTATAAGATTATAAATGAAACCCCTCTACTGTACATAAATAATTTTTAGTGTTATTATAGAAATTAGTGAAATAAATTTAATATTTTTTATCACTTACAAAATATAGAGGAGAAAGTAAAATGAAGACACTTTTTATCTCAAGCCTTTGCCCTCATTGCCCACCTGCAGTTGAGTACGCAAAGAAACTAAATGAAGAAGTTAGAATTGTAGATATTACAAGCTCTATGAAAAATTTAAAAGAATTTTTAAAATATAGAGATTCTGATCCATATTTCGATGAGATCAAAAAAAATAATAAAATTGGAATACCTACTTTTATGGATGGAGATGGAGAACATTTCTATTCCATAAGTGAGTATTAAATATATTTTAAGGGGAGCCATCGCTGAGAGGGATTTAATTCCGACCCTAGAGCTGATCCGGGTAATGCCGGCGTAGCGAACAGGTCCCCTCTTAATAAGAGGAGGAAAAATGAAAAGATCAAATTTATTAAGAATCGTTGAAGGTGGAATCTTCATCGCACTAAGTATCGTTCTAGATTATATTAAAATCTGGAGGATGCCACAAGGCGGTTCAGTTACCGCACTTGCAATGTTACCGCTTATTCTCTATTCACAAAAATGGGGATTTAAGAACGGACTTCTAGCAAGTACAACTTTTGGAGTTCTAAAATTCTTACTAAGTGGAGGATTTTCTCTACATCCACTATCTATAATCTTTGATTACTTAGTTGGATTTGGAGTTTTAGGATTCGCAGGTGCTATAAGAGGAGATAGAGTAAAAGCCACAATGGGTGCTGCTCTTGCAATTTTCTTAAGATTTATTTCTGTATTTATCTCAGGAGCGTTCGTTTGGTATATCTACGCACCAGAAGGAATGAATCCATACTATTATTCATTCATCTACAACGTAACCTACATGGGTCCAGAACTAGTGCTTACATGTGCAGTACTAGCAATCATCTACCCAAAATTTGAAAAATTTTTAAAAGCTAAAAATTAAATTTTTAATTATAATTTAATATTTTTTAAAGTTTTAAAACAAGAAAATCCCCTTATTATTTTAAGGGGATTTTTTATTTATTCAGAAATTATATTTCTAATCTATTTAATAATTATTTTTTAGACTTATGATTATGTTTACTATTTCATCCACAGAAAACTTAGAGGTGTTGATTGTGAAGTCATATTCTGATGCTTGTCCAAAGTTGCCCTTTGTAAATCTTTCGTAGTGATTAATACGCCTCATATCCATCTTCTTTATCTTACTAGTGGCCCTTTCTTCATCATAGCTCATCTGATCCATAATATTTTTTACTCTATCCTCAAAGTCTGCCGCTATAAATATATTAAGTGGTTTGTAATCTCTAAGTACATATCCTGCGCACTTGCCTAGGATAATAGCATTTCTGCTCTTTGCAATATCTCTTATGGTTTTAGCCTCTGCCAAAAATCTTGCGTCAGAGATCATCATATCTTCTTCTGAATAGGAATCATTCTCCCTATATAGATCATAGACAGTTCCTTTTAAAAATGAATCATCCTTGGACACAGAACTTAAATCTACCTGAGTTTCCAAAGTCTTAAGCTCAATTATATTTTCATCAAAATATTCTGCTTCAAGTCTAGTTGCAAGCTTCTGGGCAATTAAATCGCCCTTGGATCCGTATTGTCTATCTATGGTTATAAGTGTATTTGATTTTTTATTTGATAAATTAAAAATTTTTTTAAACATAATCTTCTCCTATAAGTATGGTACTACTTTAGCATAAATATATGAAAATAAAGTTAATAATATTAGAATAATTATTCAAACTCAATAATTTTTTAGATTTCTTCTAAAGATTGTTTAAATATTTTTTTGCAAAGCTCATACTTCTTATAATTTCATTATAACATATTGAAAGTACCCTACTAATTAAGAAATTTTAAAGAAATTTTAATTGCAATATAAAAACCAAGGTTGCCCTTGGTTACTCTTCTATTGAATGTTTCAAAACTTCCATTATGTGATTTAATTTTACTAAATCTTTCGATTCTTGTTTAATATTTTTCGGAACGTAAATATGTTTAAAGCCCATGCGTCTTGCTTCGGAGATTCTTACATCTATGGACGGACAAACTTTTAGTTCTCCAGTAAGTCCTACGTCTGCAATAAAAACGCTTGATGCTTTTACTGGCTTACCTACAAGACTTGAATAGATGCTTACAATAACCGATAAATTGGATGCGGTATCTTGAAGTTTTATCCCTCCAGTAGTTTTAACAACCACGTTTTTATCCATCATTGGAACTTCCCCTCTCTCTTCAAGGATTGATATTAGTGTAAAAAGTTGTTCCTTTCTAAGATGTTCTGAAACTCTTGACGGATATGGCATAAATGATTTTGATACCAATGATTCTACTTCTAGTATGATTGGTCTTGTACCTTCCCTCGTTACAGATAGTGCTGAACCTGGAACATTTCTTCCATTATCTCTTTCTGTCATGAAGTATTCTGAAGGATTGTCGATAGAGGTGAGACCTTTTTCATCCATTTTGAAAAATCCCATCTCTCCTGTGCTTCCATATCTATTCTTAGTTGTGGAAAGTATCCTTAACTCTTCATAGGTTTCTCCTGATAATAAAAGCACTGTGTCCACCGCGTGTTCTAGAGATCTCACTCCCGCAAGTGAATCTTCCTTCGTCATCTGTCCGACTATAAAGACTGCCCTTGGTCTACTTTCGTTCTTCGCCATATTCATTAGCATGTGAATTGATTCCATTATCTGTGTCGGTGAACCTGCCCTCGATTCGATATTTGGGATGATAAAAGTCTGTATTGAATCGACGATTACAAAGTCGCAGTCCAAACTCTCCACTTCATCTAGCACATCCACAAGGTTATTAGTTGAGATTACAAAGAGATTATCAGAAATATTTTCTACGATTCTCTTCGCCCTCTGTCTTATTTGACTTGCAGATTCTTCTCCAGATGCGTAGAGCACTTTTTTTCCTTTTGAGGCCAATATATTTGAAACTTGAAGAAGAAGGGTTGACTTACCTGCTCCTGGTCTTGCAGTTAAAATGGTGAGGGAATCTTTTAAAATTCCCCCGCCCATTACTCTATCAAACTCAGAAACTCCCGTGAGGATTCTCTCGCCTTCTAATGCTTCCACATCTTTTAAAGGTTTTGAGCCTTTGGATTTAAAGATTTCTGTCTTTGATACGGATTTTGTTTTCTTCTCCTCCTTGGTCTCTTCCATTGAGCCCCAGGCACCGCACTCAGGACATTTTCCTAAAAATCCAGGAGAAGTATATCCACATTCACTACACTTGTACATTTTCTACTACCTTATTTTTAATTTTATTCCTGCGAATTACAAGGGTTTCTCCATTCTTATAAACGGTTACAGAATCTCCTCTTTCGATCTCTCCATTTACAAATTTATCCGCAAGCACGTCTTCGATATTGGTTCTTATAGATCTTGCAATTGGTCTTGCTCCATATTCTTTATCGAAACCAACTTCAGAAATATAATTTACAACGTCTTCTGTAAATTTAAGATCAAGTTCTAGATCCTTTACCCTCTCTTTAAGTTCATCGAGCATAATTCTTACGATGTCCTTGATTTCTGGCTTGCCCAATTCTTTAAACACGATTATATCGTCAACCCTGTTCAAAAATTCTGGTCTAAAGGTCTTCTTTAGTTCTTCATTTATAATATTTTTCATCTTTTCGTATTCTGTTTCTTCTCTTGCTTTGGTGCTAGTTCCAAATCCAAGACTTGATTTATTCTTAAGAAGAGTTGCACCTGCGTTTGAAGTCATGATGATGATTGTATCTTTAAATGAAACTGTCCTTCCTTGAGAATCGGTCAAAATTCCATCGTCCAAAATTTGTAAGAGAATGTTAAACACATCTGGATGAGCCTTTTCAATTTCATCGAAGAGTATTACAGAGTATGGATTGCTTCTTACGATTTCTGTTAGTTGTCCACCTTCTTCGTGACCAACGTATCCCGGAGGTGATCCAACGAGTCTACTTACAGAATGTTTTTCCATGTATTCTGACATGTCGATACGAATCATGTTGGATTCATTTCCAAATACTTCTTCTGCGAGCTTCTTGGATAGATAGGTCTTACCAACTCCAGTTGGTCCTACAAAGATAAATGATCCTATCGGTCTATTTTTATCTTTTAGTCCAACTCTTGCTCTTTTAATTGCTTTGGATAGGCTTATGATTGCCTCATCTTGTCCCTTTACAGATCTTCTAAGATTATTATCCAACTCTCTTAGTTTTGTGTTTTCTTCTGTAGTTAGTTTTGTAACTGGAACTCCAGACCAGGAAGAAACTATTTCTTCTATGATTTCTACTGGAACATCTGGTTTTTCTCTATTGTTTTTATATTCTTCTTTCTTAAGCTCAAAGGATTCTCTTATTGAGGATTCTTCGTCTCTTAGCCTTGCAGCCTTTTCATAGTCCTGTTCGTAGATTGCCTTTGCCTTTTCCGCTTCTATGTCCTCCAACTTTTCTTCAAAAGTTTTAACGAATCTTGGAGTCTTTATATTTTTTATTCTCACCTTAGATGCAGCTTCATCGATTAGATCTATGGCTTTATCAGGGAGATATCTGTCGTTTATATATCTGTTGGATAAAACTACCGCAGATTTTATAATTTCGTCAGAAATATTTACCATATGATGATCTTCATAGGCAGCCTTTAAACCTTTTATAATCTCTATGGATTCTTCTTCTGTCGGTTCTTTTACATTTATCGCCACAAGTCTTCTTTCGAAGGCTGGGTCTTTTTCTATGTGCTTTCTATATTCCTTGGTGGTTGTTGCACCGATTATTCTAATTTCTCCCCTTGCCAATGCAGGTTTTAGAATATTGGATGCATCCATTGCTCCTTCTGCTCCGCCAGCTCCCATGATGACATGCATCTCATCAATAAATAAAATTATGCTGCTATCTCTTGTCGCTTCTTCGATTACGGTCCTAAGTCTCTCTTCAAAGTCTCCTCTATACTTAGCCCCTGCTATTAATGAGCTTACATCCAAAGTCAAAATTCTCTTGTCCTTTATGACATCAGGCACTTCTCCTTCGACGATTCTCGCTGCTAGACCTTCTACTATTGCTGTCTTGCCTACTCCTGGATCACCGATTAGAACAGGATTATTTTTCTTTCTTCTAAGAAGAACTTGGATAATTCTTTCGATTTCTTCTGCCCTTCCTATGATTGGATCGATTTTTCCTTCCTTCGCCCTTTCGTTTAGGTCAATGGTCCACTCTCCAACTGGAGAATCTTCTTTTTTATTTTCTTTCTTGCCTTGGTTTGGGTTTCCATTTAGTGCTCTCATAATAGATGCTTCGAGAGATTCTGTATCTATGCCAAGATTTCTCAAAATCATGACAGCTATTCCCTGTCCTTCTTTTAAAATAGCAAGAAGAATATGTTCTGTACCTACAAGTTTTGAGTTCATAACCCTTGCTGCCTCGTAGGATAGGTCAATTATTCTTTTCGTTCTAGGTGTATAGTTAAGTGGTCCTAGATTTTCTCCTGAAGAGTTGGCTGAAACTATAGAATCTAGTTCTTGTTTCGCAAGATCATAGGTGATTCCAACTTGGTAAAGAATACTAGATCCAGCTCCAGAAGTTTCTTTTATAATTCCAAGTAACAAGTGTTCCGAGCCTATATATGATTGGCCGCTTATCCTTGCTTCTCTTTGAGCAAGTAGCATCGCCCTTTTTGCCGGTTCTGAAAAATTATCAAAAATCGCCACTAAAATTCCTCCTTCATCATTTTTCTAACTAGATTCGCCCTTACAATATCTAGTGATTTGCCATCTAAAATCTGTTTTCTGTCGTGTTGAATTGCTCCATTTGTAAGTGAATCTATGCTTTTTATTAAATTTCTATTTCCATTCTTTTTTATAATTGAGAGAGATACTCCCAAATCTAAAATAGTTAAATTATCTATCATCTCATCTAATTTCAAAATTCTTGCGTTTCGAAGTATTCCATAGGACCTGTTCACCATGTCTTCTAAAACAGCAATGTCATCGAGATAGAGTTTTTTTCTATTATCTAATTCAATTCTTTCTATTTCTTTTGAAATACTTGTAATTTTATTTATTATAGTTAGCTCCGATTCGCCGATAGTGACCATATTTTTTAGTACAAAAATATTATTTAAACTAGAATTATTTACTTTAAATGGTTCCAGTCTATATCCCATCCTGTTTATGGATTTGGAAATATTTTTTATTCCAAAATACTTTGTCGCAGGAAGTGAAATCACTACAAAGGCTTGGAGCCCTGTACCTACAATTGAAGGATCTGTAGTAAGATATCCAAAATCCTTATCGAAAGCATAGTTAATCTTTGAAGATATTTCATCGTCAAGTCTGGATAGTTTTCTATATCCTTCTAGCAAATTTTCCTTGCCCATGGTGGTTATGACCATGTGATCTTCTCCCATTAGAAAAATCTTTATATCTTCATCTTCAAGATAGGAAGAGAACTCTCCATGATTTAGAAGATTTGGACTCGTGGTAAACTCTTCCTTTAGTTTTAGTAGCTCATAGGTTGTAAGTTCTTTTAGTCTCTTATGACGAAAGCTTGGGAGAGATTCTGCAATTTTATTTGCAAGTTCTGTTGCATCTAAGTTATCTATTGTGGATGTGAAGTTTTTACCTTCTACATTTCTGTGAATCCTAATTGCATTATAAAGTATCATTCTTCACTTCCAAATCTTTTATTTCATCTCTTAAGATCGCTGCCTCTTCATAATTTTCAAGTATTAGAGCCTCTTGCAACTTATCTTTTAAATCAAGAATCTTTCTGCCAACTTTTAAATCCGTTGGACTAGAAACTGGAATCTTACCCTTGTGCACAGATGAAAGCTGATAGTTTTGTAAGAAATTATTTATTTCGTCTCTAAATTCATCGTAGCAATGGATGCATCCAAGATCAGAAGTCTTAAGCACTTCTCTTATCTTTCTTCCGCAAAATCTGCAGGTCTTTTCTTCATCTATAGTTTCTTCTTCAACATTAAATATTTCTTTAAACAAATCCTTAAACCCATCAATCATAAGGAAATTGCCTTTGAATTTCTTCGCTGCGCATTCCTTGCAGAGATGGATCTCAGTCACTTCGTTGTTCTCTACCTTTGTAAAAGAAATAACCGATTCTCTTTTTTTACAATTATCACAGATCATTTCTCTTTCCCTCCCAGTACATATACAATCATATTTTTAAGAATATCTGCCCTTACCTCATTTTTTCCTTCTCTAATTTTATTTAGAGATCTGTTGGAAATGGATACAAGGATTAAATTCTTTTCATCATCATCTATTTTTCCCATTTCATAGAGGGCTTCCACGATATCATGTGCTTTTTCTAAAGTTATAGAATCTCCAATTTCATTGAATAGATTTTCTCTCTTTCTTCCATATTCAGTTATTGTAAGTTTAGTAATCCTTATGAAGCCTCCGCCACCACGACGAGATTCAACATAGAATCCTTTAAATGGAGTAAATCTTGTAGTAAGCACATAGTTTATTTGAGAAGGGGCGCAATCAAACTTCTTTGCGATTATGGATCTTTGTATCTCCAATGAGCCCTCTTCTTCCTCTAAAAGTTGTAGTAAAAACTCCTCTATATTATTTGAAATCTTTGCCATCTAATCACCTTTGACATTCTTTGACATTTATCTTTAAAAAAATTTCTTTTCTCCTTTAATTAATTTCATATTAACACAAATTAGTATAGATTGTAAACAGTTTCTTGACATTCTTTGACATTAGAAATATTTTTATAAATATTTTTAATCTTAATTTAAAATTTATTTTATAGAAAAAAATTTTTTCGTCAATCTAATAAAATTTTACTTGCATAAAATCTAAAAAAAATCTGTTGAATATTCAACAGATTAATCCTCAAATTTGTAACCTTTTATATTTTCATTTTCAAATGGATCTTTGTACTTAGAATTTTTCATAAATTGATCCACATTTTTCTTAACTCTTGTTGTAGATTGAATAGTTCCAACTCCTGCTATACATCCACCAGGACACGCCATTCCTTCTAACAAGTATCCATTTTTTCTTCCAGCTTTTGCTACCTTTAGCATCTTTACACATTCGGAAAGTGAATTTGCACCTTCGATTAGTATTTCTCTACTTGGGTCTATTTCTTCAGCCACTTTCTTAACCGCTGCTGCTACTCCTCCTGCTACTGGATAACCTCTACCTAGTGCGGATGAATCTTCTACGTCATCTTCTATTTCAATGTCCATAGGTTCTACATCTTTTGCAACGAACATTCCCATTAATTCTTCAAATGTAAGCACAAAATCCACCGAAGATTTTATATTTGTATCCAGCGCTTCTAATTTTTTCGAAGTACATGGACCTATAAACACAACCACCGCTTCTGGATCGATATTTTTAATATATTCTGCAGTGTACCTCATTGGTGAACCTGAGTCAGAGATTTGTTCTTTAAGTTCTGGGAACATATTTTTAATCATAAGCGACCAGCTATAACAACATGAAGTTCCCATAAAAGGAATTTTTTCTGGAACTCTTTCCAAATATTCATGGGCTTCGTGTAAAGTCGTAAGGTCTGCGCCCAAACCAACTTCAATTACATCTTTAAAGCCAAGCTCTTTTATAGCTTCGAAAACTTGTTTTGGAGTTGTACTTAGTCCAAACTGTCCAATAAATGATGGTGCTACCGCCGCATATAATTTCTTACCAGCCTTTATAGCTTTTATTACTTGATATATCTGTGACTTGTCTGCAATCGCTCCGAAAGGACATTCAGAAATACATCTTCCGCAGGCAACACACTTGTCTTGATCGATTTCTGCTCTATTGTATTCATCGGAGCCTATCGCACCTACTCCACATGCAGCACTACATGGTCTATCAAAATCGACTATCGCATGGTATGGACATGTATCTTTACATCTTCCACATTTTACGCATTTGTCATGATCGATTTCTGCACGATGTTTACCAATCTTAACTGCATTTACAGGACATACGTTGGTACAAGGGTGCGCCATACATCTTCTACAGTTATCCGTTACATAGATAGTCCTAGTAGGGCATGATTCACACGCAAATTTAATTACATTTACAAGTGGTTTTTCGTAAGCGTTGGTATCAATATCAATCTTGTCAAATCCATCGGTGATTTTTTTATACACTCCGATATTTCTTATTGGAAGGCCAAGAGCAAGTCTTATTCTCTCATCGGCAATGGCTCTTTCTCTAAACATTGATTCTCTAAATTGAGCAACCTCTCCTGGGAAAAGTCTGTAGCTTGCATCTTCAAAATTACTTGTATCCAAGTCGTTGTAGGCGATCCTTGCAACCTCTGCAAAGACTCTACGTCTAATATCAACTATCCTCGAATAACTTTCTTTCATATATCTTGCCTCAATGCTTCCATAACTTTTTCACTTACCACTTGTGGAGTTGCGTTATATACTATTTCGTCATCGATTACCACAATCGGTGCCTTTCTTTCATTTTCTCCTTTGCATAGATTTAAACATTTACTAATATTTAATTCTAAATTTTTTGAGCTGCAGAGTTCTGACTCTGGTCCGCAGAGCTCGTTGGCTATGTATTCCAATTGATCATAGATCTGATTTGCACCCATCATTGTGCATCTAGATCCCATACAAACTGTAACTTTCATTTTATACCTCCTACCTTATCATTATAGCAGAGAATTTTTTTCTTTTCTATGATTGATAACACAGTGAACCTTCTCTTGTATTTTTAAAATCAAAATATTTCTGTTATAATTATTTAAGGTGATTTTAATGAAAAAAATAGGTGGAATTTACATCTTTCTATCCTACTTTGTAGGTTTAGTATACTTACTTGCATATTATTTTTTGATGACAGAGTTTTTTAAAGTTGATCCATTCACAGGAATATACTTAGTTATTTCAATCTATATTGTCATTTGCTATATTTTATTTCCTTGGTCATGGAACCATCTATATGATCTTGTTGAGAATACCCCTTTATCTGTGCTTACATTTTCAAAACTATTTATGGGACTTGGATTTTTCTTCCCATTTATTCTACTTTTTCACGATAAGGAATACGAGAAAGATAAAGAAGAAAAAGATTTTTACGAAGAAATTTAATTTACACATAAAAAGCGACTAAAGTTTTGTACTCTAGTCGCTTATTTTTATTTTATAGTTACTGTAAAGTCCGATTGCACCAAAATCGTGCTTCCTTGTTTTATATTTCCATCCAAGGATAGATTTGCTATTTCTGTCATGAGTATTTCTTCGATACTTCTTTGGATGTCTTTCGTTGATTTTATTCCAAATCTCTTTATTATATCTTTTAAATTTAAATCCCACTCCAAGAATATCGCTTGATCTTCTAGTTCGAGTTTGATTTCATTTAATCTAAGTTCCAATATCTTTGCAAGTTCATCTAAATTAAATTCTGATAGGGTAAGAGTATCGTCAACATGGCTCATAGCTTCAGGATTTGGCTCTTCCCTCGTAGTTAAAAATACTATGGTGTTTTTAAAGTCTATGGACCTTCCCTTATTATCTCTTATTTTGCCTTCGTCGATGATTTGATAAATAATTCCAAGCACTTCCGCGTTTGCAAGTTCAATATCTTCAAATAATAATATTGAATAAGGTTTCGTCCTTATGGTCTCTGTCAAGATTCCACCAAGTTCGTGTCCAACATATCCTGGAGGCGCTCCAATCAGTTTTGTAACTGAACTTTTATCAGTGTACTCACTCATTTCAAAACTTAAAACTGATCCGCTCTCTTCATATAATTTTTCAGAAAGCACTTCCGCTAGGTAGGTCTTGCCCGTTCCTCTTGGACCTGAAACCAAGTATGAGATTGGTTTATTCCTTTTAAATAGACCGGATTTTGCTCTTATAACTGAATTTACAACTTCGTTTACTGCACTCTCTTGACCGATGAAGGTTCTCTCTATTTCGGATTTAAGTGATTTAATCTTTTCAGATTCTTTTTTATTTAATGTTGTTATAGAAATTCCTGTGCTTTTAGATAGTACTTCTAATATTTCTGATTCTGTAACTTCATCTTTAATTGGATAATAAGGTTTTGTGCTTTTAAGCCCTTCAAGATGTTTTTCTCTTGTGTCAAATTCTACTGAGAACTGTTTTAATTTTTCAAAATCATGTGACTCTTTTGCAGATTCAATATTCTTATTTAAAAGTTCCAAGCTTGAAGTTTCTTTAGAAATATCATCTAGTCTTTCTAGTTCTTTCTTCCAAAGTTCTTTCTTCTCATCGTAAGCTTTTCTTTTTTCTTCGATCTCTTCTTCTAGCTTTTGAAGTCTATTGCTACTTCTAATATCTTTTTCTATCTCTAGAGCGACTTTTTCTGTCTCAAGTCTTATGAGTTCACGATTTAATTCATCTATCTCCTGAGGAACTGAATCTATTTCCATCCTCACCATGGAGCTCGCTTCATCTATTAAATCGATTGCTTTGTCCGGTAGATATCTGTCATTAATATATCTATTGGAAAGTTTAACCGCTGATACTATCGCCGAATCTTTGATATTTAATTTGTGATGAGATTCGTACTTCTTTTTAATTCCCCTTAGAATTGAAATGGCTCCATCTTCTGAAGGCTCTTCAATCAAAATCTTTTGAAATCTTCTTTCAAGTGCAGAGTCTGTTTCAATATACTTTCTGTACTCTCTCGTGGTTGTAGCACCAATGGTTAGTATTTCTCCCCTTGCAAGCATCGGTTTTAAAATATTTGACGTATCCATGGCACCATTAGTTCCACTTCCAATTATGTTGTGGAGTTCATCTATAAATAGAATTATTTGCCCGTCGGAAAATTTAACTATATCCAAAACTTTTTTTAATCTCTCTTCAAAGTCACCTCGAAATTTCGCCCCTGCAAGGACAGATGTCATATCGAGAGAGAACACAACCTTATCTCTTAAAGTTTCCGGTACATCTCCAGTTGCAATCCTTAAAACAAGTCCTTCTACCACAGCAGTTTTGCCGACACCTGCTTCACCGATTAGAACAGGATTATTTTTTATTCTTCTAGAAAGAACTCTTATGACATTTGAAGTCTCTTCATCTCTACCTATGATTGGATCGATTTTTCCTTCTTTTGCTTCCTCAGTGAGATTTCTTCCGAACTTTAGAAGATATTTTAAATTTTCTGATGAAATGTTCCCAAGTTTCTTCTTCGTAAATTCCTCTAGGAATTTAGATTTCATAACCTCATAGGTCAGCCCATAACTATTTGCAATCTCCTTTGAAACGGTCTTATCTTCCCTAAGTATGGCAAGGTATAGTGAGTTTACATTTACAAAAGATTCATATTGATTTCTAGAAATTTCTTCAGAGTTTACGATTATCCTTTGGTATGGACGAGAGTAATAAAGCTTCGTCAAACCTTTTGAACTTCTAAGCTTCTCAATAGCTTCTACGACTCTATTTTCATATTCTTTTAAATCCACACCCATTTCAAGAAGTGTTTCCAAAAGAGAAAGACCATTGGTACGAAGTATTGCAAGGGAAAGATGAAGATCTGTTATCTCTGCATTTTCATATCTCACAGCTAAATTCTGTGCATCTTTAAAGATATTTACAACCTGTCTTGAAAATTTTTCTGGATTCATATAATCACCTCAAAAAAAATAAGGGAGCAACTGCCCCCTATAACTAAAAGATCAACATTATTAAATGTGATGCGATTCCTGCACAAATTCCACCAATAGTGTGGCATAGTATGGCATTACCTGTCATTTCTTTTGTTCCAAGAGCATCCATCATTGCGATGTGAGTAGATAGATATCCACTCCAACACATACATATAGAAGTAAATACTGCAATGTCATTAGGTGTTACAAGATTTTTGTTAACCATTTCAGACACCATTCCGATAGCAGCACCGGAACTTCCAAGAGCTGTAATAGGAACTGCAATAGCTTGCGGACTTGAAAAACCAAAGAGAGGTTTTAAAATTACGTTTAGCTTCTCTCCGATTACAGGAAGAATAGCAATACCTTGGTTCGCTGAACCGTCATACACACCAGCTTCACCAACTCCATTGGTAAGCATGATTACCAACGTACAGATCAAGACTACACCAGGGATTATTGAAACTCCCATGTCCACTCCAACTTTACCTCCATCAAGAAGGGATTGGATAAATCTTGAACCGATGCTACCTTCTCTTACCCTTCTCATTCCCTCTGGAATCGGATCGGAAAGAGTGGTCTCAACCTTGTCTACTGTTCCATAATATTTTTTAGTATGTCTCATCATAAGTCTTACAGAAACTATAGAGCCTATAATCGCTCCAACATTTCCTACAAGAGCTGCTGTTATAGCTCCTTCAACTTTGAAACCCATCATAGTTGTAGTAACGATTAGACCCATTCCAAATGCAGTTCCTAAATTTGTAAGAGCTGGCATTTGATATTTTTTAAAGTATTGTCTAAAGTTATCATCATGAGCAAGAGTAAGGATGGCTGGATTGTCAGACATGTAACAGTTTAACATTCCTAGAGAACTTGCTCCCGGTAGATCATAAAGTGGTCCCATTACTTTTGAAAGAACTTTATTTATAAGTGCAATAACTCCAAATTCTGAAAACAGACCACTGACACCACCTGCAAGTACAGCAACCGCCATAAGATAAAAGCATACGTTCATAAGAAGATCGAATCCTGTGGACATCATCGTCTTAATCATATTGGTGCCGCCCATAATGCTTCCCATGTAGCAGAAGAAAGCCATGAATGCTGCAATAAATATTATAGCCTCTAAGCCAACTTCATTTTTAAATAGGGATTTATTTTTATTCTTTTCCAAATTTCCTCCTTGACGTTGTAAGTTAACGTTGTAAATTAATACTATTAAGAAAAAGACCGGCTTTACATTGAAGCCGGAAATTTTATAAGATTTTACCCATTTACAAAATGGTTTTTAATTAAAAAGATAGCATCTTTTAGTATCTTTAAATTAAATCATTATGTATCCTTCCAAGTGGAAGGATTTTATTAGCAAAGAGTTGCGTACACGATAGCTTTAATTGTGTGCATTCTATTTTCTGCTTGGTCAAATACAAGAGATTGTCTAGATTCAAATACTTCGTTTGAAACTTCCATTTCCTTTAGACCAAATTTTTCTTCAATATCTTTACCAACTTTTGTTTCAGTGTCGTGGAAAGATGGTAGGCAGTGTAAGAAGATTGCTTTTTCGTTTGCATTGTTCATAACTTCTTTATTGATTTGGTATTTGTGAAGAAGATCAATTCTGTGCTTCCAGATTTCAGCTGGTTCACCCATTGATACCCAGATATCAGTGTATAGAACGTCTGCATTCTTAGTTCCTTCTTTTACATCAGAGATAAGTTCTACTGTGCAGAAGTTTTCTTTTGCAATTTCTCTAGCCATTTCAACTAGATGTGCTTCTGGGAATAGTTCTTCTGGTGCACATGCAACGAAGTTTATGCCCATTTTTGCACAAGCGATCATAAGAGAGTTTGCTACGTTGTTTCTAGCATCTCCCATGTATACAAATTTAAGTCCTTTTAAGTGTCCAAAGTGTTCTTCGATAGTTAAAAGGTCAGCAAGCATTTGTGTTGGATGCCATTCATCAGTAAGACCATTCCATACTGGAACTCCTGCATATTCTGCAAGTTCTTCAACTACTGATTGTTTAAATCCTCTGTATTCGATACCGTCGTACATTCTTCCAAGTACTCTTGCAGTATCTTTTATAGATTCTTTATGTCCCATTTGAGATCCTTGTGGATCTAGGTAAGTAACTCCCATTCCTAGGTCATAACCTGCAACTTCGAATGAACAACGAGTTCTAGTTGAAGTCTTTTCAAATAATAAAACGATGTTTTTTCCTTCTAGGTATTTATGTGGAACGCCTGCTCTCTTAAGTGATTTAAATTCTTTTGCAAGATCAAGAAGATATCTCATATCTTCAGATGTAAAATCAATAAGTTTTAAGTAATTCTTACCTCTAAAATTCTTTGGCATAGTAACTCTCCTTTTATTTTAAAAATTTTTAACGTATTTCTACATCTACATTTTACAATAATCATATATATTCGAAAGGACATTTTCATTTATTATTTTTGTTTTAAATTGATTATACAATGAAAATATTTCCTGTTTCTTAATAAATTTTAGATTATACCAACTATTTTATATTCCTTAGAGAGCTACTTAGTATGTTATAATTATTTTGGAGGTTACGATGAATAAGAATAGAAAAATCGAAATTCAAAAAACATTTAATAGACAAGATAAAGAAGGAGATATTATAAGTTTCGATGTAGAAGTTGACTACACAAAAACTACTCCACTCTTACATAAAGAATCTAGGTTTTTATATATATTAGAAGGTGAAGGAAAGATAAAAGTTCTAGATAGAGAGTTTGATCTTCGCCCTGGTGTCATCATAGCACTACTACCTTGGCAAATTTCTGAAATTGTAGAGATTACAAAACCACTTAGCTACTACTTGTTAGTCTATTCATTTGAAGTTTTAAACGAAGTTATAAAGAAAACTTTAAATGTCAGCAACGAAAATATAGATATGATTTCTCTTCTTTATAATAATAATTTCGTAGTTCCAAATGAAATTGAACTTAAAAAAATGAGAACCATATTTGAAGATATAAGAGATGAAGTAGGTATTCGTTCAATGGTGGTTTCTGAACAAGCGGAATACTCTTCCATCTATATGATTTCAAAACTTGCCGAATTAATAGTTTTATACCTTAGAAATATTCCTGAAAAGAAACACGAACACAAAGACTATTCACCACTTCCATCAGAAGAGATTTTCCAATACATGTATCTAAATTCAAAGAGAAAGATTACATTGGAAGAAATGAGCAAAATATTCTGTATGAGTGAATCTTCCATCTCTAGATATATCTATTCTTTAACCGGACTTGGGTTCTATGATCTTCTTCAAGAGATGAAGTTAAATAAAGTAATCTACTTTTTACTCTATACCGATTTAACTTTAGATGAGATTGCAGATATTTTAAATTACACAGACGCCGCTCACCTTTCAAGAGTGTTTAAAGATCAAAAGGGTATTGGAACCAAAAAATTCAAAGATTCCTACCAAAATATAAATAATATAACTCACATTAAACACGATGAAAACACGGGAAATATGGTTAAATACATCTATAAAAACTACGCCAAAAATCTACACATCGGCAATATTTCCAAAATGTTTGATCTTACTCCTCCAGCTATAAATGAAGCACTCTCCTACCTTGTTGAGATGAACTTCTCAAACTTTTTAAACAACCTTAGAATTAAGAGAGCTGCTGAACTTTTAATAGAGACAGAAAAACCGATTATAGAAATAGCTTTGGAAGTTGGATACAACTCTAGCAAAACATTTTCTCGTAACTTTATAAAATTTATGAAAGTAAATCCTGGAGAGTTTAGAAATTTAGAAAGTCTCAAATAGTTTTCATTGGATAAAATCTAATTATATAATTGTATTAGATTGAATAATTTAAAGCTGTATGGCTAAATCACTTGTTTTCTTACAAGTGTAACAATAAATAAAATCTCTATAATATTTTAATTATGATAAACTATAACCATAAATACTATGAGGAGGCAGTATGAAATTTCATTTACCAATATTTGAAAAGCCTGATTTTTCAAATGAGGCTTATAAAAATGCAAAAAATATAACTGTTGCTGAAGTAGAAAAAGATGGAGTTGCGCCAGATAATTTTTATCTTACAACTCACCTACCAACATTCTACAAAGTAGATGGAGAATGGTTACTACCAGAACATAACTCACTTAACTGCGTTGCAGTTCTTAAAGATGGTGACATCCTTATAAAAGAAATTAGAGATCTTAAAAAAGGTGAACAAGTCGTAACCGGAAGAACTAAAGACGGTTCTAATGGTGTACTAGTATATAAAGAAGGTTTCCCTAAATCAGTATATTCTGAACCTGGTCAAGCCGTTGAAACTTCTTTTTCAAGAGATTATAAATTCCTTTTCGAACAAATGGAATACGAAAGAGATAACGGCGGATACATCGTATGGGTTCTTGGACCTTCAGTGGTATTTGACCACGATACAAGAGTTGCATTAAACCACTTAGCTGAAGCTGGATACATCAACTGCTTAATGGCTGGTAATGCAATGGCAACCCACGATCTTGAAGGTGGATTCTTAGGCACTGCCCTTGGACAAAATATCTACACTCAACAAAACGTACCTAACGGACACTACAATCACCTTGACCTTCTAAACGAAGTTAGATCTGCTGGATCTATTAAAAAATTCATTGCTGAAGGAAATGTAAAAGATGGTATCATAAAGACACTTTCACAAATGGACGTACCTTTTGTACTTGCTGGATCCATTAGAGATGATGGACCTCTTCCTGAAGTATATGGAAACACAACAGAAGGTCTAACCCACATGAAAGAGCATCTTGACAAAGCAACTCTTATAATAGGACTTGCTACTATGCTTCACAACTTAGCTGCAGCAAATCTTGCTTCAAGTTATAGAATTAGAGAAAACGGAGATATTACTCCTGTATATATGTACGGAATCGACGTTACAGAAAACGTAGCAAACAAAATGGCTCATGCTAGAGAAAATATTGCCTTCGTTCCTATGATTACAAACGTACAAGACTTCGTTGTAAATCTAGAACGTGCTCTTGTTACTCCGGCTGACAAGACATTTGCAAATGAAATGGAGCTTCCTGAAGAAGAATACGTTGAACTAGAAAATAAAAGAAGAGAAAATGAAGAAGGAGGATTGCTATAATGGATTTTCAAATGCCTAAGTACCATCATCCAGATTTCGAACAAGAATTTCTAAAAAATGCACCTAATGTTCATTTAGAAGAAGTTAAAGTAGATGGCATAAGCCCAAGACATTACCACGCACTTTCTGTTTATCCAGAATATTTTAAAATAAATGGCAAATGGATTTTAGCTACCCAGTCTAGAATGGATACTGTCTGTGTTGCAAACGACACACCTGGTGAAGAATCCGTTAACATTGTAGAATTTAGAAATCTAAAAAAAGGTGACAAGGTTGTAATCGGACGAACCGAAGATGGTTCTGAAGGGATCTACATGTGGACCGGCGGATTCTTAGAAGAGTCTGAAGAGCTTGATACTTTTGCTTTTAGAGCTGGAAGATCAAGAGAAACTGCCTTCTCCGTTGACTACGATACACTTTACGATGTTCTTCGTCACGAAAAAGCAAACAACGGATATGTAACTATGATTATCGGTTCTGCAATCGCCCTTGATGAAGATGCAAGACTTGCTCTTGAAAGACTTATTAGAAACGGATATGTTCAAGCAATCTTCTGTGGTACAGAAACTGCTGCCTTCGACTTAGAACGCGGAATCTACGGAACCACTTGGGGACAAGAACATTTCGTTCACGAACAAAATACTACAGTAAACCTATATGAAACTATAAATCTCGCAAGAAAATATGGCTCAACTAAAGCTCTTGTTGAATCTGGTCTTGTAAAGGACGGTTTCATGAAGGCTGCCATAGAATGTGGCACTGAAGTAGTAATGGCTGGTACAATTAGAGATAGATTAGCACTACCAGAAACTATCGATAATGTTTACGAAGCTCAAAACAAGATGAGGACCCACGCTAGACGTACCTCAACAATCATAATGCTTTCAGCTATTCTTTACACAATAGCAACTGGAAACATGACCCCATCTTACAATGAGTTTGACGGAGTGATAAGACCTGTTTACATGTATACAGTTGATATTCAAGAATTCGCTGTAAACAAACTTTCCGACAGAGGAACTCTAACAGCTGTTTCAATGGTTACTAATGTACAAGACTTCATAAGAAACATAGATAGAGCTTTGAATAGTTAAATTAGAAAGACTTCTGTTATCAGAGGTCTTTTTTTTAAATTCTTGTCATGTTGACAAAAAAATAAATTTAATTTAATCTAAAATTAAGTTAGTTGAAAGGAGAACTTATGAACAAAAATATTAATGTTTACTCAGAGATTGAAAAATTAAAAAAAGTTATTCTTCATAGACCTGGTCACGAGCTTACAAACCTCGCTCCAGATCAACTAGGTGAACTTTTATTCGACGAAATTCCATTTCTAGATGCTGCAGTCGAAGAACATGATTACTTTGCACAAATCTTAAGAGACAATGGATGCGAAGTTTATTATTTAGAAGATTTAGCAGCAGAGTCACTTACAGATTCAGGAATCAAAGAAGCTTGTATAGACGAATTCTTAAAAGAATCTGACATCCAAGTTGACAGAGAAAAAGAAATCTTAAAAGAACTTTTCCAAAATATGGAAAATAAGGAACTCGTTCTTAAAATGATGGGAGGAATTAGAAAATCTGATCTTCCTGATTACAAGAAGACTTCCCTTCCAGAAATAATCGAGAAGGATGAATTTTTCGTTACAAAACCAATGCCAAACCTATACTTCACTAGAGACCCATTCTCTCTTATAGGTCACAGCGTTTCTCTAAACCATATGTGGAGCGAAACTAGAAGACGCGAAACATTATTTGGCAAGTATATTTTCAAATATCACAACGACTTTAAAATAAAAGACGAAGATCTTCACTACAATAGAGAACTTCCAGCATCAATCGAAGGCGGAGACATCCTAGTGCTAAGCGATGAACTTATAGCTGTAGGTACTTCTGAAAGAACTTCTGCCCGTGCAATCGAACAATTTGCTAAGAGAGTTCTAAGAGAAGAAACTGGATTTAAAAAGATTCTTGTCCTTTCAATTCCGAAGAAACGTGCCTTCATGCACCTAGATACAGTATTTACAATGGTGGATAGAGATTTATTTACCGTTCACCCAGAAATCGAAGATTCTCTAACTTGTTTCGGAATTACATTTGACGGCAAGAACCTACACACTGAAGAAGAATCTTCTGATATCGAAGAAGTGCTTCTAAAGAACCTTCACCTTGATAAGGTTGACCTTATTCGTCAAGGTTCTGGTGGACTACTAGATGCTTCTCGTGAACAATGGTCAGATGGATACAATACTTTAGCTATCGCACCAAGAGAAGTAGTTGTTTACGATAGAAACGTTGTTACAAACCAAATTCTTAGAGATCACGGTGTTACACTTCACATTATGAAGTCAGGGGAACTTTCTAGAGGTAGAGGGGGCCCAAGATGTATGTCAATGCCTATTTATAGAGAAAGAGCATAATAAATTGGCTATGCAAATTATTTGGGAGACTCGTTAATTCGAGTCTCTTTCTTTATGTAAAATGAACACATGACCGCTAATTAAAATATCAAATCTAAAATAACAAAAGCAACCAAAAATACGCATGGCTTTTTAGCTATGAGTTTATTTATGTTGCACTTGTTATGATATTATCTATATAAAAAATACCCTCCTACTGATCATCCAGTAAAAGGGTGTTATCATTATTTTTTTAATTTCATATCCCACCTATTTTGACAACTTATTTATAATTGTGTTCATTTCTTCGATTTTCTCGTCAATTTCTTCCTGGCTCTTAGAGTAGGAATCCTTAACGCAACCTCTTAGGTGGGCTGTCAGAACATCCTTGTTTATGTTTTTAAGGATTGAGATTGATGCCATGAGTTGGTTGGAGATATCTAGGCAGTACCTGTTCTCCTCCACCATTTTTATAAGTCCATCAATTTGTCCCCTGACAGTTTTTAATTTTCTAAGTTGGACTTCCTTGTCTGCTCTCATTTTTCAATTTTTGCAGAGTAGCCTGCATCTTCAACTGCCTTAACAAGTGCTTCATCAGCAAGATCTTTGTCAAGTTCTACCCTTGCACTTTTGTCTTCAAGCCTTACATCAGCTTCTCTTACTCCGTCAATTCCTTCAAGAGCCTTTTTTACTGATGCCACACAGTGATTACAAGACATTCCTTCTACTTTTAAAATCTTTTCCATACTATCTTCTCCTTTATTTTTAATAATTTTATAACCTGCATCTTCAATAGCATTTTTTATTTCTTCTGGACTTAGACCTTGGTCTATAAATTCTACAGAAGAATTTTCATGGCTTGCCACAATATTTTTCGCCTTGCCAGTTTTTTCTAGAGCATCGGAAACTCTCTTCTCGCAGTGGCCACACATCATGCCTTCTACCTTTATTTTAGTTGTTTTTTCATTTTTTTCTTTAAGATTTTCCTCTTTTGCGTTTTCTTTTTCACTTATGGGTTCATTTTTATTTAGAGAAGATTTAAGTCCCCTTGGCTTAAATCTTCTAAGTCTCAAGGCATTGTTTACAACAAAGACTGATGACAAACTCATTGCAAAGGCTGCAAACATTGGGGAAAGTTTTATCCCAAAGGCTGGGAACAAAAGTCCTGCAGCTAGTGGAATGCCAAGTGTGTTGTAGAAAAATGCCCAGAATAAATTTTCCTTGATGTTTTTTATTGTAGCCTTGGAAAGTTCAAGGGCAGAAACCACATCTAAGAGGTCGGACCTCATTAGGACCACGTCTGATGACTCAATTGCCACATCTGTTCCATGACCTATTGCCATGCCTATGTCTGCCTTGGCAAGGGATGGAGCATCGTTGATTCCGTCCCCAATCATTAAAACCTTCTTGCCAGATTTTTGAATTTTGTCGATTTCCTTATTCTTATCTTGAGGTAAAAGACCTGCGAGAGTTTCATCAACTCCAATTTCTCCAGCAATTGCTTCTGCAGTTTTTTCATTGTCTCCAGTTAGCATAATAATAATCTTTCCCATGTCTCTTAGGAGTTTAATTGCATCCCTTGACGACTTCTTAGGAAGGTCCTTTACTGAGATTATTCCCATGACTTCATTTTCATTTGCAAAGTACATAGAAGTTTTCCCCTCTCCTGCCAGTTCTTCTGCCTTTGCCTTAAAGCCCTTTAGGTCAATTTTTTCTTCTAGCATGTATTCAAGATTTCCAGCAAAATACTTATTTCCAGCGATCTCTCCATTTAGGCCCCTGCCGCTAACTGAATTGAAGTTAGTGATTTCTTCTAAGCCTATATTTTTTTCTTCAGCATAATTTAATATTGCAGAAGCTAGTGGGTGCTGAGAATTTTTTTCTAGAGACCCAGCAATTTTTAAAAATTCATCTTCGTCTAAGTCTGTAACAACATCTGTTAGGATTGGTTTGCCTTCAGTGATTGTCCCTGTCTTATCCATTACGATTACATCAATCTTGTGGAGATTTTCCAAAACTTCTGCATTCTTAAATAGAAGTCCAAAATCTGCAGACTTGCCTGTTGCAACCATTATTGAAACTGGTGTTGCAAGTCCCAATGCACAAGGACAAGAGATAACCAAAACAGAAATTGCAAAGTTAAGTGCATTTTCAAATCCATAACCAAGATACATCCAAACTCCAAAAGTTATTGCAGAAATAATCAAAACTGTTGGCACAAATACTCCAGCAATTTTATCTGCCAGCTTGGCAATAGGAGCCTTGGACTGGTTGGCCTCGTCAACTAATTTTATAATTTGAGAAATTGTTGTGTCTTCCCCAACCTTTTCTGCCTTGAACTTAAAGGACCCTGTTGTGTTTATAGACGCAGAGATTACCCTGTCGCCCACAGACTTTTGGACTGGGATTGACTCACCAGTCACTGCTGATTCATCAAGAGATGATGCACCTTCAATTACCTTACCGTCAACTGCCACAGATTCGCCAGGCCTTACAATTAAAATATCTCCAACTCTTACATCTTCTATATTTTTTACAACTTCCTTGCCATCTTCAATAACTGTCGCCATTTTTGGAGCAAGGTCCATTAACTTTGCAAGAGATGACCTTGTCTTGTTCTTGGATTTTTCTTCCAAGTATTTCCCAACAGTTATAAGAGTCAATATCATTGCTGAAGACTCAAAGTAGAGATTGTGCCTGTAAGCATCAACAAGTTCCATGTCCCCTTGACCAAATCCATATGCCATCATGTAAATGGCAAAGATTCCATAGATAAGAGCTGCAAGAGAACCAATAGCAACAAGGCTATCCATGTTAGGAGCCTTGTTCTTAAGTCCCTTAAATCCAGAGATGTAAAAGTCCCTGTTTATAAATACAACTGGAAGAGCCAATAGAAATTGTGAAAAGGCAAAGATAACCGCCCCTTCTCTTCCATGAAAGATCCTTGGAGTTGGCAAGTGAACCATGTGACCCATAGCAATATACATGAGGATGAGCATAAAGATACTAGAAGAGATTAGCCTATGCTTTAGGGCTCTCTCCCTGTCATCCACTGGACCAGCTTCATTTTTTATTTTTTCTCCAGCCGGGCTTGCTCCATAGCCAATTTTTTCCACAGCTTTTATAATTTCTTCATCATTTATTTTGTTTTCGTCAAAATTTACCTTCATCGAGTTGGTCATGAGGTTGACGTTGGCAGTGCTTACACCATCAAGCCTTTCTACAGCCTTGGTTACATTGGCGACACATGCCGAGCAAGTCATGCCTCTGACATCATATTTCTTTTCCATAGTACCTCCTACACCCCCCTAGGGGTGTTCTATGTTTATATAATAACACCAGAATAATTTTTTTACAAGTTTCGATAGGGTTTTTAATATTTAATCACATATTGTTTCTTGTAATTTTTATCGATAAAAATTATTTAACAAGATAAGATTTCTTGCAAATAAAAAGGCAGCTTCAGCTGCCAGTTTTTTATCCCATTAAATTTTGGTTGATTTCCATTTATTCTTCTTTTAAGATCGTCATCTTGTGTTTATTAATTCTGTGAAGTCTATCTATAAGCTCTTTCTTCTTTTCATCTAGTTTGATTTCCTTCATAATATATCCATCTAGCTCTTCATAGGTAAAGCCCATTTCATCTTCGTCGGTTTGTCCTTCAAATAGTCCTGCTGATGGTTTCTTGTCTATAATTTTTTCTGGAAGTCCCAAGTATTTTGCCATTTCAAATAGATCTGTTTTCAGTAGATCAACTATCGGAAATATATCTGCTCCAGAATCTCCATGTTTCGTAAAATATCCTGTGTAGTATTCAGAATAGTTTGAACTTCCAACTACCATGTAGGATTTACTTTGCGCGTAATAATAAAGGGTGGTCATCCTTAGGCGAGGTTTCACATTGTGGATGCTCATTTCTACATTGGTTTCATCTACCGATTCCATAAATGCATCAAAGGTCTTAGTTAAGTCTACTTTTTTTAGATTTATTCCCGTATTTTCTGCTACGAGTCTAGCGTCTTCTTCGTCCTGTGGTGCTGAGTGGATTGGCATGATTATTCCTAGAGCATCATCTTTAAACGCTCTCTTGCAAAGTGCCGCCACCACTGCAGAGTCAAGTCCTCCCGAAAGTCCAAAGACCACTCCTTTAAGTCCAGCTTCTTCAACTGATCTTTTTATATAATTTACTTTTTCATCTATCTTTTTCTCGAAATCTTCTATTCTCTTAATCATTTTGCCCCCAAGATTTTATAGATACAATTTGTTACATAATTTAGTCCGAGTTTGTCTGCGTATTCCAAAGTTTCATCTGTGTAAGTTCCAGGTTGGAAAAATATATTTTCTATTCCCATAGCCTTAGCTTCATCTAGAACTGAAATGGCTACTTTAGGATTTACTACCACATCTACCACGTCTATCTTCTCTTCAATATCAGAAAGTTTTTTATAGACTCTATTGCCTTCAATTTCATCAAGCTTTGGATTTACCATGTAGACATTGTAACCATGTTCTAGCATCCTCATTGGAATCTTGTATCCAAAGGTGGACTCGTCAGATCTTGCTCCAACTACTGCCCAATTTTTTTGCTCTACCATTTTATTTAATTTATCCATTTTACACCTCGTATAATATCTTTCCATCTACAGTTGGAAGGATTACCTCTCCCAAACTCTTTATTTCTACACTTCCACTGGTCATGTCATTCATATCGTCAAATATCTTTTTATCCTCTGGGTCCACATCGATGGTGACGCTGACCATGTCTGTATAATTTTCTTCTATTACTTTATACCCATTTGTTATAAGATAGTTTGTAATCGCTCCGTGGGCGGTGTAGTCGTAGGTGAATTTCGTTCGGTTCATGGATTTTATAAGCACTTTTGTGCCACCATTTATCGCTTCTACTACTCCCTTTGTATATGCTCTTACAAGTCCTCCTGCTCCTAGAAGAACTCCTCCAAAGTATCTCGTAACCACCGTCACCACATTGGTCATGTCTTCTTTTTTTAAAACTTCAAGCATTGGCACTCCTGCAGTTCCACTTGGCTCACCATCATCGGAGTATCTTTGAATATTCTTTTTCTCTCCGATTATATAGGCGTAAGTATTGTGAGTTGCGTCGTAGTACTTGGACTTTTTTTCATCTATAAACTCCAAAGCCTCTTCTTCCGTTTCAACTCTTTTTATAAATCCAATAAATCTAGATTTTTTTTCAATAAATTCTCCGGTAGATTCCCCGAGCATTGAATAGTACATCATAAAAATTCACCGTACTCTCTGATTTCATTTTCGTTTAGTATGGCTCTTACCTTGGTGCCTTCAGCTAAATATTCCACAGATATAGCTTCTACGCCACTTAAAAATCTATCAAGCACATCTGTCTTGCTATATGGAAATAGAAGTGAAACTTCTTGATACTTTATATTCAAACATTTTTCGATAGCATTTAGCAGTTTGTCCATATTTTCATCATGCTTAGCAGATATAAATATATAATCTCCATCCACTTGAGGTAGGATTATATCTTCAAGCTCTGCTCTATCCATCTTGTTATATACAGTTAAGATTGGAACATCCATAACCCCTATGTCTTTTAGAATATTCATTGTGGTCTTGTACTGAATTTCTATGTCCGATGAAGATGCATCCATAACATGGACGATTAAATCAGAACCTCTTATCTCTTCCAAGGTGGATTTAAATGCTTCTATAAGTTTCGTCGGAAGTTTTGATACGAATCCAACCGTATCGGAAATTATAAAATCTCTTCCATTTAAAAGTTTTGACTTCCTTGAATTTGGATCTAGGGTTGCAAAGAGCATATTTTTTACGAATACTTCTCTACTGTTAGAATTTTTAATTCTATTTAAGATCGTACTCTTTCCTGCGTTGGTATATCCCACCAAGGACACGATTGGAAGTCGAGATTCCATTCTTCTCTTGGATCTAGTCTCTCTATTTTTTTCTGCAACTTTTAATTTGTCACGAATGGAGTCGATTTCTCTTTGGAGTCTTCTTCTATCTGTTTCTATAATTTGTTCCCCAGGACCACGAGTTCCGATTCCTCCACCGGTTCTGGACCAACCCTTTATACCGAGTAGTCTTGGCATTTCGTATTCCCTCTTTGCAAGTAGCACTTGCAGTTTACCTTCATAGGTGTTGGCACGAAGGGCAAAAATATCCAAAATCAAGTTGGTTCTATCTACAATTTTTAATTTTAATTCTTTTTCCAAGTTTCTAAGTTGAATCCCTGTCAGCTCGTCGTTGAAAATAATGGTTTCAACTTCCATATTTTTTGCGATTTCTTTAATCTCATTTACTTTTCCCGAGCCGATTAGAAATTTTGGGCTGAACTTCTCAATATTTTGAGTGACCACTCCCATCACTTCCCCGCCATCAGCTTCAACAAGTTCCCTAAGTTCTTCCATGGATGAACTAAGTGAATTTGGAAGTGCTCCAAGGTCTGTGCCGACAAGTATAACTTTTTCTTTTTTCTTTAAATTTTCAATGTATTCCATAAAGTCATTATACAATAAAATTTTAATTTTATCATTTTATAGATTTTGAAATTTTATATAAAAGATGGTGAAAGTCCTCTGTTTAATACAATATTGAAAAAGACAAAACGATTTCTTAATGCTATAATGAATTTGGGAGGTAAGAAATGAATTTCAATTTAAACTTAGATTTTAAATTTAATTTTAAAGATTTAAATAAAAAAGAAAAATAAAAGTAATAATTCTATCTATACTTATACTACTTATAACTATAGGTACTATTTTTGCTACTGTTTTTTATTCAATTATAAAGAAATCCCCTCCTACCAATTTGAAAAATCTGTCTTCGAGTTTCGAACAGACCTCATATATCTATGATGAAAAGGGCGAACTCCTAGAAAAGATTGATGCGAGACAGTATAGAACCATTCTATCCATAGATGAAATTCCAAAAGTGCTGCAAGATGCATTTGTATCCATAGAAGACCAAAGGTTTTATACTCACCACGGCATAGATTTAAAATCTATTGCAGGGGCGACATTAACAAATATAAAGAGTAGAAATCTAGTGCGTGGTGGTTCAACCATCACCCAACAACTGGTTAAGAATGTTTACTTAACAAACGAAAAGACTCTCACTAGAAAGATAAGAGAAGCATATCTTGCACTTCGAGTTGAATCTGTTTTATCTAAACCAGAAATTTTGGAAGGGTATTTAAATAGAATCGACCTTGGACAAGGAGCATTCGGAGTTGAAGCTGCCTCCCAATCATATTTTTCTAAACATGCAAAAGATATAAACCTTGCTCAAGCTGCCCTCTTGGCAGGAATTGCAAAATCACCTGTTGAATATCCTCCAGTTAAGAGGCTCACTGTAGATAATTTTGACAAGGATAAGAATAAATTAGTGGGAACTACTGTAATAGACGGAATAGAATACAACATAGTTCTAAATGACAAAGCTTTTGAAAGACAGAAAATAGTTCTTAAAAAAATGTTGGACCTTGGAAAGATAACTGAAGCAGAATATAAAGAGGCGTTAGATTTCGATATAGTTGGCTCGATCAAGCCAGGTATTAAAAAATACCACCAAATGAGCAGTTATTCCACCGACTTTATAAAGGCTCAGGCGACGAGAGAGCTTATGAAACTCTACAATGTCTCTGCAGATGAAGCTGAATACAAACTGCTTACCAATGGTTACCACATCATAAGTTCCATTGACAAGTTAAAACAAAATCAGCTAGAAAATGTATACGAAAATCTAAAGACATATATAGAAAGTGGCGGAGAAAGCATTGGACTTTCCATAAATATAGACGCAAACGAAAATATCATCGACTCTGCAGGAAATTTAGTGTATCTAAATCACGACAAGTATTTCGATGAAAATTTCAATCTAAAATTATCTAAGGAAGACTATTCTATTTCAAAGTCCAATGACCTTTCAATAAACAAGAATTTTTTAAGAGTAGATAAGAAAATCGACATAGTAGACACCTATAAATTCAGCGACAAATCCCTTGTAACATATAGTATTCAAGAGATAAAGGTGCCGGAGAATTCATTTAAAAATCAAAAGGATTATATCGTTATAGATCACGCATTTTTAAAAGACAATCCGACATTTTACAAAATTGTAGATGACAATCTAATAATTTCAAATGAATTTATAAATGCAGATAGAAACCCTATAACTCAACCGGAATCTGCATCTCTTATAACCGATGTGCAAACCGGATATATTAGAGCAATCGTAGGCGGGCTTGATACAAAATCTAAAAATCAAAAAATATTTAATAGAGCTTATGACAGCACAAGAAATCCTGGAAGTCTTTTGAAACCATTCTCTGTGTACTTAGCATCTCTACTTAAAGGAGATAGACTTTCAGACGTGGTAGACGATGTGCCGATGTTTGTAGATGGCAATATGTGGCCATCCAATGAATATCCCGGATACAAGGGACTTCTCACAAGAAGGCTTGCACTAGAAAATAATTCCAACGTGGCAGCAGTTAAAATACTTAAAGAAGTTGGATTTAAAAAATCTGTAGAAACTCTAAAACTAATCGGACTTATAAATGAAAATGATAGGTTCATAACCTCGACAGAAGATCCAAACAAAAATGACGAAACACTAGACGGACTAGGACTCGGCAACTTGCACTACGGCTTCTCACCTTTTGATATGACTAATGCGTACTTAACCGTAGCAAGGCTCGGTGACTACAAGAAACCTACATCAATAATTAAAATCATAGATAGTAATGGTGAATCCTTAATCGACAATTCAAACCCAAAAGGTAAGAGAATTTACAAAGAAACCATTGGTCATCTGCTTAGAGATGCACTAAGGACAAATGTCACCCGTGGTGAACTAAAACCTATGGCTAGAAAGTATGACCAAGGAGCGATGATGGGTATCAATAAAGATAGAAGCGATATGTGGCTAAGTGGATTTACAAACGACTACGTAATCACTACATGGTTTGGAGCCGACTCACCAAAAATAGAAGTAAATGTAGACAAAGATTATCTTATAAATTTCTACAAAGAAATAGAAAAGATTGCTCAAGATGGAGAATTGCCAGACAAATTCAAAACACCTGATGGAATAGTTAAGAAATTTATCTGTGAAAAATCTGGAAAGCTCGGTACAAAACTCTGTGAAGAAGCACAGGATGGATACTTAGAAAGTTTTGAAGCGACAAATGTGCCTACAGAATACTGCGATGGACATGTAAAACTTCTAATCTGCAACTCTTCAGGCAGACTCGCAGGAGAATACTGTCCAAAAGAAGATGTAGAACTAAAGATACTGTTCAAAAGAAATCCACCATACAATTCAAAAGATCACGGAGGCATATACCCGGATGACTATCAATATGTGCCATCCCTTTACTGCAACGTTCATGACGAAGATTGGTACATGCACCACAAGAAAAGAGGTAGAAGATGAGAAAATTAAAAATGATATTCTTAGCATATAAAGCTCTAAAACATTTTAGAAAAGTTCCAATGAAAAATGTAAAGAATATCTTTTTCGCAGCAAGAAGAATAAAAAAGAGAAAAAATTAATTATAGATCTCCCCTGGTGGGAGATTTTTTATTTTAGTTGAAAAAATAATTCAAAAGTGGTAAACTAAATAAGATGTTTTGCGGAAGTGCTGGAATTGGCAGACAGGCATGTTTGAGGGGCATGTGCGACTATTCGCGTAGGGGTTCAAGTCCCCTTTTCCGCACCAATTAATACCGATACGATTGTATCGGTTTTTTATTTTTTTGTTTTAAATTTATTTCATAATAAAACTTATCACCAAAATTTTATTCGAAAAAAAAGCACCTTTTCTGATGCTTTTATTTTAAGGTATTAAGTATTGTGTCACAGGATTTTTTAATATCTTCATTTAAAATTTTATAAAAAATTTTGTCCTTATTTATAGAGTAATTGGCGTCATAGTATTTTATCATCAAGTCTTTAATTATAAGATCGAAGTTTTCTTCATCCACCAACTTCAAATAATTTTCGTATCTCTTTACACTTATATATCTCTTTAAATTTTCAAGTGCTGAGATAATCTCTTCTTTTTTCTCCAAGCCATAGTCATTTAAATAGTCGGACTTAATTCGCTCTGTTCTTCTTTCAATTGTGTCCTCAATTAAAAAAACTTTATCCGTCTTAGCCATAGCCTTTATAAGTTCCGAAGGAAGATTTATGCTTCCTATGCGTGGTGACTCTCCTTCTACAAAGACCGGACCTGGTTTAAAACTTTTAAAGCTTTCCATAAGCTCCGACTCAAAGGTCTTTTGAGAAGGCTGAAATCCCATGCCTACTCCTCCAAAAAGGGAGCCTCTGTGTCTTGCAAGGCCTTCAAGATCAAGGACATTCTCTCCCCTTTTCCTTAGCTCTTTTAAAATTTCCGTCTTGCCACAGCCAGTGTAGCCTTTAAGGACCACATACTTGTAATCTTTAAAGGTTTCCATAAAGTTAAGGACATATTTTCTATATGACTTGTATCCGTAATTTAGCTTGTAGACATTGTGTCCCAAGGTCTTTAAGAGATTAAAAAGTGCAGTAGAGCGAAAGCCTCCCCTAGAACAAAATAGGACAACTTCATGATCTTCTTCCATTTGGGAAATGCGCTTATAGTAATCCGTAAGCTTGGGTGCAAAAAACTCCACACCTTTTTCCTTTGCTCCCTTTACATCTCCTGATGCATAGAGAGTACCCACAATTTTTCTCTCCTCATTTGAAAGTATGGGCATGGATATTGCCCCTAAAATTGTCCCGTCTTCAAACTCTCCTTCACTTCGCAAATCAATAAAAATAGGATTTTTAAATTTTAAAATTTCTTCATAATCTGTCGCTTTAAACATAAATTTATTATAGTTGTTTTAAAAAATTTTTTAAAGTATTTTATTAAATGTAGAGGTGAAATTATGAAACTTAAAGTATGCGGAGGTTGTAATGCAAAATTTCAGTCTCCTCTTTAAAAGCACCTTTAGACATATTGGAAGTATTTAAGAGAAAGGAAATCCTGGAAGGCTTTACAATAAAAAAGCACCTTATCGGTGCTTTAGCGTAAAATCTTTATCTTTTTTCTTTCTTTGATTTTTTACTCTTAGTTTCTTTTTTATTTTCTTTTTTACTTCCCTTTTTGTTATCTTTTTTGCTTTCCTTTTTGTTATCTTTTTTGCTTTCCTTTTTCTTTGACTTTTCTTCAGAATCTTTTGATTTTGCTTTTCCCTGTCCTATTACTACTACCCTATTTTTTGGTATGTAGTGTGAGCTTAGATATTTTTCTACTTTTACTACTTCTCCATTCTTTTTATATTCTTTGAATGATGAGTAATCGTAGCCTTTGTTGCCTTGGGATTCAACTTGTACTTCTCCTTCTGGAATTTGATCTGAGTACTTAGTTATGGTTTCTGGTGTTTTTTCACTTACAAATTTAGTAATTAGGTCTATGTCGAATTCTTTGTCGCTACTGTTTCCATAAATTATAAATTCTATTTTGTCATCTACGATTTTTGAGTCTATATATATTTTATGTTTTAAGTTATTTTTGAATTTTAAATCTTTATATCCTGGTGCCACTGCTGCGTCTGCTCCTCTTTCCACATATCCTATTGGACGGGAGTGGTTGGATCTTTCTAATATTTCTATGTCAGACCTTACGAGGGCGTTGTAGAGGGTTGTTGATACTTGGCAGATTCCTCCGCCCCAACCTCTGTCGAACTCTCCATTTACTATGACTCCTGCAGCTTTAAATCCACCTGCTTCATTCATCTCTCCGATGGTGTCATTGAACGATATTTCTTGTTCAGGCGCTACAAATATATTGGATATTTTACTTGCTCCTAGTTCTATATTGAACTTTCTATTGTCTTCTGATCTGTGAAAATCCGTTATAAAACTTCCTAACACTGCGTCGATTCCATCGAAGAATTCGGATTTTACTTCGGGTAGTATAGGCAAAGCTTTTATTTCAACTGTGTCAACCTTGCCTATGGAATTTTTAATCTCTTCTTTTAGATTTGATGCGTCCAGATATCTTCCTACTACTTCTTTTGATTTTACAAATTTTCCATCTATATTTTCTACTTTTGCATTTTCTGATTTTATATAGACTTTATCTACTAAGTAATTTATGGATTCTTGTACTTTTTCATCAGATATTATAGTTTTAGATTCTATATTTTTATTCGCTATTGGAAGTGAGATTATCCTGAAGAAGTTTGCGATTTTATTTTCGCTTCTTCCTACATAGAACGCTTCTTTTATTGCGTCTTTTATTTCTTTGTCAAATCCAAGTTCTCCAAGCGTTCTTGAGTAAGTCAAATCTCCTAATTTAAATTCAATCTTTTTTGATTTTTTCTCATTGGTCTTTTCAGTTACTAGTTTCTCAGCTTCCTCACAGGTAAGTCCAGATACATTTATGGAGTCTACTTTTACTCCACTATATATTTTTCCGGAGTCTTTAACTGAATAGTAGTAACTAAATATTAATATGGAAAGGATTAGTACAGTTATAGTTATATATACCGCTTTTTTTACTTTATCCAGTTGCAATACTCTCTCACCTCACAAAGTCCACAATCTGGATTCCTAGCCATGCATCTTCTTCTCCCATGGAAAATTATTAGATGATGAGCCTTTGTCCACATATTTTTATCTATTCTCTTCATAAGTGCTTCTTCTGTCTTCTCTGGAGTTTTTTCATTTACGATTCCAATTCTATTTGTAACCCTAAACACATGGGTGTCAACCGCTATTGCAGGTATGCCAAAACAGTTTGACGCAACTACATTTGCTGTCTTCTTCCCTACTCCTGGAAGTTTCACAAGTTCTTCTATGGTATTTGGAACTTCGCCACCGTATTCATCTATGATCATCTTCGATGCCCCATAGATGGATCTGGCTTTATTTCTGTAGAAGCCGCAAGTTTTTACCAGTGGTTCTATCGAAGTTGCTCCAAGTTCTTCGAATTGCTGTGGGGTATTGTACTTTTTAAATAATTCTTTAGTCACCATATTTACTCTCACATCCGTGCATTGGGCAGAGAGAATGGTTGCTACCAAAAGTTCAAATGGAGTCGAATAGTTTAATTCGCACTTTGCATCTGGATATGTTTTATTTAGTATTTCTATTACTTCAGCTGTTTTTTTCTTACTTAAAATTCTCATAATACCTCCATAATTATTGTAACATATTATAATTTTTTAAAATTATGAATTTTCCATTTTGTAACAATAATTATTGGAGGTTTTTAAATTTTACCAAATTCCTGCTAAAGATTTATTTTTATTTTTTGATTTTTTATTTGTGCCAAATTTTTCTAGATCAATTTTATTTTCTTTTAATGAATATTTTTCTAAAATATTTTTAAATAATTCCACCCCATAGAGGATTCCTTCTTCATCTAGATCAAAGTTTTCATGGTGGTGAGGATAGGAGGTAGCGTCACAACTTGATGTGCCCACATTTATAAATGTTCCCTTAACTAAGTTTGTAAATTCTGAGAAATCCTCTGCTCCTAGAGATGGTTTGCCAGCTGTGATTACATTTTCTGTGCCGAGTATCTTCTTTGCGATTTTTTGTACTTCTTCTGTGAGTTTTTCATCATTTTTAAGTATGGATGCTGCGTTGTAGTTTTCAAACTCTGCTTCACAGTCATGGACTTCTGCAATATTTTTGGAAATAAGTTCAATCTTCTTTAAGATTTTTTCTCTTATATTTTGGTCAAGTGTCCTTAGAGTTCCTTCTATATAACCATCATTTGCGATGATGTTATAAGCTGTGCCTGCGTTTAATTTACCTAATGTAAGCACGACGCTATCTAGTGGACTTACCCTTCTTGAAACTATATTTTGTAGTTCAACGGCTATAGATGCTGCTGCAAGAAGAGCATCCTTTCCAAGGTCTGGTCTAGATCCATGAGCACTTTCTCCTTTGACATGGATTTTAAATATATCGCAGGAGGCATTTATCGCTCCTGGAACTACGGCAACTTTACCAACAGGTAGGGAACTTGCAACATGGATTCCGAATGCATAGTCCACATCTTTTAGATGTCCAGCTTTTACAAATTCTTTTGCTCCTCTACCTATCTCTTCTGCTGCTTGGAAACAGAGCTTAACTGTTCCTTTTATTTCATCTTTTCTCTTTGCAATAATCTTAGCAGTTGCAAGAAGTCCCGCCACATGGGCGTCATGTCCACATCCGTGGGACACACCTTCGTTTATAGATCTATAATCCTTTTCAATTTTATCTTGAAGTGGAAGGGCATCCATATCTGCTCTTAAGAATACTGTTGGACCTTCATGCTTTCCTTTTATGGTTGCCAATATTCCAGTCTCTCCTACATTTACATATTCGATGTCAAGTTTGTCTAGTTCACCTTTTATAAATGCAGATGTCTTATATTCTTTTAGTGATACTTCCGGATTTTTGTGAAGATATCTTCTAGTTTCTACTACATAGTCTTTTAAATCTAAAACTTCTTTTGAAATCATCTTTTTTCCTCCAGTTTATTATTTCCAAGCTGCTATTGAAGATCCTTTACTTTCTTTTTTGATTACTTCTTCAGTGTCGTCAGATTGGTATGCTGCTACAATTTTCTTAAATATTTCGTTGTCCTTATCTTCTGGTCTTGCTGCTATGATATTTATATATGGTATTGAATTTTCATCTACAGGTTCTAGGAATATTGAATCCTTTGATGGAGTATATCCTGCGTCAGTTGCAACTCCATTATTTATACAAGATGCTGCTACGTCATCTAATGCTCTTGCTGTTTGTGATGCGTCCATTGGTATTATTTCTAGATTCTTTGAATTTTCTATAATGTTTTTTGGTGTTACTGGATCTCCAGGTTTACCGTCAACTTTTATAAGTCCTGCAGTTTGAAGTAAGAATATTGCTCTTGCTTGGTTGGAAACGTCATCTGGGATTGCAATCTTGTCTCCTTCTTTTAGTTCACTTACGTCTTTTATTTTATTTGAATAGATTCCAAGTGGTGCAAGCTGTGTTTTTCCTATTGAAACTATGTTTGATTTCTTATCTTCGTTGAAGTGATCTAGGAAGTTTTGATGTTGGAATGAGTTTAGGTCGATATCTCCTGCTAGAAGTGCTACGTTTGGTTGATTGTAGTCTGTGAATTCTACTAGTTCAGCCTTTATTCCTTCTTTTTCAAGTTTTTTAATTACGAAATTCCAAGTGTCTGATTTAGTTCCTACTACTCCTATCTTAACTGGACGATCTATTCCTACTTTTTCATCTACTTTCTTTGCGGTGTCCTTTGAACCACATGCTGTTAATACTACTGCTAATGCTGCTACTGCTAAAAATTTAATTGTTTTTTTCATTTTAATACCTCATCTTTCTAATTTTTTGATTGCTAAATTTGATATTCCTTGTACAAAATACACAAGTATTAGTATAAGAACCATCGATACTATTACTACGTCATCTTGAAATCTATTGTAACCGGTTGCTATTGCAAGCTTACCTAAGTCTTGCGCTCCAATAGCTCCTGCCATTGCACTTAATCCGATTAAAGATATCATGGTAAGAGCAGAAACTCTTACTAAATTTTGAAGTCCTTCTCTTAAATAGACTCTGGTGATCACATTAAAAGGACTATCTCCCATTGAAACTGCCGCTTCTATAAGACCTTTGTCTATAGAAGATAGAGCTGATTCAACTTGTTTTGCATAGAATGGAAATGCTCCAAAGAAAAGTGGAACTATCGCTGCTGTCGCTCCGATCCTCGTGCCGACAATGGCACTTGTAAGTGGAGCAACCACTGCCAAAATAATTATAAATGGCACCGCACGAAGTAGGTTTATAAATTTATCTAGGATTGAATTTAAAACCTTGTTTTCAAGTATTCCGCCTTCCTTCGTAGTTACAAGCACTATTCCAAGTGCTAGTCCTACTATACCTGCAAATATCGAAGTAAAAAATACCATATAAATTGTTTCTAATGTTGCAGGTAAAAAATCACCTTTAATCGCTATCGCATTCTTAAAAAATTCACTCATTTTCTTCCTCCAGTTTAAGTTCAGTTACCCTAATATTTTTTTCCCTCATGTATTCGAAGGACTTTAAAATATTTTTACAATCTCCCTTTAATATCACTATCAAAACTCCAAGTGGTGTATCCTGTATAAATTCTACATTTCCCCAAAGGATCGAAGTGACCACGTCAAACTTTTTGTAAAGCTCAAGGATTATAGGTTCCAGTGTGGAATCTCCTGTATAATCTAGTCTTACTAGTTTGGATTTGTCCGTCACTACAACGTCCTTGTTGTTCTTTAGAGTTTCTAATACTTCTTCTGATTGGATTGTGCTTTCAATAAATTCTCTCGTAAGTCTGTGTTCTGGGTTTGAAAAGATTTCTAACACGCTCTTGCTCTCTACAATATTTCCATCTTCCATCACCGCACACTTGGTACAAATGGATTTAACCACTTGCATTTCGTGGGTTATGATTACGATGGTCAGCCCAAGTTCTTCGTTAAGTCTCTTTAAAAGTTTTAAAATTTGAGAAGTGTTTTGTGGATCTAGAGCTGAAGTAGATTCATCACAAAGAAGTATGTCAGGGTCATTTGCAAGGGCTCTTGCTATTGCCACCCTCTGTCTTTGACCACCTGAGAGTTTGCTAGGGTACTCATCCCTCTTTTCATAGATGTCAACTAATTTCAAAAGCGATTCTACTTTTTTAATTCTCTCACTCTCTTTTAATTTCGAATGTTTTAAAGGATAGTATACATTTTCAAATATTGTTCTTGTTGAGAACAGATTAAAATGTTGAAAAATCATTCCTATCTTCATTCTCTTTTTTCTAAGTTCTTTTTCTGATAATTTTGTTATATCCTCTCCCTTTATATATATTTCTCCAGAATCTGGTCTGGTAAGAAGATTTATACATCTTACCAAGGTTGATTTTCCAGCTCCAGAGTAACCAACAATTCCAAATATCTCTTTTTCTTTTATATCAAGAGATACATTTCTAAGTGCGTGTACCACTTTGTTTTTATTTTCAAATGCTACACTTACATTTTTAATTTCTATCATTTTGCCTCCTGTAAAATAAAAAAAACGCCCTTTCCATCCGTTAGGATAAAAAGGGCGAAATAATCCGCGTTACCACCTTAATTGCATTACAATAATAAATAATAATGCCACTTCATGTACCATCATACACTAACTCTGTAACGGGAGTTCCCGTGTGATTCTAAATATCGAACCACCCCATCAAGGATCATGTTCAAAAGATCTCATCTCGCCACTCTCACCAAAATGTAGCTTCTCTGTAAAGACTAAAATTCTTTTTACTCTTCCTGTCTTGTAGTTTTTAAGTTTGTTTTTTAAGTTTGTTTTTTAAGTTCGTTTTTTGAACTTGTTTTTTATTGTACGGGCTATTTAAAATTTTGTCAACACTATTTTTAAAATTTTTTTAAATTTATTTTTAGTGTCTAAAATGTCTGATATGAGTAAAGACTACTGACATATCATGAGCATCTGCAAATTCAATGACTTCAGGGTCTTTTACAGATCCACCTGGCTCTATTATAGCCTTGATGCCGTATTTATTTAAAAGTTCCATGGTATCTTTAAAGAAGAATCCATCTGATGCAAACACTGCTCCTTCGATCTTATCTCCTGCTCTTTCAAGAGCTTCTTCAACTGCCCAAGATCTCTTGGTTTGACCTTGACCAATTCCAAGTGTTCCACCATTTTTAGCTACAACAACAGAGTTTGATGCACTTGCTTTAACAGCAGTCCAAGCAAATCTAAGTTCCTTCATTTCTTCTTCTGTAGGTTTTCTCTTAGTCACTACTTCAAGTTTATCTTCATCTAAATCAACATTATCATACTCTTGAACGATAAGTCCATTTAAAACTTCTTTAACAGACATCTTTATTTCAAAATCGTTGATTCTTGGCATTTCGATAAGTCTGATATTTTTCTTCTTAGCCAAAAGTTCGTAGGCATCTTTTGCAAATGATGGTGCCACTACGATTTCTAGGAAGATTTTTGAAAGCATCTCTGCAGTTTCTAGATCTACTTCTCTATTTAGAGCGATGATTCCCCCGAATATACTTTCGTCGTCACATTCGTATGCTTTTCTAAACGCTTCTGCCAAAGTAGAACCGGTGCCCATTCCACATGGGTTGGTGTGCTTAACTGCAATTGCAGTTGGAATATCTCCGAAGTTTTTAAGAGCTTTTATTGCTCCGTACATATCGTTTAGATTGTTGTAGGAAATTTGTTTTCCATGGAGAACTTTATATTCAACTTTGTCTATATTTTCTTCTTCATAGAAAGCTGCCTTTTGATGTGGATTTTCTCCATATCTTAGGACTTCTTTCAAAACATACCTAGGTTCAAGTATCTTTTCAAATTCTTCTTTTTCGCCGAATGAATTGAAGTATCCAGCGATTAGACTGTCGTATCTTGCAGTTAGATTAAAAGCTTCCTTTGCAAGGGAGAATCTAAATTCTTCGTCGCAGTTATTTTCTTTTAATCTCTTAAGTACTTCGTCATATTGATTTCTATTAGTTACGATTAGTACGTCTTTGTAGTTTTTTGCAGCGGATCTAATCATAGATGGTCCACCGATATCTATATTTTCAATCATTTCATCGTGAGAAGCGCCTCTCTTTAGGCATTCTTCAAATGGATATAGTGAGTTTACAACTATATCTATGGATGTAATGTTATGTTCATTTACAGTCTTTACGTGTTCTTCATTATCTCTCTTATAGAGGATTGCTCCATGGATAAGAGGGTTTAGCGTCTTAACTCTTCCGTTTAAAATTTCTGGAAATTTTGTAACTTCATCAATTTCTATTACTTTTAAACCGCTATCCTTTAATTTTTTGTATGTTCCACCTGTACTTACTATTTCGTAGCCAAGTTTTTCAAGCTCGGTTGCAAATTCTACGATTCCTTCTTTGTCATATACTGAAATTAGTGCACGCATCAATTATTACTCCTTATTTTTACTCTATTTCCTACTACTTCTAGCTTTCCGTGGGCGAATAATTTTATGGATTCTGGTAGAATTTTATGTTCTTCCTTTAAAATTTCTTGTTGTAATCTATCCGCATCATAGGAAAAATCTACATCCACTACCTTTTGCAAGATAATTGGACCTGCATCCGCCATTTTATTTACAAAATGGGTGGTGCAACCACTTACCTTTACGCCTCTTTCTATGGCAGCTTCATGGACTTTTATTCCATAGTAGCCCATTCCACAAAAAGATGGTATTAGCGATGGATGTATATTTATAATTCTATTTGGAAATTCGTCTATTATGCTTTCTGGAATTATCTTTAAATATCCAGCCAAGACTACTAAATCTACTTCGTATTCTTTTAATTTTTTAAGTACTTCTTCATTGTCTTTAATGCAGAAGTGGTCTATGTTTTCTAACTCTGCCCGTTTTAGTCCATATGCCTTTTCTCTATTTGAGATTACAAGTACAACTTCAGCTCCGAAATCTCTATCATTTTTCGAAGCATCTATTATTGCTTGAAGATTTGAGCCTGAACCAGAAACTAGGACAGCTACTTTAATATTTGAGTTCAATTTCATCGCCATCTACAACTTTTCCGATTTCGTAGATAGAGTCGTAATCTTTGAAATGTTGAAGCACCTTTTCTCTATCAGATTCTTTAACTACAAATACCATTCCAAGACCCATATTAAATGTGCTATACATTTCTCTTAGTTCAAGATTTCCCCATTTCTTTAAAAGTTCAAAGATATATGGAATCTTTACATTTGTTACATCTATACTTGCTGTCAGTCCCTTTGGCATCATTCTAGGTATATTTTCATAGTATCCGCCGCCAGTTATATGACAAGCGCCTTTGACATCAACTTTTGCCATTAGGTCTAACATTTCTCTTACATAGATTCTAGTAGGTGTTAGAAGTGTCTCCCCAAGAGATTTTTCTAAACCTTCTACCTTATCTGTTAATTCATGTCCTGATCTTTCAGAGACTATCTTTCTAACTAATGAATATCCATTTGAATGTATTCCAGAAGATGAAAGACCAAATATTATATCTCCCTTTTCGATTGTAGAACCATCGATGATTTTATCTTTATCCACGATTCCAACAGCAAATCCAGCTAAATCATAGTCCTCTCCATGATAAACTCCTGGCATCTCTGCAGTTTCACCACCGATTAGTGCCATATTTGAAATCTTACAACCTTCTGTCACACCTTTTACAATTTCTGCCATTCTATGAGGTTCAAGCTTTGCAGTTCCAATATAATCCAAGAAAAATAATGGTTTTGCACCTTGGCAAAGTATATCATTCACACACATAGCAACACAGTCTATCCCAACTGTGTCATTAATATCCATGCTTTGAGCAATGATAACCTTGGTACCTACCCCATCTGTTCCAGAAACTAGTACCGGATTTTTATAGTCCATACTTTCTAGACTGAATAGCCCAGAAAATCCACCTATTGATGATAGAACTTCCTTCCCATGGGTCGCTTCTACCATACCTTTTATAAGTTTTACTTCCTTTGCTCCAGCTTCAACATCTACGCCAGAATCTTTGTAATTAATTGACATCTTCATCTCCTTCTTCAAATGGATCATATCCACCAAAACATCTTTCATAGAACTTACCATTGCCACAGGCTTTATTTAGTCCGTCTAGACTTAAGTATGCAAGGGAATCTGCTCCTATATATTCGCGTATATCTTCTACAGTTTTTCCGTTTGCTATCAATTTTTCTGGGCTTGGCACATCGAATGTAAGAGATTCTGATCTAATAACTGGTGGACTTGCAATCCTAACATGAATTTCTTTTGCTCCAGAATCTTTTAGTATTTCGATGACGTGTTTTATAGTGTTACCTCTTACTATTGAGTCATCAACAAGGACAACTCTCTTACCATCAATAAGTGATCTAATAGGCGATAATTTCATCTTCACGCCTTTTTTTCTCATTTCATCTGATGGAAGTATAAATGTCCTTCCAATATATCTATTTCTAACTATTGCCTTTTCGTAACTTATTCCTGAAGCTCTCGCAAATCCAAGTGCTGAAATCATACCAGAGTCTGGTGATCCCACTACAATATCAGCTTCTACTGGAGCTTCTTCAAAGAGTTCCATGCCCATTTTTATTCTTGATCTATATACACTCGTTCCATTTATAAATGAATCTGGTCTTGCTGTGTACACGAAGTCAAAGACGCATGGAGTTGCTGTGAAGTTTCCCGCTCTTAGTGATTTCACTTCGTCCTTTGTAACTACTACTATTTCTCCAGGTTGAAGATCTCTTACTACTTCTGCATCTGAACCTGTGATTCCGCAGGTTTCTGTTGAGAATATTATTTCTGAATCAACCTTACCCATTGAAAGTGGTTTTATTCCATGGGGATCTCTTATTGCAATCATCATATCTTTTTTTGCAAAGATAATTGAATATGCTCCCTTAAGGTTTAGAATATATTCTGGAATTTTTTCGATTGGTCCGTTTAAAACTCCAGCTATCTCTTCTACATCTCTATCGTCTAAGAATTTACCGTCTACTGCGATTATTACTTGGTCCTTGCCATCTGGATAGTATTGCCAAGGCATAGGTAGGGTAGTTATATCATCGTCAGAGTATTCGTATTTAACGTGACCAATTCCTGCGTATCCTCCGATGCTATTCTTATTGTCGTGTTTTATATTGTCAGATACTAATCCTCTTCCCTTAATCTCAGATATCTTTTCATTTTCGATTAGACAGATGCCCATAGCCTCTTGCCCTCTGTGTTGAAGGGCATAGAGACCGGCATAAATTCTTAAAAATACATTTTTATTTTTTCTTTGAGAAAAAACTCCAAATATTGCGCTCAAATTTTAATCCTCGTAAACATATTCAGTTTCTTTAATCTTTTTTTCCATATCTAGTTTCATTTGTTTAAGTTTGTTTCTTAAATTTTCATCTGAAACTGCTAGGATTTCTGCAGCTAGTATAGCAGCATTTTCTCCGCCATTTATAGCAACTGTTGCTACTGGTACTCCACTAGGCATTTCTACTGTGGATAGTAGTGCTTCAAGTCCACCTAAAGTAGAACTTTTAACTGGGATTCCAATTACAGGTCTTGTGGTCATGGCAGCAATAACTCCGCTTAGATGAGCAGCTTTTCCTGCGATTCCTATGAATACCTTTGATTCTTCTTCTGCAGATTTTACATATTCTTCAAGAAGCTTAGTAGCTCTGTGAGCAGAGATTACTTTAACTTCTGTTTCTATATCAAATGATTTTAATTTCTTAACTACTTTGTCAGCTATTTCTTTGTCAGAAATAGAACCCATAATAACTGAAACTCTCATTCTTTCTCCGTTCTTTTAATAAATTAAATACCTAGATATTTAGAAAGTTCAAGTGGTTCGATGTACTTGCCATCTTTGTATGCTCTCATGTTTCCACCACTTACTTCGTCAATTAAAATTATTTCTCCGTTTTCTTTTCTTCTTCCGTATTCTAGTTTGATGTCATAAAGTTTAAGTCCTTTTTCTTCAAGAATGTCTCTTATGATCTTTGCATTTTCAAGATTTTGTCTTACGATTTCGTCATATTCTTCTGCTGTTAAGATGTTTAGATCTACGAGTCCTTCTTTTGTGATTAGTGGGTCATTTCTATCATCATCTTTTAATGTTATCTCTGTGTATCCTGGAAGTGATGCTCCTTCTTCAATGTAGCTTCCGTATCTTCTTATAAATGATCCTACTGCTACAAATCTAGTGATAACTTCAAGTCCCTTTCCAAAGATTGTAATAGGTTCAACTTCCATTAAGTTGTTTTCTAAATCTGAGTCAACATAGTGGCTCTTTACATTTTTTTCACGAAGTTTTTCAAAGAAGAATTTGGAAACTTTTAAGCATTCGCTACCTGCTCCTTCGATAGATCCGGCTACTTCATTTCCGCCTGTATCAAATACACCATCTGTGCCAGTCATGGTATCTTTGAATTTTAAAAATATCTTTCCATCTTCTGATTCTAGAACGTTTTTTGTCTTACCTTCGTAAATTGTTTTCATAATACACTCCTTAAAATTTTTCATTAAAAGAGCCCAGAAAGATAGGTCAGCGAAACCTATCCTCCTGGGCTTTTGTCCCTTCGGTGTAGTGCATAGCACTGTGCCGCTTGGTCCTTTACATAGTACGGATCCCTAGGCACTCTTTCGCTCAAATTTCTTGAGCACTTTCTAATGCAATAATACCAATAAGAAATTACCATGTCAATAGAATTTTTCACCAGATGTAAAAAAATAATTTCTTAAAATTTTTATTACAAAAAAAAGAGACATAAAGTCTCTTTAATTACATAGTAAATGTAGCTATTTTAAGCATACCTTCAGCTTCTTCTAATTTTATATTCCAAGTAGATTTTCTTCCCATAGCTTTCATAAGCTCTTCGAAGTAATACATTATTACACCACAGTCAACTAGTGTCTTAGTTTTGTCGTATTTTTCTTCCATGAAAAGTTCCATAGCAGATTCTTTTATTAAAAATCTCCATGGTTGTAAATTCATGTAGTTAGGCGCATACCTAATTGTAGACATAATATTTAAAATTCCGTATTGTTCCAAATCTTCTGCTGTTGCAGGATGGTTGAAATCGTCTACGAAAACTATTTCTGATACAGGTTTTCTTTCGCTTTGAGTCTTAGGATCGAAAAGTTTTCTAGCTTTTGGATATCCAAATGCGATTAGGTAAGAGATGTGAGCTCCTTCTTCTCCAAAAACAGATTTTGAAGTTGCATCATCTACATTATCTACTGTGATCCAGCATGTTGATAGACCTAGTCTTATAAGTTCTGTGTTTATCTTTTCAAGATAGTATCCAGTCTTTAGTCTATCTTCATCAGTACTTCCATTTACAGAAAGACCGATATAGTGTGGAGCAACGATCATTGTGTTATTGTATCCAGCCTTGCCTTCTAATCCCTTAGCGATGATCTTTCCATTTTCAAAAAGAATGTAATTTTCTTCTTCTGAATTTTTGATTATTGATTTTACTTTGTCTAAAGTTGCGCTGTCAGCTGATTTGTCTGTGAAGTTTCTAACTGATTTTCTCTTTTCTAAAAAGTTTGTAAGTAACATATTAACCTCCGATAAAGATTCTGATTTTCTCATATAGAATTAAGTATAGTATCCAAGATACGAATGCTCCTGCCACCGTGTCCGTTGGATAGTGAACTCCGAGATACACTCTTGAAATCGCCATAAGGATTGCAAAGATTAGAAAAATATATAGATACTGTGGAAATATGCTTTTAAGTACAAAAAATATTGTAAAAGCTGCATTGGTATGGCCAGATGGAAATGAATAATCATTTAGATCTATTCCCAAAGTATTTATAAATTCATCTACCCAGTAGGGTCTCGGTCTCTTCCTTATGATCTTTATTATATGGACCACGATTCCGTTTATAATGAGCATTGACCCAAGCTGAAGTCCCATATTTCTCGTACTAGAAATAAGTATTAGTAAAGCCGTCATTATCGTTAGAAATACTGGACCACATATGTTTGTAAAATTTTTAAAGAAAATGTCCAAGAAGGAACATTTAATCTTCTTGTTAAGCATCTCTATAATAAGAGAATCGAACTTTTTTATAAATTTACCCATTACTTTTATTATAATACAGAAAAGAAATGATTTAAAGGAATTTTACGATACTTTAGTTATTATATTAAATTTATGCTTTTCTAAAAATTCATGTCTTTCCAAATAAAAAACCAAAGATAAATTTACCTTTGGTTTATATTTTATATTATAGAATTTCTTTTTTTATTATTTTTAAATTTTCATCTAGTGTATATACGATTGGTTCTCCTGTCGCGATTTCAACAGAAGTTATCTCTTCGTCGGAGATATTTTCAATGTATTTTGTGATGGATCTTAAACTATTGCCGTGGGCTGCCACTAGCACATTTTTGCCAGCGATTAAACTTGGTCCAATCTCATCCATAAAAAATGGCAATGTTCTCTCCAAAGTTAGCTTTAGACTTTCTCCATCTGGGATTACATCTTGTGGAAAATCTCTGTATTTTTTATCCCTGTGAGCTGAATTTTCATCGTCTTTGTCCATAAGTGGTGGTGCTATATCAAAAGACCTTCTCCAGATATGCACTTGCTCATCACCGTATTTTTCTGCTGTTTCTTTTTTATTTAGTCCTTGTAGTGCGCCGTAATGTCTTTCGTTTAATCTCCAGGTTTTAACAGTTTCTATATAGAGACTATCCATCTCTTCAAGAGCGATATTTAATGTCTTTATGGCTCTTTTTAAGTATGAAGTGTAGGCGATATCAAATTCGATACCAGCTTCTTTTAATTTTCTTCCTGCAGATTTAGCTTCTTCTACTCCTTTTTCTGAAAGATCTACATCTTTCCATCCAGTGAATAGATTTAGTTTGTTCCACTCGCTTTGTCCATGTCTTAATAATACTAACTTCATTTTGACCTCCAAAATATTCTAGTTTCATTTTGACATATTAAAATAGGCTTGTCAAAGTTAGTCTGTTAAAATCTTTTCCCAATTATAAAATTTATTTAGATTTTCTACATAAGTTCTGTATTCGTCTTTATTTTGTGCGTGTACTACCGCTTCAAATATAGCTTGTAAGTAGCTAGACATAAAGATATGTAGTTCTTCTTCTGATATTTCATGTGCTTCTTCCATTGAAGATAGGTATTTATAAGCAACATCTGACATAGATTTAGCTACATTATGGAAAAATTCCGCGTACTTTGTGCCTTCTGCAGCATTTAATAAAAGAATAATATTATCTCTGTGTTCAAAGAAGTTAAGTAGTGTGTCCTCATCTTGATTGCCATTCAAAACTTTTCTTATAAAGGTTGGCACATCATCGTTTGGAGATGAAACCAAATTCTTAACTGAGAGTACTGACGGAGATACGATAGTTTCGAAGAGGTCGGTCTTGGATTTAAATCTTCTATAAAATGCTCCAGTAGTTATATTTGATTTTTTACAAATTTCTTGTAAAGATGCTTTTTCAAATCCATTTTCAAGAAATTCATTTTTTCCACATTCTATTATAGATTCAGTTATTTCGTCTTTCATACCATTCTCCTCTCAACATATTCTTCTATTTAATATAGTATCATATTGAGAATTAAAGTCAATAGTAAACGATAATCTATTTATCGACAAATTTTTTAAATATTTTTCTGCTACTATTATCCTTTAAATTTAATTCTTCATATCCGATTTTTATAAGTATTTTTTCTAAAAATTTATCTCTATCATTTTCTTTTGTTTCAATCTTTAAAATATCGAGTTTCTTATCTGAAGTTAACTGTTCTACAAATGAAATCACAAGTTCAACTGATTTTTCAGATTTATCTAATATTTCTACTTCTGAGAGTAGTAGATAATCTTCAGCTTCATTTCTTGTAAAATTATTTTCTAAAGCCTCTTTTACTTTTGTAAGTTTAAAACTTCCTAGGACATCTTCATCTTTTTTAAATAGAAATTTATTTTTTTCATCGCCTTTTTCTATTGAATATCCTAGATCTACTTTCACTTCTTCTTTTATCTCTATCGAATCTTCTTTTACCTTGGAGTTGTAAGCATATATTTCTACACCTTCACCGATTGAATTTAAGAGCTCCTTTGACCATTCCGGATCCGTTGCAATATTTGCAGTGAAGTAGTCCATCTCTTCAAAAAGTACTACTATGACAAGGACAGCAATCTTTCCTTCTCTTTTCGCATGAGATAGCTCTTTTAGATGTTTTCTTCCCCTTTGTGTCGGTGAGCCCGGAAACATAGCGATATTATTTCTCTTTAAATTTACAGATTTTACCTCTATAAATCCTTCTTTCCCATCTTCTGTCGTAAATCCCATGTCAAATCTAGAATGAGAAAATTTAACTTCCTTCTTCAAGTCTTTTATCTTTAAATTGCTTAGGATTTCTCCATTTACTATGGAGTTATAGACCAAATCATTGGCAACTGTGGAGACAATATTTAAAATCTCACCATTTTTAACTATGGATGTAATTGTGTAGGGAGTCTTTCTATTTTTATTTGTAGCTTCCTCCAAGTAGCAGGTCGCTTTCGGAATCAAAAGTTCTCTCAGTCTTGCAGTGGTCGGAAGATGGGCGAGTTTTATCTCTCCATCTAATTCCACTTCCGCCGTAAAACGATTGAGTTTTCTTATAAATTTAGCCTTTACAATTTTTTTATACTTCATCGAACTTTCTTCTTTCTCCCATGTTCTGTCTAGAAATTTCGAGTAATCCCAGTTTTGTAAATCCGTGGATGCTAAGTTTTAGATTCATTGTGCTATTTAATTTTTTCGCAAAGTTTAGAATCTTTTCCCTATCTTTTTGGTCCTTCATATTTATAAAATCAACAATGATTATTCCAGAGATATTTCTAAGTTTTACTTGCCACATAATCTCTTCTATGGCTTCTCTGTTGGTCGATAAAGCTAAATTTTTCATGCTAGTATCCCAATTTTTATCAGAATTTACATCTATGACTGTTAAGGCTGTGGTGTCTTCTATTACGATATTTCCACCGGATTTCAGTTCAACTTTTTCTTCAAATAATTTTAAATAATCGAGATAAATCTTCGAATACTTGATTTCAAAATTCTTGTCATATTCGATTTTGTAATTATTTTTATATTTTTTGTAGATTTCTCTGTCGTTTGTTATGATGTCTTCGTCATAGCGACCTACCACTTCATCCACCACATCTCTTCTGTATAAAAGTCTAGGTGCAGGTTCAAAATCTTTTTCATAACCTACCATATTGTAGATGGAGTTAATTTTTTCATATTCATTTAAAAGTTCTTCTTCTGTGGCAGATTTAGCTTCCGTTCTAAAGAGCACTCCTTCAAAACTATATTTCTTTAAATCTTCTACTTCTTCTTTGGATAATTTCTTAGAAAATTTATTTTCTCCTCCTATTTTAACCATGTACCTTCCCGGAATGGTGAAGTCCACCACCGCCTTTGGAAATTTATCTTCTGTCATTTTACTTATCTGTAGGAGAGTCTTACTACCTATATTTAAAGGACCAGAGTCACTCTTCTTGAGATAGACCTTGGTCCTTCCAATATCCACGAAGTAGGCTTCTAGGGACGAATTGTATTCCACTACCCTTCCCAAATAAATATTATCTAGGATATTTTTCTCTCCAAATTCAAATATTTCTTCGAGCCTATCTCTATATATAAAAATTTGTTCAGATTTTGAGTCAATGTAAATCAAAATAAAATCCCCTCTTCTCTAAAACTGAAGTACTTTCCTCTTCCGATTACAATATGATCCACAAGTTCTATGTTTAAAATATCTCCAGCTTTTAAAAGTATGTTTGTGATATCTCTATCCTTTTGAGAAGGAACAGGATCTCCCGATGGATGATTGTGGCTTATGATGATTGAATGTGCATTTACTTCGATAGCTTCTCTAAATACTTCCCTCGGATGGACCACAGTCGCATCCAATGTTCCTTTAGAAATTTCACTAGATTTTATGAGACATTTCTTTGTATCAAGTGAAAGTACACGGAATGATTCGTATGGAAGATGGCTCATCTGCGGGCTTAGAAATTCATAGATTGCCATTGGATTATTTAGAAGGAGTTTTTCAAATTTAGAAACTGTAGATATTCGTCTTGCTAGTTCAAGAGCTGCAGATACCATAGCAGCCTTGCTAGGTCCAAACCCCTTGATCTTCATGATATCCGATGGACGAAGTTTCGTAAGCTCACCGATTCCACCATAGGCATTTAAAAGTTTTTGACAAAGTTCCACAGCAGTTTCTTCTTTCGTGCCAGTCCTAATTATAAGGGCGATTAACTCTGCATTGGAAAGAGATGCTTCTCCTTCCGCAAATAGTTTTTCCTGTGGACGATCTTCTATTGGAAGATCCTTGATGGTTTTCTTAGCCACATCAACCTTTTCAATTTTTTCTAAATTTTTTAAACTCTCATTAAATTCCATTTAATCTTCCCTCATCTATCTTTTTGATTACAGATTTAACTTCTTCTAGTGGTAGCCCAACTATATTTAGAAAACTTCCTTCGTAGTGAGAAACTAAGACTTTTCCTATTCCTTGAATGCCATAGGAGCCAGCCTTGTCTACGTATTCACCGGTATTTAAATATTCATCGATATCAGAGTCACTTAAATCTTTAAAAGTTACAGAACTTGAAACGTAGTCAGTATACTTTATTTTTCTATCCAAATTTATAATTGCAAATGCAGTTATGACTCTATGTTCCCTGCCAGAAAGAGACCTCAACATTTTGAAAGCATCTTCCCTATTCTTTGGCTTACCGAGAACTTTGTCATCTAGTACCACTATTGTATCTGCAGACAAAATAGTTTCATTTGTATAATCCTCAGCTACTGACGCAGCTTTTTCAAAGGCGAGAGATATGCAGTTGGAAATAGGATCTTCTACAAATCCAATCTTCTCTTCAATCTGTGGTTTCACTGTTTCGATTTCAAACTCATCTTTTAAAATTTCTATTCTTCTCGGCGAAGTGGAAGCGAGTATTAATTTCTCCATCTTATCTCCTTATGTTTTGAAACATTTTTTGAAATATAGTAACTTGCAAGACCTACAAAATATCCTGTAAATATCCCCATCAAAAGTAAGTATGGAAGATATGAAATAAGTGTCTTGCTCTTTAAAATAAATATCGCAGCTACAATCTGACCGAAGTTGTGAAATGCAGATCCGATTTCAGAAACTCCGATTGGACTTAGGTACTTTCTAAGATATTTGTGGGAGAGAATCATCGCAACGGATGAAAAAAGTGCCCCATTTGCAGAAAATATAAATGCACTTACTGCACCAGTTACAAGCATGAGCATGATGGATTTAAAAATCATAATTAAAAATCCTTCTCTGTAACCTAGCGTATATATAGCTACCAAAACCACCATGTTTGATAGTCCAAGTTTCGCCCCTGGTACCGGAATAGGAAGTGGAATTTGTGATTCAAATGTTCCGAGCACTATTCCTAGCGCCACTAAAAGTGATATGAATAATAATCTTTTTGTCTCTTTCAATGTAACAACACATCCAATCCGTCTTCTCCAGGCTCAATCTCAATAACTAATCTATTTGGAAGACATACTATTGACTCTCCCTTAGAAGTGATCTCGCCCATCTTCATACATAGTTTGTCCTTGCAATCTGATTCAACCATCTTAACTCCATGCTTTGTAAACATAATTTCATTGTCCCCAAACTCAGTGTGAATATGTTCAACCTTGCCTTCCATATTGCCATCCACCTTGATGGTTTTTACAACCTTTCCATTTACCTTTATGTTTATTGTAGAACCTTCAACGAAAGCTCCCTTTCTAGTTGAAAATAATATTACAAAAGCAATTAAAACGATAGATATGATTACGATTAAATCTCCAATTTTAAAAACTTTTTCTTTAAATAATGATTCTTTCATAAGTACATTTTAACATAGATTTATTTTAAGTAGCAAAATTATAAAAACAAATATCAAATTGGGTATAATAACAAAGAATAAACAGGATTTAGGAGGAATTGGATGATAAAACATTATATAAAAGATCACATCGCAGTGGTGACTCTATCGAGAGAAGGAGGTCTAAATGCCCTTTCATCACAGATGCTCGAAGATCTTTTGAATATTTATAGAGATTTAGAAAATAATGACGATGTAAAGATTGTCGTTTTAAATTCAGATAGAAGAGATTTCTGCGCAGGAGGAGATTTAAAGGAAGTATATGAATCTTTTTCAAAGTGCAAGGACAGAAAATGTCTTATGAGTTATTTTACAAAGGAGTACGATCTAGATCTATTCCTAGCAACCACCAAGAAACCAACCATCACATTTTGGACCGGAGTTTCCATGGGTGGCGGTGTGGGACTTTCAATGCACTCAGATATAATAATTGCAGATGAAACGGTGAGATTTGCAATGCCAGAAACCAAGCTTGGAATCGTCCCAGATGTAGGAGTTGGAACCGTACTATCTAAAATTGATAGACCGACTGCAAACTATATAACCCTAAACTCAAAGATAATTTCTGCATCTGACATAAAACATCTTGGAATCACAGACTACCTTGTAGAAAAAAATAATAAAGATGAACTATTGGAAGAACTTTTCAAATTAGGAAGGGAGAATAAATCCACAGAAGAAATAATAACAGCTTTTAAAGATGTGCTAAAAGATTACGACCTTCCAACTAAAAAGACAGATCTCTCCTTCAACGAAGAAAATATAAAGAAGTACTACGACAAGGATACGGTCTTTGAAATAGTAAGTGCACTTAAAGAAAATGAAGATGATGAGTTTGCCAATGCATGTTTAGAAGAACTTGAGATGGTATGTCCTTACAGCATGGCGCTACAATTTGAAAAGCTAAAGGCTGGAGAAAATTGGGACAGAGTCGAAACTCTTAAGAGAGATTGGATGTATATCTTGGACTCTAGTTTGAGGGGCGACTTTGAAGAAGGCATCCGCTCAGTCTTAATTGACAAGGACAATAATCCGAATTGGAAGCATAAAACTTTGGAAGATGTGGATATGAATGAAATTCACCACGTACTTCACGAAAGAGAAACTAAATATAATTAAAATAATCCCCTTAAATTAAGGGGATTTTATTTGCAAATTTTTATTTAACTAGATGTTTTAAATATCCATAGCCTTCTTTGTCCATTTCTTCCAATGGAACAAATCTTAATGCTGCACTATTTATGCAAAATCTTAGACCACCAGATTCTTTAGGTCCGTCTTCGAATACATGTCCTAAATGAGAATCTCCGGAGCGACTTTTCACTTCTACTCTATCCATATTATGACTGCTATCGCTACTATACTTTAAAACATCCTTAGAAATTGGTTTTGAAAATGAAGGCCAACCACAACCTGATTCAAATTTATCTGTTGAAACAAATAGTGGTTCTCCCGTAACTATATCTACATAGATACCTTTCTTTTCATTGTCCCAATATTCATTAGAAAAAGGTTGTTCGGTGTCGCTATTTTGAGTCACATTATATTGAAGCTGCGTTAGCCTTCTTTTTAAAATTTCCTCGGTTGGCTTTTTATATTTATCCTTGTCGATTATAATTTCATTTGCTTTTCTTAAATCAACATGGCAGTATCCGTAAGGATTTTTGTCTAAATAATCTTGGTGATATTCCTCTGCCTTGTAAAAATTTTCCAATTTCTTAACTTCAACAACGATTTTATTCTTGTACTTTTCTTGTTCATCTTCTAGCTTTTTCTCAATTATTTCCCTATCTTTTTCGTCTGTAAAATATACTCCCGTTCTATATTGAGTTCCCTCGTCATTTCCCTGTTTATTTAAACTCGTAGGATCAATTACCTTTAAATAATAATTAAGAAGCTCATCGAGACTTAATCTACTAGGATCATATTTAACTTCCAAAGTTTCAGCATGACCAGTATTTTTATGAGAAACATCTTCATAAGTTGGGTTCTCCGTCTTGCCATTTGCATAACCACTTACAACATCAGCTACTCCATAGATCCTTTCCATGTACGCATCTAAACCCCAAAAACAACCTCCCGCCAAGTAGATTGTCTTTAAATCAGAATCTTTATAATCCACTCCATCGTTTGGATTAGTGCCTATATTTTTCTCTTCTTCATTTTCTATTATCTCATTTATCTTTTTAATTATATCTTTGCCATTCGTTCTTTCTTTGCTTTCACCTAAACTGGTGCATCCAGTCATGAATAAAACCAAAGCAAAAATAATTAATATAATGGACTTTCGCATCTCTTTCTCCTTCTACAAATATTTATTTTATTCTTAATGAAAATTAATGTTTTAAAATATTTACCCGAAGTAAACTAAAAAATCGAATAGTTAATTAAACAATTCGTGAACAATTTATAAAATTTTCTACCATGAGAATTTAACTTTGATAAAATATAATAAATGTAGGAGGAAATATGAAAAAAATACTTATATTAATTACCTGTTTAATCTTTCTTGTGTCCTGTGGAAATAAAACTGATGTAAGAACAGAAAATAACGCAAATCCAAAGGAAACTACCATGTCCAACATGAGTTCTAAAGAAAGTTTAGGAGAAGTTACAGAAACTATTAAAAAATATCTAAAAGAGGAAGATGTGGACCAGTTCGCTTCTCTTGTAGAAGATTATAATCAAACAATCGAAAATACATCCCTACATGGAGAATTTAAGCCAGAAATAAATCCGGAATATGATTTTGAAAAGATAGATAAGCTTTGGACTTCTAAAAAGGGTGAGTTTATTGGCACAAATTGTAGAATAAATACTTTTGTTCTTCTAAAAAATAGTATCGGTTCTAAAAATATCCCATACGATAACGAAGATTTAGCCTTCGATATGAGTGCTCTTGATAATAGCAAAATCTTAAATGATGCTGAAAAAGAAAATTTCTATAGTATATTTTCCAAGATAAAGACAGAAAAGACCAAGGATTATAAAGTTCATGGAAAGAAAATGGAAGAGCATCTATCCAATTTCAATTTAAATTTTAACGATAATATTTCCATGGTTTCAGTGGTAATTCATGATGATTTGGATTACGATTCACTATTTATTGGTCACGTTGGAGTGCTCGCTAAAGGAAATGATCACTACCTTTGGATTGAAAAAATAAGTTTCCAAGAACCTTATCAAGCTATCAAGTTTGCTACAAAAGAAGATTGTTTTAAATATCTTTACGATAAGTACAAAGACTACAAATCTGAAACCACTTCCCATCCATTTATAATGGAAAATGACAAATTAGTCGAGCTAGATGAATATAAAAATTAAATACTAAATAAAAAATACCACCGTTTAACTAAGCGATGGTATTTTTATTTTATTTATCCGTGTCCATCCACATCAAGACCTTTTTACATTTTGGACAGTACCAAGCGTCCTGCTCTCTTATTGTGGTTGAGATTGAAACAGTATCTCTCGTAAAGAAACCAACTATTCCAGTTTTTTTCTTCTCTTCATCTGAGGTAAACTCGTAGAAAGATCCAGCGCCTTGGCCTACTCCTTCCACAGTTCCCTTTATCATATCATTATTACAGTTTAAACATTTCATTTTGTTCTCCTATTTTACAAATGCGGTGCACTCTAAATCTCTCACATCTGTAAGACCATTCTTTGTATAATATCCAATAGTTTTTTCACTGTCTTCAGTGAGAAGCACCACCTGTCTAATATCTTTGTATTCTTCTAAAATAAGCTTAATAAGTTTGCTGCCTATTTTCTTTCCTTGATATTTATTTAAAATTAAAATATCTTGGATGTAGATGATGGTGTATCCATCTCCAACCACACGGGCAAGACCAATGAGGGAATCTCCATCCCAAACAGTCCAAACTTTTAAAGAATGATTAATTCCATTCAAAAGTTCTTCTGGATTGTCGGTGTATGCAGTCCAACCAACATCATTATATAGTTTTAAAATAGCATCCATTTCAGGAATGCAGTCTTCTTTAAATATTATATTCATATAAACCCCTTTGATTAATAATTATTATTTACGAAAAATCTCCCAACTACAGTCACCCTGAGCGAAAGAGCCGTAGGCTCTGAAGTCGAACGGGTATAACATCTGAAGAGCAAGTCCTCCCAACTGCGTTTTTTAAAAAAAACTTACCCTCTCACATTATAAATAATATCTCCATTATAGAAAATCTCTATATTCGCCTCTAATTCTTCGCTTCCTCTCTTCAAAAAACCACTTAACATATATGTCATGTAAGAATCATATTCGCTCATCACATCGAAGCTTCCAAATTTAGAATCAAATGCACCGACAAAATCACCCAGGTACATCTTCTCTCCAACGAAGCTGCCCACGTTGCCAGTTAGAACATTTTTATACTCCATGATGTAGACATAGGAATCATCCCAGGACACGCCTTCCAAAATGATCTCCCCGTCCACCATTTCGTTTCTTTCTACATCGATAAAACCGCTTTGAGTCTTAAAAGTAAGTCTATTTTCGCCATAATCATAATCAATATCTATAATCTTCGCATCATGAAGGCTAAATTTAAAATTCGAAGGCTTTTCTCTTAAATATTTTGCCATTTTCCACCTCGAAATAATCGTATTAAATAAATTATATCATTTGCTATAATATTATAGGAGGTACCTATGAAAATAATATTCTCACCGAGTAAAGAAATGAGCTTTCAAAGTCCTTATAAAGAAGCTACAAACTACTCGGATAAAACAAAAACAATAATATCAGAACTTAAAAATTTAAATAAAGATGAAATAAAAAACATCTACAAAATTTCAGACAAAGTTGCAGATGAGGTTTTAAATTATATAGATAATTTCTACATCGAAGAAAGTTACAGAGCCATCGAAATGTATACTGGACTTGCCTTTAGGAAGTTCGACATAGATTCTCTAAATTCAGATGAAAAATCTTACCTAGACGAACATCTCGTCATCCTTTCAGCATTTTATGGACCGATCAATCCAGAGAAACTCGTCCGTCCCTATCGTCTTGACATGAACATAGGAATTAAAGTCGATGGACTAAGTCTTAAAAATTTCTGGAAGGATGAATTTAATAGCGCATTTGAAGATGGAGAAACTATTCTAAATCTAGCTTCCGACGAATTTTCAAATTTAATCGATAGAAAGAAATTTAAAATCTACGACTTCGACTTCTTTGAAAAAAAGGATGGCAAACTAAAATCCCACTCCACCATTTCTAAAAAATCGAGAGGTCTTATGCTAAACTACATCTGCAGGAATAAAATCGAAAACCTAGAAGATCTAAAAAACTTCAACCTGGAAGGCTTTAAATTTGCAGAAGAACTCTCAACAGAATCAAAATTTACATTTATAAAGACAATATAAAAGAGCTATTCTCGTAGCTCTTTTTTTACATTACTGGATCGATATATCCCAGTTCCATGGCTCTATTGTATGCTTCTACAATATTTTTCGCACCGAGTTTTTCGTAGATATTTGAGATATGATTGTAGAGAGTTCTCTCACTGATATATAGTTTCTTGGCAATGTCCTTTTTATTTTCTCCCTTTATCATTTCTCTAAGGACTTCTACTTCTCTTTCCGTTAGTGTTTCTAGAATTTGTGGAGAATTTTTAATTTTTCCTCCACCATTTACAGACCTAAGTCTACTCACTAGTTCACTTGCTTCTACAGATTTATTTATAAAATCTTTTACTCCAAGATCAAAGGCAATCTTTCTATAATTTACCAAATCGTATGATGTTAATACGACTATCTTTTGCTTAGGATATCTCTTCAAGATTTCTTCTACTAAATCAATCCCAGTCTTTTCCGCCTTTAAGTTTATATCCAAAAGCAATATATCATAGCTATTTTCTAGTGCTTCCATTAAATTTTCTGAAGATGAAATATAATCACAGGTAACATCTCTCTCCTCTTCCAAGAGCATCTTTATGGATTGTCCTAGAATTTTATGATCGTCTAGCAATAGAATTTTCATCTTCCACCTCCAGCTTAACCGTCGTTGATAGCAAATCTTTTTCCAAATTATAATTAATCTTTCCAGAGTTAGACTCTACCAAAAGTTTTAGAACCATGACTCCTCTAGTTGATTTCTCTATATTTAAAATATCTTTTGAAACTGCGCCGTTGCTTTCTAAATTTATACAAATATCCTTTCCATTTTTAAATATTTTATAATTTAGATAAGAGCCATTGGAATGTTTGTACACATTGTTTACAAGCTCCCTTGTGATTATGAGGATGAGCCTCTTTATATTTTCATCCTTTAGACTCTTAATTTCATCAGAGACTTCTATGTTCACTTCAAGATTTTTATCTCTATATAGACTTTTTATATTTTCTACCACTTCTTCCAAAGAAATATCAATGCTTCCGCCTTCAAAAATATTCGATTGATAGAATTTCATAAGCTTTCTCGATTTAATCTCAAGGTCTGTGAGTACCTCCTTCGTCAAAGGAATATTTGGCTCTTTTAGCGAAAGATAATTCTTGGTAGCATAGATATCCTGGATGATTTCATCGTGAATGACCCTGGCAAATTCGTCCCTTTCCTTGGAAATGTAGTCTGAGAGATAGTACATCTTGTATATTTTTTCGTAGTTATTTTCTCTTTCTCTAATGGAAAATATAAGTAGCATCTCAAATACTATTATCAAAATATTGTAAATAATTCCGATGGATAATCTGTCGATGTCAAATAAGTATGCAAGAGTTCCAATTAAAATTCCCATTGCTACCGCAAATATGGAGACTGAGTTATTAGAAATTGGAATGATATTTATGCCCTTTATATTTTTATATATAAAATATTTTTTAATATAGATCCCAGTTGAAATTAAACTTATAGCGATTAGAATTATTTTGCACTCTATCCCTTTAATTGGAATAGCAGCAATCGCCCCAAGAGAAATAATATTTAATAGACTTGCAACAGAAGTTTTATCCTTGTTTGAGATTTCTGTGTAGAAAATCACAAGTGCCGTAACCATAAGCATGTAAAACGCAAGCTCAACAATCTTCAAATTTTCTGTAAGATCTCCAAAGCTGAAGAGAACTCCCCAAAATATAATTATTAAAATGTGAAAAGTTAAAATTCTAATTAATCTTTTATACATATCAATAGTAGCTAACTACAATCCTTTCTCCATTCGTTTTAATAGATAAATATCCTATGCATAGCATGAGAATACATACCTTAACTATTAAATATAATTCTATCATATTCGTAAGCCTATACAATTCTATGGCGATTAAATTCATAATAATAGAAAAAATAATCATGGTGATCTGCAGACCATTTACCCTGTTCATATTCCTTGTAAATAGAATTAGGTAGACTATTAGAATCGTGTACAAAATAATACTTATAAGTAAATTTAAAATTAAAATAAAATCCATTTTAAAATTTATAAATGTAATTATAAAT
>NZ_GL397071.1:1145387-1151481 GCF_000146345.1 Peptoniphilus duerdenii ATCC BAA-1640 | reverse complement strand
TTTTAAAATTTATAAATGTAATTATAAATGTTGGGATAAGTACGATAAACGTTGCAAAGTAGAGACTTAGAATATATTTTGCGATGATTACACCACTTTTTACTCCATTTGCAAGTAGAAACTCAATCTTCTTTGTAATTTTATCCATAGTCAAGGTAACTTTTGCAAATTCTACTGTGAATAATAAAAATACTATAACAATTCCCTCTGTTCTAAAGATAGACCCAAATCCACCGCTAGTTCCTTCTTCCGCACTGAAAAAATATGTTGCCATATTAAATATTACAGCCAAAATGCTCATGAAGATTGCATTCTTATCCAAAAGTCTCTTTAAATCTTCTTTAATTAAATCTATGACCATGTTCCCTCCCTTGTGATTACAGATTCATTGCTCATTCTTCTAAGACTAATAATAGAGAATCCTGCAAATCCAAAGAGTATTATAAAATTAACAGAAATTACAAGACCTATAATATCTATTCCAAATCTATTTAGAAAATTTAAAATCTCATCAGAAAAATTTCCAACCATGTAAATCATAAAGGTCGTAAAGAAGAATAACAAATTTTTAAAAAATTTAAAATTTTTTCTATATAGACTGAATATATTTAAGGATAGAACCACGAAGTAGAGCATAAGTATCGTAGTTACAAATATTGCCCCGATATATTTAAAATGAGTTTTGAAATCGTAGAGCACATAGGTTGAATAGAATAATAAAAACGGAGCTATGGATGATATTCTCCACATTTCTATTGCATATGCTTTTACCAAATCCTTTATGCTAACTCCCGATGCAAGGACAAATTCTATCCTCTTATTAAGTTTATCCTTAACAGTTAGGTTCACCACCATTGAATTGGATAGTATCATATAAAATCCAATCATCATGGTGTATGTAACCAAAATTATAAAGCCATCTCCCCTAGAATTAAACACACCTCTATAGAGCAAGTAATTAAATCCAATAGTTAAAAGTACAAATCCGATGATACTTAATACTACGTCCATGTCCCTTAGCAAGTAATACCTGCAAGCCCTGTTTAAATTCATTTTATTTTTCATTTTGCACCTTCTTCTAAAAATAGATCTTCGAGGCTCTCTCCATTTATATCAGAAATATTTTTTGTAAATAGAAGCTTGCCACCCTTAATCATGGAGACTCTGTCCGCCACTTTTTCAATTTCTGAAAGGTCGTGACTTGTGATTATGATCGTCTTACGTTCGTCTTTTAGAAGTTTAATTAGTTTTCTAATTTCCACTCGAGAAATAGGATCCACACCGCTTGTAACCTCGTCTAGGAATATAATTTCTCTATTCATCATAGTTATTATAATTAGAGATAGTTTACGTTTCATCCCCTTCGAATAAGTTGACACCTTTCTATCTAAATCCCCAGTGATTTCAAGTAGGTCCGAATATTTTTCAAAGCCCTTGGCTTCAAATCCGAAATAAAGCCCGTACAACTTTATATTTTCAAAACCAGTTTTATCTTCGTAGAGATAGTCATTTTCGAGAAGCATTCCATAGCTTCCACCCACCACCACTTCTCCAGAATCTTTCTTATAAAGACCTGTCAGTATTCTAAGTAGCGAAGTCTTACCTGATCCGTTTGGACCTACCAACGAATGGACAGAGTTTTCTTCAATCTCCAATGAAAAATCATTGAACAAACTCTTTTCTTTAAAATTCTTGGTTAAATTTTTTATCTTTATAATATTTTTCATAATAACTCCTTTCGATTTAATTTAATTGTAAATATATTAAAATTTAATCTCATGAGTAATTACTGCAAATTTTAGGCATAAAAAAACCGCAGATAACTGCGGCATTTATAGATCAAAATAAAAGCGAATAATCCCAAGTATTAAAAGATGAACTGGATAGAAGAGATAGTTGAACCATTTGTATTGCTTGCCCCTCTTTCCATTGTAAGTTATGGTCATGGCAAAACCTAAGAATGAATAAAGCTCCTTGATTATAGAAATATATCCAACAGCAGCACCAAGAGCAGGTCTATCGTAGAAAATATAGAACACATAAGCAAGGATAATTGCATGGTAATCGTAGTCAAGGCTAAGTAGCATAGAAAGAAGTCCAAATGCCATGACGATTACAATGGAAATTCCATACCAAAGATATTTATCTTTTATTTTCCCTTTAAGCTCATCGATTATCCAAACCGTCACAAGGCAAAGGGCTAAGGTAAACATCATATTGTTCCAATTTGGATTGTAAAACACTTTTGAAGTGAACATATCGAATGGCACTTCTGCAATAATTCCAAATAAAATTAAATTTATAAGATATTTTTTCCTGCTCTTGGTCCTGAAAAATCCTTCCACAACGAAAAATATAAATATCGGAAATGCAATCCTTCCTAGAATTGAAAATATATTTGAAATATATAGAAGCGGACCCTTCCCATCTAAAAGCGGTGTAACTATTCCGTTGTTCACATGATCTATTAGCATCGAAAGAAATGCAATATACTTGAGCTGAGCTCCATTTAAAATCTGAAATTTCTTTAAATTTTCTCTATTAAAACGTCTATTTAAATCCATAAAATCTCCTTGAAAAAATAAGTAGATTTAATAATACAATTAAATTTAAAATTTTACAATAAAAACCGTAGCATTTTCACTACGGTTTCATAAATCTATTAACTTACAATTTTTTATAGGAATTTAATTAGTTTACCTAAACTCAAAATTCTTTAGAACTGTTGAACAAACTCCCATCTTTTAAAATTAAATCAAAAATCTTTTATTTATTTTCTTGAAAATGAATTGTGTCTGTAGAAATTTTTCTTTAATAGTTCTGCAGTCACCGCGTATACAAATGAAATCGCAAGTAACGATGCAAATGCTTTAAATGGTAGTGAAATGAGTCCTAAATATACATTCATTGGACTATATGCTATGGCGATGAGCAAAATTACAATTCCAACTATCGCAAGGAGAAGTTTTTTGCTTGGTTTGCTCTTTAAGAATGGTCTTGCCGTTCTAACTATTAGCATAACCACAACAGCGGAAATGACTGACTCTAACATCCAACCAGTTTGGAAGAATTTTTCATCGGCGTTAAAAAGTAGTAGTAGCACCGCAAAAGTAATGTAGTCAAACACAGAAGAAGTTATTCCAAAAATAATCATAAATCTTTTGATAAATTTCATATCCCATTTAACCGGTTTCTTTAACCAATCTTCATCCACAGAGTCGGATGCGATTTGAAGGGATGGAAAATCTGTGAGTAGGTTTGTAAGTAGGATCTGTTTTGGAAGTAGTGGAAGGAATTTTAAAAATAAACTTGCACCTGCCATCGAAAACATATTTCCAAAATTTGCACTGGTTGCTACAAAAATATATTTCAAAGTGTTGATAAAAGTTCTTCTACCTTCCTTTATCCCTGAGACTAAAACTTCCAAACTATTTTTAAGTAACACGATTGACGCCGCATCTTTTGCAGTGTCCGCCGCAGTATCTACAGAAATCCCGACATCCGCCTGTTTTATCGCTGGAGAGTCGTTGATTCCATCGCCCATGTAGCCGACGATTTCGCCCCTTTGTTTATATGCAAGGATTATTTTTTCTTTTTGGTTTGGACTTATCTCTGCAAAAATATCTATGTGAAGTACTTTCTTGTTAAGTTGACTTAGAGAATAGGAATCGAGCTCTTCTCCAACCATGATTTTCTCGGGGTCAAGACCAATTTGACTTCCAATATTCTTCGCAATCAAACGATTATCCCCAGTAATCATCTTAAGAGCAACTCCGAGATTATTCATTCTCTCAATAACATCTTTTATATTGTCTTTAAGCGGATCTATAAATAGAAGAAGCCCCTTGAAGATCAAATTTTCCGCTTTTTCATTTTTAAAATCCGTACTTTCAATATTCTTGTAAGCAAGACCAAGCACTCTGAAACCCTTGCTGGAATAATTGTCAAAGAGATTAAAAATCTGAGACTTAACTTCATCTAGGCTTCCAGTACTCCCATCTGACTTCTCGTATCTGTCGCAGACTTTTATTATGCTTTCCAATGCACCTTTTGTGATCATCATATTTTTATTTGAAAATTCACTATCAGTCTTAACAACTACAGTTAAAAGTTTATTTTCAAAAGAATATGGAATTTCAAATAATTTTTTATAACTAGAAAAATCTTTTGTGCACCCTTCCAAAATAGCTTCATCAATAGGATTTTTATAACCCTCTTGAAAATATGAATTAATCATAGAAAGAGTCTTTAAATTATCTGACTTCTCACCTGCATAATCAATAGCAGAATCGAGTTTTACCTTTCCCTTGGTAATGGTTCCCGTCTTGTCAGAGCACATAATCGTCATGGAACCGAAATTTTCGATAGCATTTAATTTCTTTACAATTACACCTTGTTCCGACATCCTCTTAGCACCTTGAGAAAGATTAACACTTATAATAGCAGGCAGCATCTGAGGAGTAAGCCCAACTGAAAGGGCCAAAGCAAACATAAAAGATTCTAAAAAAGGTTTATTTAAAACTATGTTAAAAATAAAAATTAAACCAATTAAAATCGTCGTCACATGAAGAATTAAATTTCCAAAATCCTTTATGCCCTTTTCAAAATCTGTATCCGAATCCTTCTTGCTCAGAGAAGAAGTAATCTTCCCAAACTCAGAATCTTTTGCAAGATTAACAATCACAGCCTTGCCAGAGCCGCTGATGACATGAGTTCCCATCCAAAGAGAATTATTTCTTTGAGATAGAACAGTGTTTGCAGGAATTTTTCCAAGTATTTTTTCAACAGGAAAAGTCTCCCCGGTCAAACTAGATTCATCCGTAGAAAGAGAATTTACATCTAAAAGAAGGCAGTCCGCAGGTATCATATCCCCAGTCTTGACGCTTATAATATCGCCAACGGTCAACTTAGAATTTTCTATCTCTTTAAACTTCCCATCCCTTAGGACAGAAGACGTAACACTGACAGAAGATAGTAGCTTCTTAACAGCATCACTAGCCTTGCTCTCATGTCTATAACTTAAAAAAGCAGAAATCATAATGATGATTAAAATAATAATTCCATCAGAATAGTCTTTAAGAAAAATAGAAAGAATTGCCGCAAAAATAAGAATCATAGTAATAGGATTTTTAAATTGATTAATAAAAATCATAAACTTCGAAGTAGATTTCTTCTCTTCAAAAATATTTTCTCCAAACTTGTCTATCCTATCCTCCGCTTCTTTACTAGATAGACCCTCCACACTTGTATTTAAACTATTTAAAATATTATTAATATCACAAGACCAAAAATCTTTCATTTCAACCTCCATACATTAAATATATTAGTAAATACCCAAAGTTTAAAGACGAAATCAAAAACAAAAATATTAATCGCGATAATTATCAATATTTTGCTGAGGAGAAGATTTTGTGTTTCTATCTACTGAAGATTTGAGAAATGACGTCATCATGCGTGGAAAAATCTCCCAACTGCATTCAACTCACGTGGAAAATCCTCCCAACTACAGTCACCCTGAGCGAAAGAGCCGCAAGGCTCTGTAGTCGAACGGGTATAACCTGTATTTAACCTAACCTAGGCAATGCATTGTAGCTGAAGTAATCTGCTTCCATTGCCTCGATACTAATCTATCTTTCCTCAGCTGTTAGGCGTGCGTCAACATAAGTTTAAGTTCACACTCGTAGCGGAACCTTCTAGGTTCCACAGCCGAAGGCTACATTTACCCTCCCAACTGCGGTCACCCTGAGCGAAAGAGCCACAAGGCTCTGTAGTCGAATGGGTATAACCTCTGAAGATAAAGTCTTTGCAAATGAAATCACTCAAACATGACCCCACATTATGTTAAATAAATAATGTAATCTTTCTTAGTAGAGCGTCGAAGCCCTAGCCGAAATCTTTGATTTCGTTGCAGGTCTCGTGCAAAGAGTTCCTAAGAAGCCGAATGAAATGAAGGCTGATTTGTTGAACTCGACTGCCTGGCTATGGAAGCAAAATGCTTCCGCTACAAAATAAAATTATCATCCATACTTAACCACACCATGGTTATACCCGTTCGACTCACTACGTTCGCTCAGGGTGACTGTCTTCAGACAAT
>NZ_GL397071.1:1139864-1144499 GCF_000146345.1 Peptoniphilus duerdenii ATCC BAA-1640 | reverse complement strand
TATCTTTAAGATAGATGCTAATTTCATTATCTCTTATCCACCAGGTCTATTATTTCTCCTATGAACACTATATGCGGTTGCCAGCCTCCTTTGAAGTCTGGATAGATTTCTGGCATTGAGGCGTAGTATTCTTTTACTTTCGGTGCGAGGTTTTCTTTTGAAAATTGGTGTTGATAGAGTTTTTTGCATAAAAATGTTAAGTTCGCTTCTTTAAATGTCACGCTCTTTCCCATTTGAATTGGTGTTAGTCCTACTGCTTCGTCCTTGTTGCCTTCCCTTCCTGAATGGGATCCCATGTATCCCAAGGCTTTTTTATAATTTTTCGGATAGAAACTTACGGTAAATGTTTCAGAATTATTTAAAAATTCGCTGGTGTACCTCGCTGGGTGGATGTAAATCGTAACTATCGGTAGACTTTTATTTCCATCGCCCCAGATATTTCCAAGGCTTCCCCAACTGATTGTGCAGCTGTTGTGGTGCTCCATCGTTCCTGCGGTTACAAGTCCCCAATCTTTGTCAAACATTTCAAATATTTTATAATCTTTTGTTTTAAAATTTTCCATGTGTTACTCCTGTTTAATTTGCTATTTTGTATATACCCGAGTTGATTTTATTTTCACTCTACTCTACTGAGATCATACCTACAAAAGAAAAACACCTACTTTTGTAGATGTTTTCGTAATTTTTTTATAATTTCTTAGCCAAAAATGCTAGCTGATATTTCTCGTTCAGTTGATATTCGCATTTAAAACCAATCTTAGTCAATGTTTCTGTGAGATATTCAGGAGAATATACTTCAAAATCTAGCATATCCGCCCATTTTTTTATATTTTTATGTTCTCTATATGCTCCTTCATTGCATATTAAAAACTGACCACCTTTAACTAAAACCCGATGAATTTCCCTAAAAGGTACTTCTATATTCTTCCAAAAATAAATGGTTTCAAAGGCTGTAACTATATTTATGGATCCATCTTCAAAAGGTAACTTAGCCACGTCTGCTTCAATAATTTTACACCTGCCATCTCTTATAGCTTCGCTATTTACTGAGCTTGCGATATCGACACTTGTTTTAGAATAGTCCATTCCATATACTTTTTTTGCCTTCGATAAAAAATATTGAACATTACGTCCACCGCCGCATCCCAGATCTAAAACTACATCAGAGGATTTAATTTGTAAGAAGGATCTTCCCCATTTCGCCAATTTTTCGTGACCAATGTTCATTCCTTTGACCATGAATCGACCGCCGAAATTATTTTTTGGATTTTTTACATTTTCAAAAAAATTTTTTAACATTTCGCTCTCCTATTAATAACTGTTATCAATGTTATTTTATCACAATTTTTTATTGCAAAATTAATGTATTTTTGAAAAGTTTTAAATGAAATTCAATGTAATTTTTAAATGCTAGCCTGATAGCGTGATAATCATTATTTATTATCCTTAAAAATATTCATTCCCGTTTCTTTATTATAAACTTGAACAAAACTGGTCCCATATGCTTCAATCGTTAGGATCAATTCATCATTGCTTCTATTTCTAGTCTTTTACTTCCATAAAATACTTTTCACCTAAATTTCGGTGCAAATACTACATGGTATTTACAATTCCATTTCGTGTGTGATAGACTATGCGTATGTGATAAATTCATTAAAATTCCTCCTGTTATTTTTGTGTTTTGGTAAACCACTTTTTTATTTTAACATGGAGGTCTTTTTATTTGTTTTTCATCGCTAAAGCTAAACAGACCCCCTCGGTTTAACCGAGTGTTTTCTAATTACAAAAAGGATAAGCAAGTCGCCTATCCTCTAGTTTAAATATTTATTTTCTCGTAATTTATTTATAAATCCAAGTCTCCGTCTTTTCTACAAATCCATTCACAAATTTATTCTTGAGCCTCATTGCGATTGGATCTACATCGTCAGCCTCAAATACAATCGTCTCATATTTACAGAAGAGAGCATTACAAAGGGCAAGCAAAAAATCGTCTCCTGCACTATTCTCTTCACAAAGCACATAAGCTATTTCATTATCCTCTACAAAGGCAAAATTTTTCTCGTCAACAAAATAAACTTCATTTGGTAAAATTTCCACAAATTCTTCGAAGCTCGCTGTCAATGGATTAATCGCCTGATGCATTTTTTTGTAATGATTATAATAATTCCAAGAAAACTCACGATTTTTAACTGTCGTCATAATTTTCGTATCACTTGGCGCAATTTTCAAATCTGAAGAAGAAAATTCACATGAATAACAAGTACGCACAAGCTTAAAACCATTTTGCAAAATAAAATCCCTCTTTAAATCATCCTTGTCCTGTAGCATAATCTGAAGAGGTGCATCGAATTTATCAGCAATTGCACGAAAAGATAGCATCGGGCTTATGTCTTCATTTTCAAAATCAATATAAATATTTTTATTGTGAAAATCATTTCTATGAGTCGTTAACATATATTCTCCTCTAATAAAAAAATAAAACTATATTTTTCTTTACCTATCTTAGCCTAACCTAGTACTATGAAATTTTTTCTAATAAAAAGCTTCAGCTATTTGCAAATACAAATCAGTAAATATTGAATTTTTTCTGGCAACAAGGGATAAATCATGAACTAGATTGAAATCTTCTAGGTCCACAACCATAAGAACACCTTCTTCTAGTTCTTTTTTTACACAAGATTCAAAAATAAAACTTATGCCACAATCTGACCTGAGCATTTCTACTATGGAACGCATATTATTTATTTCTATGATATTTGCAAAATCTTTCGTATCAATATTGTCCATGCTTAGAAAATTTTTTAATATAGCTAAGGTACCAGATCCGTCTTCTCTAATAATAATTCTTTCATCTAATAAGTCTGTTAACTTTTTTACTTGTTTTTTAAACTTGTGGTCCTTGTGGCTGATGCAAACAATCCTATCGCTTTTGTATTTTTTAATAAAATAATCACTAGATTTTATAAATCCCTCTATAATGGCAAAGTCTATCCTCCCACTATCAATATCACTTAAAATCTCGTCCGTATTTTCATAATAAATATGGAAATCACAAGAAGGTTTATCTTTAATCAAAGCTATAAGCTTGTCCAATATTAGATATTCTCCGACCGACCTAGTAAAACCCAAGGAAATTTTTTCACTCTTAGCTTTTTTCTCAGTTAATATCATCTTCAACTTATCTTGATCATTTGACATAGAAAGCAAAGCAGATTTTAGAATCTTGCCCTCATCTGTTAGACACAAATTTCTCTTACTTCTATAAAAAAGTTTACAATTGTAATAGGTTTCTAGATATTTAATATGAGTAGATATGGCTGGCTGTGTTATATTAAGGCTTTCAGCAGCCCTTGTAAAATTCATATATTTACATACTTCCAAAAAACTTTCTATCCTAAAATCTAACATAGTATCCTCCACATATATCATAATAAATTTTTATCATATAGTAAATAATTATAATTTTACATTATATTTATTTATTATATAATAAAAAAAGTGAAAGGAGAATATATGATAAAATCTATAGAAAAAAATATAAAAGGGATTATTCTCTGCCTTATAATTGCAATAATTTCCCAAATAATCGGCAAAAAAATCCCACTAGTAGGCCCAGCAGTCTTTGGTATTCTATTTGGAATGATCCTAGGTCAAATTATAAAAGACAAAAAACCTTATATGGGTGGTGTGAGATTTACATCAAAGAAAATCCTTCAATATGCTGTAATCCTCCTTGGGTTTGGTCTTGATCTTGGAATTGTTTTAAAAACTGGTAGACAATCACTTCCAATCATCATATCTACCATATCAACATCACTTATAATCGCATACCTATCCTACAGGACTGGGCTCATAAAAGGAAATATTGCAACACTTGTTGGTGTTGGATCATCAATTTGTGGAGGCTCTGCAATTGCAGCTGCCGCTCCAGTTATAGATGCAGATGAAGATGAAATAGCCCAAGCCATATCTGTTATATTCTTTTTTAATATCTTAGCTGCTATTTTATTTCCAAGCCTAGGTCGTATGATTGGATTTTCTACTACCGATGGTCATGCCTTTGGTATATTTGCAGGATCTGCTGTTAATGATACATCATCAGTTACGGCATGCGCATCAACATGGGATACAATATTTAATCTAGGTAGCCAGACACTTGACAAGGCTGTAACAGTAAAATTGACTAGAACTCTAGCAATAATTCCAATATGCTTAGGACTAGCCTTCATTAGGATGAGAAATGCTGAGCAAGAAGCTAATAAAAAAATATCTATAATACAAATTTTCCCATTTTTTATTATCTACTTCATCCTTGCAAGTTTGATCACAACCATAGCCCTAGCCAAAGGAGTAAATATTGAATTTTTCAAACCCTTTAAGGAATTATCCAAATTTTTTATTGTAATGGCAATGTCAGCTATTGGTTTTAATAGTGATATAGTAAAACTATTAAAATCAGGAGCTAAGCCACTAGCCTTAGGAGGCGTGTGCTTTATATCAATCACATCCATAACCCTAATACTAGAAAAAGTTCTAGACATCTTATAATATTTTAGAAACTGACTCCAAAAGTTAGCAATAAAACATTTTATTGTCGCATTATTTATTTGCTAAATCATGTACAATATATACACG
>NZ_GL397071.1:1125003-1139007 GCF_000146345.1 Peptoniphilus duerdenii ATCC BAA-1640 | reverse complement strand
GCAGCTTGAAACTACGGTCTAATTTTTTGTCCAAATGTAAACCACTTGGAACTATTATTAAGTTTATTCTTTTTAACAAATGTTCCCATTTTAATCCCAGTTACAGTTTTTAATCTTCTGTAACCGTTGATTTTTTAAGTTTTTTATTTTCCAAGGTAATTTGTGAGGAAAAATGGATGAAATAGACGAAGTACAAAAAAACCCGCAGTGAGGCGTACTTTAGTACGCCGCAACGAGGGATTTTTGAAACGAGTCTAGTTCGCCATTTTTACCACAAATTTACTCCCATTCTTCTTTCCCAAACGTACAGTATATACCAAACCATTCAAAATACTAGATTTTATTTTTTAAAGTATCACCAAATCCACCTAATTATAAGACATTTTCAGATTTTTAGTCCCATCCCAGTCCCAGTACCGAAGAAATATTGTTTTAATATAATATCTGTTAATCTTGTTTATCCAGTTTTCAAATTAATCTCACTTCGAATTTACTTCATTTTTACTTTTTGCTTTGAGGGTTTAAATCTAAATATATTACTTGGTAATTATCCAGCCTATGGATATAAGACAAAAGATATAGAGAACCTTAAACAAGGAGATTTTGTTAAAATATTTGATCAAGTAAAAACAAGCATTGGTAACAAAGGTAAAATATAGAATTGGAGAATGATATAGGATTTTCATATAACAAATTATGGAAGTTATTAATAGATAAAAATATGAAAAAAACAGACTTACAATGTGCAATCGCAACAACACCCGAGACAATATCAAAAATGGGAAGAGACGAAAATGTAAGTCTAGAAACATTAGGAAAGATTTGTGAATATTTTCAATGTTATATTGGAGATATTATTGAATATAAGTCAATGGGAATCAAGTATGATAACGGAATTTGATAGTATTCCATATTCCAATGCTGGTAGAGGGCTACAATGCTTATTAAAAACTGAGCTTGCTTTAAATAATATTAATACAAATAAAGATAAAATAATTTTAATTGAAGAGCCAGAAAACCATTTGTAATATTCTAACATGAATAATTTAATTGATATTCTACAAGAAAATAGTAATAAGGAATCTAGTCAAATAATTATTCCAACTCATAGCAGTTTTGTTTTAAATAAATTAGGCTTAGAAAATTTAATACTTTTATAAAACAAGAAAAGCTCTAAAATTACAAATTTAAGTAGTGATACAGAAAAATATTCTATAGCTATTTCAGGATACGACACATGTGTAGACGGTGGTGTTATTGTCAAGAAAATAGAATAACAAGTTATAAAAGTGTTGAAATAGGTGCTTTTAGGATTTTAAAAGAAATCAGTTCTATAATAAATTAAAAATCGTGTTGGTAGAAAAATCGTCTACTTCTACCAACACGATTTTATAAAGAGCCAGTACTTACATCTCTTTTTCTCCTGTAAAACTATTGTATCTTGATACTTTAAGGAGTTTCAATCATTCGATCTGTTAACAGTTATTTTTTGGATCTAAACTTAATAAAATAGCATTAATGGCGACTATGACTGTTGACACAGACATTAGGATTGCTCCTAATGCAGGGCTTAATGTGATACCAATAGGAGCCAAAATTCCTGCAGCTAGAGGGATAGCTATAAAGTTATAACCAGCTCCCCAAAAGAGATTTTGTTTCATTTTACGAGTTGTTTTGTGTGCTAATTCAATAAATGATTCAATATCTCCTGGATCAGATTGAGTCAAGATGACATCAGCTGAATCCAACGCCACTTGAGTTCCTGCACCGATCGCTATTCCAACATCTGCCAAGGCAAGAGAAGGAGCATCATTGACACCGTCACCTACCATGATAACTTTTTTTCCTTCTTCTTTAAGTGTTTTTACTAACTCATATTTGTCTTGTGGAGATTGATTTGATCTATATTCAATCTCTAAATCTTCTGCCGCGCCTTGAGCTGCTTTTTCATTATCTCCTGTTGCCATAATTGGTTGAATATTGTTCTTTTTAAGAACTTTAATTAACTCTTTACTGGTTGCTTTTAATTCATCCCCCAAAGCTACAGCACCAATAGCATCATCGTTTTCTACTAAGACACTGAGAGTTGCTCCTTTTGGAATATCCATATCCAGATTACGTCCGTAGGCTTTTTGGCTGATTAATTGGTAACTATGGCCATTGGCTTTGCCTTCTACGCCAGCACCGGAAATCACATCAATTGAATCAAAAGATACTGGGCGTATATCTTGCTGCTCGGCGAAACTTATAATTGATTGAGCAATTGGGTGGCTAGATCCTCCTTCAATACCTGCCAGTAAGGCAATGATTTCCTCTTTTGTATATTTGTCATTAAGAAGTTTTACATCTAATACTTTAAATTCACCAGTTGTTAAAGTACCTGTTTTATCTAAAATCATCACATCTGCATTTTGAGCTATTTCTAAGGCTTGGCGGTCTTTTACTAGTAAGCCACGACTAGCTCCTAAGCTTGTGCTACGTGCGGTTACCAATGGAATAGCCAGACCCAATGCGTGCGGACAAGCAATAACTAATGTAGTAATAGTAAATATAACTGCCGTTGGCAAATCTTCTATAACCATCCATGTTACGAAAGCAATTAGCGCGACAATAACAGCAATATAGAAGAGCCACCCTGCAACCTTTTGAGCAATATTTTCTGCCCTGGAAGGCTGACTTTGAGCTTGGCTGATTAAATTCTGAACTTGAGAGATGAAGGACTTATCACCTGTCTCATTCACTTTAATATAAAGAACCCCTTCTCCATTTGTTGAGCCTCCGATTACTTCATCGCCAGGACCTTTTTTAACTGCTTTTGATTCTCCAGTCAAAAGAGCTTCATTTACACGTGATTCGCCACGCTCGATAATCCCGTCTGCTGGCACATTTTCTCCGGCTTGAACACGAATTAAATCACCTACCTTTAAGTCAGCAACTGGTCGTGTTTCAATTGAATCGTCTTCTAATACAACGTGAGCATCTTTCGGCACTAACTTAGCCAATTCTGCTTGTGCGTCTCCTGCTTCTCCAATAGCTTTCATCTCAATCCAGTGACCTAATAACATGATTAATAGTAATGAAGCAAATTCAAAGAAAAAATCCATAATTTGTTCACCTGTTACGTAGCTTGCTATTACAGTATAAATACTATATAAATATGAAACACTTAAACCTAAAGAAACGAGAGCCATCATTCCAGGTTCTTTTTGTTTAAATTCGTCAACTGCCCCTTGATAGAATGGACGTCCACCATTAATAATTAATATAGTAGATAAAATAGCTACTACAATATCAGAATATGGAAAAGTAAACTGGAATGGTAGGTCAAACCCAGCCATAGGGGATAAGAGCATAATAATGATTCCTATTGGCAATGATTTTAAGAAAAGTTCCTTAAAGTTACCGTGATGATGGTGGTCATGCCCACTGTGTCCGCTGTGATCATGCCCATTGTGCCCGCTGTGATCATGCCCAGCATGATGTTCTTGATGTTGATCCTTATGGTCTCCATGTTCATCTGTGATTCCATGCTCATGTTTTGAATGATCCATGTCGCCATGATTATGGTGACTGTGGGATGAATGTTTGTTGTTATTGTTCATTTTAAATTCCTCCTTATTCTTAATGATGATGTAAATGACATTTGCATTGTCCTTCTGGACAATTGCAATCCACTTCTTCTACTGCGAAAGATTTTTTCATCTCTAATATTTTTTCTAGTCGATCTATATCATCGAAGCTTAAAACATGATCTTCAATGATGCTTCCTATTACATTTCCGACTTTCTTATTGCAAATACGATTAAAAATATCTTCTGCATAATCCATTACGGCTTCTGTCTCTTCAATATTGGCAGTGTAAATAAACTTTCTACCTTCTTGCTCTGTATTTAGTACGCCTTTTTCAACTAATCGACCTAAGATCGTTTTGATAGTGGATTGTGTCCAGTCCATTTTTTCTTGCAATACGGTAATGACTTTTTTACTAGTTACTCGATCATTTGCCCAAACTACACGCATGACTTCCCATTCTGCATCTGTGATATAAGTATTAAGTTCTATTGTGCTCATTTTCCTTTCCACCTCCTCGTTTACAGATGTAAACAAATATACTCAAAATAAGTTTACTATTGTAAACGAATTATGTCAAGTCTTTTTAATAAATGTAAGAAACGCTTATAGATTTTTATCTCTCCACTTCTATCCCATAATAATTTTCATAGTTTTTCCTATACTGAACAAGGTCAGAAAATTGTTCTTTATTTAAAGAATACTCTTGCATAAAGGCTCATTGAATTAGGGATTTTAGAAAACTGATTTAGAGAGTCTTTAGGTGGCAAGTAGAAAGGCTATGAGTTTAATGCTCATAGCCGTTTTTGCGGGTCTGTAAATAATTTTGTGTATCAACCTAAATCCTGATATAAGGGTAAGGGTTGATACATTTTTTATGTATCAATATTCGTCCAGTCCTATAGGAATGGAGTTTTTTTAATTGTACACAACTTTAATAAACAGTCAAATTTTCATGAAAATTTGCAGCCGATTTCATACTAAATTTTTATCTTAATTAAAACCTTTCTTCAAAAAATATTGATAATTGGGATAAGATTTGATCCCAGCCTCGTATTCTATATGTCCATATGATGATCTAACTGTTTTTTTACTAGTACCATTTCTTGTATTTAATGATAGTGGTTTTTCTACATATTCATAGTCTAAATGCTAATCTAATTCTGCTTTTAAAAGTTCTTCCATTGTATCGCCTAGAAGGTCTTTTAGAGCTTCTTGAATATCTTGTGCGCTTTGATGCTGATATTCTTCAATTAACATTTTTGCTTCTTTTTGTTTCTGGTCTTTTTTTTGGCATAAAAATTCCTCCTGATTAGTTTTTACTTACCCTAATCAGGAGGTTTCTATACACAAAATTTTACACAGTCTCCGCCATGGTCATTTTTTTCTTTATTTATATTCTCTTTTGTTCATTGAACAACAATCTAATCTTTCATTTCCAAAAGATTTTTTATTTTCTTCTGCTAGATTTTTCAAGAATTTTTTCCATCTATTTTTTATTGATTCAAAGATTTTCATATTTTACCTCCTCGGGTAATTATTTGTAAATTTTTTAAAATAATATTATACCAGAAAAAAATTATTTTTTCAATTTTTTATCTCTCCACTTCCTTCCCATAATAATTTTCATAGTTTTTCCTATACTGAACAAGGTCAGAAAATTGTTCTTTATTCAAAGAATACTCTATCATGAGGGTGTTCTTTTTTTCATATTTCCATTCCAATTTCGTGAGCTTTTATAGGATCAACCTCTCCTGGTAGAAAAGATTGAATCAAGTGTATTGCCAGAACTGTAAATTTAGTATCATTGTCTTCTCTAGTTTTCAGAAATTAAATGTGGACAGTAGATGGACGACCATTAAATTAAGATACCAAGATTTTTTCATCAGTTTTTTCACTCTTAGTTATATAGTCTATTGCCAAATTTAGAGTTGATTTTATAGGATGTATTTTTGTTACTGCCACACTAATCACCATAGCTTTCTTTTGATTTATTAAGAAACAGGGAATGGATCTGTCATATTTCTTTTGATAATTTTTCTATCTGTTTATTCATTGATTCAATTTCATTTTTGTAAATAACACCAGTGGTATTAGTTGCCTTTGCAATCTGATTTATATTATTTGTTGCATTTGAAAGTAACCGTTGGAGATGTCTAAATAAATTAATCCTCATAATATGTACGCAAAAAGACCGCAGCTTTTAACTACGGTCTAATTTTTTGTCCAAATGTAAACCACTTGGAACTATTGTTTAGTTTATTCTTTTTTACAAATGTTCCCATTTTAATCCCAGTTACAGTTTTTCATCTTCTGTAACCGTTGAATTTTTAAGTTTTTTATTTTCCAAGGTAATTTGTGAGGAAAAATGTATGAAATAGACGAAGTACAAAAAAGCCCGCAGTGAGGCGTACTTTAGTACGCCGCAACGAGGGATTTTTGAAACGAGTCTAGTTCGCCATTTTTACCACAAATTTACTCCCACTCAATGGTTGCTGGTGGTTTGCTTGTGATGTCGTAGACTATTCTATTTATATGTTCTACTTCATTTACTATTCTCACTGAGATTTTATCTAGTACTTCGTATGGGATGCGTGCCCAGTCTGCTGTCATGAAGTCGGTGGTATTTACTGCTCTTAGTGCCAATGTGTAGTCATAGGTTCTGAAGTCGCCCATTACTCCTACGGATCTATTGTTGGTTAGTACTGCGAAGTATTGGTTTGGATGGTTTTCTAATTTTGCTTTTCCTATTTCTTCTCTAAAGATATAGTCTGCGTCTCTTAGGATGTCTAATTTTTCTTTGGTTACTTCTCCGATTACTCTTATGCCTAGTCCTGGTCCTGGGAATGGTTGTCTATTTACTAAGTATTCTGGTAGGTCTAATTCTCTTCCTAGTCTTCTTACTTCGTCTTTAAATAGCATGCATAGTGGTTCTACTATTTCTTTGAAGTCTACGAAGTCTGGTAGTCCGCCGACGTTGTGGTGACTTTTTATTACTGCTGCGTCTCCTATTCCTGATTCGATGATGTCTGGGTAGATGGTTCCTTGTGCTAAGAAGTCAACTGATCCGATCTTCTTGCCTTCTTCTTCGAATACTCTTATGAATTCTTCGCCGATCGCTTTTCTCTTTTCTTCTGGATCTACTACGCCTTTTAGTCTTTCTAAGAATCTCTTTTCTGCGTCTACTCTTATGAAGTGCATGCCGCTATCTTTGAATGCTGCTTCTACTTCGTCTCCTTCGTTCTTTCTCATTAGTCCGTGGTCTACGAAGATACAGGTTAGTTGTTCGCCTACTGCTTTTGAAAGGAGTGCTGCTACTACTGATGAGTCTACTCCTCCGGATAGTGCTAGTAATACTTTTTTGTCGCCGACTTTTTCTTTTATTTCTTTTAGTTGTTTTTCTGCGTAGTTCTTCATGGTCCAGTTTGGTTTTGCTTCGCAGATATTAAATAAAAAGTTTTCTAGCATCTTGAGTCCATGTTCTGTGTGGTTTACTTCTGGATGGTATTGCATTCCGTAGAGTTTTCTTTCCACATTTGCCATGGCTGCTATCTCGGTGTTCTTTGTTCCTGCTATTTTTTCAAATCCATCTGGTAGTTCTACTACTTGGTCGATGTGGCTCATCCATGTTATTTGGTCTTCCTCTAGATCTTTAAATAGTTTTGAAGAATTATCTACCTTGGTTTCTGTCTTGCCGAATTCTTTTTCTTTTCCCTTTACTACTTTTCCGCCCAATGTTTGTGCCATTATTTGCATTCCATAGCATAGTCCTAGTACAGGGATTCCTAGTTCGTATATTTCTTTTTCTATTTTCGGTGCGTTTTCTAGGTATACTGAGTTTGGTCCGCCGGTAAATATTATTCCTTCTGGTTTTAATTCTTTCGCTTTTCCAAGCGCTTTTGTATATGGAACTACTTCGCAGTACACGTTCATGTCTCTTACTCTTCTTGCGATTAGTTGATTGTACTGTCCTCCAAAGTCTGCTATTATTATCATTTACACCCTCCTATTAATTATATATATTATAATTGTTTTTTATGCTTCTTTTCAAGCTTAAAGATTGCAATATACTTATTTGATTTTTTTTATTTTATATTTTCCTATAATTTTAAAAATTTTACAAGATATAATAATAAAACACTTTGAATTATTTTACTGAATTTAATTATCTATATCCAAAAGAAATTTTTTATAACTATTTTGACCTCAATTTTTTTATTTTCATGGAATATTTATAAAATTTTATTGAAAGATGTGTTATTTTCAAAGATTTTAGAATTTTTTAAGTGTTTTTTTATCTATTTAGGTATATAATAGATAGGAATGATTATAAACCGAGAAAGGATGGTTTAATGGGACTATTTGATATGATTTTTGGATCATATAGTGATAAAGAAATTAAAAAAATTCAACCACTTGTTGATAAAGTATTAGCTCTTGAACCTAAATTTGCTAAATTTAGTGATGCAGAGCTTAAGAATAATACTGAAGAATTTAAAAAGAGACATAGAAATGGCGAATCTCTAGACGATTTACTTCCAGAAGCTTTTGCGAATATTCGTGAAGCTGCTTGGAGAGTGCTTGGTATGAAGCACTTCCCTGTACAAATTATTGGTGGGATTATTCTTCACCAAGGTAGAATCGCGGAAATGAGAACTGGTGAAGGTAAGACTTTGGTTGCTACTCTTCCTGCTTACCTAAATGCTATTTCTGAAAAAGGTGTCCACGTTGTAACGGTCAACGACTACCTTGCTAGCCGTGATAAACTTTGGATGGGTAAGGTCTATGAATTTCTAGGTCTTAGCGTTGGATGTATTATCCACGGTCTTTCTCCTGAAGAGAGAAAAATAGCTTACAATGCTGATATTACTTACGGTACTAATAACGAATTTGGATTCGACTACCTAAGAGACAATATGGTTATCTACAAGGAAGAGATGGTTCAAAGACCTCTTAACTACTGTATCGTCGACGAAGTTGACTCAATCCTTATCGATGAGGCTAGGACCCCACTTATTATTTCTGGTCGTGGCGACGAAAGTACCGATCTATATGTAAAGGCTCGTGACTTCGTAAATACTCTTAGCCATAGGGTTAAGACTGAAGAAGAAAGCAGCTTTGAGAGATTTAACCGTACCTTCGAAGAAGAGACTGTTGACTATGTTGTAAATGAAAAAGACAAGACTTCTACTCTTACTGACAAGGGTATTTCAAAGGCTGAAAAATATTTCGGCGTAGATAATCTTACTGATCTTGACAATATGGAACTTCAACATCATATAAACCAAGCTCTAAAGGCTCAAGGTAATATGAAAAAGGACATCGACTATGTTGTTAAAGATGGCGAAATTATAATCGTTGATGAATTTACCGGTCGTTTGATGTTTGGTCGTAGATATTCTGAAGGTCTACACCAAGCTATCGAAGCTAAGGAAGGTTTAAATGTTCAAGCTGAGTCCAAGACTCTTGCTACTATTACATTCCAAAACTACTTTAGAATGTATAGAAAACTTGCTGGTATGACTGGTACCGCTATGACTGAAGAAGGCGAATTCAGAGATATCTACCATATAGACGTTGTAGAAATCCCTACTAACAAACCGGTTATAAGAGTGGACGCCAACGATTCTATCTACAAATCTGAAGATGCAAAGTTTAAAGCTGTTACTAGAGAAATCGAAGAATGTCACGCTAAGGGTCAACCGGTTCTAGTGGGTACTATTTCTATCGAAAAATCTGAAGAGCTTTCAAAATATTTAAAGAGAGCTGGCATTAAACACAATGTATTAAACGCTAAGAACCACGAACAAGAATCAGAAATCGTTGCTCAAGCTGGTCGTTTTGGTGCGGTAACTATCGCTACTAACATGGCTGGTCGTGGTACGGATATCGTGCTTGGTGGTAACCCAGAATTCATGGCTAAGAACCAAATGAAGAAGGAAGGTTTGGAAGAAGAAATTCTAAACCAAGTTGACACCTACAATGAAACTGATAACGCTGAAGTTCTAGAAGCTAGAAAGAAATATCAAGAATTAGTTAAAAAATATAAAGAAGAAACAGATAAGGAAGCTGAAGAAGTAAAGGCTGCCGGCGGTCTACACATAATCGGTACTGAAAGACACGAATCTAGACGTATCGACAACCAACTTAGAGGACGTTCTGGACGTCAAGGAGACCCTGGTTCTTCAAGATTCTACATTTCTGCAGACGACGATTTGATCAGACTTTTCGCTGGTGATAGATTTAAAAACACTATGGAAAGAATCGACGCTCCTGAAGATGAACCGATAGAATCTAAACTTCTAACTAAACTTATAGAATCTGCTCAAAGAAAAGTAGAAGGTAACAACTTCTCTATTCGTAAGAATGTCCTACAATATGACGACGTTATGAATAAACAAAGGGAAGTTATCTACAAAGAACGTAGAAAAGTTCTTGAAGGTGAAGATATCCACGCAGATATAGAGGCTATGATAGATAGCATCATCGAAAAGAATATCCAATTCTACAACAAGATGGATCACAACAACAAGCACTACCTAGATATGGAAGGAATTGTAAACTTCGTTACAAATATCTTTGGATTTGAAAAGAATTTCTTAGATGGATACAATGGAAATTCTGTAGAAGATTTAATCGCATACGTTGAAGATCTAGCTGCTAAGAAATATACAGAAAAAGAAGCAGAGTTTACACCTGATAAATTTAGAGAAATAGAAAGAGTCGTTCTTCTACAAGTGGTTGACCAAAAATGGATGGATCACATCGACGCAATGGATCAACTAAGAACTGGTATTGGACTTCGTGCAGTAGGTCAAGTGGACCCAGTGCGTGCCTATGCTCAAGAAGGATTCGACATGTTCGAAGAAATGAACGAATCTATAAAAGAAGACACTGTAAAGATGCTATTCCACATCTACAACCCTGAAAAGGTACAAAGAGTTAGAGTGGCAAAAGAAGTAGAAACTGTAGATCCTGATTCAGGAAAACAAAAACCTTATGAAAGAAAAACTAAAAAAGTAGGAAGAAACGATCCATGCCCATGTGGAAGCGGAAAGAAGTATAAAAACTGCTGTGGCAAAAACATTTAATGAGAAAAGACCTGTAAAAGGTCTTTCTTTTAATAGAAAAAACTACAACAAATACTTTCTGTACTCTGCATTTGTACTACTTTTTTTAGTTTCATTCCAACTAATTTTTTCAAGTGCAGTCTACACAGTCAAGTTTCTACATGGAAAAGACAAAGAATATTTAAAGGACATATTCAATCTTTCAAGGTTTATATTCTTTGCCCTATCCACACTTAACTTTATAATCTTCTTCGACCTTGTAAAGAAGAAGAGATATGCATACCTACTAGAACTATTCTCTCTATTCTTGCTCATTTGCCTTAGAATAATTAGGCACGGGATCCTTGGAAAATATCTAGTACCAATCTATCTATATATATTTATCGTGCTCTATCTAAACAACGGATACTTCACAGTAAATGTAGTGGGATTTAAAAGAAAATCGTTTATTAGAAGTCTCTTGGCAACACTTACAATTATATTTACTCAATCCATAATACTTGTGGTATTTACATCCAAGAGATTTAATCTTCATCTACCTATTGAAGAAATATTAAAAAATGCTTTCTACGGGATATTTGGAATCAGCACCTTGGACATCTACCTACCGAAAAACATATTCCTTAGATACCAATCCACCATTTGGCTGCAACTGATTTTTGCACTGATCGTATTTCTTGCAATAGCGCTAAAGCCAATTTTTGAAAAATCTTACAACACAAATATCGACGATGTAAAGAGTTTCATCATAGAAAATGGAAAAAACCCTCTCTCCTACTTGATTTTGGAAGAAGATAAAAATATTTTCTACTCAGAAAGAGTTAGAGGTCTCGTAGGATACAAAATCGTAAACGGAGTATTTGTAATCCTTGGAGATATAGTAGTTGAAGAAGGTGGAGAAAATATCTTCATAGAAGAACTACTTGAATTTTGTAAATATCAAAAACTTGAAATATTATTTCTAAACTCAACTGGAGAATATAAAAAGGAACTTCTCTCCCTTGGGCTACACCAAGCAAAGTATGGCGAAGACTGTATCTTCACCCTTGATGAATACGACCTAAAGGGCAAAAGAGCACAAAAGATTAGAACAGCCATCAATAAATCTAAGAAGCTCGGCGTGGAAGTTCATGAATATAAAATAGAAGAAGGACGAGACGAATTTATAGAAAATTCATTTAGAGAAATCACCGATGCATGGATAAAAAATAAGGGATCCATGATGATGGAATTCACTGTCGGCTCAATGAATCTTGAAGCTCCTGAAAACCGTAGATACTTTTACAGCATCTTGGACGGAGTTATAATCGCTTTTGTAGTATTTGTCCCTTATGACAATAGAAAAGGCTACATCGCAGATATAACAAGACGCCACGAAGGAGCACCACAAGGGGCAATCGAATCTATAATCTACGACGGATTCATGACCCTTAAAGAAGAAGGAGCAGAAGAAGGAAATATGGGACTGTGTCCTCTTTACAATGTGGTGGATGACTTCTCTGGATTTAATGAAAAGTTTTTAAACGAAATCTACGAAAGATTTTCAAAATTTTATAACTTCAAGGCACTTCGCCATTCAAAGGAAAAATATGGACCAACCACTTGGAAGAACAGATACCTCTACTACAGCGGCAAGAATTTTTTCAAAATTTTAACCGCCATAGTCCTCTGCCACTTCCCTAAAAATATGTGGAAGTACGTGTCCACACAGATATTGGATTTTGTAAAAGATAAGATAAGCACTGAAAGGTCAACAAAAGATGATCTCCAATGAAAGAAATAGAAAATAAAAAATTAAAAGGCGATAAAATTTTAATAAATTATGTGGATGAAGGTAGCGGAACAACACTTCTCTTCCTCCACGGAAACCTAGTGTCCCACCACTATTTCAAAAAAGAAATCTTGGAATTTAAAGATAGATATAGAGTAGTGGCGCCGGACACGAGGGGTCATGGACAATCCAGCTTTGGAAGTGGACCAGTTAACTTGGATACACTTTCAGACGATTTACACATGCTTATAAAAAGTCTTGGACTAAAAGATATCGTCTTGATTGGACATTCTGATGGAGCAAACATCGCACTTAAATATCTAACCAAGTACGACGATGTCATCGGTGCGGTAAGTCTATCTGGAAATATATCTCCGAAGGGGCTATTTAGAATTCCATATCTTTTCTTTGAAATGAGGAGAAAAATAACCCATTTCTTGGGAAGATTTAACAAAAAATATATGGAGAGATCCATTCTCCTTTCACTAATAACAGAAAGTCAAAATATTTCTATGGAGGATCTTAAAAAGATAAAAGTGCCGGTTTTATACATCGTTGGAAGTAAGGATATAATCGACATTGACCATACCAATAAAATGGTAGCAAACACACCTAAGGGAAGTCTGTACGTGGCAAAAGGCGTCGGCCACCACGTGCTTAAGAACTATCTTCCAGCGGAGAAATTAATAGAAGAATTTGTAAATACATTAATAAAAAAATAATCCATACTGGCAACAGTGTGGATTTCTTTTTTTGAAATGCATGTCTGAATAAAATTATGGACTCAGTTTGATAAATTTTTCCTATAAATCCTAAGGAGTGCAGTCACCCTGAGCGAAGATGACGAAGTCATCGAAGTCGAATGGGTATAACCTTGGTGAGGTTAATTATGTGTGACTGAATTTATATATTTTCTGTGAAATCATAAAAATAATCTAATGCTGAATATACATACTATGTAAAATCTCCCAAAATCACATTAATCGCTGCACTTAATCCATGTCCTAGTGGATATCATGGTTCAAAAATATTTGTTTATTTTATTAGAACCATTTGCAAATACTTGGTCTTTAGAAGTTATACCCATTCGACTGCAGAGCCTTCGGCTCTTCCGCTCAGGGTGACTGTAGTTGGGAGGATACTGTAGCGTCGAAGCCCTAGCCGAAATCTTTGATTTCGCTGCAGGTCTCGTGCAAAGAGTTCCAAAGAAGCCAAGCATTGTGAAGTCTGATTTGCAGAACTCGACTGCCTCTCAGGGTGGACTGTAGTTGGGAGGATATTATTTCCCTAGACTAGGTTAAATATAGGTAGAGATCCTTCGACTTCGACGGTAAACCGTCTTCGCTCAGGATGACAATACATAAGGACAGACTTTTAGAAATTTTTTTAAATCATCAAAGTTTATTCGTGTAGAGCCTTCGGCTGTGGAAGCAAGATGCTTCCGCTACGAGGAATTAATATTTTTTAGTATGTTTTACGGCTTCGCCTGATTTTAATTGTTCTTCTATGCAAAAATAAAAGTACTTCTACATATTCAACACCATTTAAATTCCAGAGAATATAATCTTTAAACTTTTCTACGACCCACTTATG
>NZ_GL397071.1:1058619-1124468 GCF_000146345.1 Peptoniphilus duerdenii ATCC BAA-1640 | reverse complement strand
AAAGAATAGGGTTTGGTTATGCGTAGGATATTTATTTACATATATTATAATCTTTGAAATTATTTCATTTGCAAGGACTTGACCATTGGAGGTTATACCCGTTCGACTGCAGAGCCTTCGGCTCTTCCGCTCAGGGTGACTGTAGTTGATAGGATAATTTTTAATATTTTTGTCTTAGATAGGTTAAATATGGGTCAGATCCTTCGAAGCCCTAGCCGAAATCTGTGATTTCGGTGCAGGTTTCGTGCAAAGAGTTCCAAATAATCCGAGCATTGTGAAGACTGATTTACAGAACTCGACTGCTCGCCTGAGGGAAAATAATTTAGTATGAAATCTTAAGGAATGCAGTCACCCTGAGCGAAGATGACGAAGTCACAGGAGTCGAACGGGTATAACCTTGGTGAAGTCAAGTATTGATGCCAGTGCCTTAGATACTTATTTTAATTTCCAATCAAAAAACCAGAGGTCATACCTCTGGTCATTTTTTTATTTTTACCAAGAGCCGGAGCTTCCTCCGCCACCTGTTGATCCTCCTCCACCGGAGAATCCTCCAAATCCGCCGGAGCTTCCGCTGCTTCCTCCACCGAAGCCGCCTCCTCCGAAAAATCCTCCGAAGCCGCCGCCGAAATCGTCATCATCATAGAAAATATTTCTTCTATATCTTCTCCTATACTTTCTCCTTCTATTGTTAGTTGAAAGTATTATTAGGATGATGATTACAAACATTATTATTCTTATAGGACTTATGTCTGAGAATTCGTCATCTGGTGAGAATGATGCCGGCACTGATCTTTCTATTTCTATGTCGTACTCTTGTTTATATTTTTCTAGTACTTCGTTATAGATTTCAAGGATTCCTTCTTCGTAGGCTTCCTTGTTTTCTCCTGTTCTATCTCCCGGTGGAAATAGTTTGGATGCGTTACGCCTTATGGTATCTGCTACCGCATCTGGTACCCAACCTTCTGTCCTGTAACCTGGCATGATGGTTAAGCTTCCTTCTGGGATGGATAGAAGAATTAGAAGTCCGTTGTTCTCTTTGTTTCCAAATTTCCATTTATCGAAAATTTTTACACCATAGGAGTTGCCGTCATATCCTTGAAGTGATTTTACTATCATGACTCCTATTTGTGCTCCGGTCTTCTTTTCCAAGTCGTAGTTTGTTTCATTGATGTACTCAATTGATGTCTCTGATAGGATTCCCATTTCATCGTAGACGTATCCTTTTGCATCCTTTGGATCTGGTACCCACACGTCTTTTTCTGCAAAGGTACCCATGGTTAGAGACATCAAAAGTATTATTGAAAGGATGATTCTTTTCATTTTATTTTTTATCAAAATCTACTTGTGGATTTTCCATATCGCTTGCTGATACTTCAAAGTATGACTTAGGTGAGAATCCTAAGATTGAAGCGAAAATATTGGTTGGAAATCTCTTTACATCTTTGTTAAATTCTGTAACTGCGCTATTGTATCTCTCTCTTTCTGTAGCGATTCTGTTTTCTGTGCCTTCTAGTTGTGCTTGTAGGTTTAAGAATCCTTCGTTAGCTTTTAGCTCTGGATATGCTTCTACCACTACATTTATATCACCGATTGCCTTTGTAAGTTCTGTGTTTGCTTCTGATAATTCTTCTGGTGTCTTTGCACTTTGAACTTTTGATCTAGCTTCTGTGATCTTGGTTAGTGTTTCTTCTTCGTGGTTTGCGTAACCTTTAACTGTGTTTACCAAGTTTGGTATAAGGTCCGCACGTCTTTTAACCACGTTTTCTACTTGAGCATACTTGCCATCTACTTCTGCTTCTAGGGTTACTAATCTATTGTAATTCTTAACGAGTATTCCCCCGATAACTGCTACCAATGCTATTATGATTAGTAGTGAGCCACCTATCTTTCCTTGTCTTTTCATTTTCTCCTCCTATTCAATATTAATTATGGTCATGTTTTCTATTGCTTCTTCGACTAATTTATCAATGTCCAAGCCTTCTTCTGATTTTTCCATAATTTCTATGGTTGGTTTTAGAAGTGGATGTTTAGGTAAGAACACTGTGCAACAATCTTCGAATGGAAGGATTGATGTTTCATAGGTTCCTATTCTCTTAGATATTTCTATGATGTCCACCTTGTCCATTCCGATTAGTGGTCTAAATACCAATCTGTCTGTAATCGCATCGGTGCAGGCTAGTCCTTCTATAGTTTGGGAAGCAACTTGTCCGAGATTTTCTCCGGTTATAATTGATTTATACCCGTTTTTTGCTGAGATACTCTCTGCGATTCTCATCATAAACCTTCTTGATAGGACGGTCATCTGAGATTCGTGGCAGTGTTTGTTTATTTCTTTCTGAATTGGAAGGATGTTCACTGAATAAATCTTCATCGGTCCTGAGTAGGAGCTAACTATTTCACCAAGTTTTATTACTTTTTCTTCTGCCCTCTTAGATGTGAATGGGAATGAATGGAAGTGGAGAGCGTCCACCTTCACGCCACGCTTCGCCATCATGTAACCTGCCACCGGGCTGTCTATTCCTCCTGATAAAAGAAGTAGTCCTGTGCCATTTGTGCCAAGAGGTAGTCCTCCATGTCCTCTAAATTTTTCTGTGTACACATATGCATCTTGTCTTATGTCCACATAGACATAGAAGTCCGGATTATGAACATCAACATTTATATCGAAATTTTTTAGAACAGTTTCTCCTATGACGCGGCTAAATTCCATGCTGGTCATCGGAAATTTCTTGTCTGCCCTCTTCGTTTCTCCTTTAAAAGTTTTGAAATCATTCTTTTCTAGAGTTTCTCTCGTTATTTCTTTTATCGCTTCTCTTATTTCGTCTTCGTCTTTACCGACTTTTATACATGGACTTAGGTATACAATCCCAAATACGTGGGACACCCTTTTGATGATTCTATCCATGTTTTCTTTTTCGCATTCAATATATACTTTTCCAATGTCTTGGTAAATCTTTTTATATTCTATATCGTGGAGAGATCTTACAACTTGCTTTATAAGCGCGTCGATAAAACTTCCCCTATTTTTTCCTTTTAAAACCAACTCTCCAAGTGAGAGTCCTACTGCATATTTAAACATTATCTTTCCATCACTCCTCTGACTTCCTTCACCGAATAAATAAGTTTTTCGATGAATTCGTCTATATCTTTTTCATCTATATCTTTACATATGCAAATTCTGATTGTGCCTTCCATTAGATTTTCTGGAAGTCCTATTCCCTGCAAAACCGCAGATTTTTCTGTGCCATTGCTGTTACAAGCAGATGCTGTGCTTATAAATATATCAAACTCTTCCAAGTAGTGAAGAATTACCTCTCCCCTGGTGCCTTCTATTGAAACACTGGTAATATATGGGCTACCATCTTCACCATTTACTTGGTAACGGTCCAAATTTTCTTCCAACTTTTTAAGTAGGTATGCCTTAATCTTTTTCGCATGGGCATATTCTTTTTCAAAATCTTCTAATTCGCAGTCTATTGCAACTTTAAAACCTGCTATTCCCGGCATATTTTCTGTTCCTGAACGGACATCTTTTTCCTGTCCTCCTCCGTAAACTATTGAAGGAATTGCCACCGCATTCTTTATATACAAAGCTCCTGTTCCCTTCGGTCCATATACTTTGTGGGAGCTCATTGCATAACTGTCACAGCCAAGTTCCTTCACATCCACAGGAATTTTGCAAAGGGCTTGGACCCCATCCACATGGACAAAAGTATTAGGATTTATTTCTTTTACAATCTTTACGATTTCTTTGATATCTTGGATAGTTCCTAGTTCGCTATTTACTTGGGCAAGGGCTACCACCGCTGTGTTGTCATTTACTTCTTTTTTAAGTTCAGAAATTAAGACTTTGCCCTTTGGATCTACGGGAAGTAGCACCACTTCATAACCGAGATCTCTGTAGCGAAGAAATAATTTTCTAAGAGAAGAATGTTCTATGGTTGTGGTGATTATCTTTTTAAATCTCTTATTCTTTTCTATAAAACCTTGTACCGCAATATTATTGCTTTCAGTTCCGCCAGAGGTAAAGAATATTTCCTTTGGATTTGCATGGATGAATTTTGCAAGACTCGCCCTTGCACCTTCTCTGATCTTTTCTGCATCCATTCCCATTCTATGAAGGGAGGAAGGATTTCCAAAGTCAGTTGTTAGCACCTTCACCATCATATCCACCACTTCTGGTCTCGGTTTTGTAGTTGCGCAATTATCTAAATAAATCAATTTAATACCCCAAATCTTCGTTAATTAAAAACACATATGTATCTTGGAATTTAGGACCATGTTTAAGAGTTAGCTCCATAATATTCGTATCTTCTTGTCTATCAAAATCAAGTCTCATGTTTTTCTTTAGGCTTTCTAGTTCCATTCTCTTGAAATTTTGTGGTTGAGCGATTATTAAAGATCTATTAAATCCTGAGTTTACATCGGTTACAACCTTATTTCTTCCAACAAAGAAGAATACTTTTTTCTTGCCAAAGGTAACAGCACTGATTCTATTTCCATAGTAGTCCACCATGAGAATCTGTCCGTCCTCAGTTACCGCGTTTGCAGAAGTCACGAAGAAATCTGCCATATGTGATTTCATCATGCTGCTTTGGTAGTCCCTGTCCAACCAGTGCATGGACACGTCTGCTCCTTTTTCTTTTAAAGAATTATATATATCAAGCTCTTCAAGAGTTACAGATCCTGCCACTGCCACAGTTCTGCCTGGCTTTATAAAGTTCATGAAGTAATCTCTTGCCTCTGCTCCAGTTTCAAATATTTCAGAAATAAATCCGTTCTTCATCAGACTATTTCTCGTTCTCACTAAATTTATCATTGCTTCCCCTTTCTAAATAACCTAGTATCAATTATAATTTAAATAAGAAAATATTTAAAGTGGGTAATTATGAAAGTATTTGAGACTATTAACGAAAAAAATAATAAATATGACGATTTTGTTTTTATGGATATTGAGACCACAGGACTCACACATCAAAATCCCATCGTATCCATCACCGTTTCTGACGGAGTAAAAATAGTGACTACTGTCATCGAAGATCTAAAGGATGAGCAGGAACTTATCTCCGATTTTATAGAAAAATATAATGGATGCAACTTTATTACATACAATGGAGAGTCCTTCGACCTTCCTTTTATAAGACAGAGGGCAAAGTATTATAATTTGAATTTTGAATATAAATCCACGGACCTCTACAAGTATTTCAACAGGTACAGACATCTCTTCCCTATGAAGTCCTTAAGACAGATGGAAGTTGAAAAGTATTTTAATTTAGATCGTGGAGAGGATATATCAGGTGCGGAAGTGGTTGAACTATTTAGAAATTATCTCACATCAAAGGACGAAAAGAATCTAGATATTATTGGACACCACAATCTTAAAGATGTAGAAGGTCTTGTGTACCTCTATGAAAATAGATTTCTGATTCATAGAGAAAATAGGATTACTTTTGGCGAAGATTATCTCGAAATAAGAGATATAGATCTCGATCATGACACCCTTAAAATCTCAGGTGTCACAACCTTTCCAGATATGTTTTTAAATTCAAAGGACTACCTGCTAAATATACATGACGGTGAGTTTGCATTGGATATATACACAAAGAGTGGAAAATATTCCAAGAATTTAATCTGCAACTATGTTCTAAAAAGAGATTTCCCGGTTGAGGTAAGCGACCTTAAATCTCCAGAAGAAGTTGTAATTTTAAATTTGAAATCCATTGAAATGTATAATTTAAAATCGGTGGTAAGTTACATTTGCAAAGACATATAATAAAAATAAACATTAAAAAACCCATTCAACTGCGAATGGGTTAAATTTTTATGCGTTAAACATTATTTTTTCGCTTCCAAACATCTTGGCAACGATGAATGAGAATACTAGTCCAATTAGTACGTTGGATCCAACTGAATAGATAAGATTTAAAGTATCTAATTCAGAAACTATAGAACGACCTATTGCAAGGCAGCTTCCGTAGATTGGAATCAAGAATTTAATTGGAGATGCTTCTCCCGTTGAGGTCATGGTCAAAACTCCTGCAACTATGACAATAATATAGAGCGGAGCTATATATGTGCCCGCTTCCTTTGCATTCTTTGCATAGGTTGCAATTATAGAAATCATCGCCACCATTAGAAATGCCATTGAAAGCATTATAAGTGCAATCTGTCCAAACTGAGTAAATGTAAATTTCACAGTAGTATCTTGACCAAAGGACATTGCTTTTGGCATTACGATTGACATTGAAACCACATAGGCAATCGAAGATATCATGGAGATTAGTGTAAGTCCGATTAATTTTCCAAGGACGATGTCTGTTCTCTTTATCGGTGCAAGAAGAAGGCTTGCCATAGTTCCTCTTTCTTTTTCTCCTGTAAATGTATCGATTGAAAGACCCATGATGGAGCTATAGAGCATGATAACAATAAAATATGGAAGCATCATAGATAGTGCTTTGCCAGACATCTTTTCTTCTTTGAAAATCTGTCCATCTACATCCTTATTGATGGTGAATACTTCTAATATTTTTTCGTCTCCTATTCTTTCTTTTATAATATTTTTCTTTATACCTTCATCGAATACTGACTCAAGTTTTTTATATGCCATATCGGAATTGTCTTCTGAAGGGTTGTAAAAAATATTTATATTCGGGATATTTTCTCTATCATAGTTTTCGATTTTTTGTCTGAAATCAGATGGAAGTTCTACTATCGCATCTATCTCTCCATTTTTAAGCTTCTCTTTTAGATTTTCCATCTCCCCATCTTTTATACTCTCGATGGTCATGGTTTCGGCAATGCTTCCAAAATCTGCTTTTGTCTTTTCATCTAGGTTGGAGAAATAAACAAGAGATTTGTGGGTTTTCATATCGTCCATCATATTGTTCATTGTATTTCCAATCAGTGAAAATATAATTACCATCATAAGTGGTGGCAAGATGAACATTCCAAAAATCATTTTTTTATCGCCGAAGACTCTTCTCAGTTCTTTCTTAAGTATTATCATCATTCCCATTAGTCTTCTCCTTTTTCATTTGAATAAAGTTTAAAAAATGCTTCTTCCAAATCTTTTGCATCAGTCTTTTCTACCACTTCGTCAATAGTTCCGTGAAACACTAGCTTGCCATCGATTATAATTCCGATTCTGTCGCAGACTTTTTCCGCTTCGGTCATATTGTGGGTGGACATTATGATGGTTTTATTTTCTGATTTAAGTTCTTTTATATAGTCAAGTACAGATTTTGCGGTTATAATATCAAGACCGGATGTCGGTTCGTCAAAGATTATTATTTCTGGATTGTGCATAAGGCTCACCGCAATTGCTGCTTTTTGCTTCATTCCTGTGGAAAGTTCTTCGATCTTCTTGTGTTTAAAATCATCTATTCCAAAGTATGAAAATAATTTTTCTTTTCTCTCTTTTATTGTTGCTTTTGGAACATTTCTAAGTTCGCCGAAGAAATCAAAGAGATAATCCGGTGTGAAGTTTGGATCGAGTTTTATTTCTGAAGTTAAAAATCCAATCTTCTCTCTTACCTTCTCTCCATTTTTTACCGTATCTAATCCATTTACTTCTACAGTGCCAGAAGTTGGCTTAAGAAGTGTGGAAATAATTCTTAGGGTTGTGGTCTTACCGGCGCCGTTGGTTCCTAGAATCCCAAATATTTCCCCTTCTTTGATACTTAAATTAATATTATTTACAGCGATTTTTTCACTGTCCTTAGTCTTTAGTTCTTTCTTCATCTTCTTCGTCAGTTTGAAGATCTTCGTAAGATTTTTTATTTCTATCATAAGCACCTCTTTGTCTTATATTTAAAGTTTTTTCATTTTTATATTATATATAAAACTTAAAATTTGTGTCAATTATTTCCACATCTATTGTAAATTTTTCTTCCAAAAGCTCTTTTAACTTATCTAATGCAAATTTTTCTGAACCATAATGGGTAAGATCCACTAGAGAAATATTATCTTCGTAGGCTCTCTGTCCGTCGTGGTGCTTCACATCTCCGGTTATATACATATTAAGACCTCTGGATACTACCTCGTCGAAGTAGCTCATACCAGAACCTCCTACGATAGCAAGCCTTTCAACTGGCACTTTTTTGCCGTAGAAGATTGCTCCGAGAGCATTTAATCTTTCGTAGATTTCATCCCCAATATTATTTTCAAGAACGTAGCCAATGGTTGTACTATCAGTCATGGCAAAGTTTTCTACTATTGGAAGTCCAAGAGCTTCTGCCAATGCGACGTTTACACCTTTATCTGAAACGTCAAGGCTGGTGTGGGATGAGTAGACAGAAATTTTATTTTCTATAAGTTTAATTATATTTTTTCCAAGGTAGCTATCTTCGTCTATTCTCTTTATGCCCGTAAATATCATCGGATGGTGGGAGATAATTAATTTTACTCCACTTTCTACTGCATGATCAATAACTTTATCCGTTACGTCCATACATAGGATGACCTTTTCTGTTTCGTTCTTTATTCTAACTTGGTAGCCGGAGTTGTCCCATTCTTCCTGATACTGTTCCGGAGCAATCTTTCTTATATATTCAATTATTTTTTCTGTACTTGTCATTGATTTTTTCATAATAATTCACTTCTTTTTTCAGTTCTATATATCTCTTAAGGGCTCTCTTACCCTGTTTTAGTCCTTTCATTATGAAAAGATTTGCACCTTTTAGATAATCTACATATAAAAATGCTTCTTCCTGATTTTTTCTAAGAGCCTTTATTGGGATTTTAAGTTCCATTTCATTTGAAACTTCTCTTATCTTACCATCATATTCTGCGACGATTATCTCGAAGTATCTATCGTCTTCAAAAACCACATCTTCATCTACTATTTCGTATCCGTTTTCAAATAAATATTTTCTAAGTTCTCTTGCACCTTGCATCGGTTGGAGGATGAGTCTAACATTCTTAGAAATTTCTGATGCGGAAAGTATCTCTCCGATCAAGACTCCTCCCATGCCAGCTATTACTACAGTTTCGATTCCATCTTCCGGATTTAAAACCTCCATGCCATCTCCGAGCCTTGCGTCCAGTTCTATATTTTTTTCTTTTGCTAAATCTATTGCCTTTTGAAGGGATGGTTTTGAAATATCTGCAGCTATGGCATAGTCTACGATTTTATTTTCAATTAGAAAAATAGGCACAAGACCGTGATCTGTGCCTATGTCAGCCATTCTCTTTCCCTTTATATGGCTAGATATTTTATTTAATCTCTTAGAAATCATTCCAAATAATCCTTTAATTTTCTACTTCTGCTTGGGTGGCGAAGTTTTCTAAGTGCTTTTGCTTCAATCTGTCTTATTCTTTCTCTTGTGACATCGAATTCTTTGCCAACTTCTTCAAGAGTTCTATTTCTGCCGTCTTCAAGTCCAAATCTTAGGGTCAAGACTTTCTTTTCTCTATCTGTAAGAGTGTCGAGGACATCTCCAAGTTGTTCTCTTAGAAGTGTAAATGTTGCAGCGTCCTGTGGTGATTGGATTTCTTCATCAGGGATAAAATCTCCAAGATGGGAGTCTTCTTCTTCACCGATTGGTGTCTCTAAAGATACTGGTTCTTGTGCGATCTTTTGAATTTCACGAACCCTTTCCACATCTATATTCATCTCTTCTGCAATTTCTTCTGGAGATGGATCTCTACCTAGATCTTGCACCAATTGTCTTTGAATTCTCACAAGTTTATTTATTGTTTCCACCATGTGAACAGGAATCCTTATGGTTCTTGCTTGGTCTGCAATGGCTCTTGTGATGGCTTGTCTAATCCACCAGGTTGCATAGGTTGAGAATTTAAATCCCTTTGTGTAGTCGAATTTGTCTACCGCTTTCATAAGTCCAAGGTTACCTTCTTGAATCAAGTCAAGGAAACTCATTCCTCTTCCTACGTATCTTTTGGCGATGGATACTACAAGTCTTAGGTTCGCTTCAGCAAGTTCTCTTGCAGCTTCCCTGTCTCCCTTTTCCATTCTCTTTGCTATGACCACTTCTTCGTCCGCTGTTAATAGAGGAATTTTACCGATTTCCTTTAAGTACATTCTCACAGGATCGTCTACACTTATTCCCTTTGGAACGGACAAATCTTCTTTAGATAAGTCGATCTTATCATCGTCATCATCTTCATCGTCACCTATCTCTTCATCCAATAGTTCGATGCCTTTTTTTTCAAATTCTTTATACAATGAATCAATTTCATCACTTTCCATAGGAATTTCATCTAGAGCATCTACTATTTCTTCATAGGTAAGATTTCCCTTTTTCTTTCCTGTCTTCATGAGAGAATCTACTATGGAGTCTTTAGACATAGATTGATCTTCATCTTCAAAATCTAAATGATCAGTCATTTTTCATTTCTCCTTTAAGTTTTTGGTTTAAATCTATAATAATTTCTGATAATTCTTTCAATTTTTCTTTGTAATTTGGCTCATTTCTATCTAATTTTTCCAATTTTGATAGATTCGATTTTAAATCTTCTTGTAGCTTACTCTTTATAATAGTCTTTGCAAGTTCTTCTATGATTTTATCTGGATATTCATGGGAGACTTCAATTTCTTTTATAATTCTGTAGGAAGTCTCTGTAATTTTGCCACTTTCTTTTAAATCTTCAAGTGGATCTTTTGCACTTTTTTCATAGGCTTCTTCCAAAGATTTTATGACCTCTACTTCATTTTTTTCGAGGTATTCTTCTAAGTTTAAGTACTTTTTAATTATCTTTATATAATTTTCGTCAGCCGCTGCATAAGCCATAAGTTGGTATTTTGATTTTTTAAATCCGTTTTGTATATTTTTAGCTACCGGCTTTGTAGTTTGTCTACTATTTTTTAAATTATATTCCCTATTTCTTTCTCTCTTGTCCTCGTAATTTTGTTTGTTTCTGTTTATATAGTTTATAATTGCAGATCTCGTAACTTTATAATCTTTTGAGAGTCTGTCGATTTCAAGATCCCTTTCAATAGGGTTTTTTATTGTAGCGACAAGTTTTGCTGATTCCACTAAGAATCCAGTCATCCCATCCGTGGTACTTATGTCGAAGTTTTTCTTTAGATCTTCGATCAAGTATTCAAAATAGTTTGTCGCTTCAGATAAGGTCACTTCGAAGTTGAATGCTCCATATTTTTTTAAATATTCATCTGGATCAAGTCCTTCAGGAAGTCTTATGATCTTTGGATTTACTCCAACAGATCTCAAAATCCCAATGGCGCGCTTCGTAGCTCTTATGCCTGCCTCATCTCCGTCGTAGCAGATGTATACATCTTTGCCGAATTTTTTTACAAGCTCTGCCTGCTCTGGAGTAAGTGCTGTACCTAGACTTGCTACACTATACTTTATACCACTTTTGTAGAGAGAAATAACATCCATGTAGCCTTCTACGAGAATAATTCTACTTCTGTCTAAATTTTTTACTATATTTTGGTTGTAGAGATTTCTTCCCTTATGAAATACAACTGTATCTGTGCTATTTAAATATTTTGGCATGGAATCGTCCATAACTCTTCCACCAAAGGCAATTACCCTTCGTCTTAAATCGATGATCGGAAACATAATTCGATTTCTAAATCTATCAAAGTACTTTCCATTTTGTGATTTAGAAACCAGGTTGTACTCTACTAGTTCCTCTTCGTTATATCCGTTGGACTTCATATAGTTAAGCAGATTGTTCCAGCTATCTTCCGCAAAGCCAAGCCCATAGGCAGTAATAACTTCTGGACCTATTTCTCTTCTCTCTAAGTATTCAAGTGCCATCTTATTATTCTTTAGATTTTGCATATAAAATTTTGCTGCAAGCACATTGGCTTCATAGCATCTCGTAATTTTATCGAGTTTCTTTTTGTCTACTTTTTCTTCACTTAGTTCAATATTATATTTCTCTGCCAAGAATTTTACTGCTTCTATAAAAGATAAATGCTCAATCTTCATTATAAATGTGATCACATCGCCGCCAGCGCTGCATCCAAAACATTTAAATATTTGCTTCGATTCTGATACGGAAAATGAAGGGGTTTTTTCAGAATGAAAAGGGCACAATCCCATGTAGTTTGAGCCCTTTTTCTTTAAATCTACATATTCACTTATAACATCTACGATACTTGATTTTTGGCGTATTTCATCCAAAACTCTGTCGTCAATTCTCATCTCTACTATCCCATCCTTTAGGAATGCATATCTCTCTAAACACATGGATGGCGAAGGTATCTGTCATGCCCGCTATATAGTCTGCCACTATTTCGTCCTCTGTGTGTTCAATATTTTCATACAAACTTAGATGTTCTTTCGGTATTCTATATAAATCTTTTTTGTAAAAATTGTAGAGATATGTAAGTATTCTATCTACTTTCGTATCTTCAACTTTTACATTTTTATCCAGGTAGACCCTATCAAACATAAATTTTCTAAGGTTCATAGTCGCTTCATAAACTTCCGGCTCCATTTCAATTATTTCTTCGCCGTAGGATTTATTTATGATTGAGCTGATCATGGTGCCAATTCTTGCTGAATGGGTGCTACCGAGTATTTCTATTTCTTCTTTTGGAAGGTCTTCTTCTTTTAAAATTCCCGCCCTAATAGCATCATCTATATCGTGGTTAATATAGGCAATTCTATCTGCAAACTTAATTATTTTTCCTTCCAAGGTGGATGCCATTCTGTCTCCGGTGTGATGAAGGATTCCATCTAACACATCTTCTGTTAGATTTAGTCCTCTTCTCTTCTCTCCTGTTTCTAGAAAATCCACCACCCTTATGGATTGTTCGTTGTGGCGAAATCCACCTGGTTTAAGTCTATTTAAAACAGTCTCTCCACTGTGACCAAATGGAGTATGACCAAGGTCGTGGCCCAAAGCTATCGCTTCTACCAAATCTTCATTTAATTCAAGTGCCCTTGCAATGGTCCTTGCAATCTGTTGCACTTCCAATGTGTGGGTGAGTCTGGTTCTAAAGTGGTCTCTGCCTGGACTGATAAAGACCTGGGTCTTGTGTTTTAATCTTCTAAAAGATTTTGAATGGATGATTCTATCCCTATCCCTTTGGTAACTGGTTCTGATTTTACAATCTTCTTCAGCGTACTTTCTCTTCGCATCCTTTGAATGGCATGCGTAGGGTTTTAAAATTTTCTCTTCAAGAATCTCCCTATTTTCTCTTATATTCATAGTCCTACACTTTTCATATGATCGAGCACTATCTCTGCAGTTTCTTCTATTGCCTTATCAGTTACGTCTATAACTACACAGCCAAGTTTTCTCATGACTTCATCTGCGTACATAAGCTCTTCTCTGATTCTTTCTATATCAGCGTATTTTGCGCCTTGAGAAAGTCCCAGTGATCTAAGCCTTTCTTCTCTTATGGAAATAAGTTTTCTCGGTCTACATGTAAGTCCGATTACCCTATTTACATCCTTGTCATAAACTTCTTGTGGTACCGGTACTTCTGGAACCAATGGAATGTTTGCGACTTTGTAATTTTTATTTGCAAGGTACATTGAAAGCGGAGTCTTAGAAGTTCTAGAGATACCTACTAGGCATATGTCAGCTTTCTTAGCTCCCCTAGGATCCTTGCCATCATCATACTTAACTGCAAATTCAATTGCCTCCACTTTTTTGAAATAATTTTCGTCAAGACGCCTTATTAGTCCAGGTTCTCTAAGTGGAGGATGTCCCAATGCTTTTTCAAATTCATAGAGTGGCTCGCCCATTACATCTATAAGATGGATGCCGAGTTCCCTTCCCTTCATTTGAATGTAGTCCCTAGTTTCTTGAACTACGTTGGTGTACACAACCACCGCTTTTTTACATCTGGAAGCCATCTCCATAATCGGTTTTATTTGTTCGACGCTGTTGTGGTATGGAAATCTTCTAATTTCGTAGTCTGTAGCTTCAAACTGTTTTACAGATGCTTTAGCAATTAGTTCTCCTGTCTCTCCAACTGAGTCGGAGATTACGAATATTGAAATATTAGGCATATTAATCTTCCTTAGTCTTAGATAATTCTATAAATACATTTAGCGCATTGGTCTTGGTCCATCTTCCAACCACTTTTAAATGTTGATTTATAACTGGAATAGCGTCCACATCATGATTATATAAAATTTGAGCCGCTTCTTTTACAGTTGCCCTAGGGCTTACGGTAAACACATTTGGCATTCTAGTCATGATCACTGAAACGGGAGTGGTTTCTATATCCATCTTCGTCATGGTGGCTCTTAGTAAATCTTTTCTGCTTACTACTCCGATTAATTTTGATTTGCTCGTTACGAATATAGTTCCAATATCTGATGCAAATAGTTCTACTATCGCATCGTTTATGCTATCTTCTTCGTCTAAAATTGCTGAGGTGGACATATAGTCCTTTACCAACATCTTTTGAAGTTTATTGTTTATAGATTGGGTGTCCACATCTCCTCTGAAGTAATAACCATACTTAGGTCTTGCACCTAAAATATTTAACATCACAAGGATGGAAAGATCAGGTCTTATGGTCGCCCTTGAAAGTCCCAATCTTTCAGCAATCTCGTCGCCTATTATAGGTTCTCCCTCTTTTACTATTTCAATTATTTCTTCTTGTCTTTTGGTTAGTTCCATATTTATTCCTTAATAGATTCTATGTTCACTACTCTTTCTACAAGGCTATCGATTAAATGTAGTAGTGCTAAACGGTTATTTCTTACATTTTCATCATCTACAAGCACCATACAGCTATCGAAGAATTTATCTATAAATGGTACTAATGGATTTAAAGCAAGTAATGCTTCTTCATATTTCTTGTCGTTTATCAAGGTTTCTACATCTGGTCTTATGGATTCAAATCTATTATAGAGTTCTTTTTCTGAAGGGTCTTCAAATCTTTCTTCGGCAACTTCCCCTTCTTCATACTTGGTTGCGAGGTTGTGAACTCTAGTTAATGCGTCTGTAAGTTCTGTTCTATCTTCTTTAAAGAATTCATTTAGTTTTATCGCTTTGTCAATTGTTTCAATTACGGTTCCATCAGATGCGATTACACCTTGGATGATGTCGTATCTGATATTCATATCTTCAAGAATATTTTTGATTCTAGCTCTGAAATAATCTAGGATTTTTTCTTTAACTTCTTCGTAGTTGAAGGTTAGATTATTTTCTTGAACATAGGTGTATAGAGCGTGGTCAACTATATCGCTTAGAGATAGATCCCAGTTCTTATCCTTTAGAATATTTATAACTCCGATTGAAAGTCTTCTTAGGGCAAATGGGTCTTGTGATCCAGTTGGAATTAGACCTATTGCAAATAGTCCTACTATTGTGTCAATCTTGTCTGCTAGGGCAAGGATTGAACCGATAGTTGTCTCTGGAAGTTCATCTCCTGCAAATCTAGGTAGGTATTGTTCGAAGATTGCTTGGCTTACTAGAGGTTTTTCTCCTTGAAGCTTTGAATAGATTGAGCCGATGGTTCCTTGAAGTTCTGTAAATTCTGTAACCATCTTGGTAGTTAAATCTGCTTTAGAAAGTTCTGCCGCTCTCTTTAAATCTACTAGAGATTCGTCTGCAACTTCTAATTTTTCTCCTATTTCACGAGAAAGTTTATCTATTCTTAGAGATTTATCATACATTGTGCCAAGTTTATCTTGGAACATAAGACCTTTTAGATTTTCATTTAGATCTTCTAATTTGGTTTTGATATCTTCGTTGTAGAAGAATTTTGCATCTTCAAGTCTCGCTCCTAGTACTTTTTCATTTCCTTTAGAAACTACTTCTTTTTTGTAATCAGTTCCGTTTCTAACGGTTATGAAGTATGGAAGTAGATCTCCGTCTTCGTTATATACAGGGATGTAGCGAAGATGATCTCTCATTGGTGTGGTTATTACTTCCGCTGGAAGTTCTAGATATTCTTCTTTTACATTTCCAGTAATAGGAGTTGGATATTCGTTGATATAGGTAAGTTCATCTAGTAGATCCTTATCTTCTTTTATTTCTCCACCGAGAGCTTTCGCTTCTTTTTTTGCATTTATTTTTATAATTTCAAGTCTCTTCTTTTGATCTAGGATTACATAGTTTTCTTCAAGAAGTTTTTCGTAATTGTCCACGTGATCTATTTCAATATGAGAGCTTCCTAAGAATCTATGACCTCTAGTTACACTTCCTACTGGTATTCCTTCGAAAGGAAATTCTACAACTTCACTATCTAGCATGCTGACAACCCATCTAATAGGTCTTGCAAATTTAAGATTCTTACCGCCCCATTTCATATTCTTAGGGAAGGTTATACCTTTTATTAGACTTGGGATTTCGACCTTTAGAATTTCTTCTGACTTTTCACCTTTTTTGTGAACTTGTCCGTATACGTATTCGGTTCCCTTTAAGTCTTTTATTTCGATATCTTCTAGTTTTAAATTCTTAGATTTTAAAAATCCTTCTAGTGGTTTTGTAGGGTTTCCATCTTCATCAAAGGCGATCTTCTTTGCAGGTCCCTTTACTTCTTCGTCGATATCTCTTTGGAATTCTTCTATGCCATCTATAAAAAGAGTAAGTCTTCTTGGTGTTGCATAGGTTCTTATATCTTTGTAATCAATTAGATTGTCTCTTAAAAATTTATCTGCCTTATCTCTTATTTGAATGAGTGCAAGGTCTACATATCTTGCTGGCAACTCTTCCATTCCAATTTCAAGTAAATAATTCATTATTTGTCACCTCTGTTTAAAAGTGGATAGCCAAGTTCTTCTCTCTGTTTCAAGAATGTTTCCGCAACTTTTCTCGCCCTATTTCTAACTCTTGCTATATAGGATGTTCTTTCTGATACTGAAAGTGCTCCCCTTGAGTCAAGAAGGTTAAAAGTGTGTGAGCATTTAAGTGTGTAGTCGTATGCTGGAAGCACAAGTCCTAGTTCGATTATTCTTTCAGATTCTTTTTCATATACGTCAAAGAGATGTTTAAGCATATCTACATCCGCATCTTCAAATCCGTACTTGGATTGTTCGTACTCTGCCATTTTGAAAATATCGCCGTACTTGATATTTTCGTTCCATTGAATTTCGTAAACTGAATCCACATTTTGTAAGTACATTGCAATTCTTTCAAGACCATAGGTAAGCTCTGCTGATTCAAGATCACAGTTTATTCCTCCTACTTGTTGGAAGTAGGTAAATTGTGTAACTTCCATTCCGTCAAGCCATACTTCCCATCCAAGTCCCCATGCTCCTAAGGTAGGTGATTCCCAGTTGTCTTCTACGAATCTAATGTCGTGGATGCTGGTGTCTATTCCTATTGCTTCAAGGGATCCAAGATATTGTTCTTGTACATCTTCTGGAGATGGTTTTAAGATTACTTGTAGTTGGTGATGTTGATATAGTCTATTTGGATTTTCTCCATATCTTCCGTCTGCTGGTCTTCTAGATGGTTCTACGTATACTGTTCTCCATGGTTCTGGTCCAAGGGATCTTAAAAATGTGTGAGGGTTCATAGTTCCTGCGCCTTTTTCTATGTCGTAAGGCTCCATTATGATTGCTCCTCTTTCCATCCAGTAGCTTGTCAAATTCTTAATTAAATCTTGAAAATACATTATTCCTCCCTAATTAACTCCAATGAGTTTATTTGTCTTAAATCTAGACAGTATTTTATATATTCTATAATTATGTGAAAGATCTTCCTTTCGAAATCTTTCTTTTGAAACTCAAATTCTAAATCTTTGTACATCAAGAGATTTAGATATTCTACTTCTTCGTCATTTAATTCATAGTACTTAGAAGAATATTCTAAATTAGGTGAAAGTCCGCCCCCATCTACTAAAAAGTATTTTCCTTTCATCGCCGGTCTAAACCCTATAAATGAAATATATTTGAGTAGAAGCTGCATGGTTCTCACCCTCGCAGTAGAATCTTCTATTGTTTCTAAGTATTTTTTTAAAAGTAGGTATGCATTCTTATTTTCTATCTCTTCCATATTGCTTTTTAAGTAGATTTCTAATACTAAATTTGCATATGAAAGTTTTACAAGGCTCTGTCTTAGGTGCAAGTTTGAAGATAGTATATTTGCACTCTTAATATAGTAGAAGACTCCTGATTTTGAAATGGTATATTCGTTTACAAAGAACACCTGTGAAGAGCTGGTTACTTTTGAACTTCTCTTAAGCGCTCCCTTTGCATAGATGGTCACAAGACCCGCGTCAAGGGTATACACTTTTAAAGCTTTAGAGCTTTCTCCAGCGTTCCTCTCAGAAAGAACTATACCTTCTGTTCTAATCATAGGTAGCCATGTCCTTTTAATCTGGTTTCGTTATCCCTCCAGTTTTTATCGACCTTAACCCAAATTCTTAGATCCACCTTTGTCATAAGTAAGTCCATGAGATCGTGTCTAGCTTGGGTGCCAATCTTTTGAAGCATGGTGCCATTCTTGCCAATGATTATGCCCTTGTGATTATCTCTTTCCACATAAATCGTAGCAATGATATTGGTCCTATCTTCTAGTTCTTCCATCTTTTCTATTTCAACAGCCACCCCATGAGGTACTTCTTCTTGCAAAAACCTAAGTGCTTTTTCTCTTATTATCTCTGCAACTATAAACTTCATAGGTCTGTCGGTTACATATTCGTCTGTGTAGTACTTCGGTCCTTCTGGAAGATTCTTCTTAACAGTGTCTAGGTAGATTTCTGTGCCGTCTCCTTCTCTTGCAGAGATTGGTATGACATCTAGAAAATCCATCTCCTTCGAATACATTTCTATTAAACGAAGTATATCTTCCTTAGGAATACTGTCGATTTTATTTATAAGTAGGATTACTTTTTTGTCTTTTATCTTCTTTAATTTTTCTAGAATAGCCCTGTCCTGTTTTCCAATTATTTTAGAAGTATCCACGATGTATGTGATTAGGTCCACATCTTCTAAGGCTGAGCTAGATTCTCTTAGCATGTAGTCACCCAGTTCGTTTCTTGGGGTCTGCATACCAGGTGTATCGAGAAATATTATTTGACTATCGTCGTCGCTATATATTAAGTTTATTTTATTTCTCGTGGTTTGAGCCTTGTCAGAAACTGCAAGGATTCTCATGCCGATTAGTCTATTTAAAAGCGTCGATTTGCCTACGTTTGGTCTGCCAATCACCGCTACATATCCCGATTTAAACATTATTTAATTCCTCCGGTCCAAAACTATGGGGAAGTATCTCTTCCAGTGTAAACTTTCTATAATCCTCTGTCGAGTTTGCAATTATAATTTCTGGGTCCTTCGAAAATTCTCGAATTACCTGTCTACAAACCCCACATGGAAAGGTGTCTTTATTATCTCCTGTTATGACAATCTTTTTAATCTCTCTATGACCTTCCGAGACTGCTTTGAAAATTGCCACCCTCTCCGCACAAATGGTCGGTGAATAGGAGACGATTTCTATATTTCCACCTTGGTACACAGAGCCATCTTCCATCTCAACAGCACAACCAACGTTGAACTTTGAGTATGGAGTGTAGGTCATCTTTTCCTTTGCATCTAATGCAAGTTCTATTAGTTTTTTAATTTCCATATTCACCTCACGTAAATAGTTTAAATACAAAGATTGCAACAGAGATTCCAACTATTGCTCCTGCAACTGCTTCCGATTTTCTGTGGACTCCAGTTTCAACTCTACTTTCTGCTACCAGTAGTGCAAGTCCCAAGGCACATGTGGTTATCACAGTTTTTTGTGCAACTAGAGATATCACTGTGGCAGCACAAAAGGCAATTGATGTGTGTCCTGAAACTGCTCCCCCTTGGAAGTATGATCCTCCATTCTTCTTTGCCATGAGGTACTTGCCTCCAATGGTTAGAATGAGGACTATAATCACCGCAACCAGTGCCAAATGGTCTGGAGAATTTTTAATCTTTACAAGGGCGATCTGTCCTATATTTGAGATCTTGTTATAAAAGAGTAAGTATGCAACCACCACTGCATTTAGTGATGCAATCATAACCGCTCCTGCAGAGACGTCCTTTACATACTTTGCAATCGGATTGTAGTCCGTAACAACCAGGTCCACCGTTCTTTCGATGGCTGTGTTTATAAGTTCAAGGACTATTACAAGTGTAATCGCAAATAATAAGATGAGAAATTCCATCTTAGTTAAGTCAAAGAACAGAGAAATTATAATCGTTCCAAGACAGGCAAGCCAATGAAATTTCATATTTCTTTCAGTTGTAAGTGCGGAGATTATTCCCTGCACCGCATAGTTAAAAGATGAAATAAAGCTACTATTTTTCATATTATCTACTAATTTCTAATTTTTCCATAACCCTATCTTCCACTGCTCTCATCTCTTTTTTGTCCTCTTCTTCCTCGTGGTCAAATCCCATTAGGTGAAGACTTGAGTGCACAGTTAAATAGGAAATCTCTCTCTTCTCGCTGTGTCCATATTCCTTTGCCTGTTCGATAACCTTATTTATATTTATGACGATATCGCCAAGCATGTTTGTAAATTCATCGTCCATAGGAAAAGAAAGCACATCGGTAGTTCTATCTACCCCTCTGTAATCCCTGTTTAGTTCATGGATTTCATCATCGCCGACAAATGAAACGGAAACCTCGTAGTCATCTGTGAACTCTATTTCTTTTAAGGCAGCTTCGATAGATTTCTCTACAATATTTTCTATCTCTTCATCGATTTCTATTAAATCCTGTCTATTGTCGAAATAAATCATCTTTCTTTCCTTCTGTTTGATGTTGTATCTTTTTTACTATCTTTATTTTCTTTACTTTGTTTATTTTCCCATCTGTCGTAGGCATCGATTATCCTTTGAACTAGTGGATGTCTTACGATGTCGTTTCGATCAAGTTTAACTATTTCGATTCCCTTTACATCCTTTAGGATTCTCATAACGGTTTTAAGTCCAGAGGATTTGCCCTTTGGAAGGTCGATTTGAGTGATATCTCCTGTGATTATTGCCTTCGAACCATAACCGAGTCTAGTTAGAAACATCTTCATCTGTTCGTTGGTGGTGTTTTGTGCCTCGTCAAGAATTACATAGGATGAATCGAGAGTCCTACCTCTCATGTATGCTAGAGGAGCTACTTCGATCAAACCTTTTTCAACGTACCTGGTGTAGTTTTCGTGTCCCATAATTTCAAATAACGCATCGTAGAGAGGTCTAAGGTATGGATCGACTTTCATCTGTAAATCTCCAGGCAAAAATCCTAGAGATTCTCCAGCTTCTACTGCAGGTCTTGTAAGGATAATTCTGTTTACTTCTTTATTTTTAAATGCCTTTACAGCCATCGCCATCGCAAGGTAGGTCTTACCAGTTCCGGCAGGACCAACTCCGAATACAATGTCGTTGTCCTTCATGGCATCCACATATTTTTTCTGTCCCAAAGTCTTTGAACGGATCGGTTTACCCATAGCAGTGTGGACGATAACATCGTTTAGAAGTTCTGTCATCGGCTTCATCTCGCCCTGTTTAATTAAGGCTATGGAATATTCAACGTCCTTTTTTTCCAAAGATTTCTGTCTGATTATTAATTCCTTTAGATTTTCGATTAGAAGAGCCGCATTTTCCGTGGCAATTTCGTCGCCGTATATTTCTAAGAGATCTTCTTTCACGATTATTTTAACTCCCATAGAGCTCTCAATGAGCTTATGGTATTCATCTAAATTACCAAAAAGTGTATTTAAAATATTTGTGTCTGAAATCGGCACAATTTTACATTGATTTTCTTTCAAGTAATAACCTCCATATCCTATTTATTGTACCATATTTATTATTTAAAAGCTATTTTATATTTATTAATGCTATGTTATATATTTTGAATTTATTTTTTATAATTTTGAATTTATTTTTTATAATTTCCAAATAAAAAAAGCACGATCTCTCGTGCAAATTTTAAAATAATCTTTTATTTAATTGTTTTCAATGGTGCTTACTATATATTCCATTGCGTCCACCGTATCTTTTAATCGAGGGATGAGGATTTCCTTGTCCTCTCCTTCTTCCAAGTATCCGGTCATCATATTTTCTCCAAGTCTTATCTTTCTCTTCTCTATTTCAAAAAATTCTGGATTGGTTACATATAGGGCAGTTAGTGCGTCCCATATTACTAGTTCTTCTTCTTTATATTTTACTTCAAACTCTGCCTTCCAGCGACGCATGTGAGAGTCGAGATACTTCATATATTTTGAAACATACTCTCCATCTTTAACTTTGTACTTCTTTTCGATACAATTATTGCCTGTGATTATTACAGGTTTCTCGATTCTTTCTAATACGTAGTTGGTGGCAAGAAAATCTATGGACATATTAAGCTCATCCATTACCATCCCTTTAAAATATAGTGGAGATGTAATGCCTCCCATTTGTACAAATTCAGTAAGATTTTTCGTATCCATTCCAAGGGCGAGAGCCTTCATAGTATTTGTTGTGGAGCCCAGGGAGATTAAACTTACCTTTTCTCTTTCAACTTTTTCTTTTATAAATTTTGCAGCATCGTAGGAATATATTCCGCCTTTTTTAAGAGGAATTTCTATTCCAAGGTCATTATTCATCATAACGGTTGAGTTGTAGGTATCGTCTTCGTTACTATTTCCAAATGTGGTGGTTATTCCCACTACTTCCACATCTTTATGGCTCAGTAGAAAAAATAATGCAAAAGCATCGTCTATGTCACAGCCCCTCACATTTATGGTGTTGTCAAAATCAACAAGTACTTTTTTCATATGCTCTCCTCTTTATTTCTAAATCTACTTCGTCTCCGAGATTATATTCATCGCTACTATAAGCTATATATTTTCCGATTTCGTACCTATACTCTCCATTCACAAAACTTTTTCTATCTATACTATATTCGCTTCCCAGTTTTATTTTAATATCTTCCTTCTTTAAAAAGTAATCGTCAAAGACATTTTCTTTATATAGAAATTCTGCAACTTCTTTGCAACTTGGGTGTTCGTATAGTTCTTTTGGAGTTCCTATTCCTATGATTCTTCCTTCTTGCATGACGATAACTCTATCTGAATACATAGAAGCTTCTTCGATGCTGTGGGTTACGAAAAGTGTAGAGATCTTTAGATCTTGTAGAATTTCAAAGGTGGATTTTCTCACCCTGTCTCTAAGTATTTCATCTAGACTTGAAAATGGTTCATCGAGAAGTAGCATCTTCGGTTCATTTATAAGTGATCTTATAAGTGCGACCCTCTGTCTTTCCCCTCCTGATAAATCTTTTGGGTAGGCGTTTTTTCTATGGTTTAGGTCAACTAAGTCCAAAAAGTATTCTACCTTTTTAAATATTTCATCCTTCTTCATCTTTTTTGCCCTTGGACCAAATGCCACATTGTCCCACACTGTGAGATGTGGAAATAGTTCAAAGTTTTGAAACATCATAAGGGTGTTTCGCTTTTCTGGTGGCAAATTCAAGAGATTTTCTCCCGCCACCGTTATACTTCCGCCATCCTCTTCAAGTATTCCGCAAATAATTCTAAGAAGTGTAGATTTTCCCGTACCCGATGGTCCCACTATGGAGATAGTTTCCCCTTCGTTTATATCAAAGGAAATATCTTTTAATATCATTCTATCTCCATAGGATTTTGTAATATTTCTAAGTTCTATATATGCCATTTTTTGCTCCTTATAATTATTTTTGAAATAAGTTCTATTCCAAGGATAAATAGTACATTTAAAAGAATAAATATTATACTCATGACAGCGGTTATACTCCTATCTTTTACCACCATAAATGGGAATGAAAGTAGAGTAAATGTGTTTACCATTCCTATTCCAAGTACCAAGGTCAAATAATATTGGGAGAAGGAAAGGATAAATCCCATGATGATGGATGTCTTTATAAATGAAAACATATGAACGAGTATGGAATTTACCGTCGCTTTTAATTTCGACGCTCCTAGGATTCTCGCTTGATTGTAGAGATCCTCATCGAAACTTTCAAATCCTGGTATCATAATCCAAACTGAATATGGAATTATATACACTATGTGCACAAGAATTATCGCAGGAATCTTACCTGCCATGCCAAGTTTTATAAATATTAGTTGGAGCCCAATTCCAATGGATGTTGCAGATACTACCATCGGTAGAAATACCACCGCCATGAGAAGTTTTTTAAACTTTCTATTGGTGCTTATTCTCCTTGCTACAAAGTAACTTAAAAATGTTGCTATAAATGTGGAGATGGTGCCTATTACCATAGAATTTACAATGGAATTTAAAAGATTTCTGTCTACTTTTAAATATTCGATCGCCCTTGTTGAAAATGTACCGCCAAAGATCACAGGATATGGATAGCTTTCTCGAAACACTCCCAATGTAAGAGTAATCGCCGTGTAGCACAGTAAAAATATTAAAATATTTACAAATGTCTTAGATAAAGTCTTCATCATCTTTAAACTCCAACATCAAAAATACAATTACCGTAACTATTCCAATGAGCCCAAGAATTACGTTATAAGCCAAGGAATATGGTTTGTAGATAAAATCATTTTGCGTAAATTCTATATAGGATTTCACCGCAATTGCGCGAGGTGTCGTAGGCCCAATTAGGTATGGGACTTCGTAGGATGACATGGAAAATGTAAATAGTATTAAAAGCACTTTTAACAGAGAAGATTTGACCCTCTTGTAGTAGATGTGGTAGAAGGCGTAACTTTCTGTTGCTCCCAAATTCCTAGCTGCACTAAACTGTTCCATTCCGATTTTATTAATTCCATTTAAGAATACCACCGCCGCAAATGGTGCTCCTTTAAAAATATATACGAGGATTATTCCTATGGCACTCTTTGTATAAAATAGCGGAACGAACTTATGCGGACTATCTATTATTCCAAGATTTGCTAAAATTCTTGAAAATAATCCTGCTTCAGAAAATAGATTTAAAAGTATTACCACCACGATCATATGGGGTATTATCATAGGAATATTTAAGCTAAAGGAAGATTTTTTCTTATAAAAATAGATTCCATATGCCATAAATAGTCCGATTATTACCGCCAAGATAGATGAAATTGCAGCGAATTTAAATGTGAAAAAAAGAGAATTTAAAAATCCTTTGGAAGTTAAAATCTCTCTGTAGTACTTGGTTGTAAATTCACTTATCCCTATTTCTTTGTAAAATCCAAATGATATAATAATAGATTTTATAAAACCGCCGAGAATCACCACAGCGATTAGTGCGATTCCCGGCAGGTATGATAAATCTAATTTAGTACGTTTTCTTCCCATATCTTTTCAATTAATGGTACTAGTTGTGCCGGCATTTCCGGTACTTTCTTAGCGTCAAGTTCGTTGTAAGGGATGGTTGCTTCCCCGATATTTATTGAATCATAAAGCTTCTTTTGATCGTCAGTTAATTTGTCGTAGCTTACTACAGGTAGATCTCCAAGCACTGCTGGGTCAGCCTTTTCAATTTGATTTTCTGGTGCTAGGATTTCATTTATAAATACCATTGCAGCGTCTTTGTTTGGACTCATCTTAGAAATTGCAAGGAAGTGGGTGTTACCTATATTTCCTTTGTCAAAGACAAATGATCTAGTGGTTGCTGGTGCTTTTTTATCGTTAATCAGCATTGATGCTTGGTTTGGATTGTAGCTCATTGCCATTGCAACTTCTCCGTCAGAGAACATATTTGTAAGAGTTGGATTGTCTGATGGATAGGTCTTACCTTCCTTCCATAGGTATGGTTTAAGTTCATTTAGATAGTCAATTGTTGGCTTCATCATTTCTGCAAGTTTATCTTGTGTAAGATTCTTGTCCATGAATTGTTCGTAGCCTTGTAAATCTGACATAATTTGTCTAACGAACACTGAACCTGTGAAATCAGGTAGAGCTGCGTAGGTTAATTTGCCTGGGTTTGCTTTTGCTACTTCTAGAAGTTCTTCCGCATTCTTAGGTGGGTTTGGAATTACTGCACTGTCGTAAACGAATACGAATTGTGCCTTTCCATATGGAGCTTCTAGTCCTTCAGTTGGTTCACCGAAGTCATATTTCACGTCTGCAGATTCTCCATCTACATAGTCTTTAAAGTTTGGAAGTTTGTCAGTAAATGGTCCGAATAGAAAATCTTGTTTCTTAGCTGCTGCGAAGTTTTCTCCATTGATCCAGATAACGTCGATTGAACCATCCTTACCTGCATTCTTTTCGTTTAGAAGAAGGTTGTTGATTTCGTCGATGTCCATTGGAACTCTGTTCACTGTGATGTCATATTTTTCCTTCATCTTAGGTGCGATAGAGTTGTCGATCCAATTGTTTCTCTTTTCATCTCCACCCCATCCATAGAAGTTAACGGTCTTTCCTTTTGCAGATTCTAATGCTTCTTCAAAAGTCATATCTGCTGCGTCTTTTGCAGTTTCAGTTTGATTTGTGTTATTTTTATTTGCCGCATTGTTTTGTGGTTTTTCAGACTTGCCACATCCCACCAATAAAAATACCGCTAACATAAATACTGATAATTTTTTTAGTAAGTTCTTGTTAAACATACTACCTCCTGTGTTTTTTAAATTTGAATTTCATTACGTTCTTTGCGAACTCTTCTGAAGGTTCTTCTTCAACTTCAAGTATCTCTGTCAAGAAGTTCTTCACATTATCTCTTTTGTACCCATTGTGAAAAATCCCCGCACAGGAAGAACAATAGGTGTATATATTTTCCTTATCCAAGGAATTCATCTTTTCTTTCCATCTATCCACAACATCCCCTTCCTGCTTTATGGCTCCTCCTCCGAGACCACAGCAGCCGATGGATGTGAATGGTTCTTCATAATCTTTTGCAAAATACTTTATATCTTCGAAGATTTTCCTTGAATATCTGTCGGAGCATGGAAAAAATACATTGCAAGTCTCGTCAATTTTCTTTCCAACTCCAATTTCTCTTAAATATTCATAGACGGAAATAACTTCTGCATAGATCTTGCCCTTTAAAAAGTGGTAACAGTTTGGACATAGGCAAATTATTCTCTCTACACTTTGAGATTTTAGATTCTTCTCCAAGATTTCAAGTGGCGCTTCTCCACCCATGTCATGGGTAGGTCGCTTACAGCAATCCACAGAGAAATCCGCTCCATGTTCATATCCAATTTCAATTATCTTTTCGCTGGTCTTAGGTAAAAATCCTGGATAGTTACATCCTAAAAATATTAGATCTTTAGATTTTTTCTTACCGATATTTCGAAGTTTATAATTGTTCTTCATAAACTTTACGAATTTAAGTCCCTTTGGATTTTTTCTCCTCATAAAGAGAGAGATTTCTTTACCGTCTAAATCCACCGGACACACATCCTTGCACTTGCCACAGAGAAAACAGGAGTACCTAAGGTCCGGTCTATTTGCAAAATCCGAAAGATCCATACCGTACTTGGATAAAAAGTCGCAAGCTTTGGTGCATCTCTTGCAATGTATGCAATTTTCTTTCGTTTTCTCTAGTACATTCATTTTAGCTCCTATATAATTCCTCTATTTTTTCTGCACAGGCGTAGATGTCTCCACCTGTTCTCGCTTTTCTATACATCTCTTGGTATTTTTGCATCTTAAATAATGTCTTAAGAGGTCCACCCTTTATAAATCTTCTCGAAGATGTGGTGATCTCACTTTCAAGAAGTTTTGGATAGATTCCCATTTCTTTTAAGGTGAGAGAGAGTTCATAGTCCTCCATAAGCGAAAGAGGTTTAAACCCTCCAATTTTTTCAAAGAGTTCCCGCTTTATAAATATTCCCTGATCACCGAAGGCTATGTGCCTGTATTTTACTCGGAAGTTGGAACCCCACTCAATAGTTTTTAAAAAGAGTGAAGTCGGTTCAAACTTAAGCCTAAAACATCCAAAATCACAATCTTCTTCTATTAGTTCAAGTACTTCTTCTCTAGAAATTTTGCTATCTGCGTGGAGAAAAAGAATTTTGTCGTTTTTAAGTTCCTTCGCTCCCTCATTCATCTGATTGGATCTGTACCTAGACCTCTTAATCTTTTTAAAATTTATTTTTTCATAGGTTTTATCCGTAGAATATCCATCGGAAAACACAATATCACAAAGATCAGAAAATCGAGAGATCATCTCCTGTGTTCTATCTATGATTTTTTCTTCGTTATAGGTTGGTATGACTATACCAAGTTTTTTCATTTCTTCTCCTCTTTTAAGAATAGCTTAGAAATTATCGCCGATATTATTACCAAAGAAATTAAAAATAATATTGAATAGATAAATTCTTTTGATCCCGGATTTAAGACAGCTTCTCCAAAATAATTAAACACCAATACCCCTGGAATTACCCCTGCAAACGTAGTAAGAAGGTAGTAAAAAAAGTTTATCTCAGTAATTCCAGAGATATAGTTCACCACATTGTAGCTAAATATCGGGCTAAGCCTTATGATAAATAAAACTAGTGACAAAACCTTTTGGTTCTCACTATATAGTGCAGAAGATAGCTTCTCACTCATGTGGTTATTGACGAAATTTCTTACAAAATCCTTTAAGAGAAATCTGCCCATGATGTACATAATTGGCGTATTTAAAACCACACCAATCATCGTATATAGGGATCCTTTCCAAATTCCAAATAGTGCTCCTCCAACTAGGACGATTATTATCACCGGAAAGAAAAATACCGGAAGGATTGTAAATATAAGGATATAAAAGAGCGCCGCCACATGTCCATTTGAATCTACAAATGATTTTATATCTTCAAAGGAGAATTTCCTAACTACAAATATAGAAATGAGTGCAATCAAGATCATAATTGTAATCTTAATTGCATTCATGCGTCTATCATTTAATTTTATTTCGTTCTGTTTGTTTGTCATTGTAAATTTTTCTAGCCACGTAGATAATAATTGATGCTGCAAATAGGATTAAAAGTCCTACCATTAGAGCTTGTGCTCCTCCGGTCAAGCTTCCACCTGCATAGGAATAAACTATTGTCGCTGGAAGTTGTCCTATACCTGTTGCAAGGAAGAATCCCCAGAAGTCCATTGAGGTTAATCCTGCAGCATATGATACTGCGTCAAATGGTATAAATGGAAGAAGTCTCGCTACCATAATTGCATATTTTCCATATTTTTTAAAGAATTCTTCTATCGCTACTAGAACTCCTTCTGATGCAAATTTCCTAACTACGTCTCTACCCAAGATTCTAGCAATAAAGAAGCACATTGCAGCTCCTACCATTGCACTTGACCAAGATAGTAACGCTCCCTTTGCCCATCCCCAAATCATCGCATTGGATAAGGTGATGAAAAATGCTGGTATAGGCGAAATAAGTGATTGAAGTAGCATTAGTAAGAATGAAACCACAACCGCATATACTCCAAATCCTCTTATATATTCTGCAACTCCATTAATATCAACTTTTGTAAGCACTCTTATGGATTCATTTACTTCTCTTTTTACAGATGGAACGAAGAAGTAAACTGCAAAAAATATTCCAATTATAATTAGAAGTATTATTCTATTTCTGTTTTCTTTTTTCATAAATCCTCCTTATAAAGTTTCTTTAACATATCTAAAAAATCTACTGAGAGATATTCTTTTATCTTTTTCTCTGTATCTAGATTTTTTATCGCTCTATCTTTACTATATTCAACCATCGCCATGGAACACCAGGTAACTCCCCTTAGAGAATTAAACATCAAGTATTTATAGAATTTTCTTCTGTCCACAGGTCTATATTTTTCGTATTCATCTAAGAAATCTAGCATCTCTTCTTCACTTAGGATTGTGTCCGTCTTCCAATAGGTGGTAGTAGGCACCAAGAAATGTGCAAGATCCTGCTCCGCTTCTCCGATGATTGGCTTCTCCCAGTCGATTACCACACTTTTATCTCCAATTATAAAATTGTGGTTATTTAGTTCCGTATTTATAATTGAAGGGTTTGAAATCTCTTCATCCATGTTGGAAGTTTCAAGAATTCTAAAGAGTTCGTCAATTCTCTTTTCGATTTCTAAATCTTTTTGGTCGAAGCTTTTGTAATGGGAGTACATGGATATAAATTCGTCGTACATCGCCTTAAATGGTCTATGTGCCACGATTAAGTCTGATCCTTCTATATCGAGACCATGAATGGAAGATAGAAGTTTTGCCGCAATTTTTAGATCTTTTTTATAGTCGAGGGGTCTGCCCTCATAATATTTCATAATTAAATAAGGTTTTTTGAGCCAAAAAGAATCTTCGATATAATCAATCGGCTCTGGAGTAACTTTTGATTTTTCTAAAAATTTAAGAGCGTCATATTCATATTTGAGCTGGCGAGATCCAAGGTGCATCTGGGAACCGAGGTTCACCCTTATAACTTGATTCTTAGATAGAAAGTTTAGATTGTACTCCCCTTGACCTAGGACTTTTAAATCATTATCTCTCACTTCAAATCTTACTAGGTCGACATACTCATCTATATCCAGAATTTTATCCGTCAAGTAGTAACTAAGTCCAAAACTTTCAATCCTTTTTATGGTATTTTGTAAGACTTCGCCATTTGAATAGGTGATGTCCGAAAAAATATCGTAGTATTTTCTCATTCCAACTAGTCCGTATCCACCGTCATAGGTAGGAGCAAGCACCACATCGTAGTCGTTTAGTTTGTCCAGGCATTTTTTTATTTTTGTAGAATCTAGACCTATAAGATCTGAACCCAAAAGTACAACCTTGTCTCTATTTTTAAGTTCAGATTTGATTGCATTGCCCATCTTTTCTCCTAAACCATCGCCACTTTGTGGAATTAAATATTTTTTATCTATATCCTCAGGAAGTTTACCGCTAAAATATATTTTATATTCATCACCAGTATTTTTAATTTCTCGATACTGATTTTCTATTAACTTGTACGAAATAGATAAAATCTCCTCATCTTTTAAATATGGAGAGAGTCTGGTTTTCGTCTGACCCAGCTCTGGTGTTCTTGTAAAAAAAATAATCATAATACAAAAAAATGGCTTTGGAGTAATCCCCAAAGCCTAATAATTAGTTATTTTACCAATTCGTATCCGTCGTATTCTTTTGTTCCGTCATACGCATTGTAAACTTCATGTCCTTCTTTAGCTAGTTCGTCAGCTACTTGCCATGATCTATTGCCTGAATAACAGTAGGTTAAGAATGGTTTGTCAGTTGGGAAACTCTTAATATCATCCATGTAAGTGTCAACTGTTGTATGGATTGCGCCTTCAATGTGTCCTTCGTTGTAATCTTTTTCATCTCTTACGTCAATGATTGTGTAGTTTCCTGATTTTGCCATTTCATTGAACTGTGGTCCAAGAACTGTAGCAGCCTTAGTCATAGTTGTGTATGAAAAGTCTTTTACGCCTTGAGCGTTAGCAACTTTTGTAAATCCATTGTCAACTAGGATTTGCGCAGCTTCAGAAGATTTTTTACCAGTATTGCAAACTGTTACAACATCTTTATCTTTGTAAGATTCGATTTCAGAAAGTCTGTCTTTTAGTTCATCAACTGGAATGTTGATAGCGTGTTTAACGTGACCTTCGTTGTATTGTTCAGTTGGTCTAACATCGATAACTAAGTATTTTTCTTTAGCCTTGTTATCTTCTTCAATCTTATCTAGTTCTTCTCCTGCCATTTCAGTATAGGCAACTTTGTTTTCTGTAGCAGCCCCTGCATTTTGTTTGTTTGCGCCTTGGTTAGCTGGCTTATCATTTGAACATCCAGCTAAAAGTGCTAGAGAAAGTGCTACAACTGAAAATAATTTTATATTTTTCAAAATATCCTCCTTTTATAAATGCGAAAATTTTTTATAAAAATAAAAAGCATTTATGTTCTCACTGTTTATTAGTCTAACATTATGTTTTGCTATTTGCAATAGTTTATTATGAAAGTTGTGTTAAATATAAATCACGATAATTTCGTTACATTTGGTGAAACTTATAAAATATTAAAATTATATTTTTGAAACAATAAAACTTTTAAGATTTATTTCTTTTTTGAAATTTAAAGTTTTAGTATAAATTTTAAATGCTCTACATAGAGCATGAATTATTTTTTTAAATGCTATACGTATAGCGTAGTAACAATTATTAATTTTAATGTTCTAAAAGCAAAAATCACAAATAAAAAAGGAACTTAGTTATCCTCTAAGTTCCTGTCTGTTTGAATTTATTGTTTTGATTATTTCAGTAAGATTTGTTTGTGTTCTTTCTAGTAATTCATCTGCATAGTCACGAGCTCCTTCTCTAATTTGAGTGGATTCTCTTTGTGCTGAGCTTAGAATTTCTTCCGCTCTTTCATTTGCCTTTAGAACAAGTTCATCTTCTCTTATCATTTCTTCTGCGTGAGCTCTTGCTGCTGCCATGATTCTGTCAGCTTCTTCATGCGCTCCTGTGATGATTTGTTCTCTGTCTGTTGAAATCTTTTGTGCTTCTTTGATTTCTGATGGAAGTTCTGCCTTTATATCTCTTATTATTTCTAGAACTTCTTCTTTTTCTACTACAGTCTTTCCTGTTAGAGGAATACTGCTTGCTGTTTGGATAAGTTGTTCTAACTCATCTACCAATTCCATTAGTGTCATCTGCTACCTCCCAATTAATTTTTCTTTCATAGCGTCGCCTACTATATCTGGCACAAATAAACTTAAATCCCCATCAAACATCGCCACTTCCTTTGCAAGGGTTGAACTTACAAATGTGTTCTTGTTCGATGATAGTAGAAATACCGTTTCTAAACCTTCATAGTAGTGCATATTTGCCATTGCTAATATATATTCACTTTCATAGTCAGAAGCTGTCCTTATGCCTCTTATGATTACTTTACAGTTATTTTCTTTTGCATAATCTGCAAGTAGTCCTGTAAATGAATCTATTGTTACTCCGTCAAGGTCCTTTGTCACTTCTTCTAGAAGTTCCATCCTCTCCTCTACTGTGAAGAGTCCATGTTTCTTGACATTGTTTAAGACTGCGACTGTAACTTCTCCGAAAATATTTCTGGCACGTTTTATTATATCTATATGCCCATTCGTTACCGGATCAAAACTACCGGCATATATTGCTTTCATCTGGCACTCCCAATACTGCTATGGATGTAGATCCATACTTCTTTTCTTTAAGTACTTCATAGCCTGTAAAGTCTATTCTACTTCCATACCTATATTCTACCACTAGCAATCCATCTTTTTTAAGTAAGTTTCTTTCAAGTATTATTGCTAATGTATGACGATACTTTTGCAGTTCGTCAAATGGTGGATCCATGTAGATGATGTCAAATCTATCCTCTGTGGTCTTTAAATATTTTTTATAGTCCATATTTATGACTTTTGCACCTTCATTTAGCTTGGTGTGCTTTAGATTTTCTCTTGTAACTTTTAGTGATTCGCTACAAGTATCTACAAAGACACAGCTTTTTGCTCCCCTGGATAGAAATTCTATACCATTTCCTCCAGATCCACAAAATATATCCAGTGCTTCTTTGTCATGAAAATATTGACCAATAATATTAAATACAGATTCTTTTACTCTGTCTGCTGTAGGTCTTACATCCATTCCTTCAACGGACACAAGACGCATACCCTTTGCTATTCCTGATATTACTCTCATAGTCCTCCAATTATTACTATTTTAACACATTATCAATAATCTAACAATTAAACTTTCTAGAAATTAGTCTATCTACGCTTATTTTTAGTTGAAGATGCTCTGGCTTTATAAAATCCGGGTCATCTCTATATATATTTTTAGCTTCTAGGGCAGCGTATTTTAAAATCATTTTGTCTTTTATCGGGTTTGCCATGATAAATCCCATAAATCCCGATTGTCTTACTCCGAATATATCTCCCGAGCCACGAAGTTCCAAATCTTTTTCCGAAATATAGAATCCATCTGTGGATTCTACCATGACCTTCATCCTCATAGAGGCTATTTCCGATTCAGATTTATTATATAGTATGCAGTAACCTTGGTGAGTTCCTCTTCCTACTCTTCCCCTTAGCTGATGGAGTTGGGATAGTCCAAATCTCTCTGCATTTACCACCATCATCACCGTAGCGTTTGGCACATTTACTCCGACTTCAACTACTGTGGTTGAAACAAGTACATTTATTTTATTCTTCTCAAAGTCTTCCATCTGTCTGTCCTTCTCATCAGGTTTCATCTGACCATGAAGAAGACCAACATTGTAATCTTTGAAATATTTTTTAATCTCTTTATAGACCTTCTTAACAGAATTTAAATCGAGCATCTCATTTTCGTCGATCATAGGACAGATTATATACGCCTGTCTTCCTTCTTTCAACTCTTTTTCTATAAATTCAAGTGCTTTTATAAGCCCATTTTCATTTATGGTTGCAGTTTGAATCTTAAGCCTTCCCGCAGGTGGTGTGTCGATGGTAGAAACTTGAAGATCTTGGTACATTACAAGTGCAAGTGTCCTAGGTATCGGGGTTGCAGTCATGACGATGGTGTGCACTCCCTTGTCAGAAAGATTTTTTCTCTGCAAAACTCCGAATCTATGTTGCTCGTCCACTATACTTATGCCGAGATTTTTAAATTCTACATTTTCCGATATAAGCGCGTGGGTCCCAACAATCATGTCAACTTTTCCAGATTTTAAATCTTCTAGGACCTCATCTTTTTGTGATTTCTTCATTGAGCCGATAAGAAGTGCTACATTTATTCCAAGTTTATCAAAAGTATTTTTAAATGAATTGTGGTGCTGGGTCGCCAAGATTTCTGTCGGTGCCATGATTGCAGATTGAAATCCATTTTTATAGAATAGATACATTATTGCCATTGCAACCACAGTTTTACCTGAACCTACGTCCCCTTGGATAAGCCTGTCTACCCTGTAGCCGCTCTTTAAATCTCCCTTTACTTCTTCGATTACTTTCATCTGTGAATCGGTTAGGGTAAATGGTAATGTGTTTAGAAACTCTTCTATTTCAAATTCTATAAGTTTTATGTCCGTCTCTTCCCTATCTTTTTTTATTGTAGATAAGGCTAGAAGATAGATTAAAATTTCGTAGAATGAATAGGAGTTTCTTGCGTTTCCGTAAGTTTTTTGAGATTTAGGTCTGTGTAGCTCTCTCATGGTCTTGTCCATGTCATAGAGCTTGTACTTTTCCAAAATTTCTTGTGGAAGGACATTTTTCCAAGCATATTCTTTTAGCACTTGGTCTGTTAATTTTATAAGTTCTTTGTTATTTATATCCTTCGACTGTTGATAGACGGGAATGATACTTCCTAGTACCTTTTTTCTCTTTACATTTTCAAATTTTGGCGAGGTCATGGTGAGATTGTTTCCAAACCTTGACACCTTGCCATAGAAGTAGAACTGTTCCCCTTTTAAAAATGTCGAAGATAGAAAGTTTTGATTAAAGAAAGAAATTTTTAGATTAAATCCATCTGTTACAATTACATCCAGTCTTTTAAGTCTGCCGTGATAGTGAGGGACCACCTGCACCACTTCTGCTTTAATGGTCGCAAACTCCCCTTCCACCAAATCTTTTATCGGCTTCATATTGGTTGAATCTATAAATCTAATAGGGAAATATTCCGCAAGATCTGAAATTGTTTCAAGGCCCATCGCTTCCAAGTAGGATTTTTTCTTAGGACCCACTCCATTTAAAGTATCTAGTTTATCGAATAGCTTCATCTATTACTCCAATTCCAAAAATTTTTAAAAAAAATAAGCAGATTAAATCTGCCTATTCTACTGATAAGATGTAATAGTATAGTGGTTGCGCTCCTCTTACGAACACCACATCCAATTCATCATATGTTTCTTCTAGCTTATCCATTAGATTTTCTGTATCTTCTTCTTCAAGTCCATTTCCATAGTATAGAGTAATGACAGAAGATTCGTCGTCCACCATTTTTTCGATGAGTTTTTCAGTTACTTCATCCAAATCATCGCCAAAGGATTCTATTTCTTTTCCGGTAAGGCCAATTATTTGATCTTTTTTGATTTGAGATCCATTTGAAGTGGTATCTCTAACAGCATAGGTTACAGATCCAGTCTTAATATGATTTAATTCTTCTTTCATATTTTCAATATTTTCTTCTGGATCTTTTTCTTCATCAAGTACAAATAGCGCTCCTATACCTTGTGGAACGGATTTAGTTTCTACTACATACACATCCTTGTCTGATAGTTCCTTAGCTTGGTTAGCAGCAAGAATTATGTTTGAGTTGTTTGGAAGAAGTATGATGTGATCGGCATTTAAACTATCAATCGCCTTTAAGAAATCTTCTGTAGAAGGATTCATGGTTTGTCCTCCTTCAATTATATAGTCAACATTTAGTGAGTTGAAGACTTCGTTTATTCCTTCTCCCATAGAAACAGAAACTATGGCATATTTCTTCTTTATATTGCTCTTTCTAGCTTTTTCCACTTCAGCTTCATCGAATAGAGTTTCCTTGTGTTGGTACCTCATGTTATCGATCTTTATATCTTGAAGTTGACCAAGTTCTACCGCGTATTCAAGTGCTCTACCAGGATTATTTGTGTGAACGTGAACTTTTATAACTCCAGTTCCTGCTCCACCTACTACTAGTAGACAATCTCCTAGCGGCATCAATTTATTTTTTAATTCATCTGTATCGTCAATATCTGTTCTTATAACAAATTCTGTACAGTAACCGAATTCCAAATCTTTGTCGTAATCGTCAAAAGAAATTTCTTTCTGCTCTTTCTTTTTAAGCTCTTCATCTTCTCCTACAACTTCGATTACTTCTCCCCTTAGAGCTCTAAGCGCTCCTTCTAATAGATATACAAGACCAGCTCCACCAGAGTCAACCACTCCTGCTTCTTTCAATACAGGAAGTTTTTCTGGAGTTCTTTCCAAAGATTCTTTAGAAGCTTTCACAATATCTTCCATAAAATCTAAAATATTTTCGTACTTGCTATAATTTTTCATAGCAAAATCAGCCGTCTCTCTACCTACAGTTAGGATTGTACCTTCAGTAGGTTTCATTACAGCTTTATAGGTTGTGTCTGATGCAGATTTCAATGCCTTTGCAAAATCTTTGTTAGTTATAACTTTTTTATCTTTAAGCCCTTCGGCAAAACCTCTTAAAAATTGGGATAAAATTACCCCTGAGTTTCCTCTGGCTCCCATAAGAGAACCACGAGAAGCCGCAAGAGCTACTTCATAAACGTCATCAGATTGTAGTTCATTAACCTGCTTTAAGGCAGATTTAGATGTAAGACCCATGTTAGTACCAGTGTCCCCGTCAGGAACAGGAAAGACATTAAGGGTATTTACATGGTCCTTGTTCATTAAAAGAAAATTCACCGCGCCATTAATACATGACTTAAGTGAAATATTTTTATTAGTCATACATACCTCTTATTTAATTCTTACTCCTTCAACTATAACCTCAACATTGTAAGGTTCAATACCAGTTAAATCTTTGATATAGAACTTAACATTGTCGATTATATTTTCTCCAACAGTAGATATTCTTACTCCATATTCTAATACTACATGGATTTCTATCATTAATTTATCGTCTTCAGTTAAAACTTTTATTCCTTTAGAAATATTTTCAAATTTTAGTAGTTCCAAAAGTCCATCAGTTGCACTTTTAGAAGCCATGCCTACTATGCCGTAGGATTTCATAGCGGCCATCCCTGCTATGGTTGCGATTACATTGTTTTCAATTACTACAGCACCTTTTTCACTATTTATGATTGCTGGCATAAGCTCACCTCCAATTACATCTATTATATCAGAATAGTAGGAGTATTATCAACAAATACTCTAATCTTGTTACATGAAGCATTTTTTAAAATTTTTCACTACTAATTTTTTCTAAACAATAAAAAAAGTAGCTACCAGTTAGTAGCTACCAAAAAAATAATTTTATTTATCTTCTTCGTCTTCATCTATGATAGTTTGTTCTTCTTCGTCATCTGATGAATCATTTTTACTTGATTTAGTCTTGCTTTTAATATATTCTTCTACGTCGATGCTTGTTCCATCTTCCATCATGATTAAGAACTTATATGAATTTGAATAAGCTACACCAAGTCCCAAAACTGCTGCAATCGGTGCTGCAATAGCTGCAACTATTGATGCAGTAAGAGATAGTTGAAGTACAGTTTCTCCATTCTTTTCGATAAGTAATTTTCTAGCGTTTCCTTTTCTAAAGATTTCTTTTATCGCTTCGATTATATCTTCTACGCTTCCTTGTAAATTTCCAAAAGTTTTGCTTGCAGACTTTGTAAATTTATCTTGAAAATCTTTGAATACTTCTTCTGCTTCACTTTCAAATTCACTATCATTATGTTCTTTATCAAATTTTCTAAATTGTTTTCTTTCCTTTATAAGTTCTATAGCGCGATCTACATCTCCATCTGCGTCTATAAGCGCTATTCTTACATCGCTAAATTCTGCTCCAGTCATATTTATAACGTAGTCGATTGCTTCTAATGTAATCATTATTATCACCTCTTTTATAAGTTTACCCGATTTTTTACTTGATAATCAAATTTTAAACAATCATAATTTTAAAATTTTTGTAAAAAAAAAAGATCTTAAATGATGCATCTAAGATCTTAAAATTATTAACTAGTTATTTTTTCGATGTCTTTTAAATCTTCATCCTTGCCAAGTAGCACTAGCACATCTCCTTCTTGAAGAGCTGAATCCGGATGAGGATCTATTTGTATATCATTATTTCCGCGTTCTATTGCAAGAACTGTAACTTTGTACTTATTTCTAACATTTAGTTGTTTCAAAGTCTTGCCTGTCCAAGTAACTGGACATAAAAATTCTGCAATTGAATAGTCTGGAGAAAGTTGTATGAAGTCCATCAAGTTGGATGCACTTAAATTGTGCGCAACTCTCACACCCATATCTCTTTCCGGAAATATTATTTTATCAGCCCCAAGCTTCTTAAGTATAAGAGCTTGTCTATTGTTTATAGCCTTAGCTACTATATACTCAATCCCTGCCTCTTTAGCAAGAACTGTGGACATAATTGCCGCTTCAAAATTGGTTCCTATTGCAACTACCGCTGCATCGAAATTTTTAAGTCCCATTTCGCTGGTTGCATTTTGATCCATTACATCGCATTGTATCGCTGTGGTTACATAATCTGCAATCTCCTCTATGGAATCCATATTTATATCCACAATCATTACTTCGTTTCCAAGTTCAGAAAGTGTCTTCGCAACAGAAGATCCAAACTTTCCACAACCAAATACTATATATGATTTCATTTTATCACCCTACCAATATTTTCCCTGATGCGTACTTAATACTAGATGGCTTCGTCTTCATGAGACCTACCGCAATGGTGGTCGGTCCAACTCTACCTATAAACATTGTAAACCCAAGGATTATCTTTGAGATATCAGAAAGATGAGGAGTTATTCCTCTAGTCATACCTACGGTTCCAAATGCACTTACAGATTCAAATAATATATCCAAAAATTCAAACCTGTCATGCTCTATAATAGCAACAGCCATCGTAACAGTAATGACAAGGGAGATGCAGACAATGGTTATTGCAAGCGCCCTAAGTATTACTTCTTTATCTATCTTTCTATTAAATATAACTATGTCATGTTCACCTCTAACCATTCCTATGGTAGAGAAAATCATAACCGCAAATGTGGTGGTCTTAAGCCCACCGGCAGTGGATGCAGGACTTCCTCCTATAAACATTAGAAGAATGTATATAATTGCCGTCGCATCGTGAACTTGCCCTATATCTATGGAATTAAATCCAGCGGTTCTAGTAACTGTTGATTGGAAAAAAGAAGCTAGCACCTTGTGTCCAAAGCCAAAATCTCCAATGCTTAGAGAATTGTTATACTCTATTAAAAGCGTTGCAACTGTCCCTATGATTAGTAGAAGAGCTGATACAGAGATTACAACCTTTGAGTGCATCTTTAAATTTCTAAAATTTCTTGAATTATATATGTCCATGTAGACTAAAAATCCAAGTCCTCCCATAATAACTAGACCACATATAATCATGTTTATATAGATATCTCCACTATATGACACAATTGAATCTCCAAAGAGATCAAATCCCGCATTACAAAAAGCTGATATCGCATGAAATATAGAATACCAAACTCCAGTTATAAATCCATATTTTGGAATTAGAGAAAAACTTAAAAGCAAAGCTCCAGTAAATTCAATTAAAAATGTAATCTTAGTAACATATATAACCCATTTTACTATTCCAGACATGGATGTTATATTTAGCTGCTCCTTCACAAGAAGTCTCTGTTGTAGAGAAACCTTCTTACCTAGAAGTACCGTTGCAATTGAAAATAAAGTAATCGTCCCCAGTCCACCTATTTGAATTAGAGTTATGATTACAACTTTTCCAAACATTGTCCACTGTGTCGCTGTGTTTGCTACTACAAGTCCTGTTACTGCAGTGGCAGAGCTTGCTGTGAAGAATGAATTTACAAAACCTACAGAGTTTCCATCCACAGATGCAATCGGAAGGCTTAGAAGTGTTGCACCAATTAAGATTACTATTAAGAATGACATCCCTAAAAATAGAGGAACATTCTTAACTATTCTCTCGTATATTTTCGTCATAATATTTTTAAAAAAAATAAGTTCCCACAAGGGGAACTCTTAGTTTTTAGCTAATTCAACAAGCTTTGCAAAACCTTGTGGATCATTTATAGCAATTTCAGAAAGCATCTTTCTGTTGATTTCTACTTCATGTTTTTTAAGTCCAGCGATGAATTTTGAATAACTCATTCCATTTTGTCTACAAGCTGCATTGATTCTTGCGATCCAAAGTTGTCTGAAGTCTCTCTTTCTTTGCTTTCTACCGAAGAATTGGTAGTTAAGAGATTTCATAACAGCTTGGTTAGCTGGTCTAAATAATTTAGATTTTGCTCCAAAATATCCTTTGGCTTGTTTTAATATTTTCTTATGTCTTTTCTTAGCGTTAACGCCTCTTTTAACTCTCATTTCTACCTCCTATATTAAGGAATCATGTGATCAATTCTTCTTTGATCGCCTTTAGATACTACTGCTGATTTTCTTAATTTTCTTTTTCTCTTAGATGTCTTCTTTCCTGTAAGATGACCTTTAAATGCAAAAAATCTCTTTATTTTTCCAGAGCCAGTTCTCTTAAATCTCTTCGCTGACGCTCTATGGGTTTTCATCTTAGCCATATTATCCTCCTATTGTTCCTTTTCATTCTTTGGATTTAGAAACATAACCATGCTTCTACCTTCCATCTTTGGTTTTTTATCTACTACACCATTGTCGGATATGAGTTCGACAAAGTTATCTAGAACTTCACGTCCTAATTCTGTATGTCCAAGCTCTCGCCCTCTAAAACGAACAGAAACTTTAACCCTATCTCCTCTTTTTAAAAAACCAATAGTTTGATTAGCCTTTGTTCTTAAATCATGATCTTCGATACTTGGTGTAAATCTGATTTCTTTTATACTAATCACCTTTTGTTTTTTCTTTGATTCTTTTTCCCTTTTAATAAGTTCGTATCTGTACTTTCCATAGTCCATGATACGACAAACAGGTGGTTTAGCCTGTGGCGCAATCTTAACTAGATCAAGCCTCTTTTCAATTGCTAAATCAAGAGCATGTCTTCTTGAGACAACTCCTATTTGTTCTCCATCTTCGTCGATAAGTCTTACTTCCTGTTCTCTAATAGCTTCGTTGATTTGAAGTTCTTTAATAATTGTAGCACCTCCATAAATTAAAAAAGCGGGCAAAAAGCCCGCAAAAATATCTCGATAATTTTTACCTTAAACCTCCATCGGCGTAAGGTGAGAGTGCGAGCTCTACTTTCAATACTGGTCCATTCTATCAGTTAGTTTTTATTTTGTCAACATATTTATAAATAAAATATCAAATATTTTTATTATTTTACCTTAGATTGTAAATATGCGTTTATAAAAGGATCTAAATTTCCATCCATAACGGACTCCACATCACCAATTTCTTCGTTGGTTCTGTGATCTTTTACCATTGTATATGGTTGGAAAACATAGGATCTTATCTGACTTCCCCAAGCTATTTGCGAATAGTTGCCAGATAGATCTTCTATAGCTTCCTTCTGTTCTTCTTGAGCAAGAGATATAAGTTTTGCTTTTAGAAGTTTCATAGCAGTCTCTCTGTTTTGAATTTGACTTCTTTCATTTTGACATTGAACTACTACTCCCGTTGGAATGTGAGTGATTCTTACGGCAGAGTCTGTTGTATTTACGTGTTGTCCGCCTGCTCCCGAAGATCTGTATGTGTCAATCTTTAAATCCTCTGGCTTTATATCTACATCTTCAACATCTTCAAGCTCTGGATAGACATCCACAGAAGAAAATGATGTGTGTCTTCTCTTATTTGAATCGAAAGGAGAAATTCTTACGAGTCTGTGGACGCCCTTTTCTCCTTTTAAATATCCGTAGCAAGAGTCTCCTTTTATAAGTAGCGTTGCAGATTTGATTCCAGCTTCATCTTCTTTTTGCAGGTCCAAAATCTCTGCAGAAAATCCTTTCTGTTCACAGTATCTCGTATACATTCTAAGAAGCATCGATGCCCAGTCTTGCGCTTCGGTTCCACCTGCTCCCGCATGAATCTGTAGAATTACATCGTTGTCGTCATATTTGTCATTTAAAAGTGTAGCAATCTTGAAATCTTCTGCATGCTTTTCAAGTTTTATAAGATCATCTTTGAAATCTTTGTAGCTTGAATAGTCTCCTTCCATTTCCATAATTTCAAGAAGATCTTTTAAAGAAGATATCTCATCTGTTAAACTTTTTAAGTTTTCAATCTTTCTATTATAATGATTAAATTCTTTTATAGTTTTTTGAGCAGACTCTGTATCGTCCCAGAAACCTTCTTCCATTTGTTTATCATTTAAGTCTCTAAGTTTTGCCTTCATTCCATCTATATCCATAGATTCTATAAGAGAATTTACCATACTTTCTATTTCATCTAATTTTGTTTTATCTAAATAAACATTCTGTTCCATCATTACCTCCGTTATAACTAATTATATTTTATACAAAAAAATTGTTTTTCTCAAACCATTTTGTGAAAATTAGAAGAAATACAAATTTAAAATACATAGGTAATCTATTGCACACTATAAATACAGAGATTTTGTTACATTCCATGAAACTTTTATTGCTTTATGAAAAGATTTTCATTATAATGATTACTATAAGGTTAGAAATTCTATGTGAATTTTCTTTCATAGTTTTTAAGATAAAATTTTAAAAACTTTATTTACCATACATAATTATGGTATAATAAACACAACTTAAAAAAAGAATGGAGTAATTAAATGGACAAAGAAGTTTTACTTGAGATGAAAGACCTACATACGGCTTTCAGAATCAAAGACGACTACTACGATGCCGTAGACGATGTTAATTTGTCCTTGTATCCAGATGAAGTTTTAGCGATAGTTGGAGAATCAGGATGTGGTAAATCCACTCTTGCTACAACTATAATGGGACTTCACGATTTTAATTACACTAGAGTATCTGGTGAAGTTATTTTCGAAGGTGAAAATATTCTGGAATACGACGAGGATAAATACAATGAAATCCGTGGCGGAAAAATCGGTATGATTTTCCAAGACCCACTATCTGCTCTTAATCCGCTTCAAAGAATTGAAGATCAAATCGAAGAAGCCCTTATCTATCACACTGATATGACTAAAGAGCAAAGAATGGCTAGAGTAGAAGAGCTTTTAACCAGAGTTGGAATTGAAAATCCAAAGAGAATAATGAGGCAATATCCTCACGAACTTTCTGGTGGTATGAGACAAAGAGTTATTATCTCTATAGCCCTTGCATGTAAGCCTAAGATTATGATAGCTGACGAACCTACAACAGCTCTTGACGTAACTATTCAAGCACAAATACTAGACCTTATGCTTGATATACAAAAAGAAATGCACGCAGGTATTATACTTATCACCCACGACCTTGGTGTCGTAGCGCAAATGGCAGACAGAGTTGCTGTAATGTATGCTGGAGAAATTGTAGAACTTGCAAATGTAAATGAATTATTTAAAAATCCTTTACATCCATATACAAGATCTCTTCTAAATTCTATCCCTCAAAAGGATTCAGAAAACGAAGAACTACACGTTATTCAAGGTATGGTTCCATCACTTATTAACCTACCTCGTACAGGATGTAGATTTGCACCTAGAATTCCTTGGGTTCCAGAAAGCGAACACGAAGAGATTACACAGCTTCACGAAGCTGAACCAGGACACTTTGTAAGATGTACATGCTACAAACATTTTAAATTTGATTACGAGGTGTAATATGGCTTTAATAGAAATAAAAGATTTAAAGGTGCACTACCCTATTCGTGGTGGATTTTTCAACAAAATTATAGACTATGTATATGCTGTTGACGGTGTAAACATGACTATAGACGAAGGTAAGACTATTGGACTTATCGGAGAATCAGGATCTGGTAAATCTACAATCGGTAAAACCATTGTAGGTCTTGAACATGTTACATCAGGAGAAATCCTATACAATGGACATGACGTAACTAAGAAATCAGTTAGAAAGTCTATCCATTATAACAAAGACGTTCAAATGATCTTCCAAGACTCAATGAGTTCATTAGACCCTAGAAAAAGAGTTATCGATATTATAGGCGAACCTATTAGAAACTTCGAAAACTTAAATAAAGAAGAAGAATTTGAAAGAGTTCTAGAACTACTTGCAATTGTAGGTATGGCTAAAGAAGCAATCTACAAGTACCCTCACGAATTCTCTGGTGGTCAAAGACAAAGAATCGGGGTTGCAAGATCAGTTGCTTGTTATCCAAAACTAATAATTGCAGACGAACCAGTTTCAGCACTTGACCTTTCAGTACAAGCTCAAGTACTAAACTACATGAAGAAAATTCAAAAAGATTTCAATCTAACATATATATTCATCTCCCACGACTTAGGAGTTGTAAGACATATGTGTGACTACATCTATATAATGCACAGAGGTAGATTCGTAGAAGCAGGAACAAGAGAAGATATTTATAACAATCCAAAACATATTTACACAAGAAAACTTATCGCTTCTATTCCTGACACTGACCCTACATTAAAAGAAGAACTTAAACGCCAAAGAGACGAAGTAGAAAAAGAATATGATGAAAAATATGATCTTTACTATGATAGCAATAATAAGGTATATCCATTGACACAAATTTCTGATACTCACTTTGTCGCACTTAAAGGAGGAGAGAAATAATGTGGAAAACAGTCTTACGTAGAGTGCTTCTAATGATCCCTCAATTATTTATATTGAGTTTATTAATCTTCATCATGGCTAAACAAATGCCAGGAGATGCACTTACTGGATCAATCGGTGGAAATGTTAAACCAGAAGTACTAGAACAAATCAGACGTGAATCTGGATGGTATGACCCATGGTATCAACAATATTGGAGATGGATTTCTAAAGCTGTACAAGGTGACTTCGGAAAATCATTCCAATATAAGCAACCTGTAACTAGAGTAATCGGTGCAAGAGCTGCAAACACATTTGCATTAGCATTATTTGCAACTGTTCTAAGTTATATAATTGCTCTTCCACTAGGAATTAAAGCTGGTAGAAACCCAGGATCTAAGTTTGATAAAGGAGTTATTCTATATAACTTCATTTCATACGCAATGCCATCATTTGTACTATACCTATTTACACTTTTACTATTTGGTTATGTACTTAAATGGTTACCAACAATGGGTTCTGTAGATCCTCACATAGCCAAAGGCACATTTGCTTACTTCTTAAATAGAATGAAGCACCTTATCATGCCTGCGGGATGTATAGCTGTACTTTCAACAACTGGTACTATCCAATATCTAAGAAACGAAATCATAGACGCTAAGACACAAGACTATGTTAAGACAGCTAGATCAAAGGGTGTACCTATGAAAAAAGTATATTCACATCATATATTTAGGAACTCTCTTCTACCAATAGCAGCATTCTTCGGATTCCAAATAACTGGTCTTCTTGGAGGATCAATGATTGCAGAAAGAATATTCAACTATCCTGGTATGGGTAACTTATTTATAGATGCCATACTACTTCGTGACTATTCTGTTGTAAATGCGTTAGTAATGCTATATGGATTTTTAAACTTACTTGGTTCACTACTTTCTGATATCATCATGAGTATCGTTGACCCAAGAATAAGAATAGAATAGGAGGCTACCATCATGGATAAAAACAAAAAAGAGATAGCTCCTAATGAAGCAAAAGAATCAAAAGCAATAGATATGAAGAAACTCGAAGAAGGAAAAATGGAAAACCCAATGGGTTTCAAAGTTATCCTTAGAGAGTTTGAAAAAGATAAAGTTGCAACAGTTGCATTTTGGCTAATCGTAGCATTCTTATCTTTTATAATTATCACATCATTCTTCATTTCAGAAGATTTAGTCGTAAAAGTAGATATATTCGAAAAATACGCAAGACCATCTAGCGAAAGCTTCTGGACTTGGTTTGGAAAAGACTCCGGTGGACGTAGTGTAATGGCTCTTACAATAGTAGGTGCTCGTAACTCAGTTCTTATCGGATTCGGTGTAACAGTTATAACAACTTTTGTAGGACTTTTCGTAGGTCTTATGGTTGGATATTATGGAGGCAAATTTGACTCTGTAGTGATGAGAATTGTAGACTTTATATCACTTCTACCAGTTCTTATGATAATTATTGTACTTGTAACAATGATTAAAAACTTCTCAGCTATGAGCTTAGTTTTAATAATGTCAGCTTTCTATTGGATAGGAACTGCAAGACTTGTAAGATCTAAAGCCCTATCAGAAAGTAGACGTGACTATGTAAATGCATCTAAGACTATGGGAACATCCGATCTTAAGATCATGTACGGTGGAATACTTCCAAACATTTCATCAATCCTTATAGTTGACTCAACTCTAGCCCTTGCAGGAAACATCGGTATTGAAACCTCACTTTCATTCTTAGGTTTCGGACTACCAGCTAACGTTCCTTCACTAGGTACACTTATAGCACTTGCAAGTAAGCCAGAAATCATACAAGATAAACCATATGTATGGGTACCTGCATCATTAACAATATTGTTTTTGATGTTATGTATAAATTATGTCGGACAAGCACTGCGCCGTGCATCTGACGCAAGACAAAGATTAGGATGACAGGAGGTAAGTAATGAAAAATATCCTAAAAAAAGTCTCACTACTTTTAGCATTTGCTATTATTCTTACTGCTTGCGGTAATGGTGGAGCAAATAAAGCTAACGGCAACAAAGCCAATGCAGGAGACGCACAACAAGAAGGATCAAAGCCAAATATGGAAGCTGTTATCGACAATGACGGAGACGTAATTGATGCAGCTGACGACACATTAAGAGTAGCTCTTATTTCTGACTCTACTTTTAAGGGAGTACTAAACGGAGTACTAGCTCAAGATGATCTTGACTTTAACATCTTAGGTTACACAATGAACGGTGCATCAGCAGGTGGACCTAACTTCGAAATGAACCAAAATCCAAAAGATGAAGTTCCAGTAAGATGGACATTTGATGCAAAAGCAAAAACTGCTACTGCAGAAATCAACCCTAAGTTCAAATGGAACAATGGTGACACAGTAACTACTGATGATATCATCAAAATGTACGAAATTGTATGTAACCAAGACTACATTTTAGACTCTAAATCAGTAAGATTTGACGAAGACACTCAAAACGTAGTTGGAGCAATAGAATACAATGAAGGAAAAGCTGATCATATCTCAGGACTTGAAAAAGTTGACGATTCTAAACTTATCGTTCACTTTAAAGAATTCTACCCTTCAATCCTTTGGGGTGGCGGACTTCAATTTGAATATGTAAACGCAAAACAATACGAAGGTATCGCAATGAAAGACGTTGCTGGTTGTGACGCTCTTAGAAAGAACCCTCTTTCATACGGACCTTACTATGTAACTAATATAGTTCCTGGTGAATCTGTTACTTTCAAAGCTAACGAACACTACATCTGGGGAGCTCCAAAAATCAAAAACCTTGAAATCAGAGTTCTTCCATCAGCTCAAGCTGTAGCTTCTATGAAAGCTGGAGAATTCGATATTTACCTAGGACCTGGTAACGACATCTACGGAGACGTTAAAGATCTATCTAACGTTAAAACTGTTGGTGTACCAAGACTTTCTTGGAACTACCTAGGATTCAAACTTGGTAAATGGGACGAAGCTCAAAAGAAAGTTGTATTTGATCCAAACTGCAAGATGGCTGACCCAGCTCTTAGAAAAGCAATGGGACACGCTATTGATAACGATTCAATCGGACAAAAATTCTTCAACGGATTATCTTACTTCGCAAACTCTCCAATCCCACCAGCATTTGGACAAATCTATGACCCATCTGTAAAGGGATGCTACTTTGACATGGATCTTGCTAAGAAACTTCTTGATGACGCAGGATACAAAGATACTGACGGAGACGGATTCAGAGAAACTCCAGATGGAAAACCTCTAGTAATCAACTTCGCTCACATGGCAGGTGGAGAAACAGCTGAACCACTATCTCAATACTATATGCAACAATGGAAAGAAATTGGTCTTAACGTAAAACTTTACGGCGACAGACTAATGGACTTCAACGTATTCTATGACAAGATCGACGAAGACGATCCTGAAATCGATGCATTCATGGCTGGATGGAACACTGGATCTAACCCAGACCCATCAGGATTCTTCGGAGAAGGAGCTAAGTTTAACTTACCAAGATACACTTCTCCAGCAATGCAAGATGTTCTTAAGAAGATCGCATCTAACGAAGCTTTAGATGAAGAATTCAGAACAAACGCATACAAAGAATTCCAAAAGATCGCTATGGAAGAAGTTCCATACATTCCAACAAGATTCTCAACTGACTGGATTGTAATCAACAACAGAGTTAAACACTTTGACTACAGACCATACGTTGAAGGAGAACACTTCGGACTATACAGTATAGAAGTAACTTCAAAAGACAGAGCAGTAGCTCAATAATAAATTGGCGCTTAAAAAAACCTCTCAAATGAGAGGTTTTTTTTATGCCTATTTTATTTTAAATTGTGAAATGAAATCCAAGTAAGATCTTTATTTTTTTATTATTTATTTTTTTGTGTTTACAAACCATTTTTTAAATTGAATTCTTTTTATTTCTTTTTCATCGCTAAAGATATACGGAACTCAGGTCTAACCGGTGTGGTTACAAATTACAATTAAAAAAACGAGGTTGCCCTCGCCTTTTATATTTTGTCCTATAAATTTGTATTTCTATTTCGATTTTATATCTTTTATTATCTTTTATTATCTTTTATTTTATTTTTTCCTTCTGTCGTAGGATTTAATATATCGTCTTTATATTTTATTCTATCCAAGAAAATTTAATTTTCTTTTCTTAAATACTTATCCCCTAGAAAGCCTTTTTCTCTTACTACAAGTCCTGATTCTTCTAGCCTTTCTAGAATCCCTTTTAAGTCTTCTACCGATACATCATAGCCTTTAGATGCAGATATATTTTTCGCTGTCATCATAAGGTTCGTCTCTTCTATTGGAAGATAGTCCTCCACTATTTTAAATTCATCTTCCCTGAGTTTGTTTCTCATAGTCTTTAGCTCGTCGAATGGATTTTCTTTGTGTGGGCTTGTTGTGTCTGCCTTTCTAATTCTCACATACTGAGTCCTTCCAAGTTCTGCTGATGATACGAATACATCTCCTGTGGTTAAATATGGAAGTCTTTTAGATTCTTCTGGGCTTAAATCCGTTTCAGAACGAATAGTGTCGATATCCTGTGCCCTGACGGTTCTAAATATAAATTTTGTGTTCAGCTGTGCGGTTATAGTTTCATCCAGCAAGGTCGGTCTTTGAGTTGCAAGCACAAGAAAAACTCCGTACTTTCTTCCCTCTTGAGAGATTTCTCGAAGCACTGATTTAGTTGGTGATGGGATTGCCTTCGGTGCGAAGTTGTGAGCTTCATCGGTAACTATTATAAATGGTACGAAATAATCTGCATTTCCACCCACTGAAAGGGAATCCTTATAATCACGTCTTAATCTATATGTCTTATTTAAAAGATAGGTACTAAATGTATTTATAAGTTTTGTGGAGCCTTGCACCACTACAAGTTTTCCTTCCATTAATGAGTTTAATAGAAGATCTATATTTCTATTGAAGATGCCTTGGTTTATAAGTTGTTTTAATCTCCAACCGATTCCTCTAAGGGACATTATATTTACTTTTCTCTCGTACTTATTTAGTAAATCTTCTAAATGCACATAGTGGGACAATTCTTCTCCGCTTGCCATTTCGATTTCTTTTTGTATACTATCCCTTCCAAGGTCGATAGCTTCAATTAAATTGTCTATGAGAGCCTCTAAGCCTTCCGCAGTGCCGCCTTTTCTATGGATGATATCAACAGTCGCCTCCATGGATTCTGTTAAATCTGACACGGCTGAGAGCATTATCTTAAGCTCCATTCCGTTTATTTCGCTAAACTGAACACCAATATCTCTTCCCACCATAAATTTATTGTACTTATCTTTGAAATCGTAATTTGAACTGTCACCAAATTCCATTTCATAGTGGGGATCTAGTACTATGGTAGGGATTTTTTTCTTCATAAGTTCTTCTAGAAGCACCCTAAGTCCGAAGCTCTTACCTGATCCGGAGCCGCCGAATATTCCTATGTGAGGATATTCGTGCATGGAATTTATATTTAAAATAAATGGAACGTCTTTTTGTGGTTCTGTCTTTTCTTCTTCGAAGGTCTCCAAAACTCCTTTTAGTTCATCGTCCATTTCATCATATAAAACTTCTGTGTTCTTTATGATTCCAATGGTAAGTCCCTTTTCTCGCGAAGTTTTCGCAATGATCGGCTTTAGTTCTTCGAAGGACGGGATATTTACATCAGAGCCTGTTAGCACTGGATACTTCGCTTCCTTTAAGAGTCTGACCTTTGCGATATAGATCGTATCTTCTGATAGGTCGTATCCCAAACTCTTAAGGCTTATTAGAACCGAGCTATCAACAAAATCTCCGCCTATATCAAGCGGTATAAATCTATTGTAGGTCTGTGCCTCCACCACTTCTCCGAGAAGCCTGCCCTGTGCCTCGTCGTCTATGGCAAGAAACTCATTCATCCTGAAGTTTCTCTCCTTGCTTCCTACATAAAATGTATTGTTAGTGGTTATTCCAACTACTTTTATCATTTCATACTCCTTTTATCTCTTTCACTTACGAAAAATCTTTCGTAGTAACCTCTGTCCAAGTTATCTTTTAAAAGAGATTCCATCATAATATTGGTTATCTTAACTTCGCTATCGACTATATCTAAAAAGTATGGCACTCCCCTGGAATTTTCCGGCGTCAATGTGTAGACCAAGGATGCAATGCCTGTGAGTTCCGTTTTATTTCTATTGTACACATCTATTCCAATTACTCCGGGATAGGTGGAGCTTCGCAAAAATGCTGAGCTTAAACTGTAGCTAAACTTTTTATTTACACTATTATTTATAAGTAGTGCCTCGCCCTTTTTTAGAATTCCAAACATAAGCTCTCTGTCATAATAAAACTCATCCCAGTCGAAGGATCTTCTGATGTAGTCGGTCTTTACGTCCTTGACCACTCCAAATAGAACTATGTCCTTCTCGTCCACTATTTCCAAAAGTTCTTCGAACTTATCCTTCGCATCTAAGTTGTACCTAATTAGTCCGCCGTCCATCATAATATATTTTGGATTTAGCTTCATTATGGACTCAATTGCACAGTTAAGCTCAATCTCTGCGAGCCTCTTCTTCATATTATTTTCTTCTTCCAAGGTATTTTGTAGTAGTGGTGTAAATATTTCGTTTACTACCACAGATTCCTTGTCAAAACGAAGTCCCAATGCCCTGTAAAGTTCTATATAATGTGGAAAATTTCCTCCGGACTTATTATAAGATCCATCTATTCCAACTAAATTTTTAAATTTTACTATTTTCTTTTCATCTAGCTTTGGAAGTTCGACAATTTCTCCAGTGCGCTCCACGAGTTTTTTTCTAAATTCATCCCTATCCTGTGAAAATACTTTTCGATACCTGTCTTCCAAGATTATTCCGACGCTTTTAATCTCGTTTCTTAGAGATTCTAATTCTACTCCCTTATTCATCTTCTAAACTCACCTTGTACACATCGTTTTTCTTTAAACCAAACTCCTTTGCCACTTCCTTAATCGCCTGACTCATCTTCATTCCAGTAGCTACTTTCTTTTCAAGTTCAGCCTTTATATTTACTTCTACCTCTTCAGCTTCGTAACCATCCACAACAATTACAAACTCACCTTTAAGGGTTAAGTCCATCTCTAAAATTTCATCGATACTTCCCCTTATATGCTCTTCAAACATCTTGGTAAGTTCCCTAGAAATGGAAATCTCTCTACTTCCAAAGACTTCTCTCATATCCTCCAAGGTTTCCAAAATTCTGTGGGGTGCTTCGTAAAATATAATTGGAAACTTGAGTTCTTTTAAATCTTCCAATTCTTTTAATCTCTTGGACCTTTTGGAATCTAAAAATCCGTAGAAAAAGAAATGGTCCGTAGAAAATCCTGAATATAGCAGTGCAAGTATGGACGCTGTGCTTCCCGGTAGAACTTCGAATTTTATGTCCCTGTCTATTAATTCTTTCATAAGGATAAATCCTGGGTCTGAGATGCCTGGCATCCCTGCGTCAGAGATGATTGCTATATCATTCTTCTCTGAAAGTTCTATAAGTTCGTCCACCTTCTGTCTTTCGTTGAACTTGTGGTAGGCGATAAGTCTTTTCTTGATGTCGAAATTATTCAAAAGTTTTATGGAATTTCTCGTATCCTCGCAGCAGATAATATCCACTGACTTTAGAACATTCAATGTCCTAAGGGTTATATCTTCCAAATTTCCAATTGGAGTTGGGCAAAAGTAAATCATTTCATAACCTCATTTCTGTAAACGGCTTTAAATTCTTCAGTCATTTCGCCGCCTTCGTACATATAGAAGTCAGGTAGCACTTCCAAATTATATCCGCCGCCGAGCCTAATATCTAGTAGCATTATATTTGACTTAGATGAGATGTCCTTCTTTATAAATTTAATTCTCTTTATATAGAGATTTAATTCTTTTAGATAGACCGCTATCTCTTGAAGACGAAGGCTTGGAAATACCATGTACATCCTTCCACCGTACTTTAAATATTTTGAGAGCGCCTTTATAAATATGTATATGTCCTCTGTGTGACGCTCCCTGCCTTCTGAAACTTCTATGGCAGTTCTATCTGTGAAGTAAGGCGGATTGGTGATGATAGTGTCGAAGTATCCAGAGTATCCTTTCAAATTTTCTATCTTGGAATTAACTACCTTTATATTTTTTAAATTATTTAGCTCGATGGTTCTATTTAAATTGTCGGTGTAGATCTCTTCCATATCCACAGAGACCACTTCCCTCGCCCTATTTAATACGCGAAGGCTTAGGATTCCATTGCCACATCCTGCGTCCAATACCTTTCCCTTTACATTTGCAAATGAACTTAGGATTAGGGAATCCGTCGTATATTTAAATCTATCGTCCCTTTGAAATATTTCTATATCCGTTCCCGGTACATAATCTTTTTTATCCATAACTCTATTTTATCATAGAAAAAATTATTTTTTTAAAATGAATCTTAGTTAAATTTTAGATAATCTCATTATCATTTAGAATTTGATTATAATCACACAAGCGGAATATTTTCGCTATAAATGGCTATATTTCAATATCCTAGCGATTTACTAGGTTTATTAATTTTGAAAATAGCAGTTGATAAAACTATTTCCTAGTGTTATACTAAAGACAGTAAAAGGTATAAAATTTTATGGAGGTGCTATAATGGCTCATATTATTACAGATGCATGCATCGCTTGTGGCGCATGTCAACCAGAATGTCCTGTAAACTGTATTTCTGAAGGTGCAATCTACGAAATCGATCAAGATCAATGTATCGATTGTGGCGCTTGCTCATCAGTATGCCCTACAGGAGCAGCTCAACCAGAAGCTTAATATTTACTTAAAAATAGGACTTAGGTCCTATTTTTTTATGCAACAAATAAGATATAAAAAATAAATTTATACAACCAAAATTTTTTAAAAATAAAAAAGGTAGTGTGGCAGAATAATTATCTTTCTGCAACACCACCTTTTTTTATGCGGTTTGTTTTTTTCCTTTGTAAATTATATTAAATATTATCGCCAACACCACAACTGGCACTACCCAAGAAAATACCACAAGTGATTTTGGTAGGATATCTTCCAATGGTTTAAATATATCTATATTTCCAAATATTGAATTTAAAATCGTGTTTACTGCAGGAATCAGTGATCCTACTATAGATCCGATTACTATTCCCCTCTTACCTAGGTGTTCGATAAATGTGTTTAAAAATATGATAACTATGGCAGTTGGATATAGAGCAACAAGTATCGGTGCTGAGATTGCAACTATATTGTCTACTCCCCTTACAGATGTGATAGCTGCAAATACTGATGATATAAGTATGATCACATTGTAGGATATTTTGTTTTTAAATAGTGAGCTGAAATATTCTCCTACATAGGCTGTAAGTCCGATTGCAGTGGTTAGACATGCAAGAGCCATAGAAAGTGACAGGGCGATATTCCCAAATTTTCCTAGAAGTCTTCCCGTTAAATGGATAAGCATTTCTGTTCTTCCTAGATCTGAAATACCTTCTCCACTGGCAGATGCTCCTATGAACACAAGACCGATGTAGATAACTGATAGACCCACTCCTGCTATTATTGCAGATTTGATGGTCATGCCTAGGATTTCCTTTTTATCGCTGTAGCCTTTCGTTACGAAGTCGTCGTAGATTATTCTCGCAAAGATTAGCGCTGCGAGAGCGTCCATGGTTTGGTATCCCTCTTCAAATCCAATTCCAAATGCACCTACTATTCCCTTTTCTGCTGGAGTTCCGATAGGATGCACAAATCCTTTTACAATGATAATTCCAAGCACGATAAGTAGCATAGGTGTCAAGAATCTTCCCAAGTTGCTAACTACTTTTGAAGGTCTGTAAACAAACAAAAGCACAAGGATAAAAAATATTGTACTTGAAAGTACTGGAGATAGATTTGGCATAAGTCCTTTGGAGATTACTTCGTAGGTGGTCGCCGCCGTCCTAGGAATCGCAAGTCCAGGTCCGATAGCGAGGACTGTAACGGTGGAGAATATCTGTCCAAAGGTTGGATTTACTATGCTTGATGCTTCGAGGATGCTGCCTCCAGCCTTCATAGAAGCGATGGCTCCCATCATAACCAGACCAACCCCAGCGGTTATAAATCCAATCATTGAAGGGATAAATGCCTTACCCATTGCCTCTCCGAGGGCAGGTGCAAAAAGCAGGTTCCCCGCTCCGAAAAACATTGAGAATAATGCAAATCCACTGATAATTATATTTTTATTTCTATTTTTATTCATACTAACTCCCCCGTTGTCATTAATATCTAAATATTTTACCACATAAAAGTATAGAATTAAACTAAATATTAAAATAATATGGCAATTATCCTAAAATTTGGTTTTTACAACAGGTAACTTAAATTGTTTTGATATATCTTTCACATATGTTAAAATATAAAAAGAGGTGAAGAATGAGTATTATAACGAAATTATCAAAGGAACTTAATATAGATGAAAAGAGACTTATCCCCACCATCGAACTTTTAGATGGCGGAGATTCAGTTCCATTTATTTCCAGATATAGAAAAGAAGTAACCGGCGGACTAACCGACGAAGAGCTTAGAAATCTTCTAAAGAGACTTACATATCTTAGAAATTTGGAAGCGAGAAAAGAAGAGATTAAATCCCTTATAGACGGCCAAGGCAAACTTACAGAGGAGCTTGTAGCTGAGATAGACGCAGCAGACGTGCTATCTGCCCTAGAAGACATCTACAGACCTTACAAGCCTAAGAGAAACACCAGAGGAAGCATCGCAAGAGAAAGAGGCTACGAAGTCTTTGCAAACATGATTGCAGAAGAAAAAAATTTAGAAGATATACTAGAAGCTATAAAGAATTTTAAAATAGAACATCCAGAAGACGAACTAGAAGTGGAAGAAATCCTCCAAGGAGCAAAGGACATCGAAGCAGAAAATATCTCCGACTCTAGTAAGATTAGAGAGATGATCAAGAAGATCGTGTGGAGATTCTCGAGCCTAAAGACCACAAAAAAAGAAGAAAATCATGTCTATGAAATGTACTATGACTTCGAAGAAAAGATAAAGGATTTAAAATTCCACAACACCCTCGCAATCAATCGTGGTGAAAAAGACGATGTACTAAAAGTTGAAATGGTAAGCCCAATGGATATCATCATTTCAAATATCAAATCCACCTACATCAACTCCCATACATTGGAAGAACTAAAGACAGAAATCATCGAAGACTCACTAAAAAGACTGATTATGCCATCCATAGAAAGAGAAATCAGAAGCGACTTAACCCAACTCGCAGAGACAGCATCCATAGAACTCTTCGGCGAAAACCTACACAACCTACTTATGATAAGACCGCTTAAAGATAAAAACGTGTTGGCACTAGACCCTGGAATCAGAACCGGAACCAAAGCGTCAGCAGTAGATAAACTAGGAAACTTCAAAGAACACGACGTACTCTTCATAGCAGGGGCAAAAGGCGACAAGACCCAAGTTGAAAAGAAACTAATGGGACTTATAAAGAGAAATGATATCGACGTCATCGCCATAGGAAACGGAACCGCATCGAGGGAAGTAGAATCATTCGTAGCAGACTTCGTAAGAGAAAATGAACTAAACGTGTCCTGGACCATCGTAAGTGAAGCAGGCGCATCCATCTACTCCGCATCAGAAGAAGCCACAGAAGAATTCCCTGACCTAGATGTAACCGTAAGAGGCGCAATCTCCATCGGACGAAGACTCCAAGATCCACTGGCAGAACTAGTTAAGATCGAGCCAAAACACATAGGAGTTGGACAGTACCAACACGATCTAAACGAAAAGAACCTAGACATGAAACTTCACGACGTGGTAGAAACCTGCGTAAACACAGTAGGAGTTAACCTAAACACAGCATCCGTACCACTACTTAAATATGTCAGCGGAATCAACAACACAGTAGCAACAAATATCGTAAAATATAGAAACGAAGTAGGCAGATTCAACAGCAGAAAAGATTTAAAAAATATAAAAGGACTAGGACCAAAAGCATTTGAACAATCAGCAGGATTTCTAAGAATCCTAGACGGAGAAGAAATCCTCGACTCCACAGCAGTCCATCCAGAATCCTACGAAATAGCAAAGAAACTAAAAGGTACAGAAGAAGCCACAGAAGAACTCGCAAACGAACTAGGAGTTGGACTATTCACCCTAAGAGATATCTTAGAAGAACTTAAAAAACCAGGCAGAGACCCGAGAGAAGACCTAGATGAAGTATTCTTAAAATCCGACATACTAACCATCGAAGACCTAAAAATCGGAGACGTACTAAAAGGCACAGTAAGAAACGTGGTGGACTTCGGCTGTTTCGTGGACATAGGACTTCATTCAGAAGGACTGATCCATATCTCCAACCTGTCAAAAGGATTCGTAAAGCATCCAAAAGACATAGTAAGTGTCGGAGATATAGTAAACGTAGAAGTCATCTCCATCGACATAAAAAGAGAAAGAGTTGGACTAAAAAAACTTAAATAAAGGATTAAGAGCAAGGGTAAAACCTTGCTTTTTTTTAAATATTCAAGTATAATATAAGTCTGTAAGCATGCAGGGATGACCGAGTGGCTGAAGGTGCACGCCTGGAAAGCGTGTATACGAGAAATTGTATCGAGGGTTCAAATCCCTCTCCCTGCGCCATGCCATGCTAGATGGGAAATTAGCGATGTCCTGTAACCTGCAATTCGCTACAGCAGGATTGAATTCCTCTTGGAGGATTGTTTAATCGGTAGACTGCCCCATGAAAGCGGTGTTGAAACTTGGGTCTCACGCAACAGGAGCTTATGAACCGTGTCAGGTCTTGACGGAAGCAGCACTAAGTAAGATATTCTGTGTGCCGTGAGGGTGCCTGGGTGGAGCTGGCTCCATGGGTACCGTATTGATTAGCCTTTCAATAAGAGGTGCATGGCTACATATTAGAAACCGTACATTAAGTACGGTTTTTTTATTTTTTGTAGAGATTATTAATGCTCATAAATACCGTCATCAATGCTTAACCCCACCAGGGTTATACCCGTTCGACTCACTTCGTTCGCTCAGTGTGACTGTCTTCCTTTAGGTTTTTCTGTGCAGAGCCTCTCGGCTATGGAAGCAAAATGCTTCCGCTACAAAATTAAATAATCATCCATACATAACCCCACCAGGGTTATACCCGTTCGACTCACCTCGTTCGCTCAGGGTAACTGTAGTTGCGAGGTTGTTATCTATATAATCCCAAATGAAGACAGTCACCCTGAGCGGAGACGGTGGAGCAATGCGGAACCGTCGTAGTCGAATGGGTATAAGCCTGGTGAGGTCTAAATTTTATGACTGTTATTGTAGTATTTGTCTTACCACATAAAAAAAGAGAAAGCTTCTGCTCTCTCTTTTACTTTTTACTTTTTTACTTTTCTTTCTCCATCTTTTTCGCTACGAAGTAGAAGTTACTTCCTTCGTTTACTTTTGATGTTACTCCGTATTCAAATCCGTGTCCTTCTAGGATGGATTTTACTATGAATAGTCCTAAGCCTGTGCCTACTTTGGATCTTGTTCTATTGCCGCTTCCTCTGTAGAACCTGTCCCAGATGCCTTTTATGTCTTCTTCTTTTATTCCTATTCCGAAGTCGATACAGTCGAATCTCACGCCTTTTTCTGTTTCTTCTGTCTTAAGAATTAGTTTTTTAGATTCTCCTGAGTAGTTGATGGCGTTGGAGATGAGGTTATAGACTACTTGTTCTATCCTCTTGTAGTCTGCTTCTACTTTTAAGTCACCGGTTTTTATTACTTCAAAGTCAAAGTCACTTCTGTAATTTTTAAATCTCATTACTTGGTTATCCACCATTTCTCCAAGGTCAAAGGTTGTGATTTCGTAGTTTGCAACCGATGATTCCAGTTTAGATACGTCCAGTAGGTCATTTACCAATTTGGTTAGGTGGTCTGCTTCTTCAATTATGACTTCGATGTGTTCGTTACGCTTCTCCTTGTTGTCGCCGCTTATGTCCCTGATCATTTCTCCGTAGGATTTTATGACCGTAAGTGGCGTCTTTAGGTCGTGGCTCACATTTGCCAAGAGGTCTTTTCTAAGTTGCAATGTCTTTTTAAGTTCGCCGGTTGCGTAGTTTAAGGTGTCTGACAGGTCGTCTATCTCTTCGTAGTCGCCTTTTTTAAACATGATGTCGTAGTTTCCCTTCCCTATCGCTATTGCCGTCCTAGACATTTGCACTATAGGATCTGATAGTCTCTTGGATATAAAGAATGACATGATCATCGCTATTACAAGCGAAATAATGGAAACGATGAAAAGTTGTTCTTTTAGTATATCTATGGCTGAGTCCACCGGTTCTAGGACTGAAGAGATGGTTATATAGTATTTAACCCCTGCAATGTTGCCAAGGTATCCGTTAAACTCGATTAGGGAATTGTCCAGTTTTGGAATCTTGCTGGTCTTAATTATATATTTTAATCCTTCTTCCTGGAGCCTTCCGTATTCTGCGTCGAATCTAAGTTTGGACATTGGTGGCATGTACTCAAGCACCGTGTCATTTGTCATTCTGTAATGACCGTATTCGTCTACGACTGTAATCTTAAGAGATTTTGTTAATGCGTAGGTGGTTAAGACTTCGCCGAAATCCTCTGAGTCGAATTCATTTTGTATGGTGTTTCCGATCCTTGTGATTTCGCTTATCTTCATGGATTCGTAGAAATAGTTTAGAAATACTATTTGGAACAGCCAAAGGATTATGAATATCATGGCTGCAAAGCCTATGAAGTACCTCCAAAGTTTAAATAGCATGGAGGTCTTTTTAATTGTTTTCGTCCTCTTCGAATTTATATCCAACACCTCTTACTGTTACTATAAATTTTCTATAATGTTTGATTGAGTTTCTAAGCATCTTGATATGAGTATCCACGGTTCTATCGTCGCCGTAGAAATCATAGCCCCACACTTGGTTTAGAAGTTGTTCCCTTGAGAGGGCGATGTTTTTATTCTTTGCAAGGTATGTGAGAAGTTCGTATTCCTTAGGAGTTAGGTCCACCCTTTCCCCATCAACGGATACGCTTCTCCCATCTAGGTCAATCTTTAGACCTTCGAACTCCATAACTCTATTGTCGTTTAACTTTTTATTTCTAGTCACGATTACATTTAGTCTAGCCATCAGTTCCTTAGGAGAAAATGGTTTAACCACGTAGTCGTCAATACCTATTTCAAAGCCGAATAATTTGTCATATTCCTCTCCCCTTGCGGATAGCATAAGGACTGGAATATTCTTCGTCTTTTTGATTTCTTTGTATGCAGAGAAACCGTCAAGTCTAGGCATCATTATGTCCATAACAATGACATCGAAGTCTTGTTCCCTAGCTTTCTCAACAGCATCGATACCATCCACCGCTTCTACGACAGTGTGACCCTCGAACTCTGCATAAGTCTTTATGACTTCTCTTATCTTCTCTTCATCATCTACTACTAATATTTTAAACATTGTATCACCTTTCTAATCTATATTTTTAAGAATAAAGTAAATTTGTGATAGCTATTTGTTAGCTATTTTAAATTAAGTACATCTATTTTTATCATACTATGTAATGGTAATTATTTAAAGTGAATTGTGAAAATTTTTAGTTTTTGAGGTTGTGGATGGGGTTATGATTGGATGATTTCATTTGTATAGACTTGGTTAAATATAGCTTATACCCATTCGAAGCCCTAGCCGAAATCTTCGATTTCGTAGCAGGTCTCGTGCAAAGAGTTCCAAAGAAAGCGAGCACTGCGAAGCTTGATTTGCAGAACTCGACTGCCTCTCAGGGTGACAACCACCTATAAACTCCTTATTAAAAATAAACTAATGAAGACGGTCACCCTGAGCGAAGGGTGGAGGTTTACCGACACCCGCAGTCGAACGGGTATAACCATGGTGAGGTTACATTTGGATGATTATATTTGGGATAGTAGTTGTTAATATTTTTTGGGGATAGATGGGTTAAATATAGGTCAGATCCTTCGAAGCCCTAGCCGAAATCTTCGATTTCGTAGCAGGTCTCGTGCAAAGAGTTACAAAGAAGCCGAGCATTGTGAAGGCTGATTTGCAGAACTCGACTGCCCGGCTGTGGAAGCAGATTGCTTCCGCTACAAAAACCCACCTACCACATGGTCATCCTTAGCGGATACGGGTACCGTCAGAGTCGAAGGATCTCTACAATGATATCCTAAAGGAAGACGACCACCTCTCATGATGACCATGTATATTGACATTTTCAATTAAAAATTTTATAATTTAGTTAGAAAGTTTGATTTTCTAACAAAAGGAGGTTTCTATGTTAGTCGAATTAAAAGCAAAGTCTCAAGTGACTATCCCAAAAGAAATTGTCAACTCAATGGATCTAAATCAAGGCGACCAATTCGAAGTTATCGAAGATAATGGTAGGATTATCCTCGTGCCTGTTGCCATTTATCCAGAACATGTCATAAAAAATCTAAAGGCTTCTGTTGACGAAATCAAGGAATCTATTAAGAATGGTAACCAACCTGTTTTCGATTCTATTGATGCTCTTTTTGAGGAACTCGACAAGTAATGACCTACAAAATTACTTTTTCTAAGGCTTTTAAAAAACATTATAAAACTTTGTCTGATGTTGAAAAGAAACAGACCAAAAAGAAGCTTGAGTTTTTCGTAAATAATCCGACTCACCCATCTACGCACCAAAAAAGTTCAAGGTACTGACGGTATTTGGGAGTCTTCTATCAATATGGATATTCGAATATTGTGGTTTTACGAAGGTGATGAATTGATTTTGCTATTAGATATCGGTCATCACGATATTTTGAATAAGTTTTAATTTCCCTGTGTATGCAGGGTTTTTTTATTTTTTGAGTAAAGTGTGTGGAATAATAATTATTATTTCATATGGCTATACTAAGTCTTCAGAGGTTATACCCATTCGAAGCCCTAGCCGAAATCTTCGATTTCGTAGCAGGTCTCGTGCAAAGAGTTCCAAAGAAGCCGAGCATTGTGAAGTCTGATTTGCAGAACTCGACTGCCTCTCAGGGTGACAACCACCTATAAACTCCTTATTAAGAATAAACTAATGAAGACGGTCACCCTGAGCGAAGGGTGGAGGTTTACCGACACCCGGAGTCGAACGGGTATAAAAGTGGTGGGGTTATGTTTGGATGACCACCTTCCACACAAAAAACAATAAAACTGGGAATATCCCAGTTTTATTGATAGAGTAAACTTTTCATGTAATTTTCTTTTGCAAGATTGTATCTTTTAAAGTCGTATAGCGCGCGATTTTTGTTGTTAAAGCATTTCCAATAGCCACAAACAAGGCAGGCTTTACCACTGTTGAAGTAGAAATCTACTACGTCTTCGAAGTGGTAACCCAAAAATATGCCTACCTCATCTGGTACTTGTTCTCTAAATCTATCTTTTAATTTAAGAAGGTAATGGTTAATCTGGTGGGAATTTTCATAACCGATAGATTTTAGAAATTTCTTTACCCTTTCTTGTTTTAGGGTTGCTTCCAAATATCTTTTGTCATAAAAGAGGATCACTGTATAATTCTTTTCATCTTTAAGTTCGATGTATTGAACTTTCAGTGCTGCCGCTAATTCGTCTTTATATGTTTTCCATGTGGACAGAGAAGATTTGTCATCTTCTCTTATGGTCATGAGTGTTCCTACTTTTTTCTCGTACAAAGTAGGAGCGATACTCATCTTTACGAGAGAATTCAGGTAATCTAAATTAGGTAATGTTCTTATCTTTTTATAGAACTCAATGGTTATGTTACCGCTTATTTTAAAGTCGGTCAATTTATCTTGCAATTGCCTTTCCTAATGATCTGCAATCTGCAAGTGCATCTTCTGATGGATTATCGTAAGCGATTACTGTTTCGAATACTTGTACTCCAAGATTTTCTAGTTCTTCTTTCCAATATTCCATCCATTGGCCTTCTGCCCATTCGTAAGATCCGAATAGTGCAACTTTTTTGCCTTTAAGTAGTTCGTTTACGCTGTCCATGTATGGTCTCATGTACTCTTCTTCTAGTTCCTCTGATCCCATTGCTGGACATCCAAAGATAAGAACGTCTGCGTCTTTTACATCATCAACTTTTGCGTCGCAAACATTGATTAGGGTGGTATCATCATTTACCTCTTTTGCCCCTTCAAATATTGCGTTTGCCATTTTTTCTGTGTTACCGGTTCCTGACCAGTAAATAATTTTAACTTTCATATGTTCTCCTTTCCTTGATATTGACTATCAACTACTTTTTCATTATAATATAGTTATATTGATAATATTTTTCAAATATTACTATATTTATTTTAAATAGAAAGGATGATTACATGTATAATAATTTAGAGATTGCCAAGGCGAACAATATCAAGAGTTTCGGCAAGGCACATAAACTTTATAGAAAGAGGATCAGTACCATTGCAACTGCAGAAGAACTTAAGGAGTATCTCAATGTTTTAAATGTCTTCTTGTATACATATTTTCTTTGCAAGTACAAAAAAGATTTATCAGACAAGGTTCATAGAAATAGTATCGCTATCGCAAATTTCATTTCTCGTGAGGAGCTAGCAAATTATGGCGAGTCAATGCTCACCACATATAGAGATTCACTTCTACTTGGGATTAGTGAGTCTGATCACGAGTTGGTAGAAGGAGCTATTTCCTACATTAACAAGAATTTCCGAGACAAGATTACCCTTTCTGAAACGGCGAAAAAGCTACATATTTCTAAGAATTATCTCTGTCACCTCTTCACCCAAGAAACAGGCTACAGATTTTGCGAATATATAAATATAAAGAGAATCGGATATGCCAAGGAATTGATCAGCGAAAACAAGAAAAACTTTGAATTTATTTCTTGTTACTGTGGATTCTCTTCCCAATCTCACTTCTCCACTACTTTTAAGAAGTACACAGGAATTACGCCAAACGAATACAAGCAAATGGTTCTAAAACAAGAAGTTACTGTATAATATCCACCAAAAATTAAAAGTTTTGGTAATAAATTTGCTAAAATTATATAATTTTATATGTCCAATGAAAAACCCTTCTATTTTCTACAAATAGAAGGGTCTTTTTATAAAAATTTAATATTTGATGAGGCTTCTAACATCATAACCTTTTAGAACTTCTCTGCCAGGTAGGTCAGTAAGTTCAACTAAAAATACCAACGCTTCAACCTTACCACCTAGTCTTTCAACTAAGTCTATGGTAGCCTTTGAAGTACCTCCGGTTGCAAGTAGGTCGTCAACAATTATTACCTTTTCGCCAGAACTGATTGCGTCCTCGTGGATTTCAATCTTGTCAGTGCCATATTCCAATTCATAAGAAACTTCGATCTTCTTATATGGGAGCTTACCAGGCTTTCTAACAGGCACAAATCCTGCACCCATATGAAAGGCCATAGGAGCACCTACGATGAAGCCACGAGCCTCTACGCCCACTACCTTGTCCACATTCTTAGGAGCAAGAGCCACAAGTTCATCTATCGCACCTTTAAACGCATCCTTATCCTTTAAAAGAGTGGTTATATCTCTGAAGATTATACCTTCCTTTGGATAATCTTTTAAATTTCTAATATACTTTGAATAATCCATACTACCTCCTGAAATAAGTATATCACAAAATAAGATTTTTTGAATTTTAAAAATCATGTTATAATGTTCATGGTGATTAAATGAAAAAATTAAAAGAGATCATGCAAGGAAGAAACGGCGTCGATGAGCTAAATATATTTCTCATCACAAACGCGTTAATATTTAAAATCCTAGCATATACGACCCATGTAAGACTATTCGATATGTTTTCTGTGACATTTCTAATATATTCACTGATAAGAGCATTTTCAAAAAATATATACGTAAGAAGAATTGAAAATGACAAAATAGTAAGCGTCGTAAATAAAATCAAAAGAAATTATAAAAGAAATCTAACACAATTTAAAAATAGAAAAGAATACAAATATATAAAATGCGACAACTGTCATCAAAAGATGCGAGTACCAAGAGGCAAAGGCAAAATCAAAGTAACCTGCCCAAAGTGTAAGTATCAGATGGAAGTTAGAAGTTAGAAAACAGAGGAACTTAAAGATAATATTTTGGATAAATACTTGTCAGAAAAAAATTTAAAAAACATTTAAAAAAATTTTAAAAAAGTGTTGACAAGAATCGAAAAACATAATATACTAGATAAGTAGTCACGCGGGAGTGGCGGAATTGGCAGACGCGCTAGACTTAGGATCTAGTTCCATTGGAGTGGGGGTTCAAGTCCTCTTTCCCGCACCATTAAGACCATACAAATTGTATGGTCTTTAATTTTATTCTAAACCAAAAGGTTTAGAAAAAGATACCCCTTTCAATCCATATTTTATACCTAACAGTGTAGTTTACACAATTACATAGGGTGTAAGCAAAGCACAATGTGCTTGAAAACTTTCATAAAAGATCGGCATTTAGAAATAAGTGTCGATCTTTTATTTTTTGTATTTTTGTTTGATTTAATTACAATGGGTAAAAAAATGTAGCGGAAGCAATCTGCTTCCATAGCTAATGCCAGAATGAACTTTGCAAATAAAATAACACCTATCGAGCATAAAACCTCCCACTTGGTCATCGTGAGCGGAGACGGGTACCGTCGGAGTCGAAGGATCTCTACAGTGATAACCTTAAGGAAAACAGTCACCCTGAGCGGAAATGACGAAGCTAAAAGCTGAGTCATTGAAGTCGAACGGGTATAACCGTGGTGGGGTTATGTTCGTATGATT